>CAZSZE010000070.1:0-22275 GCA_964610645.1 uncultured Enterobacterales bacterium | reverse complement strand
AGCTCTGGTTTACCTTCGTGGAGTCAGATGGAACATTTGCGTCACAGTCGGAGCTGATCGGCTCTTCGGGGAACGATGCCACCGGCTACTACGTCTCCATCGATGTGGACACGAGCAACATGCCCAGCATCGCCTACTTTGATGATGACCAGGGCGAGCCTTTTCTGCTGGACTGCTCGGCTCTGACAGGAGTTTGCTCCTACGACAACGTGGACACCTACTACTCGGGGGACACCGGGTACTACACGACCCTCGCTGTGGACTCGGCCAATGACAACCACGTGGCCTTCTACGACCCGAACTCCTGGAGCGGCACTTGGTTCTCGGAGGAGATTCAGTACTCCCGCTATGACTCCCAGATGAACTCCTACGAGTTCTCGGAAGAGGTGGTGACCATCGAGCCCTACACGATGGTGTTGGACGTGAAGAGCGACAACACGCCATGTGTGGCGTACTACGAGCCCATCGGAGGGGACCTGCTCTATACCTGTCGGACCGGTGGTGTCTGGACAACTCCCGTGACCGTGGACTCCACGGGCGAGGTCGGGATCTCTCCCGCCATGGCGTTCAACTCATCGGACCAAGCGGTGATTGCCTACTACGATCTCAGCAATGGGAATCTCAAGGTTGCGGTCGAGTCCAATGGCACCTGGAATGTATCCACAGTGGACAGCGTGGGGAACGTGGGCCAGAACCCGTCCATCACCATCGATTCCTGGGACACCGTGTACGTGACCTACTACGACGCCACAAACCAGACCCTGAAGCTAGTCGAGGGATAGCTGCGGGCGGGCCCCTCTTTCCGCGGGCCACGCGGCGGGCTACAGAGCTTTCATGCCCTGGAGGGCCCTGTGACTTTCTTCAGCGATCTCTTTGCCGAGTTGGAGCCTGCGGGCCGCTATGACCTTTTGGACCAGGCGGATGAAGTCTCTTTCGCGGAAGGGGACATCATCATTCGCCAGGACGATCCCAACCGGGTGATCTACGTGGTCCAGGAAGGTGGTGTACGGGTGGAGCGCGCTCCTGGAGAGGGAGAGGATGCCCCTGTGGTGCTGGCGCACCTGTACCTGGGCGCGGTTTTTGGGGAAATGTCCTTCCTGACTCACGAGAAGGCCAGCGCTACAGTGGTGGCGGAAGAGCCGGTGCAGTTGCTTTCCCTGGAGCATGAAAAGATCAAGGCCATGTTGGATGCGGACGACAAGTTTGCGGCCCGGTTCTACCACTCCCTGGCCGTGACCCTGGCGGATCGCCTGCGAGAGACCAGCAGCGCCCATTGAATGGGGTGGAGTTGAACGCAGGTCGACCGCCCCCCCCCTGGAGCAGGACCCTGAGCGCAAAAGCCCCGTGCCGGGAATACCGGACACGGGGCCCTTCTGCCGATTGCGACTATTCGTCGGCGGTCGTCAGGGTGAAGTCCGATCCGACGTAGCCATAGACACCCACAAAGAGGATGCCATCCTCGGTGGCGGTGAACTCCACCTGCTCGTTGCCACTCGTGGAGAAGCCACGGCCGTCGTACTCATTCCGGGTAGGGGCTTCGCCCAAGCGGAGGTAGAGGTCCACGTCGCTGGCCGCCTCGGTGCGGGCCACGATGCGGCGTCCCTGGTTCAGGGGCAGCTCGAAGACCGTCATCTCGCCCTGGGCCACCGTGCCTGACTCGTTGAGGTGGTTCACCACCACCTCGTTTGCAGCTTCCTCCTCCTCGTCCACCGTCTCCACTTCCTCGCCCTGGACAAAGCGGATGTCCAGGTTGAAGTCGCTGGATTGGTAGCCGTGGATGCCCACGTAGAAGGAACCGGGGCCCTCGACGGAGCACTCCTCGTTGGAGTCATTGTCATAGGGGCGACAGTCGTAGTTGGTTCCGGTGGCCGGTGCGCCCTTCCGCACGTAGAGGTCGGCATCACCCGTCCCGGTCATCTTCGCGGTGAAGTTGCCTTCCGCAGCGACAAACGGTCCAAAGTGCTTCCACTCGTTCTTGTCCACGTGTCCGGTCTCGTTGCGCTCGACAGACTCGCCGTTGCCGCCGGTCTCCACGGCTGCATCGCCGATGGACTGGGTCAGCAGGTCCTTGATCTTGTCGTACTCGATGGCGCCGCCAGCAAGGGACTGCCAGTCGTTGCGACCCGTGGGAAGCCACAGGAAGTCCGGGTGGTTCGTCTTGCTGCGACCGACCCACTCTCCACCGATGATCTTGCCATCCGAGTCGACTTCCAGGATGTACTGGTACTTGTCGGTCCGGGTGTAGCGATCAATGCGGTCGGCGAGGTTTCCGTTGGTCGTGGAGTTGGACTCGCTGATGTAGTCCACCTCGAGCTTCACGTGGAAGAGCTTGTCGGCGTCGTCGTTGAAGACGTACTCGGTGCCCGAGGGGGTGTCGTCCTGGCCCTCGCCCTGGATCTTCACGGTCACGGAGGTGGTGACCTCCTCGTCGTAGGCGTACACCGAGACGTAGACCGACTCTGTGCCGATAGGCGCCCGGAGCTCACAGGACTCAGTGCTGCCTCCCTTCCAGGGGCGGCAGTCATACTCGTCCGACGTGGGCTCGTTGCCAAACCGCACGTAGAGGTCGCCGTCGTTTTCGCCGGTCATCTCCACGGTCACGATCTGGTCGGCCTGGACGGCGTACCGGGGCTGGTGGTGCCACTCGCCCTTGGCGGGTGCTGCATCGAAGCTGTCCTCCTGGGTCTCCGCGATGTCCTCGTTTCCGGGCACGTCGAGAAGCTGGTGTGCCTCGCTGGGGGTCACCTCGTTCTGCATGGTGATGCGGTAGCCGCGCAGGGGCTGGTTCCAGACCTGGGAGTCGAAGGTGCGATCCTCGACGAAAGACTGTCCTGCCAGGCCCAGGTAGTTGGCCAGCAGCACGTGGTAGGTGCCCGGGTTGGTGTCGCGGCACTCCACGTCCATGTCTTCGGGCCGGTTGTACACGTCGTACTCAATCTCGTCCGCGCTGTTGCTCTTGTTGCAGCGCAGGGAGACAAACTTGCTGTTGCTGCGGTTCCAACCCAGGGTCAGAAGGGCCTTGATGTCGTTGACCTCAAAGGTCACATCGTTGACCGTGACCGCCTCGACGGGCTCGGGCTCCATGATGGAGACAGGGGCCCAGGCGTGGCAGATGCCCCACCAGCGGGGAATGCAGTAGCCCTCGGTTTCTCCGTCCCGAATGGCGCAGGTCTCGTTCATGTTGCTCTTGCAGACCTCGCTGGAGGTCTCCTCGGTGCAGGCGGTGCGAGAGGAGTAGTTGTCGATGCCATGGTTGGCAGAGACCTTGTCCTCCACGTCACTTACGCCGAATGCCTCGCCATACTTGGCAGACGGGGACAGCGAATCGCTGCCCGCCCACTTGAAGTTGATGCTGTCTTCGGAGGTCGGCCAATAGGAGCTGGCCCAAGGAATACTGAAGGCCTCGCCGTCTGTGGGCAGGGCATCCATCTTGTATTCCAGGTCCTCGCTGAAGAGCGTCGGATCATCCCGGTTGGACCAGCCTTCGGCGTTCTTGCGTTCGCCGGTGACTTCCGTGTCCTGGCCTGGAAAGGGAGCGGAGCAGGCGTTCAACGCCAGAAAGAAGAAAAGAGGAAAGCGCTTCATGCGACACCTCGTCCTGTTTTTATTCGCGCATCCTGCGCGGTTTGGTGAGGGAAACTGCATGAACGGACGGCCTAAGCAAGTTCCATGCCAGCGCTTATACAGAACTGGCACGGAACCTGCAAAAGGTTTCTTCGGCCGTTGTGCAACTAATTGTCACGACGTGGATCCAGGCCGGTGGCCGAGCAAGGGCCGTTTCCTCGTCAAAGCAGCTTGGGCACCAGGGCGCATCGTTCGCGTGGGTAGTCCGGAAACGTGGCCCCTGACGATGCATGCGTCGGGATAGGGAGTGTCCATGTTCCGGTTTCGCTCCCACTGTGTTGCGCTGCTTGTGTTGCTGCACGGCCTGGCAATCACCCTCGCTGCACTCCCTGCACCGGTTGGGGCCATGCGCCGCGCCGAGTGGGCCGAGCCCACGGTCCAGGATGAACTCCAACTGTGGACCGACCGGCTCCAGGGGTGGGGGGTGGAGATCACGCCGGAGCAGCTGGAGGAGAGGGTCTGGCAGTTTGCGCGCAAGTGGCTGGGCGCAAGACGTACGCTCCTGAAACCCTTCGATCCCTACTTCAAGTACTGCGGGACCTACCAGTCCTGGCGGATGTTTGTGGCCCCGCATCGCTACCCGTCGCGCCTGGTGGTGGACCTCAAGGTGGAGGGTGAATGGGTGCCCCTCTACCGGGGGCGCGATCCGGACCTGGATTGGCATTCCGAGTGGTTTGACCACGACCGCATGCGGAGTGTGGTCTTCCGCTTTGGTTGGAGGTCCTATCGGCGCACGTACAACCAGTTTGCCCACTGGCTTGCCGATCGGGCAGCAGAGGAGTTTCCAGAAGCGACCCACCTGCGGGTGCGAATGCACAAGGTCCGCACGCCTTCTCCGGAGGAGGTTCGCCAGGGAACCGAACCGGAGGGAGTCTACAAGTCGGTGCGGGTGATCCCTCTTTCCCCCGTACAGCCTGACCCGGCGCCAGGAACGACCCCATGAAGGCCTGGAGCAAGTGGCGAGAGTGCATGGAGGCAAGGGAGCCTGCGGAAGGGCTCGCGTTGTTCCGCATCGCCGTGGGGCTTTGCGTGTTGTTTGCCCTCCTCTCGGTGCTGGTGGCGCAGATCGAGCCGGTGATCTGGCATGACGCCGAAGACGGAGGCTACCTGGATCTTGGGGCGGGACCCTGGTTGGTGGATCTGCTGGGAGGTCCGGCGACGGCGACGGTGCATGGGCTCTTGGGGGCCGCCCTGTTGGGCGGGCTGGGGATGGTGCTTGGCTTCGGAGGGAGGGTGACCACCTTTCTCACCTTGCAGGCCTTCCAGGCGGTCACGGACCTGAACCCCCAGGCCGGGGGCAGCTACGACTACCTCATGGACAATGCGTTGTGGTTGCTGGTCTTGGGGGGAGGCACCCAGACCCTGTCCCTGGATGCCCGGCTCCGTACGGGGAGCTGGCGACCGGAGGCAACCTCAGGCAGCTGGTGTCGGTGGTTGATTCTGTACCAACTGGTGCTCATGTACTGGTCCACCGGCCTGCACAAGGTCTCAGCCCATTGGACCCCAGCCGGAGGTTTCTCCGCGCTGTACTACAGCCTCCAGCAGCCAAGCTGGCACCGCTTCGACATGACCTGGGCGGCTCATGTCTACCCGCTCACACAAGTGGCCACCGCGGGGACATGGGTCTTTGAGTTGGCCGCCCCGTTTCTCCTGTGGATCGTGTGGATGCATGGGCGCCCCGAGGCGTCCTCTGTCTGGGTGAGGCGAGTGCGCCGGGCGCGACTTCGTCGGGTGTGGGCCTCCTATGGCATCACCCTGCATGGGGTCATTTTCCTGCTCATGGAGGTGGGGCCTTTTTCCTGGATTACCCTGGCCTACTACGTCCCCATTGCCCGGGGGGAGGAGTGGAAGTCCACGGTGGATCGTTGTCTGCGGCGACTGTCCAGTTCAAGAGTCGCGAAATCAAGAGCGCAATTAGGGTAGGATGAACCTGGCACAACCTTGGCGAGGCTGCATGCAATGAAGGAAGGACTCTTTCCACGGCTCTCGGACGAGGTGGTTGTGCGGGGTTTTCGGGAGCAGATCCTGGTGCACCATGCGCGCTACGGCACCCAACTGCAGGCCAACACCGATCACCTTGCGGTGTTGGAAAGCATGGATGGCCAGCACTCCATTGAAGACATGGAGTCCATCCTGGTAGAGGCCCGTGGCACGGTGGCCTACCAGGAGCTTGCAGTGCTCCTGTACCAGCTGTGGGATCGGGGCATGCTGGAAAACGAAGAAGAGGTTCGGGCAGCGCTTTTCGAGCACCACAAGCACCGCACCCTGGACCGGGCCCTTGCCTGGCGGCGGGTCCGCAGCTTGTTTGGCTGGTCCATGTATTTCCGGGCGGCCTCCACGTTGATGTCCTTCCTGGCGCCCCTTGGAAAATCGCTTTGCTCGGTCCCGTTTTACGGTCTCGCGGCGGGTTTGTTCGTGGGAGGTTGGGTGACCGTCTGGCAGGGAGCTGTCGAGTTCCCAGACGCACTCTTTCTCCAGAAGATTCCCGGCCAGGTCCGGGGTGGCTCCTGGGTTCTGGGATTCGCCAACGTGTATGCCGCAGCGGTCTTGGTCATGTCTTTGCGGGGCCTTGCCCGTGCCGCCGTTCTCTCGGGACCGGGAAATGGCTTGAAGGGGGCGGGGTTGCGATGGAGCGCGGGCGTCATCTACCTGGACGTGGATGACCGGGAGGCGTTTCACCTGCCTCGCGACCTGAACCTGCGGTTTGGGCTCACGGGTCTTGCAGTTCCCGCCATGTGCGGTGGCCTCTTTGCCATGTTGGCTTCCGCGGGGATGGGGTCCTGGTTGGCGGCCTGGACAGGGGCAGCCTGGTTGATTCTCTTTCTGGATCTCTGTCCCTTCCTGCCCACGGATGGCGCTCGCCTCGTGGAGGTGCTGACCGCCGTCAACCGACAGCGCTACCGGGTACGCACCTTCATCCGCAAGCGGCTGGTGAGGGGTATGGCAAAGGAAGGCGAGCCGGGTACGGGGGCATTCCGGGTGGTGGCCATCTGCTGGATTCTCTGGTTCATGCTGGCGTTGCAGGTCTTCAGTGACTTCTTCCTGGGGCAGATCTATGCCTTGCAGTTGACGCTTATGGGGGATGCTGGTGCGCTGGAAATGGGGGTGGGCGGATTCTTGTTTGTCTACCTGCTGGTGCTGGTCGCGACACTGCTTTCCATCGGGGCGTGGTTCCTCGTGAGTTTTTCCCTGCAGGTCTTCGAGGGAGAGCACCAGTCCAATCCCCACAAGAGCCAGGAGGCTTCGGCGCTCGGTGAGGAGGCCCGAAGCGCGGTCGTCCACACCCTCTCCAGCGTGGAATTGGTGAAGAACGTGAGCGAGGACACCTTGAACAAGCTCGTCGATCACATGGATCACCTGCATTTCAAGGCCGGTGCGTGGATTCACCGGGCCAAGCTCGAGGGGGACCGGCTCTACTGGGTGCAGAGCGGGCGGGTGGACCTGTTGTTGCCGAAATTCGAAGGGGGCCACGACTTTGTGGCCAGTCTCGGCCTGGGGGAGAACTTTGGGGCCATGGACAGGTTGGGCCTTGGGAGTCCCCACGATGCCCGGGCAGCAGAAGAGACCCAGGTGCTGGCTCTGGACGTCCAGGCCCTGGAGCACGTGTTGTCGGTGGACGACGAGGGGGCTGGCCGCGTCAAGGAGAACCTGGAACTGGCGGTCTTTCTGGATGGGATTCCAGAAATGGCTGGCCTGGGGAACTCGGGCCGCCTGAGTCTGGCTGGCAAGGTGGAGATCAAGGAGTTTGAGGAAGGCGCACACATCGTCCAGGAGGGCGAGGCCGCCGACTGCTTGTACCTGATTCGAGATGGGCAGTGCGTGGTGTGGCGCAAGGCGGAAGATGGAGCCGAGGAGGTGCTGGCCAAGCTCGGGCCGGGCCAGACCTTCGGAGAGATCGGCCTGCTCTTTCAGAAGCCTCGGAGCGCCACGGTCACCTGCCTGGAGCCAACCACGGTGATCGAGGCGTCTCGCACTGCCCTGGACCAGGCACTTAGACAGTCATTTCACGTGGGCCTGGCTCTGGAAAGGCTCGCAAGGATCCGTTTGGATGGGGCAGCATGACCTTGACCCAACTTCTGCCCTTGTTGACCGCTGCTGGCGTTGGCGCCACTCAGCAAGAAGAGATCATGGCAATGATCGAGACACCCATCAACATCGCGCGTGTGGCAGCTGTTCAAGCCGAGCTGTCCAACATCCGGAAGCTCGTTCGGCTCGACATGATCACGGACAGCCTTCCCCGGAATTTCCAGCGACAATTCTCGGATTATGTGCGCAAGTACATGGAGTCCGAGGGCCGCGACACCTCCATCGATTTCTGGGGAAATCCCTACCAGATGGAAGAGTACGACGATGAGTTCCAGTTCTGGTCCTACGGCCCGGACGGCATCGATGACACCGAGGATGACATCTGGATGTCCTTGAAGAAGCAGGACTTCACCCTCTGATCCGCAGGAGTCCGCGCCGGAGAAGGCGTCTCTTTCGGATGGCAATGTCCCTGGTGCCCCTTGCTGTTCTGGGGGCTTCCGCTGAGCTTGGCATTCGGCTCCTTGGGTGGGTGCCTGACTCGAATCCTCCTGCGGAAGGGCTGCCCCTCATGGCCCATTCCACCCGCATGTGGGCCCTCTCGCCCGGGGCCTTTGAGTTGGAGGGTGCGGGGTACACGGTGGGAGAGAGCGGCTTGCGGCAATCCGGGGAGGTGGGTGCACCCCACCGGGTCTTGACCCTCGGGGACTCGTCGATCTTTGGCCATGGGGTGTCCGACGGCGCAACCCTGCACCGGGCACTTGGGGAGGCACTTGGAGCGGCGGGGGTCGCTGCAGACGTGCTTTGCGGAGGAGTCCCCGGCTACTCCACGCTCCAGACCCAGGTGCTGCTGGAGGAGGTTGGATGGGAGCTCGCCCCGGATCTCCTGGTGATGGGAGGGCTCTGGAGCGACAACAACCAGGATTTCTTCGAGGATGCAGTCTGGCTGGAGGCCCTGAGACGTCCCGCCTGGCAGCTGGAGTTCTTCCTGGATCGCAGCCACGCCTGGCGGTGGTTGCGGAGATGGACGGCCCCCCCTGGAGAGCCCGAGATCAAAATCGGTTGGATTCGGGAACCCTACCGGGCGAAGGGCCGGCGGGTGGCTCTCTCCAGTTATGCCCGCGCATTGGATGAGATCTTGATGGCAGCAGCCGAGAGGGGCGTGGGGGTGGTGATGCTGGCTCCTTCCAACCGAGCCCGGCTCCGCCAAGACCGGGGTCCCCATCCCTGGGACGACTACTTTGCAGCCATGGAGAAGGTGGCCAGCCGGCGGGGGGTGTTGTGGATGGATGCCTCTGGCGGCCTTCGTTCTGCGGGACTGGAGCCGGACGAGGCGTTTCTCGATGAAATGCACCCCACGGGGGATGGGAACCGGGCGATTGCTGCGCGGCTGGCACTTGGTCTTGCCGAGGCAGGGTGGCCTGGGGTGGACCTGGTCCCGGATGCAGGGCCCCCGGTTTTTGGGGAGCAACTGGATGACACGTGGATCACCGGAGCGCTCGGCGCGGGTGATAGGGTGCGGCAATGACCTGGTTCTTGCTGGCAATGGCCTGTGGGTCGGGCATCCGCTGCCCCGAGGACATGGTCGGTGTCGCCGGAGAGAAGGGACCGTTTTGCATCCACCGGTTTGAGGTGCAGGTGGTGGGCCCCCTGGGCAACCGGGATCAAGGGGTGGGCTTTCCAGATGGTTCCACCCGGGGGAAGCCCCAGGCGAAGAAGGGAGGAACCCCGACCCTGGCCTCCTGGTACCAGGCCCATGCGGTGTGTACCGGAGCGGGCTTTTCCCTCTGCACCAGTCGACAATGGGAAGACGCGTGCGATGGCCTTCCCGGCGCCGGGGGCCGGAAGTACCCGACCCAAGGGGGAGCAGCAGGGCCGGGCGTGTGCGCCATTGGCGACCTCTCCAAATTCGAGAAGATCCCCCTGGCAAAGTCCGGCGCCTTTCCCGCATGCCGAACCCCGGAGGGGGTGTACGACCTGATGGGAAACCTCTGGGAGTGGGCCGATCCCGGGCAGAAGGATGCTGCAGGACTGCCCCAGATCGACAAGCGGGGAGGGGGTCACTATGGCGCCGAGGCGGTCCCGTGCACCTACGGATCCCCTGGCAGCCACGCCCCTTCGTTTGATGGAACCATCGGATTCCGGTGCTGTGTTCCGGCCGGTGGGGGATGACGGCCCTCGTCGGTTGTGAAAAGATCCCGGAGTGGCTGAAGAAAGATCCAAACCCCGGTGGCTGCCTTTCCTCATGTTCTTCCTCTACCTGGCGGTACTGGAAGGGGGCGTTCGGCTGGTTTTCGGGGACACTTTGCGGCAGGCGGAAGCGCCCCCCCCAGAGTCCAGTGAAAATGCCTCCAACCTGACGGGCAGTCCCTACCTGCTGTGGGAACTGGAGCCGGGGATTCGCACCATGGATGGCGTCCCAGCGACGATCAATCGGTTGGGCATGCGGGGGGAGGATCTCGTGGTGCCCAAGCCGGAGGGTGTTCGGCGCGTCCTGGTGACGGGGGATTCTTCCAACTTTGGATTCCGCGTACCGGATGAAGCCGTGCTTGTGAGTGTGGCGGTGGAGGCTCTTGGGGGGAGCCGCGCCGGGATTGAGGGCATCAACGCATCAGTGCCCGGGTACAGCACCTACCAGACCATCAACTTCCTGGCGATGCGGGCCTGGGAGTTGGAGCCCGATGTGGTGGTCATTGGGAACCTCTCCTCCGACAACAACTTCGATGCCTTTGTGGACAAGGAATTGCTGGCCTCCTACAGCCGCTTCGAGGATGGCTGGATTGGCTCCATGCACGACGCCCTCAAGATCTCGGCGGTGTACCGGATCCTGGACTACAAGACCCGGGTGACCAAAGGGGTGGATGCAGCGAAAAAGGTGGGATGGGGCTTGGGAACGGGGTCACAGATTGGCAAGAGGAGGGTGGAGGTCAACGACTTCGCCCGCAACCTGGACCACCTGGTTCTCCAGACCCATGCCCATGGGGCGGAGGCAGTGTTTCTCCTGCCGGCGGTGAGCATGGACATGGATCCGGATGTGACCGAACCCGGGGCCTGGGAGCTTTATCGACAGGTCATGCGGGATGCGGCGTTGCGCCTGGGGGTCCCCATCCTGGAGCTTCCCGATCTGTTCAATTCCAGCGGCTACGATGCAGATGATCTCTTTCTGGATGAAATGCACCCGACGGCCCTGGGACACCGCATCATTGGGGAAGCGCTGGCCCGCACGCTGACCCAGTGGAAGAAGGGCCAGTCCAGCGAGAGGTCGGGGCTTCGAAAGCCAGGGAATGGCAAGCCCCTGTCCGACTACGCCGATCGCTTCCTGTTCGTGGAGGGAAGCGAGCAGGCACCGATCGATGCACCAGTGCCGGTTGGGGCCGTAAAGTCGGCGGAGTGGAACAAGGTCAAGGGGGAGATCCACATGTCCGGCTACGACGGCAAGATTCTACAGGTGGATGCGCGCAACCTGGATGCTCCGGAACAACCCGTGGTGGATTCGGAGAAGCTGGAAAGGCCGGGCCCGTTTGCGTTGTCGATACCTGTGGAGGTGACCCGGGTGGGGCTCGTGGTCTACGTGGACAGAGAAGGGGACGGGCCCAGTGTGCGCGACCGGCGCTTTGATTTCATGGAGGAAGCCCTGGCGGTGGAGGGGGCGATCGAGGGCGTGCAGATCGACCTGGACAAGGGCGCGATTCAGCTGCCGGAGTGAAGCGTCTCCCCCCGAGTCAGTCGGGAGGCAATCTGGAAGGTCTGCTCCCGGGCCCGACGCGTGGGAAGTTGTGCGGCGATCCACCGGGCGAGGGCTGCCAGTGCCCGGCGGCTGGCGGTGCCGTCCTGGGGACAGGCGGTGCTGGTGGAGCGCGTGTGCACTGGATAGGGGAGAGGCCCGGAGGGAGCCCATGTCCGAACCGACCCAGGATGTCTACAGCGATGCCCTGCATCGCCTCGATCTTGCCGCCAGGCACATGCACGTGGAACCGGAAGTGGTGGAACGGCTCCGCTCGCCTCGCTCCGCCCTCGAGGTCTCGATCCCGGTGCGCATGGACGACGGCTCCCTGCGCGTGTTCACCGGGTACCGGGTGCGCCACGACGACAGCCGTGGACCCACGAAGGGCGGCTTGCGTTTCCACCCGGATGTCACCATTTCCGAGGTAAAGGCCCTGGCCTTCTGGATGACGTTCAAGTGCGCCACCGTGGGCATTCCCTACGGGGGTGGCAAAGGAGGCGTCATCGTGGACCCCCGCGAGCTCTCCCGCATGGAGTTGGAGCGGCTCTCCCGGGGCTACATCCGTCGCGTGGCGGACTTCATCGGACCGGAGACGGACATTCCCGCGCCGGATGTGTACACCAACGCCCGGATCATGGGTTGGATGATGGACGAGTACTCCAACATCCAGCGCAAGCCGTGCCCGGCGGTCATCACCGGGAAGCCCATTTCCCTGGGGGGCAGCCTGGGCCGGGACGACGCCACGGGCCGGGGTGCCTATTACTGCATCAAGGAGATTGAGCGGAAGCGGGGTTGGAACCCCTCCGACATCACGGTCGCGGTACAGGGGTTTGGCAACGGCGGACAGCACGCCGTGCGGCTCCTGCATGCAGATGGGTACAGGGTCGTGGCCATCAGCGACTCCAGGGGGGGAATCTATCGGGCCGAGGGCTTTGATGTGCCCAGCATCATCCAGGCCAAGAACGACACCCGGCAGGTGAAGGCCGTGTACTGCGAGGGGGGCGTCTGTGAGCTCATCGAGTCGGAGACCCTCACCAACGCGGAGCTTCTCGAGTTGGAAGTGGACATCCTGATTCCCGCTGCGCTGGAGAACGTGTTCACGGAGGACAATGCTCCGAACGTCCGGGCCAAGGTGATTGTGGAGGTGGCCAATGGCCCCTGCAACCCCCAGGCGGACACCATTCTCAAGGAGAAGGGTGTGCTGGTGGTGCCTGACATCCTGGCCAATGCCGGGGGGGTGACCGTCAGCTATTTCGAATGGATCCAGAACCGGGCCGGGGACTACTGGCCGGTGGAGGAAATCCACACCCGCCTCCGGGAGATCATGTCCCGGGAGTTCAATTCCGTGTACGACCGGATGGAAGAACTCGGAACAGACATGCGCACGGCCACCTATGTCCACGCCCTCTCTCGCTTGAACGAGGCCATCGATGCCCACGGCACGCGGTCTTGGTTCTCCGGAGAGTCGTCATAGGCGTCTTTCTTACCCAACTTGTCCTGACCCTTCTCGCCGGTTGTTACGGCGCACTTTCAGGTCCGCACGCCTCGGAGAACGACATGTCCCTTTATGAACTCTCCCTGGTGGCTCTCGATGGCAGCCCGGTCGACGCCAACGCGCTGCAAGGCAAGGTGGTCCTCTTTGTGAACGTGGCCAGCAAGTGCGGGTTCACCAAGCAATACACGGGGCTCCAGGCGCTTCACGAGCGGTATTCGGACCAGGGGCTGGTCATGGTGGGGGTGCCCTGCAACCAGTTTGGACGGCAGGAACCCGGTGCACCGGAGGAAATTGCCTCCTTTTGCCAGGCCACCTACGGGGTCACTTTCCAGCTGCTGGAAAAGCAGGACGTCAACGGCAAGAGCCGCAGTCCCCTCTACCAGGTGCTCATCGGAAGCGAGGCGGGCGGCGGCAAGAGTGTGAAGTGGAATTTCGCGAAGTTCCTGGTGGGCAAGGACGGGCAGGTGAAGGCCCGTTTCCCTTCCGCCATCAAGCCGATGGACGTGGCCCTCGTGGGCGCCATCGATGCTGCGCTCGCCGAATAAGGCCGGAACAAGGCTCAAGATTCGGGGGTTCTAAACCGATTCCAGGGATGGAGGGGTCTCTTTCGACCTCTCATGTACCTCGCTGAATTCTGCTGAAGCTGCTGACTGAACGGGCGATCTGAAAGGCCCTCAGCGCGGCCCTCGACGCGGGCCCTGCAGATCGCGGCTACCCTAGAGACAAGATGTTTTCGATCCTTTTTCTTTGCATGACCCAAGCCCAGGCGCTCGAGCCCGACGTGGTCGAACACCTGAAACGCGGCACTGTTTTTGTTCGCGTGGAAGGCGGTGGCGAGGCCAGTGGCTTCTTTGTTTCCGAGAACCTCGTGGTGACCAATCGCCACGTGGTGGAAGCGGTTGGAGTCGGGGGCACGCTGGAGATCGTCGTGGACAGCGGTACCGCAGATGGGGCCCACCTGCAGGGCACTGTGGCGCACCTTGCCGCAGAGAGAGACCTCGCCCTGGTGGAGGTGCCCGGTGGCATGGAACGGGTGCTGGAGTTCGGGTCACAGCGGCTTCCCCACGAGACAGAATCCGTCGTCGCGGTGGGTTTCCCCATGGGATCCGTACGCAGTCTGGGGGATTTGCAGACGGATCCGCCTGCTTCCTTGCGCCCGGGTGCGGTCACCGCACTTCACTGGGCGCGGAATGGCCAGGCCTTGTACATCGAGCACAACGCCAACATGCAGACCGGCAGCAGCGGCGGTGCCCTCGTGGACGATCAAGGCCTTGTGATCGGGGTCAACGTGGCCATGCTGCGCCAGGATCAGACCACGAAATTGGCTATTCCGGCGCAAACGGTGGTGGAGTACCTGTTGCATTGGCGAGACCACCCGTCTCTTGGAGTAGGGGCTTCTCGGCCGCAGGCGGCGGTTGGAGAGCGACTTCGAGACCAGCTTGCCAAGCCCTTTCGCGAAGGCAGGATTCTGGACCTCGGGCTGACCCCGGATGGCCGCGCCTACGTGATGGACAACAAGGGGGGCGTCTTCCGGGTCACGGAAAACGGCTGGGAGGACATTGGAGCGGGCACCAACAATGCAGACCTTGCTGTCGATGACCTGACCGGAGACCTGTTTGTGGTTGAATCAGACCAGGGCCGCGTGCTGCGCCGAGGTGCAGAGGGCCGCTGGAAGGTCGTGAGCGAGGGGCCATTCACCCACATCGCCGCGTCTGCGGGCGTTTTGTGGGCCCTCAACGAAGAAGGCGAAGTGCACACCGGGACCGAGCAGGGGTGGCGGCGCCTGGACATCCCGCGCATGGATGATCTCTGGGCCTGTGGTGGACTTGCACTTCCGATTGCCGGGGGGCAGGTCTGGGGCCTGGACAAAGAGGGGGAAGTCGCCAACAACGGGCGAGCGCTCGTCAGTGGGCTGAAGTCCATTTCCTGCTACCGGGATCGGGTGTATGCCCTGCAATTGGATGGCAGTGTGGTCGACGTGCTCCGAGGCGAGTTGGTTCCCGAGGCAGGCGTGCGAAATCGCGCTGTGCATGCGCTGCCCACAGGCCTCCTGGCCTGGTCAGAAGAAGGCCGGCTGTCCTGGGTCTCTTCGGACGAGACCGGTTCAAGCCGCGTCCAGAAGACCGAAAACCAGTAGGCGCCAGATTCGGAGTCAGGACTCTGGGGCGCGTCGGATCAAGGGCCGCATACCCTTGGCCTGCAGCAGGTCGGAAAGCTCCTTCACCCGCTTGGGATCCACCACCCACTCGCTGTCGGAGATGCGTCCCATGAGGAATTCATCCAGGGGCAGCACCGCCCGGATCTCCTCCAGCAGGTGGGGATCTCCCACCTCCAACAACGCCACTCCCCGGTGCAACACGCGCTCTGCCATCACTGCCTCGGCTCGATGCGGTAGCTGTAGCCTTGCTCGGTGAGAAAGAGCTGTCGCCTCTCCGCGTAATCCTGTTCGTTGGTGTCCCGGCTCACCAGGCTGTAGAACCAGGCCTTGTTCCCGGTCCCCGGTTTGGGTCGGAGAATTCGACCCAGGCGCTGCGCCTCTTCCTGGCGGCTTCCCCAGGTGCCGCTGACCTGGATGGCCACAGAGGCATCCGGCAGGTCCACCGAGAAGTTGCCTACCCGGGAGATGACCATGATCGGGGACTCGCCGCTGCGAAAGGCACCAAACAACTCATCCCGCTGAGACTGGGGGGTCTTGCCGGTGATGATCGGCAGGCGCCATTTCTGTGAGATCCAGTTCAACTGGTCCAGGTACATGCCCAGCACCAGGATGCGGTCGCCCGCGTGGGCCTCCATCAGCTCCTCGATCACCACGCCCTTTCTCGCATTTGTGGAAGCGATGCGGAATTTCTCCCGGTCATCTGCCACTGCGTAGCGCAGGCGGTCCTCCTTGGAGAGGCCGATGCGGATCTCCTTGCACTGGGCGGAGGCGATCCATCCCTGGTGCTCCAGGTCCTTCCAGGGAACATCAAAGCGCTTGGGGCCAATCAGGGAGAACACGTCCCCCTGGCGACCGTCCTCTCGCACGAGGGTGGCGGTGAGACCCAGGCGCCGACGAGCTTGAATGTGTGCCACCGCCCGAAAGACCGGGGCAGGCAGCAGGTGCACCTCGTCGTAGATGATCAGGCCCCAGTTGCGCTGGTTGAAGAGTCCGAAGTGGACGAACTCGTCGTGCTTGGACTTGCGGTAGGTCAGGACCTGGTAGGTCGCCAGCGTGACGGGCTTGATCTCCTTGGATTGGCCGGAATACTCGCCGATCTGGTCTTCCGTCAAAGTGGTCTTGTCCAGGATTTCCGTCTTCCACTGGCGCAAGGCGGTCACGTTGGTGCACAGCACCAGAGTGCTCATGCCCAGCCGAGCCATGGCTGCCATGCCGACGATGGTCTTGCCTGCACCACAGGGGAGGACAATCACCCCCGAGCCGCCCCGAATGCGACCGTCTCCGTGAAAGGCATCCACCGCATCCACCTGGTACTCCCGCACGGAGAATTCTCGGCCGGACTCGGACTCGGTGCGCAGGGAGAACTCCAGGGCCTCACCATCGGTGTACCCGGCGAGATCCTCCACCGGGTGGCCGGCCTGCGTCAGGGTCTGCTTGAGATCGCCCCGGTGCCCCGGCTCAATGGACCAGGAACTCTCCGAGATCTGCGCCTTCAGCAGGGGAATCACTCCCTTCAGTGTGGAGATCTCGGTCATCAGCACCGCTGAGTCCGCCTCCAGCAGCAGGTCCCGTTCAAAAGGACGCAGCTTGAGCCGCCCAAAACGGCCCATGGTCTCCTCCACCCAGACCGGCACATTGGGGGGCACGTCGTACTTGGCGAACCGCTGGAGGGTCTCCAAGACCTCCTCCACCGGGTGCCCTGCCGCAGCTGCGTTCCACAGGGAGAGCGGGGTGAGCCGGTAGGTGTGCACGTACTCGGGGCTCTTCACCAGCTCCGCAAAGGAAACCAGCGCATCGCGAGCCTCCCGAAAATGGGGCCCCATGGTCTCCAGGAGGAGCGAACGATCCGACTGGACCACAAGGGGATTGTCAGGGGCGTAGGGCATCCCAGCCCACTAACGCGTGAGCAGTCGTTCCACCTCGGGGGCCAGGTACTCTGCCACCAGGGCATGCCCGGCGCGGTTGTAGTGGTCATGGTCCAGGAAGTAGTTGCGCCAGAACACGTCGAAGGAGTCCTTGTTTCGCGCGCGAAGCTGAACGATTCGATCGGCCAGGGGCTGCTCCACCTCCCAGGAGGGGCCTCCCTGGGAGGCCACGTACCGCGATTGCAGGAGAAACAGCAGGTCGATGTAGTCCCACCCGGCCTCTTCGCTGAATGCCCCCAGCCGCGCCTGGGGCCGTGCCAGCGCGGGGGAGCGCTTCAGTTGAAACTGAAACGGAGACACGACGAGCAGGACCGGGGTGTCGTCTGCGACCTTGGCGATGCGGTCCAGCCAGCCCAGCGCCTCGGTCCACGCGGCCTCGATGGGGGGGGAGTCGGGCGCATCGATGAGCTTTGTGGCTGCATACGCCTCCTCGTGTGCTGCCCGCTCTGCGCGGGTTTTGCCGGGGGAGCCCAGAAGCCGCAGGGAAATGAGCCCCTGGCGCAGGGCGAGGTAGAGCCCGGAACGCTGCTGCAGGACATGGTGCAGATGGGAGACGTCCTCGACGCCGTGGTAGTCCCGTCCGTTGCCCCCGAGGCGCTTGAGAAAGAGGTACGGCTCCACCACGTCGTTCAAGGTGATCTGCAGCACCACCAGGTCCGGCTCCAGGGAGCGGTTGCGACGCAGGTCATGGAGTTCCTGCATGGGTCCGTTTCCGGGCGCGGCTGTGTTGATCACCTCCACCGGCCGTCCAGGTTGGCTCAGGCGCGCCTCCAACAACTCGGGCCAACTCTCCTCGGCCTGCACCCCGTGCCCGAAACTGATGGAATCCCCCAGGACCAGCACCCGCAGCGTGCCTTCCGTCGCCTCCTGCTCCACTGCCTCATCCCGGTGTCCCCACGCGTTGGTCTTCACCGGTTGGTTGACGTATTGCCCCTCATGGTTGGCCTTGAGGCGAAAGACCTTGTCCGGGTCGTACTCGAAGATTCCCTCGGTCTGGACTTGCCGGGGCACAAAACGGCTGCGGGCGACACCTTCCGCCAAGCAAAACACGGCAAGGGTGAGGCCCAAGGCCATCATCAGTTGTCGATGGGAGGGAATCTTCATCGCGCACCGGCAACGGTTCGCCTAACATGGCCCCACGCGGGCCTGGTGCCAAAGGAGAACCCCATGGGAAAGACCGTTCGCGAGATGGAGGCGGATCTCAAGGAGAGACTTACCTCCGAGCAGTACCAGGTGAGCTGCCACGGCGGCACAGAACCTCCCTTCACGGGCCGGTACTGGGACTGCAAGACCCCGGGCACCTACCGGTGTATCTGTTGCAGTGCAGCGCTTTTCTCCTCCGAGGCCAAGTTCAACTCCGGGAGTGGTTGGCCGAGCTACACGGCTCCTGTTTCCG
The DNA here is from genome assembly GCA_964610645.1 of uncultured Enterobacterales bacterium. GTDB lineage: Bacteria > Myxococcota_A > UBA796 > UBA796 > CAJQPC01 > JAYZDK01. The sequence continues at coordinate 3,930 of CAZSZE010000070.1, read as the reverse complement.
CGGAGGCGGTGGAGAACCGGGAAGACGAAAGCCACGGCATGCGCCGGGTAGAGGTGCTGTGCAGCGGCTGCCAGGCCCACCTTGGGCACGTCTTTCCCGATGGGCCTGCCCCCACCGGCCTGCGCTACTGCATCAACTCTGCCTCCCTGGATCTGGAGGAGGCCGAATAGCGCCCTACTTGTGGGTCATGACCCACACCCCGTCCCAGTCCTCCGGGGGCGGGTTGGCAGCAAAGATCTCACATCGGGAGCGGTAGACCTGGGAGACCCGGTCCTTGGGATGGATGGAGAGGGCGGCCTCAAATCCCTGGCGGGCCTGCTGCCACTCCTGGCCTTGGTAGGCCTTGGTCGCCTCCTCGAACGCCTGCATCAGGGCCGGCACATCCTGAATGGCCCCCTCCGGGTAGGAGTCCAGCGCTTCATAGATGTTGACCGGCTTCTCCTTGCCTTGCACCCGCAAGCGGTCCACCCGCCGAAGGGCGTATTCGTGGTGCAATTCTGCCACCGTGAACTCTGAGATGAGCAACCGCGTTCCATAGGCCTTGCTGGCGCCCTCCAGGCGGGCAGCCAGGTTCACGCCGTCCCCAATGACCGTGTAGTCCATGCGCCTGGCGGAGCCGATGTTTCCGGACACCACCTGACCCGTGTTCAGGCCCACGCGGATGTCGATGGTCTCCTTGCCCGCCCCCTCCCGGCCCTCGTTGAATTCCTCCAGGGCCCGGAACATCCCAAGGGCCGACTTTATGGCATTGTCGGCATCCTGCTCACCGGGAAACGGGGCCCCGAAGACCGCCATCATCCCGTCCCCCATGTACTTGTCCAGGATCCCCCCGTGGTTCATGACCATGTCCACCATGACCGTGAAGTAGTCGTTGAGCATGGCCACGGTCTCCGCGGCACCGGTTCGCTCGGAGAAGGCTGTAAAGCCCTTGATGTCCGAAAAGAGAATGGAAGCCTGCTGCTCCGTGCCCCCCAGTGCATCCTCCCCTTCTTCCATCAGCTTGTCTGCAATCTCCTTGGTCATGTACCGGGACATGGTGGAGCGCAGGCGCTTTTCGTTGGTGATGTCCTCAATCAAGACCAGGCAGCCAATTCGCTCGTCCTTGGCATTGCTCAGGGGCAGGATGGTGAGGTTTGCCCGGGCTTCCTTGTCCGGCTCCACCCCATGCAGGTCCCCCATGGGGAGGAAGATCGGCACATCGAGAGACTCTCGGAGACTCCCGCCCAGAAGCACGGCCGCCACCTCGTCCACTACCCATTCGTTGCCGTCGGTAAAGACCTCCCGAATTCTGCGGCCCACCAGGTCCTCCATGCTGTCGGGGCGCTCCAGGAATCCCTCCGCGGACTGGTTGATCTTGGCGATGCGGCCGTCGGCGTTCAGGGTGATCACCCCGCTGCGCATGGACTCGACAATGGCCTCGTTGTAGTTCTTGATGGTCAGCACTTCCTCAAAGAGCTGGGCATTCTCAATCGCGATGGCTGCCTGGGCGCAGAAGGCCTTGAGCCGCCGCTCGTCGATGGCCTTAAAGGGACCGCCTTTCTTGTTCAGCACCTGCATCACGCCGATGGGGGTGCCGTTCTTGGACTTGATCTGCACGCATAAAATGGAGCGAGTGCGGTACCCGGTCTTCTTGTCGATGGCCTTGTTGAAGCGGTCGTCCTTGTAGGCCTCACGAATGTTGATCGTGTTCCCGCTGGCAAAAACGTCGCCGGCAATGCCCGCATCGTCGGGAAAGCGAATCTGGTGGGTGCCGATGCCCTGGGCCACGTTGGACCACAACTCCGCGGTGCTGCGGTCGTGGAGAAACAGGGTGCTGCGGTCGGCATCGAGAATGTCGGTGCAGATGTCCATGACCTTGTGCAGGAGCGGCTGAAGCTTGATCTCCTCGGCGATGGCGGTGGTCACCGCAAGCATCTTGGATTCGGTGCGGCGCACCACGGTGAGCTTCAGATCCACCAGGTCCTTCACCTCCTTGCGGAACTGCAGGAGGATGATGGCCAGGGCCACCGCGGTGAAGATCGCGACGAAGGTGGTGCGGGTGTCGTCGAGGTTCCCAAGAAAGAGGCGGTTCAGAAAGTCTCGGGTGGAGAAGCCCGGGACCGCGGCCGAGGCGGAGGTGGAACCCACCAGGAACAGCCCCACAGTCCGAACCAGGCCGGAGAGGGAACGCAGCGGTAGCAGGGGCCTGAACATGAAGAAAACCGACGGGAACCACGGTTCTACCATGGTCCAACATTAAGCAGGCCTTCAGGCCGTGGAACGGGGTTACAAACCCTGGCATGGGATTGATCCATGACCAAATGGTGGTGAAGCCTCCGGTACTTCTGTTGGGGTCCTTGGTGGGCGGGCCGCTGTTGGGGCGGGTTTTCCCGGTGCCCCTGGCCCCGTCGAACGACACGGCGCATGCGCTGGGAATGTCCTTTGTAATCGTGGCCTTTGGGTTGTTCCTCTGGTCTGTTTCGACCTTCCGCGGTTTCGGGGAGCGCGTGATGCCGGAGGCAGAAACCGAGACGCTGGTGCAGTCGGGACCCTACCGGTACAGCCGGAACCCCATCTACGTGGCCATGGCCATGCTCATCGTGGGTGCAGGACTCTGGACCCACAACGCCTGGCACCTGGTGCTGCTGTGTCTGTGCATCTCCGTCATGCACGTGGGCGTGGTGCTTCGGGAAGAGGCTTATCTGCTGGAGAAACTGGGTCCCGAATACCGGGATTACTGCGAGCGGGTGAACCGGTATTTGTAGGCCCTGTTCAATGGTTGGGTGGGATTGAGTACAATCCGGGGCTATGTTTCTTCTCTACCGCCTCCGGAGCCAACATGCGCTTAGCCATGTCCTTTGCCGTCTTCTTGGCTCTTCCCGCCTGTGATGGTCCCATCAAGACCCCGGGCTCCACCAATGAGAACCCGGTGGTGCGCATTGTCTCCCCGGAAGATGGAGACGTCGTCAACGCCCAGGAGTTGATCACCCTGCGGGCTTTTGCCTGGGATCTGGAGGACCTGGCGGAGACTCTTTCTGTGCGGTGGAGTTCGGATGTGGATGGGGAGATCACCACAGGCACCGTGGAAGAGGATGACTTCACCAGCGTGAGCATTGGGCTTCTCTCCGTGGGGACCCACGTCATCACAGTCACAGTGCAGGACTCGCGTGAAGGCCAGGGCGAGGACTCGATCAACCTGGTCATCAACGGTCCCCCCACAGCGCCGATCGTGAGCATCTCTCCAGGTGCCCCTGCCACAGCCGATGACCTGGTGGTGGAATTCGACGTGCCTTCGACGGATCCGGAGGACCAGCCCATCTCCTTTGTGTTCGAGTGGCGCGTGGATGGGGCCCTTTACGGAGACGTCACCGATGACACGGTGAGGTCGTACTTGACCTACGTGGGCCAGGAGTGGAGCGTCACCGTCACGCCCACTGACGGGCGAGTGGAAGGGGAGGCTGGAACTGCCTCGGTGGTGATCATGAACTCGGCGCCGACAGCCCCGGAAATTGCCATCACACCTGAGGAACTCACCGGGGACATGACGGCCTTGACCTGCGTGGTTCTCGTCGCGTCCGTGGATGAGGATGGGGACAATATCACCTACACCGCGTCGTGGACCCTGGACGGAATCGACTTCCTCGACAACACCGATGGGACCATCGTGGGGGACACGGTGGATGTGTCCTATGTGCAGGCCAACCAGGAATGGATTTGCACCATGACCCCCAGCGACGAGTACGAGGATGGCGACTCTGCATCCGTGTCCCTGACCGTGACCTATCCGGACCTCGTGGTGGACGGCACCACGGAAACCTTGACCGAGGGGTCCTATCTCTATGACGAGGTCACCCTTTTGAATGACGCCATCCTGGATATCTCAGGGGAGGTCATCATCCAGGCCACCAGTTTCCAGGTGTGGGTGGGATCCACGGTGAACGGCGAGGGCTC
>CAZSZE010000069.1:22235-23758 GCA_964610645.1 uncultured Enterobacterales bacterium | reverse complement strand
AATGGAGCGGGAGACGGGATTTGAACCCGCGACAGCCACGTTGGCAACGTGGGGCTCTACCGCTGAGCTACTCCCGCAGAAACGCCGGCCAACCTATCGCTTGGTGCCCTTCTGTCAAGCAATGTGGAATGTGGGGAGGAGGGAAGGGTCGAGAATCGTTGCCACACCGCTTTGCTTCGGGGTAGGTTTCCAATAGCTCGCCGCGTGCTTCTTGGCGCTCAAGGAAAATCCATGCGCACGATGCTGATGGTGTTCGTTCTGCTTAGCGTTGGATGTGACGGCGGAAGCCTCACGACCGACGAAGGAAAGCCCCTGGACACCGGCGTGGTCAACCTGGGCGATGCCGATGGCGATGGGGTGACCGCTGTCGACGGCGACTGTGATGACGACAATCCCGACATCCACCCGGGACGGGTGGAAGCCTGCAACGCCATCGACGACAACTGCAACGGGTTGGTGGACGAGGGGCACCCGGATTTGGACCAGGACGGCGTGGCTGACTGCCAGGATTTCGAGGAATGCGACGGCCTGGACAACGACGGCGACGGCGAGGTGGACGAGGGCTACGCGGACTCCGATGGGGATGGGGTTGCGGATTGCGTGGGGGAGGAGCGTTGTGACGGCCAGGACAACAATGGCGATGGCCAGGTGGACGAGGGCTTTGACCTGGATGGGGACGGGGTGACCACTTGCAACGGTGACTGTGACGACAACGATTCAGCTGTTTTTCCTGCCGCGGAAGAAGTGGATGGCGACGGCATCGACAACGACTGCGATGGGGTGGTGGACGAGACCGCATGGGAGATTGGCGTTCTGCAGATCGTGGAGGTCATGGCCAACCCGGACCGGGTCACGGACCGCAAGGGGGAGTGGTTCGAGGTCTACAACGCATCGACCACCACCCAGTCTCTCAACGGCCTGGTGATCGTGAGCGAGGGGGCGGGCGAGTCGCACTTGGTCACCTGGGCCACGGTCCTGACCGTGGAGCCCGGCGCATACTTTGTTTTTGGCAACGAGCAGAACCAGAGTGACAACGGCGGCCTGTCGGTGGACTACGAGTACGCGGACATCAGCCTGGGGAACGAGTCGGACCAGATCCAAATTGTGGGAGAAGGTCTCGTCGTGGCTGCCCTTGCCTGGGACAACGGCTTGACGATGCCGGATACGGCGGGGGCCAGCATGAGCCTGGACCCTGTGGGCTATGGCGCGGGGGTCGTGGGCACCTCCGATCAGTGGTGTGCATCTGTGCAACGCTGGGCTGCCACTTCCGACATGGGCACGCCGGGTGCAGGCAACGAGGGCTGCAGCACCTGGGACCACGATGGGGACGGAATCAGCATTGATGAGGGGGACTGCGACGATGCAGACCCGTCGGCTTGGCCGGGGGCTCCCGAGGTGGATGGAACCATCGACAACGACTGCGATGGCGAGGTGGAGACCATGCCTGTGGCTGTGGCCAGCGAGAACAGTGGTGCGACCCTGGAGCACTGCACCGAGATCACGCTGGATGGCACCGGCTCGTC
>CAZSZE010000069.1:0-22135 GCA_964610645.1 uncultured Enterobacterales bacterium | reverse complement strand
CCAGTGAAACGACGACCCTGGGTCTGCGGGTCACGGACTGCTATGGCGCTACCTCCAGCATTCAGGACACGGTGGTGCTGACCTATAGCTGCACCGGAAACTAGAGCGGGCCGGCACAGGGGGCCGCCCCTAAATTCCGCGCCGGATCAAGGCAACAAGACTCCCTGGCGCCAGAACCGCTCGGCGGTGTCCCGGTGGGCATCTCGCCAACTGCGAAACACCGGGGCGTTGTCAGGATTCAGCCCTGCAAACCAGAGGTAGGCATCCAAGAGGCCGTCCCGCTCCCACCGGTCCAGGGCCTCAAGCTCCTGGTTTGGGGAGTCGGAGTAGGCCAGCTGTCCGTCGGAGCCTTTCCGCCAGGCCTCGATGAGACGCAGGGTGGAGGAGCGTTCCGGGGGGCGCTCCTGAAAGTCCGACGTCTCTCGCGCCTGCAGCCAGGCCTCCCAGGCCATTCGGCCCCGGGGAGAGAGGCTCGGGTCGATTCGGACTCCGCCGGGCGCCGACAAGATCCGGGCTTGGATTGGAATGGGCAGCAGGGACTCTCCCACTGCGTGGGCTGCCTCGAACAAAAGCACCAGGGCCGTGCCATACAAGGGGTTTTCCGTCAGTGCGCGCACCGCATACCGGCGGGCGGTGGGCCAGTCCTCGGCGCCAAGAGCGCAGCGCCCCAGCCGGGCCAGCAGCGGTGCGAGGGGGCCGAGGGCCTGGATCGCGGCCCGGTAGTGTGGCTCTGCCTCCGCGGGACCCTGGGTCAGAAAGACCAGGTCCCCGACGGTGTGCTCCCGCAGGCCCTCCTCTTCCATGGACAGGCTCCCAAGTTCCTTCGCGATAGCCAGGGCCGCCGAAAAGTCCCCCGCTGCAAAGGCGGTGGCGATGTCCTTCAGGGCCTCCCCGGACTCTGGCAGCATGGTCTCCGGGAGTGCAGCGCGGGCACGGAGGTTCAGGGACACCGGGTGGTGGGGCGCTCCCTCCACCAGGAGGCGGGTCATTCGCTCGCATCGGCTGGAATCGGTTTCCATTCCGTGGGCCCGGGAGAACTGCATTCCCTCGACTTCCAGGGCGAGGCGGGAGAGGGAGTGGTGTGCCATTGGCGAGTTCTAACCTTTCCGGTCCACAGGTTGCAGAATACGGGAGCCAGGTGACTCCCCAACCTGAATGCATCGCAGGCCTCCCGGTGGTCCGCTTTCGGCCCAAGAACCGGGGGAAGGGCCCCTGTGTCCTCTTGTTTCATGGCATGGGGCTGGGGGCCTGGTTCTGGGAGCGGGATCAACGAATCCTGGGAGAGGCCGGCCTGGAATCCCTGGCGGTGGATCTCCCAGGGCACGGAGTGGATGCCGGGTCGCCGCGCACCCTGGAAGAGGTGGCACAGGGTGCTCTTGCTGTCGCCAGAACCCTCTCAAACCCGGTGCTGGTGGGCCATTCCATGGGCGGAATTGTTGCCCAGATGATCGCCCGGGATTGCGAGGCCAGCTCCATGGTGCTCGTGTGTTCGGCCACCCCGGCGGGGGTCAAGGCCCTGCCTCCTCTGCGCTCCCTGTTGTCCGGCCTGGGGATGGTGCCTGGGGCACTGGGCGGAGGCACTTTTCACGTCCCAGATGATGTCTACCGGGCCCTGGGATTCAATTGCGTGGACGATGCCATCCTGGGGGACATTCTGCCTCGCATGGCGCCGTGGTCGGCCCAGGTGACCCGGTCCCTTTTTCTGCGCCGCCCCCGGGTAGAGACCCCGGATTGCCCGATCCTGGTGACCTTCGGTGCCAAGGATGCCCTCTTGCCGCCCCGGGCCAGCCGGCTGCTCGGGGATCTCCACCACGCTGTGACCTGGCGGTTCGATGATCTCGGCCACATGCCGCCCCTGGAAACGCGGGGTGTGCGCCACGCGGAGGCGGTGGCCCGTTGGATCGGGAATCCCACCCGAAGGCGGATCACGGAGATCGACCCGATGGCCCCGGAGGAAGGGGTAGGCCAGGAGGCCCGGGCTGCTCGTCACAACCCCAGGGCGCGTCGATCCCACTCCCGGTTCAGGCGGGCGGTGCCTACGAAGCCAGGCCGCGGTTGAGGCGGGCCACCAGTCCGGGGCCGGAAAAGATCATTCCGGTAAAGACCTCCACCGCCTTGCAGCCACTGTTCATCATGGCCCGGGCCCTTTCAGGGGAGTTGATGCCTCCCACGCCGATCACCGGCACCTCCCCAGCAGCAGCCAGTACCGCCATGACCTTCTGGTGTGCAATGGGAAACAGGGGTTCGCCGGACAGTCCTCCCTGTTCAAATTCCTGGCTGGCCTCCGTGGGACGGCTGACGGTGGTGTTCGTTGCTACGATGCCTCCGGCCCCCTCGGAGATCACCCGCCGCACAGCCTCGTGGATGGCATCTTCGTGGAGATCCGGGGAGAGCTTGACCCAGACGGGACGGTCTCGGGCGTGCTGGAGCACCGCCTCCAGAATGGTTGCCAGGGCGTCGGCATCCTGAAGCTCCCGCAGCCCCGGCGTGTTGGGGGAGGAGACATTGATGACAAAGAAGTCCGCCAGGGTTGCCAGGCGACCGGCGGCCAGGGCGTAGTCCAGGGGCGCATCCTCCTGGGGAGTGTCCTTGTTCTTTCCCAGGTTGAAACCCACGGGAATCGAGGGCCAGCTGCCCTTGTCCCGCAGGGTGGAGAGGCGCTGAAAAATGGCCTCGGCCCCGTCTGAGGGAAAGCCCATCCAGTTCACCAACCCCTGGTCCTCGACCAGTCGGTGTACACGGGGGCGCTCGTTGCCCGGCTGGGGGCGCGGGGTCACCGTGCCCAACTCCATGAACCCGAATCCAAACTTCTCCCACAACAGGATGGCGGACCCGTTCTTGTCCAGGCCGGCTGCAAGACCGACCGGAGAGGGGAGGGACAGTCCTGCCACCTCAGTGGCCAGGGCAGGGTCCGGCTTGGCGCTGCCCAGGGCCCCGAGCATGCCGGGACAAGCCCCTCCCAGGGCCAGGACCCGCTCGTGGGCGTCCTCCGGATCCATGGAGAACAGAAGGGGACGGGTCAGCTTGTAGGCCAGGTCAAGCACGGCGGGTGGGTAACCCGTTGCAAGGTGGCACAAGGGGGATGGGGTGGCTAGAACCTGGGGACGAGGTGGATGTGGGTCTGGTCTGGATCTGGTTGTGCCTGGCCTGTGGCGAGGTGGAGGAACGCGGGGTCCTGGAGACCCAGCTGGCGCCCCGGGTGGTGGCCCGGACCCTGACCGGGGGCTCCCTCTCCCTGCAAGCGCAGCAGCCAAAACCTGTGCTGCTGGTGTTCTGGGCCAGCTGGTGTCTCCCCTGTCGCAAAGAGGTGCCGCAGCTGCACGCCTTGATGGATCAATACGGAGATTCGATCTCGGTGATCGGGGTCAACATGGGGGAGCCGGTTGGAAAAGCCCAGGCAGCCGCCACGGAGATGGGCATGCGCTATCCCAGCCTCCTGGACACCGACGGTGCCATTGCATCCAACTGGCGGGTGCGCACGCTGCCCCTTGGGATCATTTTGGACGGGGACGGGCGCATTCGGTTCCGTGGAAATGGTCTGCCACACCAACCCACGGTCCTGCTCGATGGACTGGTGGGGTCTCCCTGATCGGCGATTGTCCAGGCCAAAGGGGCCGGGTCCGGGAGAATGCGGTGTGGCGGAGGGCCCCTTCAAGGTGATAACCTTGGCGCGGCACCGGGAACCAGACGATGGGCAACCTCGCGATTTTACTGCTTTTGGCAGGCTGTCAGGACAACAAGGTGGCTGTGTACAACACGCCGCCCGGTGCGCGGATCAATGTGCCGGTCACCGAGACCTATTTTGACTGGGGGGAGGCCGTTGAGTTTTCAGGCACGGTCTTCGATGACCAGGAGTCCGCAGCGGACCTGGAAATCCTCTGGAGTTCGTCCATCGATGGGGTTTTTGGTGGGTCGCTTCCAGCGGATTCCGCTGGCGTGGCGCTCTTTACGGCCCCGGATCTGTCCTCCGGAATCCACTCGATCAGCCTGACCGCCACGGATCGCAACGGGGAGTCCGGCGTGGACACGATCACCGTGCAGATCGGCCCGGGCGATGATTCGGAGGGAACGCCTTCCGTGGTGCTGGTGGGTCCGGTGGATGGCGATGCCTACGGCCAGTCGGAGACCGTCACCGTGGTGGGAACCGTCAGCGACAATGAGCAGGACTGCGACACCCTGGACACCACCATTCTCTCCTCTCGGGACGGGGTCCTGTGGAGTGGGAATGTGGCCTCCAACTGTGTGGTCACCCAGGATTTGCCCACCCTGTCGGCGGGCTCGCATCAGATCTCCCTGACCGCCGAGGACCAGGAAGGCAACGTGGGCTCGGCCCAGGTGGGCATTGAGGTGGCGGAAGACGCCAGCCCCCAGGTGAACATCAGCGCCCCTGCGGGAGGAAGCGCCTGGTACACCATCGACACCGTCCTGCTGGAGGGCACGGCCCGGGACGATGTGACCGACCCGGCCAGCCTCCCCATTGAGTGGACTTCCGACCTCCAGGGGGTCCTGGCCTCGGGCACGCCTGACTCCGCTGGATACACGGCGGCCGCCGTGCAGCTGCAGGGGGGCACCCACGTGATCACCCTGTCTGCGATCGACGAGGACAGCAACGTCGGCTCTGACTCCATTTCGGTGATCGTGGAGGTCCAGAACGAGGCCTGCGACGGCATCGACAACAACGGGGATGGCCAGAACAACGAAGACTGGATGGACACCTACGAGGCCAACAACTCCATGGGTGCCCCCTTCGACCTGGGAGAAGTGGACAACACCTCCTTTCCCTGGTCGAGCGGCGGAGACAGCGTCACGGTTTCAGGGTTGACCCTGCACGAGGCCAGCGACGAGGACTGGTTCAAGTTCGGCGTGGACGATGAAATCTACGACAACGCCCATTTCGAGGTGTCGATTTCCGGTCTTCCCTCCGGCATGTTCACCGTGCTGGAGCTTTATGACATGAACAACAGCGGGTCTTTGGAGACCTCCATTTCCGGTGCCGGCAGCCTGTCCGTCACGTTCCGAGGGGACGGGGGACTCTTTGGGGACACCGGGGAGGATGACTGGGCGGTTCGTATCTACACCTCCAACTGGAACGCCGGGGCCTGTACGTCGAACTACACCCTGGAGATTCAGAGCTGGGAGGATGCCACCTGGCCGTAGCCGACTTGGCGTTCAGGCGGTGTTCAGGCTGCCAGCGTGCCGAAAGAAGGAGTGCAGATAGCTCCACCCGCTGACCAGGGAAAAGAACAGCGCAAAGTACATGAGGATGATGCCGCAGGCGTGCACGTCCACCGGAAACAGGCCCAGGAAGACCGTTTCGTGGTGCCAGAGGAGAAAGCCCAACGCGGTGGCCTGGAAGGAGGTCTTGAACTTCCCAAGAGTGCTTGCAGCAAGCACCAGGCCCTCGGAAACAGCGATAGTGCGCAAAGCGGTGATGGTCAGCTCCCGGCAGATGAGCAGGGCCACCATCCAGGCGGGCAGCCACCCGTGCGCCACCAGCATCACCAGGGTGGTGACCACCATGAGCTTGTCGGCCAGGGGGTCCAGAAAGGCCCCGATCACCGAGACCAGTCCCCACTTGCGGGCCAGGTAGCCATCGATGATGTCGGTGATCATGGCCGTAACGAAAATGGCCATGGCGAGCCGGGCCATCCAGATTCCGGGTGGAGTCCACAGCACCCACACCATCAGCGGCACCGCTGCGATGCGCAGCACCGTCAGCGTGTTGGGCAGGTTCCAGAAGCCGTTCGTTTTCATTGGACCAGGGGCTGCCGGGTTTGAAAGTGTTCGTAGTACGCCAAGACCTTCTCCACGTAGGCCTGGGTCTCGGGGTACGGGGGGATGCCGCCGTACTTGCGCACCGCGGTGGGGCCTGCGTTGTATGCCGCCAGTGCGTAGGCGACCTCACCAAATGTGGCCAGCTGGCGGGAAAGGTAGCGGGCCCCCCCATCGATGGACTGCACCGGGTCGAAGGGGTCGGTGACGAACACCTCGAGGGCGGTCGGGGGCATCAATTGCATCAGGCCCTGGGCTCCGGCATGGGACACCGCGTGGGCGTCCATGGCGGACTCGGCGAGGCAGACGGCCTTGAGCAGCTCCGCGGGCACGGAATGCACCTTGGCGGCCTCGAGAAAGAGGGCGTCGTACCGGTCGATGCGCGGAAGATGCCGGATGACCACCCGGGTGGCGGTGGACAGGGGACGGGCATGGAAGGGCTGGTAGCCTGCTTCCTGGGGCGTGTCCGTGAACGTGATGCTGCCGTCCGGGTTGGTGCGCATGTAGATGTCGCTGGCAAGAGCCGCATGCACAAGGAGCCCAGACAAGAAATACACCATGGTGCGAGCATAACGCACAGGCGGGATAGACTGGTCCGGTGCAGCGCACCTGCGATTTTCTGGTGGTGGGGTCCGGGGTAGCGGGCCTGCTCTTTGCTTTGAAGGCCGCCCGGCAGGGTTCGGTGCTCCTGGTCACAAAGAGAGAGGGGGAAGCCAGCAACACGCGCCATGCCCAGGGAGGCATTGCTGCGGTCTGGAGCGAGGCCGATTCGCTGGAGGCCCACGTGCAGGACACGCTCACCGCCGGGGCGGGTCTGTGCCGCCGTGATGTGGTGGAGGGCGTGGTCCGCGAGGGTCCAGCCCTTGTGCAGGAGCTTATCGACCTGGGGGTTCGGTTCTCCCCAAGTGCCGAGAACGCGGACGAATTTGATCTCGGACAGGAGGGAGGGCACTCCCACCGTCGTGTTCTGCATGCAAAGGACATGACGGGCCACGAGATGATCCGGGCCTTGCTGGAGGTGGTGAGGGCCCATTCGGACATTGTCGTGCTGGAGCAGCACATGGCGGTCGACCTGATCACCGGCAGCTGGATGGCTCGCCAGGAGGGGGGCATGCCCCCCGTGCCGGACCGGGTCCTGGGTGCCTATGTGTTGAACCTTGCCACCCAGGAGGTGGAGACGGTCTCCGCCCACCGGGTCGCCCTGTGCACGGGGGGGGCAGGCAAGGTCTACGTCTACACATCCAACCCGGACCTGGCGAGCGGGGATGGCATTGCCATGGCCTGGCGGGCAGGCGCCCGGGTGCGAAACATGGAGTTCGTGCAGTTCCACCCCACCTGTCTCTACCATCCGGAGGCGGGGAGCTTCCTGGTGTCCGAGGCCTGCCGCGGAGAGGGAGGGGTGCTTCGCCTGTCAGACGGGCGGGCATTCATGGCCGACTACGATGAGCGGGCCGAGCTGGCCCCCCGTGACATTGTTGCCCGGGCGATCGACCAGGAGCTGAAGCGGCGCGGGGAGGACTGTGTCTTCCTGGACATGACCCACCATGACCGGGGGTTCCTGGAGGAGCGCTTTCCCGCGATCTTCCGGCGGTGCGCGGAGCTGGGCATCGACATGGCTGTGGAACCGCTGCCGGTGGTGCCAGCAGCCCACTACTTCTGTGGGGGCGTGGCCACGGATGCCCTGGGCCGCTCCTCCATCGAGGCCCTGTACGTGATTGGCGAGAGTGCCTGCACGGGTTTGCACGGTGCCAACCGCCTGGCCTCCAACTCCCTGTTGGAGGCGGTGGTCTATGCGGAGCGTGCTGCGACAGCCGCCGCTGCGAATCTTGAGAAGGATCCCCCCCGGGAGCTGCCGGGCTGGGAGTCTGGCAAGGCGGTGGATCTGGATGAGCTGGTGGTGATCGACCACACCTGGGATGAGATTCGCCGGTTCATGTGGAACTACGTGGGCATTGTTCGCACCACGCGGCGCCTGAAGAGGGCAAGGCATCGCGTACAATTGGTCCAAGAGGAAATCCGCAACTACTACTGGGATTTTCGCCTCACAGGGGACCTGGTGGAGCTTCGAAACCTGGCCACAGTGGCGGGCCTGGTGGTGGAGTCAGCTCTCCTGCGGCGAGAGAGCCGGGGACTCCACTACACTCTGGACTTCCCAAACACCGACATCCGTTTCCTGCGGGACACGGAAATATGGAAGCGGACATGAAGCGCGTTGGATTGGTTCTCGTGGTGGCCCTTTGCGGGGTCGGCTGCAACCTGAAACTCAAGAAGCATGTGGCCGACATCGACGATGTGGCCATCAAGGTGCGGCACCAGCAGGTCCAGCCCAGTGTCTCTGTGGGGGAGTTGGATGCAACGGACTCGGAAGATGGGGAGGGCGTTGCACCTGTGAATGCCGGCGAAAACCTCGCCATCGAGGCATTCGAGCAGGGATTCACCTTGCGGCTCTCCCACCTGATGGACACCCAGAAGATGGCCAAGAAGGTGGGCAAGGCCACGCGCAGCAGCTTGGAAAAAGCCAGCCCCATTCCCCTGGATCAGCGGAGTGACTGGAGCGTTGAGTTGATGATCACCGAGTGGGGGGTGGGCAGTGGCTATTCCGGTGCTGCCCAGGCCCAGATGCGGGTCAATGCGGCCTTCTTCACACCCGCTGGAGAGCGCATCTGGAAGAAGAGCATTGGATGCTCATGGGACCTGGCACCCAACATCTCCTGGAACACGGTGCAGATCGCGACAAACCTGGCCACCCTCACCGCCATGCAGGATCGTCCCTTGCGGGAGGCCTACATGAACCTGTCGGGCTCCTGTGGGCGCGCCTTGGCGAATGAATTTCGAGAGGACGTGCGAAAGGCCCAGGCCAAGGCCAAGTAGGGGCGGCCCCCTGTGGCCGCCCGAGCGGGCGGGCACGGGGGCCGTAAGACGGCGAGCCCTCCCCTACGAGTGGATCTTCACCGCGTGGCGAATGATCAGGTAGCCGCCGTTCTTGCCGGGCAGGCCGCCCTTGATGAACAGCAGGTTCTCCTCCGCATCGATCTTGGCGATGGTGAGGTTTTGCACGGTCACGCGCCTGTTGCCCATCTGTCCGGGCATCTTGCGGCCGAGGAACACCCGGCCCGGCGTCAGCCGGCAACCGATGGAACCACCATGACGAAAGAACTCGTGGGTACCGTGGGTGCGGATGAATCCCTTGAAGTTGTGGCGCTTCATGACCCCGGAAAAACCACATCCCTTGGAGATGCCGGTGACATCCACCTTCTCCACGCCCTCGAAGACATCGGACACCAACAGCTGGCTGCCGGCCTCCTGCGTGGGGTCGGTCTCGAGACGAATCTCGCGGACAAACCGCTTGGGGGCCAGGCCGGCCTTGTGGAAGTGGCCAAGCTCACCCTTCGTGGTGTGCTTTTCCTTTCGCTCTTCAAAGCCCAGCTGGAGAGCTGAATAGCCGTTGGTGTCCTGGGTCTTGACCTGGATCACCGAACAGGGACCGGTTGCAACGACGGTAACGGGGACGACGTCGCCTTCCTCGTCGAAGATCTGTGTCATGCCAATCTTGCGGCCGAGAAGGCCGGGACGCTTGCTCATTTCGCACCTCGCATTGGACGGCGGCCCTTCATTGGGACGTCGGCGTACGGACCGCCGGCATGTATCGCACCCGGGCATGGCCGACAAGGTCTCGATCCCCGCAAACGCGGGAAATGACTACAGGGCGACCCCTCCGAGCACGACCATGTAGTCGGACTCCTGGGCGCTGTTGGACAGAATGTGGAGGGTGTTCTGGTCCATGACCGACAGATCCAGATCGATACCGCTGGATGTGGCCGCATAGCTCACCGAGAACGAGGAGGTCTGTCCCGGGGCCAGGGTCAGGGGCCCCGAAAAGCCTGAAACCGAGAAGTTCCCCTCGGGAAAGAACGAGTCGTTGTTCACAGTGACGCTCTGGATGACCAGGGGCTGATCGCCTGTGTTCTGCAGGGACACGGGACGCTCATCGTTGCCCAGACCCACCAGGACAAAGAAGTCCGTCAGGGCGTGGTTGGTGTCCGTGGTGAGCAGGGGGGTACAGACAGTGCACTGGTATTCGCCTCGCCCGGACAGGGAGACCGTCAGCTGCGGCTGGGCAGGGTCGTCCACGATCAGGGTCGCAGTGCCAGTGTGCTGGGTCTCCGTCGTGGGGGTGTAGGTCAGGATGACGCTCTTCGTGGTGCCAGCCCTGAGTACGTAGGGCATGGGCAGGTTCTGCTGCCAGCCAAATACCGTGTCGCTGAAGGACAGGGAAGACAAGGCCACATCTGCATCACTGGTGTTTTCCAGGGTCCACTGGGCGGTGCCGCTGGATTGGGTGCCCACGACCCCAAAGTCAATGGCAGAGGTCGAGGTGTTGATGGCAGTGTCACCCTCGGCTGCGAGGCTGGTGCCGTCCAGGTTGATCTCCACGTAGGGCGCCTCGGCCAGGTCCGTTGCCAGGGCCACCGCACCGAGAAAGTCATCGCTTTCCTGGGGCGCAAACAGGACGGTCACCGCCATGTTTTCACCGCTGGCGAGCGTCAGGGGCGTTCCAACCACAGCATCCAGGGAAAAGGCATCGGATCCCAGGAGATCCAGGCTCTCCAGGTTGAAGGACTCGGCCCCCTCATTTGCGAGAATGAGGGTCCTGGAGTCGCTGGCGCCGACGGGGACATACCCGAAGTCCAGGCTCGCCTGGTCGATGTACAGTGCGCCGAGCTCCAGCCCGGCCTCGCCGTCCAGCCCGGCATCGCCGTCCGGAGCCCCATTGAAGGAATCCAGTCCGCCGCAACCGGTCAGAACCACGAGCAAATTCAGCCATTGCATGGTGGGAGAACCCTCGGTGCTGGCGCGTATATAGCCCACGAATTGGGCTCTGGCTACAGGGAAACCGGTCCTGGGAAAATCTTGACGGGGCGGCGGGGCATTCCCGACCCTGCGATCAGAAGGTGTACTTGAGGAATCCGGTCGCGTTCAGCCCCAGGTCCAAGCCGAGTGCGTAGAGGGCATCGATGTTCAATCCCACGGAAAAGTGGGAGAGCTTGGAGTAGTACTCGATCTCCACGCCTGCCCCGGCGACCGGGTGGGGATTCCGGTTGTCCTCGTAGCTGTGGAAGCCCGGGTCCGGGATGTTCCAGGTACCGTTGAGCACCTCGGCCTCGTACAAGGTGGGTTCCATGAGCAGCGGTGCAAAGAGCACCCCCCCGCCGATTCTCCCGCCGATGCCCATCCGACGGTTCGGGTAGGTGGCGGCTTCCAGGAAGACCCCCAGGTTGTAGGTGCGCAGGTCCCCTTGAATGCAATTCGGCACGGGCCGGGAAGCGCACCCGTTGAGGTCCTGGTCCACGTAGTCCATGCCGTTGTGGATGCCCTGGGTGAAGTGCACCTCCCAAGCAAGCGATGAGCGCTCGTTGTCGACAAAGTCCTGGCCCAGGGCCAGTCCCACCACGGTGCCGGGCTTCACCACGCCACCGCCGAAGTTGAGCAGGTACATGGCCGTGCCCACGTTGGACTTGGCGTAGAAGCCCTTGACCACCTCGCGCACGACCGGCTTGGTCACCCGCTTGGCCGCCTCGTTTTCCCCAGAGGTCTCAAAGCCCTCGTCGAAGTCGTCGTCGAAGTCCTGGGCAAGAACCGGAGCAGATCCAAACAACGCGGCAACCAGAAGGATTCTCATGACAACCTCTTTCAACTCGCGTTTGTAACGCCCTGGCCGTGCCGGGGCGATCCCTTCCTGCTTCGGTTCCTGCTGCGATTCTCAGGTTTACTGGGGAGCGAAGATGAACGGGTACTTGACGATGACGATTCCGCCGCCCTTGGGCTCGGGGAACTGGAACCGCATGAAGCGGCTGTTGATGCAGGACTGGACCGCATCTCCACCCTTCATGGTGGAGGAGTGGGTCTTGGCCTGGGAAACGGTGCCATCACCACTGATGACGAACTTCACGACGATCTTCCCGGAAAGGGTCGGGCTGCGGTTCAGCTCGCGCTGGTAGCAGTACCGGATCTGCGCCATGTTCCGCTTGATGACCTTGTCGATAAGCGACTTGTCCAGGGCACCGAGGATGATGGGGTCTCCACCGATTCGTCCGATTCCACCCTCGCTCTTGGCGCCGAAGTTTCCGCCGCCTGCTCCCCAACCGGAGGAGCCAGAGCCGCGGCCGAAGGTCCCGGTGCCACCCAGTCCGGAGGCGCTTCCGCCGCCGCCCAGGCCACTACCGCGGGAACCAAGTCCACCGGAGCCCATTTGGACACCCTTGGCACCCAGGGCACCACCGATGCCACCGAGAAGGGTCTCGTCCACGATGGTGTTGCCGAAGGTTCCGTCCATTCCGCCTTGATCAGCGATTTGGCCGAGGAGCCCCGCATCCTCGGCGATCTCCCGGTCGAGTTCCTGGCGTTGGATTTCCACCTTGTTGCCCTTGGCCTTGTCCATCTTGGCGTCTTTCTTACCGACCTTGCCCTCTTCCTTCTTTGCCTTGGCGCCTTCGCCGGCATCAGGGTTCGTGTTGGGCTTGTTCTTTTCCTTGTGCTCCTCGACCACCGGCTCCTTGAGCAGAAGCTCCACAAAGCGGTCCGGAATCTCGTGGATCGAGGCATCACTCAAGGTGGTTTGCGATGCGATGATGCCCATCATGGAACCCAGGAAGAGCATGAAGGCAAAGACGCCCAGGAAGGGGTAGTCCATTGCCACGGCGCCTGCGACGCGCTGGGACTGGTGCACCATCTGGCCGAACATGATGACGTGGCCAATGTCCAGGATGACGCGGGTGTCGCCCACGATGGGAAGCTCGTAGATGCCTCCGCCTGCATCCTTGGCCACGCCGGATTCGATCAGCTCGGCCAGGGCCTGGCGCTCCTCACCGCGGTCCACAAAGCCGGCCCACTTCTCGGAGAAGCGACAGACATACTCGCTGCCCCTCCACTCAAAAAGCGCGAACTCCTCGGTGGGCAGGGTCTCGCTGGGCACGTAGAAGTCGTTGCGCATTTCCTCCCGGGCCTCGGAAAGCGTCGGGGGCAGCAGCCAGGCGACCTTCGCGAAACCGGGAGAGCACCACTTGATGGGCTTGTCCAGGATGCGCCAGCGGTAGCCCGTGGTGGTACCGATCGTGACGGCCTTCTGGCCCTGGTGGAAGTGACGCACGTCCATGATGACGTCACCCCAGATCTCGGCGATCTCAAGGACCTGCGGCTTGCTGCGCTCCACGCCCACATCCGACTGGGCTGTGCCCGAGCGCATGATGAACGCCATGACGTCTTCAGAGATGTCCTCCTGCAGGATCTCCGCATCGGTCTTGTCCGTAAGATCCAGATCCCCCACCGTGTGGACGCTTGCATCGGCAAGCTCGTCGTCTTCCTCATCGCTGCCATCCATGGGGGAGGTTGGCTCAGGGGCTGCATCGTCGGGGGCCACGCCACCCTCAAACTGCACGAGAATCTGAATCTCGCCCATTTCCAGGAGATCCCCCGTGGCGAGGGGCGCGTTCACGACGGCCTCGCCGTTGAGCGAGGTGCCCTCGCCCACGAGGTCCAGAACCTGGACGGACCCGTTGTCCGTGAGGTTGATCACGGCCTGCAGGTCGGCCAGCGCATCATCCTCGATGTGCAGCATGGCCGCCGGCCCCTTGCCGATGGTGACGCTTTCCGCAGAGAGCTGCTCTCGGAAGAGAAACTCATCCCCGCGTGAAACTTCGAATGTCAGTACCAGGCTATCCGCCATGGTTTTCTCCCAGCCCCAGCGGGCCTACCGGATGTAGTTGACCGACTGGTCCATCTCCTGATTGAACTCCTCCCGGAGTCGAATCAACGGATTGAAGGAGCCCTTCTTACGGTCCAGGAGCAAAGCGCCCTGGGGCTTGACCAATTCTCCAGAGACATCGACTCCTTCAAAGTCGATCTCGGTCCGGGTCTTGTAGATGATCTTTCGATCACCATCGTCCTGGGCCATCGCGGGCGCTGACATCCATCCGGCTGCAAGCGCGACAACGGCGACGCGGAAAATCATGTTGGTCATGGTGGGGTCCTTCTTCTCAATGGTGCCAAAACAAGATCGCACTGCGCACGACGTGTCCTGACAGGTGATCATGGCGGGTCAGCAGTCTTTCCTCAACCGATCCCTTGTCACGTTGTGGTAAAAGCGGCCCTTACAGCCGGCAAGCACAATGTTTGGGGGGCCTCTACTCGCCACCTTCGGTGGTTTCCCCCGAGCCGTCGGCCTCCTCAGCAGGTGCTTCCTCGGCTCCCTCCCCTTCGGAACCCTCCTCGGGGACAGGCGATTCCTCGGGGGCGGGCGATTCCTCGGGGACGGGCGACTCCTCGGGGGCAGGCGACTCCTCGGGGGCAGGCGACTCCTCGGGGGCAGGCGACTCCTCGGCACCGGACATGGCACAGACCTCTGCCAGGTCCGGCAGCATGGACTCCAGGTCTCCCATGAAGGAGTTGAGCTGGGGCACAAGGCTGAACTCTTCAGATGCCACCGCCTCCTTTCCGGTCTCGATGATCATGTCGAAGTCCTCGAGCATGCCCATCTCTTCCACGGCTGCGCAGCGGACCGCGTTCACGTTCTTCTCGAAGGTCACCAGGGCGACTTCCATGGACTTGAGTGCATCCAGCTGCTGCTTGCGGAGATCCTCCATGCGGCGGACCTCTGCAGCCTGGCGCTCCTGCTCGGCCTCAAACTCGGACTCGGAGGCCTCCACGCGGCGGACCAGCTGGTGCACCGGGTGTTCAAGGCCATAGCCAGCGGTGCCCACGAGACACTCCTGCCAGGTGGTGAGATACCCCTTGGCCTTCTTGAAGTCGTTCAGGTACATCTCGTGCAGCGTCGAGGCGTTGCGAAGCGCAAGGCCGTTGCATTTGTCGATGGCCAGGATCTGGTCGTAGTTCTTGGCGGCCTCATTGTAGTTGTCCTTGCCCGACCCTCGAAGGGCGATTGCAAGACCCATGCGGGCATCGACATTTTCGGGGTACTTCTTGCCCACGGCCGTGAAGTTCTCCATGGCCAGCTTGAAATCACCGGAACGCAAGGCCACCCAGCCCAGGTTCAGGCGGGCTTCCAGGTTGTTCGGGTCCAAGGTGATGGCGTTGCGGAACGCCTCGATGGCTGCGGACTCGTTGCCCTGCTCCAGGTGGATCAAGCCGATGTTGTTGTGGATTCCAGGATCCGACTCGTTCAGCAGCTTGGCCTTCTCTCCTGCCAGCAGCGCCATGGAGGATTCCCCCTTGGCGAAATAGATCCGGGAGAGGTTTCGGTAGGCCTCCACGTTCTCCGGGTCGATCATGAGAATGCGCTGGACCTCTTCCACCGCGGCCTCGAAGACTCCGGCCTGCAAATAGGCCTCCACCAGGTTGTTCCGGATGGCGATGTCGTTCGGGGAACCTTCCAGGTAGGCGCGGTAATACTCGGCTGCCTCATCCGCCTTCCCGTTTTCTGCCAGCAGGGCCCCCAGGTTGAAGAGGGCGGCCTTGTAGGAGGGCTCCGCCTGCAGCGCTGCCTTGTAGTGGCGCTCGGCATTTTGAACGTCCCCGACGCGCTCGCTGGTCCAGCCCGCGTTGAAACGCACGCGAGGGTGATTTGGCTCTTGGTCCGCTGCAATGGTGAACGCCCTGTGCGCTCCTGCGTAGTCCACGTCTCCCTTCTTGTCGGGGGTCTGGAGCAGACGCACGCCAGCCCGGAAAGCATCCTCCGGTGGCATGAGTTCATCAATCGGCGCGGGCCCACCACCGCCCTTGGGGCAAGCGGTGCCCACAAGGAGCAGGGGAACAAGCGCGAGGGTGAAAATGGGGATTCGCATGGCGTGTTTGGCTTGCATTACTGTCCCTCGTACAGGGTCTCAAACCCGGCGGTGGTCTTGGCAGCACTCGAGTACCGGGGAATGAGCAGGTCCTCTACCAGTGCCGGGTAGTCATCCGGCAGGATCTCACTGCGCCGCTCGTTCGCGTACGTGGTGGACTCGTTGTAGAGGTTGATCTCGTAGGCTTTGGTGAGGGCCTGGGTGTAGTAGGTCAAGGCCCGGTCATCGAGCTGGATGGCGTTGTCGTTCATCGCAGCCTTATAGAAGTTAATCTGCCGGGCATTGTCCAGGTAGCTCGGGACATGGGAGTTCCGCAGGGACGATGCCATGTTCTCGAAGATCCGCCCCAGCTGCACCAGGGCATTGACCGACCACTCGCCGGCACCGGTCTCGATGATCGCCACGTAGGTCGCCTCGATGGCGGCTCTGCCGTCCTGCTTGGCGGTAAAGGCCGCCTTGACGAACTTGTCTTCAGCCTTCTTGCTGACCTTGCCGGAAGGGCCGCCGATGGTCAGTGCCGTAAACTCGTTGAACTCGTCCTCGGCCAGGATGAACATCATCTGGGCGGCGAAGTCGACCCCCACGTCAAAGACGGTCTCCTTCTCCTTTTCGGTCTGGAACCACTCCAGGCTCTTCTCGAAGTGCTCGAGGGCCTGGCGGCGCTTGTTCTGTTCCAACAGGGCCAGGCCGTGGTGGAGCCGGGCAAACATGAGCTCATCCGCCTTCAGGGTGGAGACGTCCCGCTGGGTGAAGAAGGCGTAGTAGATCTGGGCTGCCTCACTCCACTTGGCCTTGGACTCGTAGATTCGCGCGATGTCCAGGACCACCTGTGCGGCCCCGTCCCGTTCCGGGAAGGCGGCCATGTACTTCTTGTAGTTGGAAATGGCGGTCTCCCATTCCCCAAGGGCCTCGCGGAACTTGGCGGCCGAGTAGATGGCGGCCGGAGCCGAATCATGCTTCTTGTCCAGCTTGAAGAGCTTCTCGTACCAATCGGCAGCTTCCTCGAACCGGGCGATGTTCTCCATGTCGAATCCAAGCAACGCCACCTGGCCGTTGTAGAACTCGCTCTTGGGGAACTTGGCGATCAGCTCGCGTCGCATGGCGATGGTGCGTTCACGCTGGTCCGTCTTGTGGAAGTACACCGAGGCGTTGTTCAGGGCCTTGTCGGCGACGTTTGAATCGGGGAACTCCTGATAGAACGCCCAGAACCCATCCGCGGCACCCTTCCAGTCCTCCTTGTCCTCGTAGTTCACCTGAACCAGCTTGAAGGAGGCACGCATGTAGATGTTGGCCACCTCGCCCTTGAACTTGGAAGAGCCGAGACCCTCCTGGTCCCGGAAGGCCTTGGAGACCTCTCGAAGGTTCTCCCAGTCCTCGACCAGGGTGAAGGAGTCGAGAATCTGGTGGGCAGCCTGTTCGGCTTCCTTGGACCTGGGATTCATGCCAATCACCACCCGGAAGCGATCGGAGGCCTCCTTGAAGTGGTTCTTGTTGTAGAGCAGGTAGGCCGACTTGTAGATGATCTTGCGGGTCTTGGGATCCGTGGGAAACATCTCTGAGAACTGGTCGAGGGCCGTCAGGAGCTTCTGCTCCCAGGCCGTGAGGTCAACCGCTGCCGTAGAGCCGGTCTTGGCCCGGGAGGAGCCCTCCTTCTTCACCATTTCATCCGCAGCAAAGATGGCGGACTCGGCGCAGAACCGGGAGTGCTTGCCCTTCTTGTCCATTTGCACGACTTTCATGTACTGCTTGTACGACTCGTCGTAGCGCTTGATCTTGTAGAGCAGCTCGCCGTAGGCATACCGCATGTCGTAGGTGTACTTGGAGTCCGGGAACGCCTCGAGGTAGTCGGCATAGGCCTTCATGGCCAGGGCGTAGGCTTCCTTGGCGGAGCGGCCGGTGCGCAGCTTGCGGGCCTCGTCGTGGTAGTTCGTGGCCACGGTGCGCAGGTTCTTCTCGATAAAGGCCACCGATGCGGCGAGGGCATCCTGGTTGGCGGCGTTCTGGCGGGCCCAGTCCGAGTTGGGTCCGTAGTCCCGGCGAAGCTTGTCGATCTCCGTGACGGTCTCCCGCTTCCGGCCCATCTTGGAGTAGGCCTGGATGATCTCATTCTGGTAGTCCGGCGAATCCGGGGAGCCGGGCTCCTCGGCGATGAGCCGGCGGTAGGTCTGGATGGTCTGCTCGAACTTGCCCTGCTCGAAATAGGTGGTGGCCAGCCGCTTGAGCATGGAGCGGATCAGCTCCTTCTTGCCCAACTTGTTGAAGTAGCTGTAGGCCTCATCCATCTCGCCGGCATCGGCGAAGAAGCGAACCAGGTCCTTGAGCGCCTCTTCCTGCAGGGTGATGGCGGACTTGTTCTCCCCTTCTTGCGAGGACATCGAATAGGCCACGACCGTCTTCATGGTCTCGATGCCCTTTCCGTACTCGCCCACGTTGTAGTAGCACCAGCCCAGCTTGTACATGGCGAAGCCGTATTTGCTGGAATTCCGGTAGGCGGCGGCCTTCTGGTAGGCAAGCAGCGCCTTGTACGCGTTGTTGTTGTCGAAGTAATACTCGCCGATCTGCACGTAGGCATCGGGCACGTACTGGGAGTCCGGGTAGGTCTTGGCCAGGCGCGTGAACTCCTGAATGCCTTCCTTGCGGCTCCCCACTTCCTGCAGGGCGCTGGCCAGGTAGAAGGTGGCCTCATCCGCCCGCTCAAAGGTGGCGTAGTTGCGGAGAATCTGTCGGTAGAGCTTGATGCTCTTCTGCTGCCACTTCTGGGAGACGACGTTGTCCGGCTCCAGGGTGGTGGCATCGCACTTGGGATCGTTGAAGCAGGCATCGAACTTCTTCTCGAAGGCCTGCATCTCGGAGAGATAGAGGTCGCGGCCCTCCTCAAAGTAGAGGTCGGCCAGGCGGAGCATCATCTCAGCTTTGGTCTCTCCGGTCATGCGGCCACTGGAGAGGAGCTCCTTGGCGAAGTCCATTTCCTGGTGGCGCTTCTGGCGGGCCATCCGCCGGTATTCCTCGGACAACTCCTGGCGGCTGAACTCGGAAGCCTTGAGTACCCGGCGCTCGTCGCGGCGGGTGCGGTCATCTTCCTGTCCCAGGGCCACAGGACCCACAAAAGTGCCGGCCAAGAGGGGAACGAGGAGCAAGAGCGTGCGGATTCGATTCATGTCAGGTCATCTCCCAAGGCCCATGCCCACCCTGTTTTAGTGGCAGGAACCCTGCTCCGTGTAACGGTAGTAGCCAAGCTCGTCTTCCCAGAACTCGCCGTTGAACGGCCAGTAGATGTACTCAACAGACGTGGCGAAATCGAGGGTCATTCCAGAGAACTGGTCCCGCAGGTTTGGATTCTGCATCTTGTAGGCGTAGTCGGCCCGCTGGGCACTCACGACCTCAAACCGGATGATCTCCGACTGGGTCAGCAGGTCTCCAAGGTACAGGCTGGTCCGGGCCATCTCCGCCAGGAGCAAGAGGCCCGCCCTGCGCTTGTAGCGCTGGCGATCCTTGGCAATGACCTGCTTGAGGTGCTTGCCGACGCTGTTCTTCCAGAGGGACTTTTGGGCATCGATCCGGATTTCCTCGGCATCCATGAGCTGCAGGTGCCGTACCAGGGCCGAAAAGTCCTTGTTGCGCAGGAACTTCTTGAACAGGGAGGTGGGCAGGCTCGAGCTGTGGGGGGTCGACTCCATGTAGGCGTCGTAGGCCTGGTCCGCGAGCTTGCGACCCTCGCTGGTGCGGTACTTCTCGGTGAACTCCTTCATCTCGTCGAACATCGGGCCAATGCGCCCCTCAAATGCCAACAATTCCCGCTCCACCTGTCCGTATTCGCACAGGTTGAAGAAGGTCAGGGCCCGCAACAGGTCGGCTTCGGGAAGGAACTCGTCCTCGGAGTAGTACGGGGATCGCACCGTGAGGATCAGCCCCAGGGTTGCGTTCAGGTCGTTCTGCATGAACGTGGACCAGGACTGCTCAAAGAGTGCGTCCGCCCAGTAGTTCGAGGTCCGGGGCACGAGGCTGTAGTACTTGGAGGCCTCGCTGAAGCGCTGGATGCTGTAGTAGATCCGCGCGACATTCAGCAGCGACAGGTCCGTGAGGTCGTTTACCGCCTCCAGGTCTTTTTCAGAGTAGATTTGAAGGCCTTCCGCATCGCGGATGACATCGCGGAACGCCTTTACAGCACTCTTGAGGCGGCCCTGCTGGTTGAAGATGACCCCTTCAAAGTACTTGCTGCGCAGGTACAGGTCGGACTTCGTGGAGATCTGGGCAAAGTAGCGGCGGGCATCGGACAAGGAGTCCTGGTCATACAGGCGAATCCCCATGAGGTACAGCAGGTGGTTTTTGGCCTGGCGGGGGTATTCGCTGGGCGGAATCTTGTGCACGACCCGCTGCAGCTCGGAGTTGTTGTCCGTGTAGCGGGCGATGGCCACAAGCTTGGGCAGGGCGTGCTTGAAGTACTTGGAAGCCGGTCCCTTGCGCACCACCTGCATGAAGTAGTGCTGGGCCGAGTGGTACATCTTCAGCTCGTAGAGCGTCCGGGCCAGGTAGTAGTGGATGCGGGTCGTCTGGGTGGGGCAGGCGTCCTTTTCCAGGAGGTCATAGAGCATCTTCGAGGAAGCAAGTGGCTTCTTTGCGCGGAATGCATCAATGGCATCCTCGATCTCCCGGTCGCAAGCGGTGGTGCTGCCCTCGTCGGCACCCTCTTCCGGAAGGTCCTCGTAGGCGGAACGACGGCGGCGGCGGCGATCCTCTCCAATCTGCTCCTGCTCTTCGTAGGCGTCGCGCGTGTTGGGTCGCTCCTGCTCCCGGGACTCCTCGGCGGGGGGGGCGATCTCCTCCGGCGTGGCGGAGAGGTTCTTGGCGCTACTCACCACCTCCGGCGGCGCTCCCTGGCCAATAAGACAGCGCACATCGGCATTGGTGAACTGCTGCCCCGAATCCTCCATCGTCTGCACAACGATGTGGACGGGCACGTTCACGTTCACCATGTTCATGATCTCGTCGCAGGAGAGGGCCAGAGCCTGTCCCGACACGAACATACTGACGATGGTGAGGATTCCGATGCGGTTCGCCGACTGCATATCGACTCCAGGTGTGAGTGGGCTCACATGTTCGGGAAGAAGAAGGAGACCGAGGCGAGCAGAAGGAAGTTGTTCTTCATTTCAAGCGTGGTGGAGCCTATGGTCTCGATGTAGACCATGGACCTACCCTCGACCCGGGCTGCGAGGTTATCGTTGAAGATCACCCGGGCCCCGCCACCGATGTTGGTGGTCGGGTGCCACTGGATTGCGGTTTCGGTGTCGCGCTCCGACGGGGCGCCGCCGAGGGCATCCAAGTTATCGTGGGTCTGGGTCGTGCCCATGCCAAAGGCACCGAAGATGTCGAAGTTCACGATGTTCTGTCCGCTGATGGCCACTTTCCCGTAGATGGGGGAGAACTGGAATCCAGCGCTGGTGAAGAGCGTGAGCTTGGAGATGTCGGGGCTGACCTTGTTGTAGTTGACCAGCTGATCCGTCAGGGGCTTCCAGTCTCCATCGCCGAGGTCTGGCGAGTACCCGAGGTTGACCTCTACCGCGAAGATCTCGGTGGCGTGGTAGGCCAGGGCACCTCCCACGAGGTACCGGTTGATGAACGGGTCATTGGTCACGAATCCCACGAACGGCGTGCCCTCGAACCGGCCCAGCTTCAGGAAGTTCTTCCGCTGAATCGTCTTGATGAGACGCTTCTGGGCAGCGGCTTCTTCCGCGAGAATGGCCTCGCTCTTCACGCCGATGCGGTCATCGATGTCCCCGCGCTCCAGGGAATCCCGCTCTTGCCGCACGGATTCCTCTTCCGAATTGAGGATGTCACTCAGGTCGTCGTCGTCGCTGAAATCATCGTCTTCTTCAGAGGACTCGTCCTCGGACTGGGCCAGGCCGTCGTCGATGTGGGAGACACCGTCTTGGGCAAGGGCAGTGGAAGGCAAACCCAGCAGGAGAGCGGGAAGGACCAGAAGCTTGAGGGTGCGCGTCATGGGTTCAACCTAGAAGTTGGAAATGCGCGGCTTCATCTTCGGAAAGTAGAAGGCCAGCCCAGCGGTGGTACAGAAGTTGTTGTAGACGCGGCTTCCCTCGGTGGCGGAGTCCTCGCCCCCGCCGGTGGAGCCGCCGTAGTCCGGCTTTCCGTCTACATAGAGCAGGGAGCGGGCATCAATCTTGACCGCGACCCCCTGGTTGACAAAGAAGTCCATACCCACGCCAAGGGACAGGGGCACGCGGGCCGCCATGTTCCCCTTGTCCAGGGTCACGGGCGGGAACACCTGTGCATTGGCCTTATCCTGGTCGTACGTGGCGTGGGCTTTCTGGACCGCCAGCATGCCGAAGCCGACGCCGCCGTAAATGTCAAAGTTGAGGATGGTTTCCCCGAGCAGGTTGATCTTTCCGTAGATGGGGGCCCACTGGGCGGAGAACACGCCGGACAACACCATCTTGTCCACGGGCTGCTTGAAGTCGTAACCATCTTCGTCGCTGGACCCGTGGGCGATGTTCACGAGGGTGTTGGTCAAGCCCTTCAGGTCGGTCTCGCCCAGGTCTGGGGAGTAG
>CAZSZE010000068.1:0-23987 GCA_964610645.1 uncultured Enterobacterales bacterium | reverse complement strand
CTCAGTGCGCTGTCGCGCCCTGGGGCACGGTCCTGTCACCCTTCCCATTTTGCGCAGCAAAATGGGAAGGGTGACCCCAACGGGATTCGAACCCGTGTTGCCGGGATGAAAACCCGGTGTCCTGGACCTGACTAGACGATGGGGTCTAAGGGTGGGCCGCACAGGGCTCGAACCTGTGACCCTCGGCTTAAAAGGCCGGTGCTCTACCAACTGAGCTAGCGGCCCAGCCGCTGCGAGGTAACCGGGAAGAGAGGGGGCTTCAAGCGCCCCGAAAGAAGTCGTCTACCAGGATGGTCTCCTCCCGGCCCGGACCCACACTCACCAGCCCCACGGGGACTCCGATGAGGGTTTCAATTCGCTCGATGTAGCTCCGCGCGGCAGCAGGCAGCTCCTCGATGCTTCGGCATCCAGTGATGTCTTCGGTCCAACCTTGATGAGTCTCGTAGACCGGGCGCACCGCAGAAAGCTCCTCCGCAGAGGGGGGCACACTGTCCAGGAGGGCACCGTCGGCTCCCCGGTACTCCGTGCAGATCTGGATCTCGTCCATGCAGGAGAGAATGTCCAGCTTGGTCAGAGCAATGCGAGAGAGGCTGTTCACCGCAGCTGCATGGCGAACCAATGCCGCATCAAACCAACCACACCGGCGCGGTCGACCTGTGGTCGCGCCGAACTCACCGCCCACCGTCCGCAGCTGCTCCTCCGCTGCCCCGGACATCTCCGTGGGAAAGGGGCCCGACCCCACCCGCGTCGTGTAGGCCTTGGTAATGCCCACCACCTCGTGGATGTGCCGCGGTCCCACGCCAGCACCCGCACAAGCACCCCCCGCCACCGTGTTGGAGGAGGTGACGAATGGGTAGGTACCGTGATCCACGTCCAGGAAGGTTCCCTGGGCACCCTCGAAGAGAATCCCATCGCCGCGCTCCACAGCGCCGCGAAGCAGGCCCACCGTGTCGGCCACATGGGGGGCCAGGCGCTCCGCCAGAGGCTCCAGCAGCTCCACCACCGACTCCAGGTTGACGGCCTCGCCGCCGTACCAGTCCACGATCATCCGGTTCTTCTCTTCCAGCACCCCCTCGACCCGATTCCGAAACACGTCCGGCTGGATCAACTCCGACAGGCGAATGCCCCGGCGGGCCACTTTGTCCTCATACGCCGGGCCGATTCCCTTGCGGGTCGTGCCAATGGCTGCAGCCCCCCGCGCCGTCTCCCGCAAGCCATCCAGCAACCGGTGGTAGGGCAGGATCACGTGGGCCCCTCCCGAGAGAACCAGTTCATGGGGTGTCACGTGGCGCCCTCGCGCCGCCAGGGTCTCAAGCTCCTGGATCAGCACCACCGGGTCCACCACGACCCCGTTGCCCACCACGCAGCGCGTCTCGGGATTCAGGATTCCGGACGGCACCAGGTGCAGCACCACCTTCTTTCCATCCACCACCAGGGTGTGCCCCGCGTTGTTCCCCCCCTGAAAGCGAACGACCCACCCCACCCGCGAAGCAAGCACATCGACGATCTTTCCCTTGCCCTCGTCTCCCCACTGGGTGCCGACGACCACGGTGTTGGGTCTGGTCATTCCCTCTCCGGACGAGGCGGCTTATCCCGGCTGCCGCGCGAAGTCCCTTCCGCGGAAGACTATCTCCGCGCCTTTCTCAGGCCCGCCTTGGCGGCCCCATTCCCCGGCTGCAGCTCCAGTACCTTCTGGTACTCCCGCTCCGCATTTCGGGGCATTCCGACCACAATGTAGATCTCCGCGAGGGCCAGGCGATACTTCGTGCTTTCCGGTTCTCGGGCCACAGCCATCCGGAATTGCGAGACCGCACCCCGGGTGTCATCCGCTTTTTCGTAGAGCAGCTGGCCCAGCCGGTAGAAGGCCAGCCCCTCTGTGGGGTTGCACTCCACCGCCTTTTGATAGAAATCAAGCGCCTCCCGCCAGTTGCCATAGGTCTCGGCGTTTTCAGCCTGGTTCACAAACTGAAGGGCACGCATGTTCCGCGCAAACTGTTGGGCTTCCTCGTTGATTGCCCGGTATTCCGCATTTCCCGGATCAAACTGGGTTGCCAGGTACAAGGAGCTCGCCGCCTTGATGTAGTTGCCAGCCTCGTATTCCCGCTTGCCCTCCTCGAAATGGGCCTGGGCCTTCCCCCGGTTCTGGCCCACGGCTTTCCCAAGAGAGGATTGACTCCGCGATCGCGAACGATCTCGGCCGCGAGATTCCCTTGCTTCCCTCTGGTCCCGGAAGGCCTGTCGACGCGCCTTTCGCTCCTCGGTGTTCTCGTCTGCCGCCAACTTGGGCTCGGTCTCCGGGGGTGGCGAAACCTCGCTCTCCTTGGGCCGATGAGCCCGGCCGGGACGCCTCGGGGGTGCCGGCTCCCGCGCCGGCCTCTTCTCCTTTGGGATGGTCCGCGACATGGTGAAGCCTTCCGCCCGGTCGCCAGACCCCGTGCTCCCATCCACAGGCGTCCCCCCGGGATCCGGCCCGGTCTCTTTCCTGCTCCTTCGTCGGCGTCTTCGCCCAGGACCCGTCTCGGTCCTCCTTTCGTTCCGCTCCCGCTCCCGATCAGCCCGAGCCTGCTCCAGGTCGTACCTGCGCCGGGCGGTTTCGTTGGCAAGAAGCTCGTAGCTGCGGTTGATGCCGGTGAAGACCTCCTCGATAAGGTCCCGGTGGGTTGTCACCTGGCGACGGCAGAACCGATCCGGGTGAAACTGGCGGGACAGCTCGTAGTAGGACTCCTTGATGTCCGCAGTCGAGGCATCAGTTCCCAGACCCAGCAGGTCATAGTGGCGCTCATCGGACGCCATTGCGTGCAACTCGGAAAGGGCACGAAGCTCGGACGGGGTGAGCTCGCTCATGAATGGAGAGTATCAGGAGTCAGGCTCGATCTTTGACTCTGAATTCGGAGACACCGCATTTTCCCTTGAGCCAGTGCCATCCGGGGCCCCTGATGCGCGGGGATGTGCCGCCCTGTAGACATCCACCAGCTGCTGGGGAGACACGTGTGCATAACGCTGCGTGGTCGACAGGGACGCGTGGCCGAGCTGCTCTTGAATGGCCCGCAAATCCGCCCCGCCGGCCAGCATGTGCGTCGCACAGGTGTGGCGAAGCGCATGGGGGTGCACATCGGTCAGGCCGTTCTTGACTCCCGAGTCCCGGACGATGCGGTAAATGGAGCGCGTGGACAGTCTTCCTCCCCGGTGGTTCAAGAAGAGGGCCTCCCCTGACGACGAATCCATCCACTCGGCCAAGGCGTCCGCGGCGGGCGGGCCAAAGGGCACCAGGCGCTGCTTGCCCCCTTTTCCAGACCGTACATCCACCAGCCCCTCCCGCAGATCGATGTCCGCCCGGTCCAGGCAAGCCAGCTCGGAGACCCGCAGCCCGGCCCCATAGGCCAACTCCAGAAGCGCCCGGTTTCGCAAGCCAAGGGCGCCTTCCTGCACAGGCTTCTCCACCAGGTCAAGCACCTCGGGCAGGTCCAGAAACCTCGGAACCCGCTGCTGCACCCGGGGCCCCGCCAGGCGTTCTGCCGGTGAAGCCTCCACCAGATCCTCTCTCAGGGCCCATCGGTAAAAGGTGCGATAGGCCGCAAGCCGCCGGCGTGTCGTGCTCGGCGCAGGCGCCTTCCGGGCGAGGCGGGCCAGGTGACCCCGGAGTTGAGACAGACTGGCCTCCAACAGATCCGTGCCCTGCTCAGCGAGCACATTCTCCAGGGCCTCCAGGTCCCCCCGGTAGGCCCTGAGCGTGTGGGGGCTGGCGCCTCGTTCCGCCCGAAGAAAGGCAAGGAATCGTTCCAGCGGCTTCACCGAATCTCCTCGCTCATTGGTTCCCCTTGATCCTACCGCAGTTGACCATTTCCCTTGCCACCTCGGCGACAAGGCTGTATTTGCCCGGTTCGTGGCCTGCAGAATTGCCGCACCGAGAGAGAGAATGGGAAAACCCCTGGTCATTGTTGAGTCCCCCGCCAAGGCCCGCACCATCCGTGGCTTCCTGAGCGACGATTACCGGGTCGAGGCCTGCGTCGGCCACATCCGGGATCTGCCCGAAAAGGGATCTGACATCCCGGCGGCGTACAAGAAGCAGTCCTGGGCGCGCATCGCGGTAGACGTGGACAACGATTTCAAGCCCCTCTATGTCCTGACCACCCGCGGGAAGGAGCAGGTCAAGATGCTCAAGGGGCTTTTGGCGGATGCGCCAGCCCTCTACCTCGCGACAGATGAGGATCGAGAGGGAGAAGCCATCGCCTGGCACCTTGTGGAGGCCCTCTCCCCCAAGGTCCCCATCTACCGCCTGGCATTCCATGAGATCACCAAGCGGGCCATTCTTGCCGCACTGGACACGCCCCGAGAAGTAGACATGCAAATGGTGCAAGCCCAGGAGACCCGGCGAATTGTCGACCGCCTCTTTGGCTACAACGTCTCCCCCCTCCTGTGGCGCAAGGTCAAGCCCAAGCTTTCAGCGGGCCGGGTCCAATCCGTCGCGGTGCGCCTGGTGGTGGAGCGCGAGCGCGAGCGCATGGCCTTTCGGGAAGCCCAGTGGTGGGACCTGGCAGCCACAATGCAGGCAGAAACTGGTTCGTTTGAGTCTGCCCTCGTGGAGGTGGATGGCTCCCGCGTGGCGGTGGGCCGGGATTTCGAACCCACGACCGGGCAGCTGAAGAAAAAGGGCGACCTTGTTCATCTCCAGCAAGAGTCCGCCGAGGAGTTGCTTGCGGAGTTGGAGGGCCAGCCCGCGGTCGTGTCGCGCCTGGAAGAAAAGGACTTCACCGAGCGCCCGCACCCGGCCTTCACCACCTCCACCTTGCAGCAGGAAGCCAACCGCCGCTTCCGTTGGTCGGGAAAGCGCACCATGAGTGTGGCCCAGCGCTTGTACGAAGCCGGCTGGATCACCTACATGCGAACCGACTCCACGAACCTCTCTACCGAGGCCCTGGATGCGGCCCGCTCCTATATCGGCAAGGAATTCGGGTCCGACTACCTGCCGGAGACGCCCCGGTTCTACAAGACCAAGAGCCAGAGCGCCCAGGAGGCCCACGAGGCCATCCGCCCCGCGGGGCAGCAACTGCGCAGTGTGGGCGAGTGCGCACAGACCATGGAGGCCGACCAGGTTCGCCTGTACGAGCTGATCTTCAAGCGCACCGTGGCCTGCCAGATGGTGGATGCCCGGGGCACCCGCGCCGTGCTGGACACCACCGTGGGCAGGGCCCTCTTTCGCGCATCCGGCAAGGTGTACCGGTTTGCGGGCTACCGTGCTGCCTACGTCCAGACGCCGGAATCCAACGCGGTCAAACTGGGACGGGGGGAGGCAGATGGGGATCTGCCGGCCGTCGAGGAAGGACAGAGCCTGGCGGTCGAGACCCTTGCCGCACGTCCCCACACCACCCAACCCGTGGCCCGCCTGACAGAAGCCACCCTGGTGAAGGAAATGGAGGCCCGGGGAATCGGGCGACCCAGCACCTATGCGTCCATTATCGGGACCATTCAGGATCGAGGCTACGTTTTCAAGCGCGGCACCGCCCTGGTGCCCACCTGGACAGCCATTGCGGTGACCCGGCTCATGGAGAGCCACTTCGGCGACCTTGTGGACTACGATTTCACGGCCCAACTGGAGTCCGGACTGGACGCCATTGCCCGGGGGGAGCGCGCATCTCTCGACTACCTGAACCTGTTCTACCGGGGCCAGGAAAACGGCGATCCGGGAGACAGCGGCCTTGTTTCTCTCCTGGCACTTGCTGAAGAGAAGGCCGATCCCCGGCAGGTCTGCAGCATTCCCCTGGGGGCGGCTGATGGGGCGGATGTCCTGGCCCGGGTGGGACGTTGGGGTCCGTACCTCGAACACGGGGAGCGCCGCGGCCGAATCCCCGAGGACCTGGCCCCGGACGAGCTCCGCCTGGAGAAGGCACTGGAGATCCTCGCCAAGGAGGAAGAGGGTCCCCAGGTGCTGGGCCAGGATGAAGAGACCGGACTGGACGTTACGGTCAGGGATGGACGGTTTGGGCCCTACGTTCAGCTGGGCGAGATGGAGAAGAAGGGCGACAAGCCCCCCCGGTGCAGCCTGCTCAAGGGAATGACCCCTGAGACCATGACCTTGGAAACCGCCTTGAAGCTGCTGGCCTTGCCCATGGATCTGGGACCCGGCACGGATGGCAACCCGGTCATGGCCCTCAACGGTCGGTATGGCCCCTATGTGAAGTGTGGGGACGAGACCCGGAACATCCCCCAGGACATCTTCCTGCTGGAGATCACCCTCGCGCAGGCGTTGGATCTCCTGGCCCAGCCCTCCAAGCGAGGCCGCCGCTCCTCCCCCAAGGCACTCTCGGAGCTGGGAGCGGATGGAGAGGGCCGCACCATCAAGCTCATGGACGGGCGCTATGGGCCCTACGTGACCGACGGCGACATCAACGCCAGCCTGCCCAAGGGCACCGAGGCCGAAGGATTCAGCCTCGAGGACGCGATGGCCCTCCTGGAGAAGAAGCGCCAGAATCCCCGGCCGAAGAAGAAGCGCCGCCGGAGTTGACCCACCACAGGCCGCCCGCTGCTCTGCGGGCCGCCCCGGTCACCTCCCAGACCGCCAACAGCCGCAGCACCTCCCCCGGGGGCTTTCCCAGCCTGGCGGCGATCTGCGACACGGTCTGAGGGATTTCCGCCGGACAGGCAACACCCACAGCCCCGGTGCCCAGCAGATCCACCACCTCGGCAATGGAGCAGAGGCAGCGGGCACCATCGGCGATAAGCCGCAGACAGCCGGCCGAGGCGGGGGCATGCATCGGGCCGGGGACCGCGGCCACATCACGCCCCAACTCCAGGGCCAGGCGGGCGGTGATTCGGGCGCCGGATCGCCTTGCAGCCTCGACCACCACGCACCCCCTGCCCAGGGCTGCAATCAGGCGGTTTCTCCTGGGAAAGTGGGATGGAAAGGTGGGATCCCCCGGGGGGACCTCGGTGAGGAGCAGTCCCCCCTGGGACAGGATGTCCTGGAACAGGCGGTCTGCGGTGTGGCTCCGAGAAGAGCGAATCGCCCCCCCCAGCACCACAACGGTCTGCCCCCCAGCCCCCAGGTGCGCTGCATGGTCGATGCCACGTGCCCCGCCGGAAACAACCACGCCCCCCGCCTCCACCACGGACCGCGCCAGCAGGGAGGCCGTGTCCCGGCCCCGCTGGGTGCACTGCCGCGCCCCCACGATGGACACCGCCGGCGCTTCAAAACGCGCCGCATCGCCCTGGTACCACACGACCGCAGGTGGGTGCGGAAGGTCGAGCAGAGCCGCAGGGTAGTCGGCATCCCCAATGCGCCAACAGGAGCCTTCAAAGGACAGGGAGGGGGTCTCCAGGATTGTCTGGGCCAGACCCGCAGGCACGCCCGCATCCATCAACTCCCGGACCCTCGCCCCCTCAAGGCCCTGGCGCCCTCCCACGTGTTGCAAGACAGCCCGCGGGTCCAACCGACCCGAGGCACGAGAAAGGGCGAGCCATCGCCCGCTCAAGAGTTTCATGGCAACTCTCCTAGGGAGGTCGCCGCAGCCACTTCAACCTACTCCCCACAAACGAGACGACAAGGCCCCCGCGTGGAATTTTCAGTCCACGCTCATGGCCAGGTGATCCCCACGGCGGATCACGCCGCTGGCATCGATCACAATCCCCGTGGCGTGGTACTCGTCCACCCGGGTCACCACCACGCGTCCCGCCACCTGGGCCGGAAGCTTGGGATCATATTGGTGAATGTCCTTTCCGTAGTCGCGCCGGTGCACCACGTAAAAGGAATCCCCCACCCGAAGCCCATCCGCCCGGCCACGATCAATGAACACCGTCTCCCCCGTCGCAACAAGCCGCACGAGCTTGTTCAGGTTTTCCACGATCATGCCGTCCAGCTCCCCCTTGGGCTTGGAAACCGGCAACGTGACTGCCACGGGGTACAGGATCGTAAGCCGGTCCTTGCGGTGCACTTCGGTGTAGGAACGCCGAATCATGCCCGTGGACATCCCGCCCTCGGTGTGCAGGATTCGAACCTCAGCCACCACCCGGAACATCCGGCCGTAGCGAAGTCGTCGAATTTCCGGATGCCGAACCCGCTTGCCCCGGCGCACTACCGCGAGCACGTCTCCGCACTCCACGGCTGCGGACTCTTCCATGCGGATGTAGATCAGGTCCCCTTCCGCCAGGCTGACCATACCGGTCTTGGCACCGTAGATGCGGCCCTTGAAGTCCACCTCTCCGCGCCCCGCAAGAAATCCCGGCGTCACATACAGGTCCGCCGACACCTTGTCCGTGAAGCGGACATCCGGGCCACACTCGGCATCCACGGTCTCGAACTGCTTGGCAGGAACCACGTAGCCGTCACCACCGCTGTCCCCGGAACCTTCCAGGTCCATCGTGGGAGGCTCCAGGAGCGTTCCGGCCGTGAACAGGATGGTGTTCCCCGGGTAAATCCAGTGGGGGTTGGTGATGTAGGTGTTGTAGGACCACATGCGTGGCCACTCTTGGGCTTTCTGCCAGAAGGCGCTGGAGATGTCCCAGAGGGTGTCACCGGCTTGGATGATGTACACCCGCGACTGGGTGGTGTCCGACTCCTCCTCTTCTTCACCCGAAACAGAGAAGGTGCCTCCGTCCACTTGTTCGGCCCAGGCCGAAGGACCCCCTACCGTCAGCGCACAGACCAACAGCCACGGGATCACCAGCATCTCCGCCATGAATTTCAACACTTTGTGGATCTTCCCCCGTTCGGAGGGCGCAAGTCAATGCACTCTTCCATGCGGACTACTCGTTGCGGGTGAGCATCAGGTCCTTCTCCGGTAGACTTCCGGCCACCTTCTTCAGCGCATCTTCCGCCTCTCCCTCGGAAGGAAAGGGGCCGATTCGAACCCGGTATCGATTGAGTCCCTTGGCGAATCCCTGGACATGCCAGGCGCCATGCCCCTGGCCCTCCAACTCCGAGACCCGGGTGTCAGCCTCCTCCAGATTCGTGTAGCTGGCGACCTGGATTGCCCATCCCCGGGTCGGGGCAGAGGGCCGCTCCTCTTTCGCCTCGCCGGCCTCGGCGGTTTCCGGTTCCACCACCTCCTCCGGCGCGGGAGGGGGTCCAGGGTCTGGCGACACCACGTTCACCGCCTCCAGGGAGATGGTGGCGGGCTTGGGGACCTCCACCGAGGGCGCCGAGGCCACCAGCTCCTCGGGAAAACTGAACTCGGCGGCGCGGGCCGTTCGGCGCGAGGCGGCCTGTTCTACCTTCGCCAGCAGCTCGGTGATGGTGTCGTCCTGGACATCGGCCCCCACCAGGGCTTGCGAGGAGGACGCTGCCACACCCTCGGAGGACCCTTCTCCACGACCGACCATGACCCCCAGAAAGAAGGCCAACAGCGCCAGCGACACCGTGATCACCCCCAAGGCAATCACCTGGGGTGGACTCAACCAGAATTGCCGTCCACCAGGGACGCGAAAGGGCTCGCTCATGGAGCAAGTATAACCATGAACCCCCGTCCAAACTTCATGCCGTTCGGACGACTTCCTGCATGGTGAAGGTCTCGAGGGTGTCCCCTTCCTTGATGTCGCTGAAGTTCTCCAGACCCAGCCCGCATTCGTAGCCCTTCTCCACCTCGCGGACATCGTCCTTGAAGCGGCGCAAGGAAGCCAAACTTCCTTCCCAGACCACCACGCCGTCGCGCACAAGGCGGGCATCGTGTCCACGAACCACCTTGCCTTCGATCACCATGCAACCCGCAACGGTGCCGATCTTCGGAACCGAGAACGTCTTGCGAACCTCCACGGAGGCCTCGTGCTTCTCCTCGAACGTGGGCTGGAGCAGTCCGACCGCAGCAGCTCGCACCTCGTCCAGAGCCTCGTAGATGACCCGGTAGGTGCGAATGTCCACACCGTCCTTTTCGGCACCATGTCTGGCCTTGGAGTCAGGACGCACGTTGAAGCCCAGAACAATGGCGTTGTAGGCGGCAGCAAGTGCCACATCCGACTCGCGGATGCCTCCGACGCCCGAGTGGAGCACCTTGATCTCGGCACCCTCCACTTCAATGCTCTCCAGCGAGTTCTTGAGGGCCTCCACGCTGCCCTGGACATCGGCCTTGACCACCAGGTTCAGCGCAACCACCTCTCCCTCGGCGGACTGGGCGAACAGGTCCTCGAGGGTGACCTTGTCCCGATGGACCAGGCCCTTCTCACGGTCCTCCCCTGCGCGGTGCCCGGCGAGGGTACGCGCTGCCTTGTCGTTCTTGACGACCACAAAGTCGTCCCCGGCAACGGGCACGCCTTCCAGTCCAATGATCTCCACTGGCGTCGACGGCAGGGCCTCCTCGACCTTTTCCCCCGCGTGGTTCGACATGGCGCGAACGCGACCTGCCACACTCCCCAACACCACCGAGTCACCCGCCCGCAGGGTCCCCTGCTGCACCAGCACCGTAGCGACAGCACCGCGACCGGTCTCCAGACTGGCCTCCAGCACTACCCCTTCCGCATGGCGACTGGGGTCGGACTTGAAGTCCTGCAGCTCTGCCACCAGAAGCACCGCATCCAGCAGATCCTCGATGCCTTGGCCCTCCAGGGCGGAGACGTTCACCATCAGGGTGTCGCCCCCATACTCTTCCGGAACCAGCTCGTGTTCCATGAGGCGCTGGCGGATGGCGTCAGGATTCACTCCATGCTTGTCGCACTTGTTCACGGCCACGATGATCTGCACACCGGCCGCGCGGGCATGGTTGATGGACTCCACGGTCTGGGGCATGACCCCGTCGTCGGCCGCCACCACCAGGATCACCAGGTCTGTGGCTTGGGCACCCCGGGCACGCATGGCGGTGAACGCCTCGTGGCCAGGCGTATCGATAAATGAGATCAGGTGGCCCTTGCGCTCCACCTGGTAGGCCCCGATGTGCTGGGTGATACCGCCAGCCTCACCGTCTGCCACCTTCGCCTCGCGAATGGAGTCCAGCAGGGTGGTCTTGCCATGGTCCACGTGGCCCATCACGGTCACCACCGGGGGACGACTCATCTGGCTCGATTCCTCGACCTCAAGGTCGATGAGGTGTTCGTCTTCCTGGAAGCCCACGTTGACGGCCTCGTACTCAAACTCCTGGGCGACCATCTGCACAATCTCGAACTCGAGCTGCTCGTTGATGGTGACCTCCATGCCCATTCCCATGAGGGTCTTGATGACCAGGGGGGTCTTCAGTCCCAGCTGGTGGGCCAACTCGCCCACCGAGATGGTTCCATCCACCTGGACCTTCCGCTTCTGGGCCTTGGGCTGGGGTGATGCCACCTTGGGGCCGCTGCGGCGATTTCGCTTGCGGCGGGAGGGCATCATCCGGTAGTCGTCCATGAACGCCTGGCGTCGGCCGCGGCGCTTCTGCCGCGGCTTTCCGCGCTTGCCTTCCTCGGCCTCGGGCAGGCCCGGCTTGCCTCGATCGGCCCCCTCAGGCTTCTTGTCCTTCCAGCGGTCCCCGGTGCCGGTCTCTTCCTTCGCAGCCGCCTGGGGGTTGTTGGGGTCGTAGCCCGGGGGCGGCTTGATCACCGCGCTTCCCAGCCCGGGAAGGGCCTTGAGACCCTCACTCGCGCTCGGCTTCTTCTCAGTCCTGGCGGGTGTTTCCCCCGTTGTTGCCGCCTCTGTGGCCTCGGGGGCTGCGATCGTGGCAGCTTCTTCCGATGGCGCTGCCTCCGTGGCTTCCACGACGGCTTCTGTCTCGGGGGCCGCCTCGGTCGCTGCCTCGGCCACGGGGACGTCTGAATCTACGCCGGGCGATTCCACCTGTTCGGCGGCTGAATCAGCTACCGCGCCAGCCTCGACTGCCTCCGCCGACTCGACCTCCGCCGACTCGACCTCCTGGCCTTCGGCCACAGGCGCTGTTTCCGCGGTTGCCTCCGCTGCTTCCTCGTTGCCAAAAGACGGCAGGTTCGAGGGGGGGGCCGCCTCCGGCTCATCGTCCCGCTTGCGTCTGCGTCGAATCACCCTCTTGCCCACGCGGGTCGACTGGGTCTTCGCTGTGTCCTTCTCTCCGGGCTCAGCAGTCCGCTTCGCCGTCACCGGCGCCTGCGGCTGGTTGGAGAGCCGATCGAGAATGTCGTTTTTCGCCATGGGGGAGTCCCTCTACAAGGCCTGAGAACGGCCGGATCTAACGCAGTGCTGCCATTCTTCGCAACTCGCGAAGAAGTGGCTTGGAGGCAGCGCAAGACGCCACCGCAAAAACAGCCCGTGGTCCCTTCCCAATCCGATCCCCGATCTGCTCTCGATCCAGGGGCATGCGGAAGATGGGAACGGCACCGGCCGCATCGAAAAAACGTCGCTCCACCCTGGGCGATGCATCAGAGGCAAGGCCCACGGCACAAGGGGTGCTGGAGGAGAGACATGCCAGGGCGGCATCGTGGCCGCTGGCAAGGGCGCCCGAACGGGCGGAAAGAGAGAGCGCATCCAACAAGGAGAGGAGGTTGGCCTCCTGCACCTTCTCGAGAACACCCGTCGTGTCCGCTGTTGTCTTCAGCGCCCGGTTGAGGATTTTCGGAGTCGCCTGGAGTTTCTCCAGGGTCGCCTTTTCCGGGAGAACCCAAGCCCCCCGACCGGGCAACCGGCCACGGTAGTCCACGTAAAGCACTCCCTCAGGGGAGAGCACAAGGCGAACCAGGTCTGCTGGATCCGCTTTGCGTCGACTGACTACACAGGTTCGCTCGGACAAGTGGTCATCCCTCTTCGCCCGACACAACCGTGTCTTCGGCGGGAGCCACGGGCTCCTCGGTGACAGGCTCTTCGGCTACTGGCTGTTCAGCCACGGGCTCTTCAGCCACGGGCTCCTCGGTCACGGGCTCTTCGGTCACAGGCTCTTCGGTCACAGGCTCTTCGGTCACAGGCTCTTCAGCCTCAGTCTCGCTGGCAAGAACAGCCGCTTCCTCATCCGCTTCCAGCGGAACGGCATCTCCGGCTTCCGGAGGCAGGTCCAATCCCGCTTCACGGGCCTCGGCCTCGGCCGCCTCCCGGGCCACTCGCGCCTCGGTCTCCTCGAGAATCAACTTCTCCAGCACCTCGTCCGCCCCAGCAATGAGAGCCTCAGCTGCCCCCTCTCCCTCCAACTCGAGGACAGTGGAGATCTCGTAGGGGTCCGCATCGGTAAACTCCTTGACCGAGCGGTATCCATGGCGGATGAGGGACTCGATCATGTCCTCATCGATGCCCTTCACGCGACCGAGCTCGCCACTGGCCTGCTCGTTGAGTTCCTGGTGGCGGGACTCCGAGTAGATGTCGATGCGCCAGCCCGTCAGCTGGGCAGCCAGGCGCACGTTCTGGCCGCGGCGGCCAATGGCCTTCGAGAGTTGATCGTCGGGAACGATGAGCTCCATGCAGTGCGTGTGCTCGTCGATATAGACCCGGGACACGGACGCAGGCGCAATGGCATGCACAATGAACATCGCCGGGTCGCCGTGGAAGGGAATGATGTCGATGGCCTCGCCCCGAAGCTCGCCGACCACCGCCTGCACGCGAGAACCCTTGAGGCCCACGCATGCACCGACGGGATCCACATCCCGGTCCGAGGAGGACACGGCGATCTTCGCGCGGAATCCAGGCTCACGAGCGCAGGACTCAATGCGCACAATGCCCTCGTAGATCTCGGGCACTTCCAGTTCAAACAGCTTCATGAGCAGCCCGGGATGGGTCCGCGAAAGAACCACCTGCGGGGACTTGGCTGCACGGGTGATGTCCAGCACATAGGCCTGGATGCGATCCCCCTGTCGATAGGTCTCTGTGAGCACCTGCTCCCGCCGGGGAAGAATCGCCTCGGCGCGGCCAAGGTCCACCACGATGTTGCCCTTCTCAAAGCGCCGGACGATTCCGGTGATGAGCTCGCCCTTGCGGTCGCGGAACTCGTTGAAGGTCATTTCCCGCTCTGCATCGCGGACCTTCTGGATGATGACCTGCTTGGCGGCCTGGGCAGCGATGCGCCCCAGTGCCTCGATCTCCATCTTGATTCCCAGGGAATCCCCCACCTCGCACTCAGGGTCCAGCTCCCGGGCACCCTCCATGGGGATTTCCAGCTCGTCGTTCTCCACCGTCTCCACGACGGTGCGGAACTCGAAGATCTCCACCTCCCCCAATTCTTCGTTGTACTGGGCCTCGATGTCCCGCTCCATGCCGTACTTGCGGCGGGCAGCGGCTTCCATCGCGCTCTCCAGCACCTCGATCACCGCATCCCGGGTCAGGTTCTTCTCGCGGTGGACCACGTCAATGAGTCGTGCCAAATCACTGCTGATCATGAGGTTTCTCCTCGGGCGTTTTGGCCCGTCGTGAGTTCTGCAAGTTCTTCCAATTCCAGGAGCAGGTGTGCCTTCTCAATCTGGTTCAGGTCGAGTTCAAAGCGATCGTCGTGGGCATCGATGACCACCTTGCTCCCCTCCACGCCCTGGAGCGTTCCCGAATAGCGGCGGCGCCCCTCCCCGTTGGGCAAGAGCCGAATCTTGGCCCGGTACCCGGCAAAGCGTGCAAAGTCCCCTTCCCGCTGGAGAGGCCGCTCCAATCCCGGGGAGGAGACCTCCAGGTCAAAAGCCCCCTTGAGTTCGTCCTCCACATCCAGAAGCGCCGAAAGCGTGTGGCTTATCCGGGAGCAATCGCCCACCTGCACGCCCCCAGGGCCGTCGATGGACACGCGCACGGTAGAACGACCATGAAGCTGCAGCATTTCTACTGCTACAAGCTCCAGGTTCTCCCGGGCAATGACGCCATCGAATACCTGAAACAGGCGGCGCTGGGTTTCGAGAATATGGGACAAGCCGACTCCGGACCGACCCGAGCCCCTGGCGAAAAAAAAAGAGCCACCCGCGAGGGCCGCTCCTACCAAAGGAAAGCGTCGTTGACGGCGTAGCTAACGTCTGCCGGAATCCGCGTCAAGGCACGCCAACCGGAGCCGCATCAGCGATTCAGCAGTTTCTTGGCCCCATTGGCAGCTTCGGTGTCGGGGTGCCTCGCCAGCACGTCCTCCCAGAACAACTCGGCTTCTTCCCTGCGGTCCATCTGCTGAAAGCACTCCCCCTGCCGCACCATGGCCCACGCAGCCCACTCCGACTTTGGATCCGCCTGGACAACATCCTCCATTTTCAGGATGGCCTGCTGGTAAAGGCCTTCCTCAAACCAGGTCTCCGCCAGGCGAAACCGCGCTTCCTCCACGCGAGCATCGCCACCGGCTTCCTGGAGAAAGCGGACCAGCACCGCCCGGGCGGCCGGTGCACGGCCTTCCTCCAGGTGGCTCTTGCCCAGCTCAAACAGATCGGCACCGGGGGGCACTGTCTCCTCGGCTTCCCCTTCCGCTGCCGGGACCGTCTCCTCCACCCCCTCCGCGGATCCCGGCCCAACGACAGGCATCGGAGGCGGGGCCATGCCGAGGGCAGCCTCCAACGCTTCCAAGCGCCCTTCCGACCAGGCCAGGCGGTATGCAGCATCCTCCCGAAACACGTTTCCTGCAGATCCTTCCTGCTGGGATGCATGCTGGAGAAGCTCCAGCTCTCCTCGAAGACGGCGAATCTCCTCGGTCACCTGGTCCAGGTTCTCCAGCTTTTCGGCCTGTTGGCGACCGCGGTACTGAAGCACCTCCTCCATGTCTCGTACCCGGCGGTCCAGCTCGGTGGACAGGCGCTGTGCCTCAGCTGTCCGGCTGGCCTGGATGGCCATTTCCCGCTGGGCTGCCGAGGTGATCGACTGGCCCGTGCGGTCGAGCACGCAGCCCGTCTGCAAAAGGAATCCTGCCAGAAGGAAGGGTCCCATTCGGGTCACGGGGCGATGACCTTCAGCTCCACGCGCCGGTTTTCCTGCCAGGCCTCCTCGGACTCACCCAGTTCCACGGGGCGTTCCTCGCCAAAGGACATGCTTCGCATCCGAGAGGGCGCAAGCCCCTGGGCCACGAGCGTGCTCTCCACCGTGTCTGCACGTTGTTGTCCCAGGGCGAGGTTGTAGGTGGTGCTTCCCCGCTCATCCGTGTGTCCTTCCAGGACGATTCGATCGGGAGACATCAGGAAGCAGGGTCCCAGCTTCTCCAACTCCTCCTTGTCCATGTCTTGCAGCGCACTGGAGTCATAGCCAAAGTGCAGCGTTGCGGAACGACACATTTCCCGCTGCTCTGCTGTGAGGGAGATGACCTCCAGCCCCGCCCGGCGAACCGCGCGGGAAGCATCCGGGTTGACCACCGTGACGTCGTAGACACCCGCTTCCAGGGGAGGCAGAGTCACGACCAGGGTGCCGCTGTCCACGAGGGACACCTCTCGCGAGGTCAGGCCACCGACTTCCACGGTGGCGCCCGCTTCGAATCCGGAACCGTAGAGGCGCACGTCAAAGAAGGAATCAGCGGGGGCCGTGTCCGGGTCGATGGCAACGAACTGCAACGCCAACTCCGGCGTGGGCATTTCGAACTGCGGAAGATCCAGGTCTTCAAGCACAGCCGACTCAGGGGGCTTTCGGCACTTGGAGGCCATGAGGGCCGGGCAGATGAGGAGGAAGAGGATGGGCCTGGGAAGCGAGCGGAACATTGCGTTCTCCAACAGAGTGGGGGCAGGTTCATCCAATATGTCTAGTCAGGTGTTGTCATGTCAAGACTTTCCTCCACGTTCTTTTCATCTGGCTGGAGGCGTTCCATGGGATCCGGCTCCGGCTGGTAGAACAAATCAGCCTTCGATGGCGTGATCCAACCCAATTGCGCCGCTGTTCTGTGGCCCACGCGCACCTGCGAAAGGGACTCTGCTTCCCGCTCCAATTCCCGCGAAATCGGGATATCTACGGCCATCAACTCGGCGTAGCGCTGGGGAAAGAGCTGCTCCACAAAGGGCTCCACATAGCCCTCCGGG
Organism: uncultured Enterobacterales bacterium; assembly: GCA_964610645.1. GTDB lineage: Bacteria > Myxococcota_A > UBA796 > UBA796 > CAJQPC01 > JAYZDK01. The sequence continues at coordinate 7,193 of CAZSZE010000068.1, read as the reverse complement.
TACTGGGCAACCTGGGTCTCCATCTCGTAGCGATCCGTGGCCCCGAACACATGGGCCAGCTCATGGGCAGCCGTGATCACTGGGTAGGTGGGATTCCAGTCATCCAACCCGATGTGCACGACGCCGAGGCGCGCCTGCGTAGATGGCACGGGAATCCGCAGCAAGATCTCCGGGATCCTTTCCGTACACCACGACCAACATCGCCCCATAGGAGGAGGGGTCCACGCCGTGCTCTCGGGCCATACGCCGCCAGAACCGGACATAGGAGAGCGAGCGCCAGGTCCGGGTCAGCCAGTTGGCGCCTGGATCGGACAGATCCGGGATGTCCAGGGCATCAAAGAAGGGACCGTGTACATGAAGCTCCATGTAGTCCCTGCCCAAGCCCGTGTATCGCTGGAATTCTTCATCGAACCACTGCTTCATCTCCACCAGGGAGGTGCCCTGGCGGCCATGGTGGTCATACCCGTTGAGCACCCGCAAGAGGGGGTGGAAGCGGGCGGACTCCGGCGCATATTGCACCACCAGCACATGCATCGTGGTGCCCATGGCTGTGCGCTCCTGGTCACCCCGCCAGGCATCCACGACCTGGTAGAGAAACAAGGCAAACAGGAAGATCGCCGTGAGCTGTCGGGTGCGAAGCCACCGGGCGCGCTCGCGAATCTCCCTGCGGTGACGGGCACAGAGGCGGCGACCTTCCGCTGCCACCATGCAAGCCGCGCAGATCGATGTCTCGCACAACCGACAGCGGCCAGCAATGAGGTGATCCGAGTGATCCGGGCAGAAAACTTCTGCCCCCTCCAACTCCTGCACCAGGGCCACCACCGCCCCCAGGGCCCGGAGGTTTTCCGCGGTGTTCTCGCCAATCCCCCGATCTCGCACCACGCGCACCGTGCGAGGCAGTGCCAGGCGAGACCTACCCGCTGGAAACAACCCTGCCAGCGCCTTGGGACCCTCCGGAGGATAGGCCACCAGAATGACGCGATAGCGGTACCGTGGTGACCCGTTGCCGGCAGCCATTGCACCGGATCTTAGCACCCGATCGAGAAAAAATGCGCCCCCCGTCTTCTCGACTCCTTGCCAGCTGCTGTGCACTTGCACTGGCGTGCGCAGTCGCCACGACCTCTTTGGGGGATCTCCGGCCCCACGCCTGGCGTTTCGTAGCCATCGCCGGGACCTGGTGCATGTTCGCCGGTGTCGCGGCGTGGCACAGCCGACGGTTCTCTGCGGTGCCGATGGCCGTCCTGGCGACCGCCGTCCTGTTGCGTCTTGTGCTGCTCGCCTCCCCCCCCACACTCTCGGACGACCTGTTTCGCTACCTGTGGGAAGGGCACATCCAGTGGGCTGGATTCAACCCCTTTCTCTTTCCGCCGGAGCACGCGGACCTGCTTCCTCTGCGCGACTCCATCTACGAGAAGGTCGCCCACCGGGCGGTCCCCACGATCTATCCCCCCCTTGCCCAGTGGCTCTTTGCCGGCGTCTCCCTGTTCCACTCGCCCCTTGCCTGGAAGGGGCTCGCAGCTGCAGCGGATCTGGGCATTGTGTGCGTCCTGGCCAGGAATGGACGGGTCTGGGCCGCGGTGCTCTGGGCCCTCCACCCCCTGCCCGCCGTGGAGTCCGCCGCCAGCGGCCACCTGGAGCCGATCGCCATCCTGCTGGCCCTGTTGGCCCTGGCGCGATTCGAACGGAGCGACTCAGGGGGGGCGAGTCTCCTGGCGACCCTGGGGGGCGGGATCAAGCTGCTGCCCGTGGTTCTGGTCCCCGTGCTCCTTCGGGGCAAGTCTCGCCGGGAGGTCGTCAAGACGATCCTGGCTTGCATCGGGGTGGCGGGGGTGGTCTCGATTCCCTACCTGGGCGCGGGGTCTGAGCTCTTTCGCGGGTTTCAAACCTATGCACAGCACTGGAGCCACAACGCTTCGATCTTTTCGGGACTGCTCTGGGTGACTGGCGACCCATCCCACGCGCGCCTGCTTGGAGTCGCGCTCGGGGGCAGCGTGGTCCTCTGGGCCTGGACGCGCCGCCTGCCCCCCGGTGAATTCCTCCTCTGGGTCACCGGTGCGCTTGTGCTGCTCTCCCCCGTGGTGCACCCCTGGTACGTGTTGTGGCCTCTTGCTGCAGGCCTCTGGGTGGGCTCCTGGGCCTTCTGTGTGCTTGCCTCCACATGCCTGCTTTCCTACGGGGTCCTGCAGGGCTACGATCCTGCTGCCGGGGGTTGGGAGGAGCTGACTTGGATTCCGTGGATCGAGTACCCCCCTCTGCTACTGGCCCTTCTCGCAGCCCGTTGGAGGCGCTGGCGAGCTTCCACACCCATGGCCGCGTAGCCATCGCGGTCTCGGACACCACCCGGAGCCTGGACACCGTCGCTGCACTCGAGGCCCTGGCGCAGGTCGTGGATGGGCCCGCCACAGTGGTGGTCGGGCTCGGGCTGCACCGCCCCCTTCATCCGGAGGAGATGGCCCCACTGGAAGCAGCCTGTCCCTGGCCGGTGGTGAATCACGACCCGGATGCCTGCGTCTCCCTCGGCTGGATCGAGGACACCCCCTGCGAGGTCCACCCAGCTTTCGCCAACGCCGACACGGTGATCACCGTGGGCTGCGTGGAGCTGCACCAGTACGCCGGTGTATCGGGAGGGCACAAAGGCGTCGTGGTGGGCTGCGGCGGCCGCGCCACCCTGAACCACCTCCACTCCAAGCCCTTTGTCTGCCATCCGGATGTACAGGTGGGGCTTCTGGCGGGGAACCCCTTTCGGGATCGGGTCGATGCCCTGGGTGCACTGGTCGGCGTCGATCTCGCCCTGCAGTGGATTCCGGGCCACGGGTGGCTGGCAGGACCGCCGACCGCGACTCTGAAGGAGGCCGCTGACTTACTGGACCCGTGGATCCTCACGCCAGAACCCGTGGAAACCGCGCTCCTGAAGGTCCCGCCTTCCAAGGCGGTGAACTTCTACCAGGCCAGCCGCGCAGCCACCTACCTGGCCCTCTCCCCTTCCCCTCCCCTGGTTCCCGGCGCCCGACTGGTGCTGGATGCTGCCTGCCCGGAAGGCCTGGGGCTCGGCTCGGGGGAGTTGGCTTTTGCTGAGTTGTTGGCCGGTACACCGCCTCCCTGGGGATCCCTCCTGGAAGGAGAAGGGCCCAAACGAGCGGGGGGCCAGAGAGCACTCATGTTGGCCCGACTGGCCAGTCAGTACCGACTGGAGGTCGCCGGTTGTGAAAATGTGGATGCGCTGACGTCGGCAGGCATCGAGGCGACCCGGCGATCCGCTGTGGAGGTGGCGGGGGAAGGTGCGCTCGTCGTGGAGGCGCCGTTCCTCAAGCTGCCTCAGCTTGTTCCCTCGTCCGGGTGATGGAGGGGCGGTGCGGTTGCCCCACGAGACTGCCCAGCCCCGTCATGCCAAACCCCACCGCAAACAAGAACACCAGGGGAACCGAGCGGTACAACCCCAAGTGAAGCGCCTGCGCTGTTCCCCAGAGGAACCAGGCGCAAAACACAAGCTCCCCCCCCGCCGTGCCCAGGGAGGGCGCCCGGTAGGGGGAAGACCCGCCGGCTTGTCCCACGGTGCCGCTCTTCGGCGTCCGTTCAAAGGGAGAGCCACGGCCCAGCAGGGCTTCCAACACGGCGCGGGTCTGGCACAGGGCCAGGCCCACCCCGAGCGCCATGGCCAGGGGCACCCACCCAATTCCCCGCACCCCCATGCCGTCCTTCTTCAGCTGAGATGCAAGGAAGAAGAGGGCCACTGAGAGCGTGGCGAAGACAAAGACCAGCGGGTCGATCCACGCCAACCACGCCGGAGCCAGTCGGGCGCGGGCCCCAATGGCAAGAGGCAGGAGGACCGCGACACAGACCAGGAATGGATAGGCGAGGTTGCTGCAAAGGTGGGCTGCCGCTTCCCACTTCACCCGGCGCGGAACCTGCGCCCGGAACACCCGGGGCAGAATCTTACACGCGGTCTGGATGCCCCCCTTTGCCCATCGGAACTGCTGCATCTTGAAGGAGGTCATGTCCTCCGGCAGCTCCGCTGGAACCACCACCTCCGGAAGGAATCCAAACTTCCAGCCCGCGAGTTGTGCCCGGTAGGACAGGTCCAAATCCTCGGTCAGGGTGTCTGCAGACCAGCCGCCGGCATCCACAATCGCCTTCTTTCTCCAGACCCCCGCCGTGCCATTGAAGTTGAACCAGAGGCCGCTTCCGGCCCGGGCGGATTGCTCCACGACAAAATGGGCATCCAGGAGGATGGCCTGCAGACGAGCAAGCACCGACCCCTCCCGGTTCAGGTGGCCCCACCGGGCCTGGAGCATGCCGGTCTCCGGTGCGAAATGGGGCATGACCCGGCGCAGGAAATCAGCCTGGGGAATGAAGTCCGCATCAAACAGGGCGAGGAATTCTCCCCGAGCCTCCGGCAGGGCCGCTTGCAGGGCGCCGGCCTTGAAGCCTGTGCGATCGGCCCGATGGATCCATTGGATGTCCAGCCCACGCATTTGGGCCTGCTCCACAGCCGTACGGGCCAGGAGGCGCGTGTCGTCGGTGGAGTCGTCCAACACCTGGACCTGCAACCGATCCTTTGGCCAGTCCAGGGCCTCCACCGCCTGCACGAGGCGCTCCACCACGCAGCGCTCATTGAAGATGGGCAACTGCACTGTCACCAGGGGCAGCCGCCGGGGATCGAGGGGTTGCCCTGGGGGAGCCGTCGCACCGGCTCGCAGGGCCCTCACAAGCAGCAGGAACCGATGCGCCCCGAAAAGGGCCAGGGCACCTACCGCCACGGTACAGGCGCTCAAGACCCCCACATCAAGCCAGAACATCCGGTGCCCCTATTGGGAGAAGCCGATGGCGATTGGAAAGCCGATCAACCGGGAAACAAACTCGATGCCGCACTCCACTGTGCCCTCGTTCTCCAGGTCGATGGCGCCATCCTCATTTGCATCTTCCCCATCCAGGGCCAGGGTCAGATCCTCGATGATGTTGTTGAAGATGCCGTCGCAGCAGCTCTGGGCCGCGCAGGAGGCCACAAGGGCGTGGTTTCGGGCGGCGTCCGCATGGGCCTGCACCCGCTCGATGCAGTCATGGGCCTGGTCGATGGCCTCCCGCTGGAATTCTTCGATGTCCGTGATCCCCCCAAGCGCGTAGAAGGCCGTCGTGAGGTCGTCAAAGACCAGGGACACATGGGTCACCTCAGCGGGGTCGGTGCTGGCAATGCCCAACTCGATTCCGGGAATCACGCTGACCTCGTCGCTTCCGCCGATGTCTTCGCTGGATGCGCCGATGGCGTTGTAGATGGCCTCGGTGGTGTTGGCGCAAGTCGGCAGGTCCACAAAGTTATCGATGCCCGACTGGGCCACCGCACGAATCGCCTCCAAAGCGGACTCCACGGATCGCAGGGATCCGTCTCCTTCCGGGGTGGCCGTGCTCTCCACCAGCAACGAGGTCACTGCCGTCAGTGCCTCTTCCGGAATGGCGTCCCCCCACAAAGGTGTGCCGTTCCCGGGAGAAATCGGTGCGGTCTCTGACACGTAGCTTTCAAAGCTGGCGTACCCATCGTCGAAGAGGTTGAAGCCATGCTCCTCGGCAAAGAGGACCTCCCCCTCCACCACATCAAAGGGTCCCATGGCGAGGTAGCCGGTGTTCCCCCCAAGGAGCCACCCGTAGTAGCCCTCGGTGTCTCGGGGAGTCAGGGTGCCTGCCACCTCCACCACAACGCGGGAGTGATCGTCGGTTCCATCCAGCAGGTACACAAAGCCGGATCCCTTTGCCCGCCAGAGATCCGGCACCCCCGTGTCGTCCCCGACCCCCGTGTCGTCCCCGTCGTCCTTGTTGCCCGGACCACCGCCCGTACAGGCACCCAGTCCAGATACAACCAGCCCGAACAGAATCAAGGCACGCATCGGCTCCTCCAGCCCCGCCGGCAGTGTATCCCGCCACACCTTCCACCGGCGCGTGCGCTTGCGCTATGCTGTTCGCGGCACCTGCCCGGTGCGTGATTAGGACCGTTGGTCGACCCTCGATGATAGATCCCTGGGATCGAACCCTCGTCGCGGTGTGCATGCCTTGCCCGTCAAGGAAGCCTGAAGCGGCGAATTCGAACCCCCTTCGTAACTGCGGAGGTACGACGACGACAATCCACACGGCCAGGGCGGGGCCAACCTCCCCCTCATGTTTCTTGCACTTCTGGTCGGCTGCGCCGCGCACACGTTTGTGCCGCCCTACGACCCGGGCGTACATGGGCCGTCTGTTGCCTTGAGCGAGTTGTACTCGGACACCCCGCGGGACGAGCTCTTTCAGCAAGCGATCGTGCAGCGCCAGACAGGGGACATGGAGGGTGCCATTCAGCGCCTGGTCTGGATGGAGCTTGGGGGAGACACCGACCCGAAGGTGCTCTACCAGCTGGCACTGGCCTATGAAGGGGCCGAGGACCACACCACAGCCTTGTCCGTCTACGACCGCCTCCTTGCGCGATCAGTCGATGTGGAGGTCCAGCGAGATGCGGGGTTTCGCCGGGCCCTGTGCCTGGTGGAGCTTGGCTGGCACATGGCTGCGGTGGAGCAGCTCCAGACCCTCCCGGGAGGAAACCTGTTCGAGCCCCATGATCGCTATACCTACGACCTGGGACTGGGGGTGGCCCTGCTCCGCGCAGGCAAGCGGGACAAGGGAATCGCCCTGATCAACACCACCCTGGAAGCCACCGCAGGGTCCGACCTTGTGCCGTGGATGAGAAGCATGGGTTGGCACGCCCTGGCGGTGGACGCCCTGGGCAGAGCCGCGGCCAAGCGACTGGACATGCGCCGATACCGCCGAGCGGGAAAGAACCTCACGGCCAGGGCCGCCTTGATCGCAGAGGCCGAGCAATACCTGGTGGAGATGGTGAAGCTCACCCAGCCGGACTGGATCATGAAGGGCATGCGGGATCTCGGAGATGCCTACGTGGCGGTCCACGAGCAACTCAACGCCAGCCCGCCCCCGAGGCGCTTGAACGACGACGCGGACGAGATGTACCAGGAAATCATGGCCGAGCGATCCCACATGCTGCTGGGAAAGGCCTGGAAGGCCTACGACCAGGGCCTGGACATCGCGGGGAGGTTTGGAATGATCGACACCCGCCGCGCCCAGGAGCTGCGCGAACGCCGGGATGCGATCACGCTGTAGGCGCTGTGGCTGGCGACCCACCGAGACCACCGCAAGCAGCGGATCGCCAATGCCACGCC
>CAZSZE010000067.1:0-25449 GCA_964610645.1 uncultured Enterobacterales bacterium | reverse complement strand
CTGCGATGGAACCGCGGACGAGGGCGTCGGTTCCACCTGGTACGCGGACTCCGACGGCGACGGCTACGGCGACGCAAGCAGCACGCAGGTCGCTTGTGACGCCCCCATCGCCCACGTGGCCAACGGGGACGACTGCGATGATGCCTCCGCCAGCACCAGCCCGGCCGCCTATGAAATATGCGACAGCATCGACAACAACTGCGACGGTGTGGTGGACGAGGCCGGGGCCCTGAACGGCTCTACTTACTACCGGGACAACGACCTGGACGGGTACGGAGTCTCCTCGGACACAGAGGAAGGCTGCTCCGCCCCCAGCGGGTATGTGGACGCCAGCGGCGACTGCAACGACTCAGATGCCACGGTGAGCCCCGGGGCCAGTGAGACCTGCGACGCAATCGACAATGACTGCGATGGAATCACGGACGAGTCCGATTCCACCGATGCAACGGTCTGGTACCAGGACGCGGATCAAGATGGCTTTGGCTCCCCCAGCGCCGTGGTGACCGCCTGTGATCAGCCCGTAGGCTACGTCACCGACGCCACAGACTGTGACGACACCAACCAGGGAGCCAACCCCAACGCCACCGAGTACTGCGACAACGTGGACAACAACTGCGACGGAACTGTGGATGAAAACACCGCGGTCGATGCCACCACCTGGTACACCGATGGAGACGGCGATGGGTACGGGGACAGCACCTCCTCCCAGCTCGCCTGCAACCAGCCCTCGGGGTCCGTGTCCAGCGGTGGAGACTGTAGCGACGGGGACTCCGGAATCCACCCGGCAGCCGCAGAGGTCTGCGACTCGGTGGACAACGACTGCGATGGCACGGTCGATGGTGGCGAAACCCTGGGTTCCGAGGCGGCCTGCTACGCCACAGACTGCCAGGCCATCTTGACGGCACGTCCCTCAGCGCCCAGCTCGGCCTATTGGATCGACCCCGACGCATCCGGCGCCTTCCAGACCCACTGCGAGATGGACACCCAGTCCGGCGGCTGGACCCTCGTGATGAACGTAGAACCCTCCGATGGGAACAGCGTCGTCTACGTGAACACCACGTTCTGGCACGGCAATGGCGAGTATGGCTCCTACGGAAACCACTTCACCAACGACTACAAGAGCCCCGCCGCCGCACGCATGTCGGCCACCAACATCATGGTGCAGGTGGCGAACCCCGGCTTGGCTGGGACGGTCATTGGCTGGAAGGCCTGGACCATGTCGTCGAAGACCTTTGACTCCTTCTTCGACAGTGGAGACAACACGATCCAGACCGCCACGGTCCTCGGGGAGAGCGTGGGTTCGGTCTACGCCTATGAACCCCTGATCCAACAAGGCACCCACCTGCGAAGCAACATGGCGGTCAACCCAAACACCGATCGCTCTCGCCTGGCCGCGGACAGCTACAGCCCCCACGGGGACGACAACCAGCCCGGCCTGGGAACCGCCATGAACCATGGTTGCTGTGGCACCTCCTACCGCCAGAAAGACGTAGAGCTCTGGGTAGGCTCCGGCTCAAACCAGTGGTGCAGCCCCCCTGGCACGGGCTCCTATGCCTGGCTTGGAAGCGATGGAACGTGCGGCGGTAGCTGCGGCTCCTGCGACTCCACGGCGGGCCCTGGCTACACCCCCTATTGGACCTATCGAATCTACGTGCGCTGACGGAGTCGCCCCATGCAAGTTTTTGTATCACTTCTGCTGCTTTCTGGTTGCGATCCCACCACGCCCCCCAAGGACACCCAGGCGGAAGAGGAGACCGGAGTCGTGGGAGTTGATTCCGACGGGGATGGCTGGGAGTACCCGGTGGATTGTGACGATGAGGCCCCCACGACAAACCCGGGTGCCGACGAGGTCTGCGATGACGTGGACAACGACTGCGACGGGCTTGTAGACGAAGACGCGGTGGATGCCACCACCTGGTACGGAGACTCGGATGCCGACGGGTACGGGGGAGGCCAGTACACGGAGGTGGCATGTGATGTGCCCGCTGGATTTGTTGCTACAAGCGACGACTGCAACGACCTGGATGCGGACACGCACCCGGGCGCGACAGAGACCTGCGACGGCGGCGACAACGACTGCGACGGCGTCGTGGACGAGGACGATGCCACCGATGCCGGCGACTGGTACTACGACGCCGATGGCGACGGCTTTGGCGTCGACTCCGGTTCGGTGACCGCCTGCGATCCTCCGCGAGATCACGCGGCCCATGGGGGCGACTGCGACGACACGGATCCCGCCTGGCACCCTGGGGCCTCCGAGAGCGACTGCACAGACCCCAACGACTACAACTGCGATGGTTCCGTGGGGTACGCCGATGCAGATGGCGATGGACACGCTGCCTGCGAGGACTGCGACGATGACGATGCGGACGTGAGCCCGGATGGGGAGGAGATCTGCGACGACGTGGACAATGACTGCGACGGCGTCATCGACGACGATGCATCAGACACCACCACCTGGTACGCGGATGCGGACGGTGACGGGTATGGCGGGCTGAACTTAAGCGTGAACCAGTGCGAGGCCCCCGGCGGCTTTGTGCTGGACAGCAGCGACTGCGACGACCTGGATGCCACCAGCCACCCTGGCGGTGCGGAGGCCTGTGACGGCGCCGACAACGACTGCGACGGGAGTGTGGACGAGGGCGTCGGCACCACCTGGTACGCCGATGCCGATGGGGATGGGTACGGCGATGCCGCCAGCACCCAGGTTGCCTGTGAAGCCCCCATCGCCCACGTGTCCAACGGGGACGACTGCGATGACGACTCTGCCAGCACCAGCCCCGCAGCCTATGAAATATGCGACAACGCCGACAATGACTGCGATGGCCAGACCGACGAGGATGCCATCAACGCAGGCACCTTCTACGCGGATGCCGACGGGGACGGCTACGGAGATGCCTCCACCCTGACCACCGCTTGTTCCGCTCCCTCCGGCTACACGACCGACGGTTCGGACTGCGATGACAGCGATGGGAGCTCCACCCACACGGGCCAGGACGGAGACTGCGACGGCATTCTCACGAGCGATGACTGTGATGATGCCGATGCTTCATCCAGCGCCCTGTCTCAAGACGGGGACTGCGACGGCATTCTCACCGCCGATGACTGTGACGACGGCGACTCCGCCTCGAATGCCATCGCCGACGACGGCGACTGCGACGGTGCCCTCACTGCCGATGATTGTGACGACACTGATCCGGCGTCTACCCTTGTGGTCAACGATGCAGACTGCGATGGGTACACCACCGCCAACGACTGCGACGACGCCAATGCAAGCATCCACCCCGGGGCGACGGAGCTGGATGGAGACGGCATCGACAGCGACTGCGACGGGCTGGACTACCCCAGCAATTTCTCGGGGCAGATCGAAATGTCGGCCTCGGGCACTGTGAACGGGTACCAGTCGGGACCCTGGAGCACGCTGAACGGAGGCGGCCGGGCCGTCACCCGCGTGATTCTCTCCCAGGGCTGCAACAACCCCCAGCTCTCCCTGTACCAGCACGCCAGCGCGGACTCGAGCATTCAGGGGGCCTACTACGTCCTGGACTCCGGCGGCTCGGTCCTGGATGAGACCTCCTTTGCCACCTACTCCGGCTGCAACGACTGCTGGCTGCCCCACTCGGGGCGGCTGTCCGTCACGATGGGGGCCGGCGCGTACTACTGGATTGGGTTTTCCAACGGGAGCGGCGGGGACATGTCCGGGCCCTCCATCTACCAGGACGCCACCGCAAGAACCGTGGGCATCGTCACCTTCGATGATCCCCGGGCGGACAAGCCGTCCACCCCCACGATCGGTCTCCCATCGACCACCGTGAACTGGCAGAACCGCTGGCGCATCGACTGCGAGTAAAACCACTGGGACGTCACCTGCCGGGGTGAAGCCAAGGGTTACGTGCATTCGCAGCCACTGCCCTCATCCAGGGCCCGGTGCACAGGAGAGAGACGATGAAAAGGACAACCCTCTGGCTGGTGCTGTTGGGCGCTGGCTGCACGCCTTCGGCCGCAGACAGCCCTGACCCCCCCCCGTCGAACCCAGAGGTGACGACCGAAACACCGGCGGAGCCGACAACCCAGGCGACGGGGTCGGTCGTGACCCTCGACACAGCCCCCCGGTCTGTCGCCGGCAGCGGCAAGGCCTGGATCACCCGACTGGCCCAGGGCGAGAACGCCTTTGTGGGCATGCTGGAAATGGCCCCGGGTGCCGCCGTGCCCGAGCACCAGGATGCCACCGAGGAGTACATCTACTTCCTCTCCGGCAGCGGCACGCTCACCATGGCGGGCACCTCCTACGAGGTGAGCACAGGCTCCTTCATCTACATGCCGGCCGGAATCACCGTGTCCTTCCAGAATGGCGATGCGCCCGCTGTGGCCATGCAGGTCTTCGCGGGTCCCGCACCGGCGAAGAAATATGACGGCTGGCAGCCCGCAGCACGGACGGCAACACCATGATCCGCGCCCTGGGAGAGCGACTGTCGCGTTTTTCAGCGCGGTGGGTGCCCGACCCCTTTGCCATCGCGCTTGCGCTCACGGTGGTGACCTTTGGAATCTGCGTGGCGGCCACGGACACCGGACCCCTGGAGCTCATTGGCAACTGGGGGGGGCGCCTGGACAACGGAGAGCTTCTGGCCAAGGAGATGGGCCTGTGGAAGCTGCTCACCTTCGGGATGCAGATGTGCTTGATTCTGGTGACCGGCCACGCTCTTGCCAGTTCGCGTCCCGTGCGCCGGGCCATTGATCGAATCGCCGATTTGCCCCGCACCCCGGCCCAGGCGGTCTCGCTCACAGCGGTGGTCGCCATGCTCTGTGCGCTGCTCAACTGGGGCTTGGGGCTGATTGTGGGGGCCTTGCTCGCCCGAAACGTCGCCCGTTCTGCCCGCGGCCGCGGCCTCAAGGTGCACTACCCGATCCTGGGGGCTGCCGGGTATACCGGTTTGATGGTGTGGCATGGGGGCTTGAGTGGTTCGGCTCCTTTGACCCTCACCCAGACCAAGGATCTTGTGTCGATCCTCGGCCGCAGTGATGTGCAACCCCTCGGACTGGGGGACACCATCTTCTCCCCCCTCAACATCGTCGTGACGTGGGTGTTGCTGGTCTTTGTGCCTTTGTTTCTCTCGTGGATGCTGCCGAGCTCGCCCGATGACATTGTGGAGATCACGGATGAGCAAGCGGATGAGCCGCCCCCCCCCGAGCCGCCTCCGACCCACCCCACGCCAGCGGAACGCATGGAGCGCTCGCCGGTGCTGTCCTGGTTGATTGCAGCGGCGGTTCTGGCCTACCTGTTCCAGTACCTGGGGCGCATCGGGTTCGACCGAATCGACCTCAACGGCATCAACCTGGTCTTTCTCGCCTTGGGCCTGGTTCTGCACCAAGGTCCGCGGGCCTACGCCCGGGCCATCTCCGAGGCCACCAGCAGCTGCTCCGGCATCATTCTTCAGTTTCCCTTCTACGCCGGCATCATGGGCATGATGGCCATGTCCGGCCTCGTCACCCAATTCGCCGGGGCCATCAGCGCCGCCGCGGGCCCCACACTCCTGGCGCCCTTCACCTTCTTTTCCGCGGGCCTGGTCAACCTGTTCGTGCCCTCCGGCGGGGGACAGTGGGCGGTGCAGGGGCCCCTGGTGCTGCAAACCGCAGACAACCTCGGCCTGCCCCTGGGCAAGGTCGTGATGGCCTTTGCGTACGGGGACGAGTGGACCAACATGCTGCAGCCTTTCTGGGCCCTTCCCCTGCTGGGAATCACCGGATTGAAGGCGCGGGAGCTGATCGGCTACACGGGCGCGCTCATGCTATTGATTGCACCGCTGATTGTCGGCTTGTTGCTGCTTTTCTAGGCGAGGGAGAACTCAATGATCAACAAAGTCATGGCCAGTGCCGCGGAAGCGGTCGCTGACATCCCAAGCGGCTCCACTTTGCTGGTGGGGGGGTTCGGCCTCTGCGGGATTCCCGAGAACCTGATCAGCGCTGTGGTCGAGAAGGGGGTCAACGACCTGACCGTGGTCAGCAACAACGCCGGCGTCGATGATTTCGGCCTCGGCTACCTGTTGGCGACCCGGCAGATCAAGAAGATGGTGTCGTCCTATGTGGGCGAGAACGCGATCTTCGCGAACCAGTTCCTGGACGGCGAGCTTGAGGTCGAATTCAACCCCCAGGGCACCCTGGCCGAGCGCATGCGGGCCGGCGGCCACGGAATCCCCGCCTTCTACACCCCGGCCGGTGTTGGAACGCAGATTGCCGAGGGCAAGGAGACCCGGGACTTCGGCGGCCGGCAGTTTGTGCTGGAAACAGCAATCATCGGTGACTTTGCGCTGGTGAAGGCCTGGAAGGGTGACCGCCATGGAAACCTCGTCTTCCGCAAGTCCGCCCGCAACTTCAACCCCTTGTGTGCGCAGGCAGGCCGGATCACCATCGCCGAGGTGGAGGAGCTGGTCGAGCCGGGCCAGCTCGAACCCGACATGATCCACATTCCAAGCATCTTCGTGCAGCGCATCATCCAAGGGGAGCGCTACGAAAAACGCATTGAGCAACGCACCACCCGGCCCCGCGAGTAAGGAGGAACAGACCATGCCATTGGACCGCCACGGAATCGTCAAGCGTGCTGCCGAGGAGCTTTCCGACGGCTTCTACATCAACCTGGGCATCGGCATGCCGACGCTCATCGCCAACCACATTCCCGATGGAATGGAGGTGGTCTTCCACTCGGAGAACGGGGTGCTGTGCTACGGCTCCTTTCCCTACGAGGGAGAAGAAGACGCCGACCTCATCAACGCCGGCAAGCAGACCATCAGCGAGCTGCCCGGCTGCTCCTTTTTCGATTCATCCCTGTCCTTTGGAATGATTCGGGGCGGCCACATCGACCTGGCTGTGCTCGGTGCGATGCAGGTCTCCGCCACAGGCGACATCGCCAACTGGATGATTCCCGGCAAGATGGTCAAGGGAATGGGCGGGGCCATGGACCTGGTGGCAGGTGCCAAGCGAGTCATCGTCACCATGGAGCACCTGACCCGAAAGGGCGGCCTCAAGATCCTGAACGAGTGCAACCTTCCCCTGACCGGGGTGGGGGTGATCGACCGCATCATCACGGATCTCTGCGTGCTCGATGTGACCCCCGACGGACTGGTGCTCATCGAGAAGGCCCCCGACATGACCGTGGCGCAGATCCAGGAGGCGACCGAGCCTGTACTCATCGTGAGCGACCACCTCAAGGACATGGGCGCCTAGCCCGACTCCTACTCCACGCTCTCCCAGGTGAGCAGGTCGTGGTCCAGGGGCAGCCAGTCTGCCGATCGGGTCTCGCCCCGGGCCACATCCAGAAAAGCGGTGGCCGCCTCGCGAATCACCTGGTGGCCTTCCTCCATGTCCAGGTTTCCTTCGTCGCAGTAATCCCCCATGGGAATCAGCGAGCACAAGTTGGAGAAGGCGAAGTGATTCCCCCCCTCCAGCACAGCCAGGTGCCGGGGAGTGGCGGCCAAGCGCTCCCAGGTGGGCAGGACTTCGGTGGCCATGGGCGTGAGACTGTCCTCGCTGGCACCCATGACCAGGGTGGGGACGACAATGTCTCCGAGGTGGTCGCCAAACATCTGCCAGGCAGCCGGGGTCATCGACAACACGGCATTCACCCGGTCATCACTTAGATCTACCAACGTTTCCTCCGGATGGTCGGCCCACCAGTACTCCAGCGCGTCGCAGAGGATGGCGTCCGGGCTGTCGCACAAGCTGTCGAGGTGCGCCAGGTCTATCTGGGCTCCACCCACCGCAAGAGCGGTAAACCCGCCGTAGGAGTGGCCGCTCAGCTGGTAGCCGGCCGTGGGATCGACGCAGTCGTGAAGGGGATGTGCTGGATCCGCGGTCTGCTCGTAAAACCAGTCCGCCGTGTCCGAGATATCCAGGGGCCGCCGAAAGGAAATGGCTGCATTCAGCCTTGGATCCGGGTCCAGAAACGTGTTGTCCACGTGGTCGGGTGCCAGGATGATGGCGCCACGGGTGGCCCAGAACTCGGTCAGAAACTGGGATTGAAAGCGGATGCCGCCATTGCCATGGCTGAAGACCATGAGGGGCCGTACCTCGCTGCAGTCCGGCACCGGCTCACCGATGGCGCCGCTTGGGACAAAGCCCTGGTAGGTGACCTCGACCTCGTCGTCGCCGTCCGAGGCGGGAAACCAGATCTGCACCGGCAGCTGCACCCCGGCGTTGGGGGCATCAAAGACATGTTCTTCAGTGCCTACCAGGAAGGGTCCCTCCTCTCCGGGAGGTGTCCAGTCGTCTGTGGGCTGGGAATCGTCCGCGCAGGCCCACAACGCGAAGAGGAGGAGCAACGCTACTCTTCGGTCAAGGGCGAGGGGGTCTTGTAGCTGCCGCCCCAGGTCTCTCCCGCCGTGCCATCGGGTCGAATGGCTGTCATCTGGTAGTCACATTCCCGGGCCCCCTGTGCGTGGGGAGACTTGATGCGCCACAAGGGGAGCAGGCGGAAGCCGCGGTTCGGGCCGGAGTACCGCACGGTGTACTCCTTTTCATGCTCCTGGAAGGTGGTACGGCCGTGGATGTTGTGGGTGTCGCAACTCCAGTGGAATTTCATCTTCCACCCGTCCCCGAGCGCCGGAACCTTGAGCTCGACAAACAAGACGTGGTCCCCCTCGGGCAGGGCTTCCGCATCCTTGCCCAGGTACTGCTCGCACTTCTGGATGCCGGTGCAGATTCCCCAGCTCTCGTCGCTCCAGGGCTGTACGCCCTCCCGGATGCTGTCCAGGGAGGGCTGAATCAGGGCTGCCTCCCAGGCTTCTACCTGGGGACCCGTGGGTTCCGGGCAGTCGGGGCAGTCGGGGCAATCGGCGGCTTTGCCGCAGGCCAACAAGAAGAGTGTCCAAAGCATGGCAGGCAACTAACCATGCCAGTGGACTCAGGCGAGACGGTAGACATCCACCATGGAGGTACGCAGACGGGTGCGCCGGCGTTGCACGTGGCCTGCATCGATGTGGACAAAGAGGGCTTTCACCACCTGGTCGAGCGCTCCCCTCCGCCGCTCCTGGGGCAGGCTGTCCCCTGCCAGCAGGACCTGTTTCAAGTCCGGTGGAAGCCGTTCCAACACCTGTAGGACCGTAAGTCCCCCGGTGAAAAAATTGAGGAGGACAGCCCGTCGGCCCCTGGGCCGAAGTGCCTCCAGGATTGCATCTTCCAGATTCACTGCCACAATCCTCCCATGCTCTCGTGGTGGTTGCTGTTGGCGTGTTCCCCGGAGGAGGCTCCCAGCCCGGTGGACCTGTTGTCTCGAGTGGACCCGTTCATCGGCACCGGTGGGGCGGGTTTCTCCCAGGGATCCGCCTCGCCGGCTGCATCTGCCCCGGGGGGCATGGTGAAGGTGGGGCCCGACACTTCCGGAGAGTCCAGCCGCATGGGGTTCGCCCACTGTTCCGGGTATTGGTACGAGGACGCCTATGCTGTGGCTTTTTCCCACACCCGCCTCCATGGCACAGGGGTCTCGGAGGGGGGCGCCATTGGTTTTTCGCCCACCACGGCCCCCTCCGTGGACTGGAAGGTCTACCGAAACCGGCTGGACAAGTCCTCGGAGGTCGCGTCCCCTGGATTCTATGCGGTGGACCTGCCCGGGGTGGCCACGGTCGAGCTGGCGGCCTCGACCCGCGCAGCCCACCACCGGTATCTCTTTGAAGGAAACGAGCGGTGGCTGACCCTGGATCTCGGCCACACGGCCGCAGACCACGATGTGCTTGAAAGTTGGATGGAGTTGGGCAGCTCGGAAATCACCGGCTTTGTGAACATGGGGGGGCCGTTCTCTGGAGGGTATGGGGGGCAGCCCACCTGGTTTGTGGCCCGGTTCTCGGCACCCTGGTCCGAGGTCGGCCTCTGGGTGGACGAGGAGGTCTCCGAGGCCACAGTGCGGGTGGAGGGACGGGCTGTCGCAGCCACTCTTCGGTTCGATGCCGATGTGGAGGTTCGGGTGGGGATCTCCGCGGTGGACCTGGAGGGTGCCCGGAACAACCTGGATGCGGAGATCCCGGATTGGGATTTCGACGGGGTGGTGTCCCGCACGGAGGCGTTGTGGACCGATGTGCTCTCGGCGTTTGAGGTCGTAGGCGGCACCGTTGCCGAACAGCGCATGTTTGCCTCGGCCCTCTACCATGCCCTCCTCATGCCCACGAACTTCACGGATGTGGACGGCCGGTACCGGGGACTGGACCAGGCCGTGCACCGGGCGGAAGGCTGGACCTACTACACGGATTTCAGCCTGTGGGACACCTACCGCACCCTGCACCCGCTCATGATCCTGGCCTTTCCAGAGATCGCTTCGGACCATGCCCGGTCTCTTGCGGACATGGGCATTCGGCGGGGGGAGCTGCCCATCTGGCCCCAGGGGATTGGGGAGACGTACATCATGATCGGCAATGCAGCGGAGGTGGTGCTGGCGGAGACGGCCGGGAAGGGGGTGGGGGGATTTGATGAACGCCGCGCTTTTGCCACGGCCCATGCCCAGGCCACCCTGCCCGGTGCCACCGGCGCCCGGGATGATCTCTCGGCGCTGTTGGAGCATGGTTTCCTGCCGTCGGACCTGGCGGGTGGCAGCGTGGCCAAGACCCTTGAGTACGCCATCGATGATGCAGCGCTTGCCATGTGGGCCGAGCGGCTTGGCTATGACGACCTGGCGGAGAGCTACGCGGTCCGGGCGGGCTCCTATGCCCATGTCTTCGATGCGGAGACCGGCTTCATGCGGCCCCGGCGATCCGATGGGACCTTTGAATCCCTGGAGGAGACCGAGTGGTCTGATGCCTATGTAGAGGGAAACGCCTGGCAGTACACGTTCCTGGTGCCCCAGGATGCAATGGGCCTGGCGGACCTCTTTGGGGGCCCGGACCAACTTGCGGAGAAGCTGGATGAGTTCTTTTCGATGTCCGAGCGCTGGGTGCCCGACTATGCGCCAGCCCCCTACTACTGGCATGGGAACGAGCCCGACATCCACGCAGCCTTTCTGTATGGAGCCGTTGGCCAGGCCGAACAGACGGGGAAGTGGGCCCACTGGGTTCGGGAGACCCACTACACCGATGGTCCCGGCGGCCTGGCGGGCAACGATGACGGCGGCACGCTGTCGTCCTGGTACGTCTTTGCTGCGCTGGGGCTGTACCCCTTGAACGGGACCCTGGACTACGTGGTGTCAACTCCGCTCTTTGACTCGGTTCGCGTCAGGACTTCAGAGTCCACGTGGCTTACGATCACCGGGGAGGGAGAAGGACCCCTGGCCGAGCGCGTCTGCCTGGATGGGGAGGAGTGGGCAGCACCCGTCATGTCCCACGACCAGCTGCTGGTGGCGTCACGCTTGCACACAGTGCGGGCGAGGTAGGTGGGGCAGGTAGAGACGGGGAACCGGTAAGAGACCGGGAAGCAAAAAGAACAGCGCCCCCGGGTGGGGGCGCTGTGAAATGGTTTTGGCTACTTGCCGCCTTCGGTGCCCCCTGCCGGAGGTGCTCCGGGGGGAGGCGGTCCTGGAGGTGCTCTTTCAGCGGTCGGTCCGCCTTCGGGCTCGCCCTCCGGGCGGTCGCCGTCGTCCGGGGGAACGACTGCGTTGGGATCCTCGCCGGGACCTGGCACGTGACCGCGCTCGTCGCTGGCGCCGGTTGCCTCGGCGGGGGGCTCACCCTCTTCCGGGGCCACGGGAACAGGCAGCTTGTCCAGGGTCAGCACGATGCCCGACGTGTCGGACTTGATGTTGGTCGCGTCGGTGGGGCCGGAGATGGCATCCACGCCGCCGGTGATCTTGCCGTCGCTGTTCATGTCGCACAGGGCAGCGATTTCGATCATCTGGTAGTCGCCCTTGGGCACGTACAAGGAGAAATCACCCACGTTGTCGAGCATGGCTGCCGTCAGCAGGCGAACGCCTTGTCCATCGGGGTCCAGGTTGTCCTTGGCGTTGGTGACCTTGGAGGGGTCGCCTTCATCCTTGGGGAGGGTGTCGGTTCCCACCACGTCCACCCGGAGCTTGCCCTTGCAGTTGCCGTTGACCTTGCCCTTGACGGTGTAGTGCTCGCCGCCTTGGACCTGCTCCTGGGTCTGGTCCATGTCCTGGTCCAGTTCGAGAGGCTCAGCCATGCCGTTTGCGGGGCCGGGGCCAGTTGCGTCAGTAACCTCGTCGCCATCGGGTGCGGCCTGGTCGCCGCCAGCGGGACCTGCCGTTCCTTCCGGGCCGGTTGTGGCCTGGCCGTTCCCGTGTGGGGGGGCGGGGGGGGGGGGGCAGCCCACGAGAGCGAGGGCGGTGAGAATGGAAAGAATGGGGGTGGTACGCACGAAATCTCCCTCTCGGGTTTTTTTGGGGACAAAAGAGCCTAACACCGGTACCAAAGCGGGCAACAGTAGAGGATGCTCCGGGTTAGAGAGTTGCGAGGCCAATGACCATGTTCCATACGATTCTGCTCGCGGGCGGGTTTGCGACAGCGGCGGTCCCATGGGGCCAAAAGCCGATCCTTCCCTCTTTGCTCACCCCGACCCACAAGGTCGCGCTCGAGACCGCTGGAATCCTCTCCAAGGGCCAGCTGGTGCAGCTGGAGGTTCTTCGACAGGAGATTCACAAGGAGGTGGGGGCGTTGCGAGTTGAAAGCGGGCTCTCCGTAGATCAGCACAATGATGTGGCTGCTCGAATCAGCGAACTCGAGGTGGACCGGCTGGAGAAAGTTACCGGTACTTCTTTCCAAGCCTTCCATGCCTGGGCTGACGCAGCCTGGGAAGCAGAGTCGGCGGCGATTCGATCCCGCCAGCAGGCACCCCGTCCTCCTTCCGGGGACGTGACCTACACGGTCTTTGCGACCCAGTACGCTCCCAACGACCCCGCTGAACCCGACGAATTGGCGGTGCCCGACGTGTGCATCAAGTTCGCCAACCTGGGGTGGACCTCTGAGCTGGCCAGTTGGGGGTGTCCGGCCTCCTACCAGGCGGGAAATTCCTACTCGGTGCACGTGGTGCACGGCAGTGACGAACGGGATGTCTGGGTGGGAGAGGTTGGGCCCTGGAACCACCACGACAACTATTGGAATGCCGTGTCCGATCCGGACCGGCCCCGCCGCATGTGGACCGACCTGGACCGGGGCATGCCGGAGGCCCAGGCGGCCTTCCGCGACAACTACAACAACGGGATGGACGAGTTTGGTCGCACCGTGCTGAACCAGGCGGGAATCGACTTCACCCCCACCGTGGCTGCCACCTTGGGCCTCGCCTACCTGGAAAATGACTGGGTGGACGTGACCTGGCTCTGGGAGTCGGATGCGGACACCGACACCGACACCGACACCGACACCGACACCGACACGGATGCCGACACGGATGCCGACACGGATGCCGACACGGATGCCGACACGGATGCCGACTCCGGATTCGATACGGCGGGGGACACCGAGGTGGCCGAGGGGGAGAAAGAGGGTCTTGGCTTCTGTGCCACCGGGCCGAGCCGATCCGGGGGCTGGGGGCTTTCGGTCCTGCTGGCGGCGCTTGTGTGTCGCAGGCGCACGCAGTGGCAGTGAAGACCCGGTTGCCCGCGCCCGGGGAAGCACTGCCAGGACGAAATGAGCGCATGCCGGTGCCGGCAGAGCACCACGTGCTGAAGACCCCCGTGGACGGAGAGTTTCAGGGCATGGCCACGGCGCTCTTTGGCATGGGCTGTTTCTGGGGGGCCGAGCGGCTGTTCTGGACGGCGCCCGGCGTGCACAGCACCGCGGTCGGGTATGCCGCCGGAATGACGCCAAACCCCACCTATGAAGAGGTCTGCAGTGGTCGCACCGGCCACAACGAGGTGGTGCGGGTCATCTTCGATCCCGCCCTTACGACCTTTGCAGCCCTGCTGCGCGTCTTCTGGGAGGGCCACGATCCCACGCAGGGAATGCGCCAGGGGAATGATGCGGGCACCCAGTACCGTTCAGGAATCTACGTGTACGATGCGGACCAGCGGGCCGCAGCGGAAGAATCCCAGGCGGCCTTTCAGTCCCGCCTCACCGAGGCCGGGTTCCGGGCGATTACCACCGAGATTCGGGAAGCGCCGGCTTTCTATTTTGCGGAGAGACTCCACCAACAGTACCTCTCGAAAAACCCCTTTGGGTACTGCGGGTTGGGGGGGACGGGGGTGAGTTGTCCGGTGGCCCCCTCGGTGGCCCCCTCGGTGACCTCCTAGAATGTCGTAGGATGGCCCTCCATTGCACCGGGGAGAACCGGTGGAGGACTTCGGTGGCATGAGCCGGGACTTTTTCAACCAACTTCCCGCCCTCGATGCGTTCTCGGATGTGCTTCAGTTCGAGGCCTATCGCACGGCCCCCGCCGACTGGTCCCTGGTCATCACCGATGTGCAGGGCTCGACCAAGGCCATTGAGGCGGGCCTGTACAAGCACGTCAATGCCCTGGGCGCGGCCTCGATTGCTGCCGTCCGCAACTCCGTTCCGGAGGTCAGCGTGCCCTTTGTCTTTGGGGGGGATGGGGCGACGCTGCTCGTGCCCGATGATCTGCTGGAAGCGGTGGCCCGGGCGTTGCTCCGGGTGCAGATCACCGCAAGAACGGTTTTTGACCTTGGCCTGCGTATCGGGGCGGTCTCGGTGGGGGAGCTGGGAGAGGATGGCTTTGATGTGCGGGTGGCACGGTACCAGGCCAGCACAAGCATCCACCTGGCCATGTTCGCGGGCACCGGAGTGGCGGAAGCGGAGCGACGCATCAAGTCCGAGGAAGTCGGGGAGCGCTATGCCTTCTCGGGGGAACCGGATGAGCAAGCGGACCTGACGGGATTCCACTGCCGGTGGAAGCCGATCCAAGCCCAGAAAGACCACGTGGTCAGCCTGATGGTGCGGACGGTTGACTCGAACCCGGGTGCTTCGGGCTTGGTCTACAACCGGGTCCTGGAGGGTTTGAACCGGGTGTTGAAAGGGGAGGACGGGCGGCCGGTGTCGCCGGAATCCCTACGACTCACATTGAAGAAGAAGTGGCTGCAGGTGGAGGCGCACATGCACGCCGACTCCACCCGGGGGGGCGCCCACTTCAAGGTGTTGATCGGGGCTTACACAGGCGTAGTCCTCGGATGGTTCCTCATGAAGTTTGGAATCGACGCCAAGGGCTTTCCTGGCTCCCGCTACAAGGAGCAGGTCACCGCCAACAGCGACTTCCGAAAGTTCGATGACACCTTGCGCATGGTGGTGGACATCACCAGGGAGCAGGTGGCTGACATTCGAACCCTCCTGGAAGCCGAGTACGAGAAACGGGCGATCTTCTTTGGGACCCACGTGGCCGACTCCGCCTTGATCACCTGTGTCATCGAGCGATTCGAGGGGGAGCACTTCCACTTCATCGATGGGGACAACGGGGGGTATGCCCTGGCGGCCAAGGAGATGAAGGCCCAGATGAAGAGGGACAAGGACGCGGCTGTCCCGGGTTCCTGACGCTATGGAGTTCTCATGAAATACGGCCCTGTCTGTTTGCTCGCGCTTCTGTCGTCCCTCCTTGTGAGCTGCTTTGAGGTCCGGGAGGAGATCACCTTGAACCGGAATCGCTCGGGGAACTACCGGCTCGTGGTGGACATCAGCGGCATGAGCGGAATGATGGACCAGCTGGGTGAGACCCTCGGGGGAGAAGAAGGTGAAGAGGAGAGCGCAGCGCCGATGGAGGGCGGCATGGAACCCGACATGGCAGAGCAGGCGGACCTGTTGAACCAGGTGGATGGCATCTCGAATGTGGCGGCCCTGGCGGACGGGGGCGGCATTGGGCTCTCCTTCGACTTCAAGAACCTCGGCGCCCTGAACGAGGCTTTGGACGTGTTGGCTGCCCAGGACGACAGCGGCGCGTCCTCGCCCCTGGAGTTCTCGCGGTGCAGCATGGCGCGAGGTGCTGGGATCGGCCTTGGCTTTGATGGAGAGCAGGAAGAGTCCAGCATGGACATGCTGGCCATGATGGAGCCCACGTACACGCTGGTGTTCACGGCGCCCCGGAAGATCCGTTCGGTTTCAAACGAGGCGGGTGCGACCTTGTCCGTGGATGGGAAGACCGTCACGATTACGGCGTCGTTGGCGGAGGTTGCCAGCGGAGCGCTGGATCTGACCAATGTGATCAAGTACCGGTAGCCCGGCGACCCGGTCAGACCCCCACCAGTCCCGCCTCTCGTGCCTGTTCCCAGCCGGCTTCAAACGCCTCGAACTGTCCCGGAAACGCGTCCAGCGCCTCCTTCAGGGTGAGGGGGTCCTCCGTGGGCCGGGCAGCCTCCAGGACCTCCGCCAGCCACTGCAAGGCCGGGGCTGGGCCCACGATTTCCGCGGTGCCGTCCCGGTGGTGCAGCACAAGGGTGTCCTCCCCCTCCAGGACTTCCCCACCCAACCACACGAGGCGGTCCCCGTCTCGTAGAGGCGCCCTGGGGGTCTCCAGGAGGCCCAGCACGAAATCCGGCGCCAGGGTTGTGGGGTGCATCGGCCCGGGGAACCAACTCTCCACCGGGCGATCCAGCTCCTGCCCTTGCATCCATGCATCCAGCGCCAGGGGCAGCACGGCATCGAACCGGTCGTGGTTGCCCCCTTCAGGGTCCCGGTGCTGCAGGTCGTTGTGGGCAAAAGAACCACCGCTCGCCAGGACCTCGATGCCGAACTGCTCCGGTTGGTCGACCATTCCCGAGTGGCGGGTGAGCACAAACCGGTGCCAGAAGGCCGAGTCCAGGGCGCCCGCGCAGAAGAACTGGCGCACCGCCTCCATGGCGTCCACGGTCTCCTGGTCGGTCTGGGTGGGAAAGCCGTACATCAGGTAGGAATGCACCAGGATGCCGGCACATTGAAAGGCCTCCGCGGCGGTGGCAACGCCTTGCAGGGAAACCCCCTTGTCCATCTTCTCCAGGAGGCGGTCGCTGGCCACCTCGAGGCCGCCGGTGACCGCCACCAGCCCGGAGGCGGCCAGGAGCCGGCATAGATCCGGCGTAAAGGTCGGCTCGAAGCGGATGTTTCCCCACCAGGTCACCACCTGCCCACGCTTCAGAATCTCCAGGGCCAGGTCCCGCATGACCCGGGGCGGTGCAGCCTCGTCCACGAAATGAAAGCCCGACACACCGGTCTGGTCCACGAGTTCATCCATGGCATCTGCCAGGGCGGACACCCGGGCGGGTTCAAAGCGGGCGATGTAGTCCAGGGAGATGTCGCAGAAGGTGCAGCGCTTCCAGTAGCAGCCATGAGCGAGGGTGATCTTGTTCCAGGCGCCATCGGCCCAGAGCCGGTGGGCGGGGTTCCGCGTGTCGATCAACTGAAGGTAGTGGCTGCGATCCAGGTCGCCGTAGTCGGCTGCAAAGGTGGTCTGGACCGGGGTGGCCGGGTGGTCGAGCAGGCCGTCGCGCGTGCGGGTGCGGTGTCGGCCATCGCTCCCCCCGTCCAGGTGCTCCAGCAGGGCCAGGAGCGGCCCCTCTCCATCGTCATAGACGAGGCTGTCCACGCAGTCCCAGAGGCGCACCTCGGAGACCTCCCGCAGCTCGGTGGTGATGTAGCCACCTCCCAGCACCACGTGGGCGCCGCGTTCGCGCAGGCGCTGGCCGATCCGCAGGGCCCCGTAGAGGTTGCCCGGAAAGGGCACCGAGATTCCCACCAGGTCTCCCTTCAGGCTGTCCGCCAGGGCATCCAACTCCCGGTCCACGCCGGAGGTCTCCATCAAGCGGGCAGCAATGGGATCAAACGCGGCGGATCCAGCTGCCAGGTGGTGGTGGTACCGGGAGAGCTCAAACCCGGGGTCCACGCAAGAGGTCACGAGGTCCACGAGATCTTCCAGGTACAGGGTGGCCACGTGGCGGGCGGCATCTTCCTGGCCCAGGTCGCCAAAGGCCGACAGATCCACGGTGGCCAGTCGCGGCCCTTCCGGGAGCAGGCCAGTGCCAACAATGCGGCTGGCCAGGGTGCGGTCGCTGCCCTGGAGAAAGCGGATCACGGGCTCGATGCATTTCTCGTGGGCATCCCGCAGCGCCAGGGCCCGCCAGGCGGGTTCCGGAAGGGCCTCCGCCTGCTCCAGGCCATCGAAAATCCGGGCGAGGCCCTCCTGGGAGAACAGCCGGAGAAACAGCTCAATCCCCAGGTCACGCTGGGTCGATGCAATGCCCTCAGACCGGAGGAACCGCGCCAGGTAGGCGGGGGCTGGGTAGGGCGTGTTGAGCTGGGTCAGCGGTGGCAGGACCAGGGTGACCACGGATCAGGTCCTGCAAAGCACGAAGTAGTTCCCGGTCTCCTTCCCGTTCTTGATGGCCCGGCCCACGGACACGTGCTCGCTGACGCCGCGCATGACGTCGATCATGTTGGCGTAGACCAGGAAGGACACGCCGCGCTTGTTGCTGGAGGGAGTGGGAAACGACTCTGGGGCATCGGTTGCCTCAAAGTAGTAGTCGAACCACACTTCCCCTTCTACGTCTTCAGAAGGGCGCACTTGGAAGTGTCCGGGGCCCACCAGCCACCGCACGTTGTTTTCGTTGTAGCCCTGCACCTGGCCCCCGTGCAGGCAAATCCGCTTCTGGAAAAAGTTGAAGGCGGGCAAGTTGTTGCAGCCCTCGTTGATGACCACCTCGCCAGTCTCCCCGTGGTAGTCGCCCACGGACACCGCGCCATTTGCGTGGGCGAAGAGGGTGGACTGGTCCTTGCGGCCCAGGGAACGGATCCATTCGAGGCGCTCTTCGGGGCTGGACCCATCCAGCTCGGCTCGAAGGGCTTCTACATTGGTGGCGGTTGGTTTCTGCATGGACTTAGACCTCTTGTTCGACGCAGGATAACCGGCCGGCATGGAGCAGGAACCCGCCGGGATGAAGGCCTTGATGGAGAGGATTCGGTCTTCTCTTTCTGAAAGGGCCTGGTCGGCCGGCGTTCGGCTGGCGCGGCAGAACCGGGTGTTGCCTGCGGGAGAGGATGCGGATGAGGTCCGCCTGTCCGTGTCGGTCCCCGGTCGGGAGGCGGCGGTCACCGTGTTCCTGTGGCCCCAGGAGGTGGACTGGGGGTGTGAATGTGGCCACGAGGCTTGTGTGCACGCGGGCGCTGCGATTCTGGCGCTGGTGCAGGCGCAGAAACGCGGGGAGGAGGCGCCGACCGGTTCGGGGGCGCCCCGCCTGCGCTATGCACTGGTGCGGGCTGCGGGAGGGCTTCGGGTGCGGCGGGAGGTGGTGCGCGGAGAGGAGACAAATCCCTTGTCGGGCCCGCTCGCCGGGGTTTCTGGATTGCATGTCCGGCCCCAGGACTTGGAAGTGGACCAGGTCCTGCAACTGGGAGATGGCAACATCCCGGGGGTTGGCTGGAAGCGCATGCTCATGGCCTGGGCGGATGCAGGGGCGGAGATCACCCTGGATGGCGAGCCCATGCGGGTGTCGGACCGGGCGATTGCACCGGTGGCGGTGGTGGCCGATGACGGCGACGGCTTTCGGGTGAGCCTGCACCGGTCCACGGAAATCGACGAGGTCTTTCCCGGGGGGGTTGTTCGCCTGTGTGACACGCTGCATCCAGGCAGTGACGGCGGACTCGTGCCCCACCAGCGCAAGACCCTGGTGGGGGGCCTGCGCTTCGCACCCGAGGAGGTGGGGCAGCTTGTGGCGGAGTTCATTCCCCAGCTGGAGTCCATGATCGATGTGCGGATTCACACCCACCGGCTGCCGGACGATGTCCAGCGCATCCCTCCCCACGCTGAGGTCTGGTTGGAGGATGGGGGCGGGAGCCTGCGGGTGCGCATCGGGATTGTCTATGGGGATCCGGCCATCGCACGGGTGGAGGGGGCTTCCCTGGTGCTCCTGGGGGGGCAGGTGCCCGTGCGGGACCTGGCAGCAGAGCGGAAACTGCGGGAGGAGTTGGACCGGGTCCTGCGGCTCCCCGTGGGACGGGAGGTCACTCTGGAGGGAGAGGAAGGGGCGCTGTTTGCCCGAAACCGGCTGCCCCATTTCAACGGGTCGATCACCGGAAGTGTAGGTCGCTTCCGGCCCGTGGACCGGGAAGCTGTGCTCTCCCTTGACCCTGCTGAAGGCTCCCTGGGCTTGCGCATCCACTGCGATGCGGAACCGGAAGATCTGCTTGCGGCCTTTCGGGAGAATCGATCCCTCGTCCGCCTGCGGGATGGGGGGTGGGCCCCGATTCCGCGGGCGTTGCTGGAGCGACATGGGCACCTCCTGGCGGACCTGTTGGGGGCGGCGGGCTCCGATGGTTCCCTGCCGGCCCATGCAGCGGGTCCCGCAGCCGACTTGTCGGACGCCCTGGGGCAGGCGCGGCCCGATGCCTTGCAGCAGCTTCGCGTGTTGGTGGAAGGCTTCGAAGGCATCCCCGACGTGCCGCCCCCCTCGGGCTTGAAGGCCACACTGCGGCCCTACCAGGCCGAGGGCATCCGGTGGATGTCCTGGCTGGGAAAGAACGGACTAGGGGGAATCCTGGCTGATGACATGGGGCTTGGAAAGACCTTGCAGGCACTGTGTGCCCTGGAGCACCTGGGGGGGCCCTCCCTGGTGGTGGCCCCCACCTCTGTGCTTCGGGCCTGGGAAGGGGAGGCCGCCCGGTTTCTGCCCCACGTGAAGGTCTGCATCTACCATGGCGCCCAGCGCACCCTGGATGAAAGTGCGGATCTTGTGGTCACGACCTACGCGCTCCTTCGCCAGGATGCCGTCCTGCAGGAGCGGGACTGGAATTGCGTGGTGCTGGACGAGTCCCAGGCCATCAAGAACCCGGACTCCCAGACAGCCAGGGCAGCCCGGGGCTTGAAGGCAAACCACCGTTTTGCCCTGACGGGAACCCCTGTGGAGAACCGCCTCGAGGAGCTGCAGTCCCAGTTGGACTTCCTGATGCCGGGGTTTCTCGGGACCCGGAAGGCCTTTCAGGAACGATACGCCCGGCCCATCGAGCAGGGAGACAAGGAGGCTGCGGAGGCCCTTCGACGCCGCGTGCGGCCCTTCGTGCTGCGGCGCCTGAAGTCGGAAGTGGCCCGGGACCTGCCCCCGCGCACGGAAGTGGTGCTGCGCTGTGAGCTGCCCCCGGACCAGCGGGCGGTCTACGAGACCGTGCGGGTCGCCGCCCGGGAGAAGGCGCGGGAGCTGGTGGAGGGACACCGCACCCTGGAGGCACTGGAACACCTGCTGCGCCTGCGACAGGCTGCTTGTCACCCGGCTCTTCTGCCCGGGGACCGCACCGAGGCCTCCGGCAAGATGGCCCTGTTGATGGAGAAGCTGATCGAGGTGGTTTCAGAGGGACACCGGGCCCTGGTCTTTTCCCAGTGGACCTCGTTCCTGGATCTCATGGAGCAGGAGCTGGAACAACGCGGGCAGACCGCCTTGCGCTTGGATGGAAGCTCCCGGGATCGCCAGTCCCTGGTGGACCGGTTCCAGGCGGAGGATGGCCCGCCGATCTTTCTGATCTCCCTGAAGGCAGGCGGCACAGGCTTGACCCTGACCCGGGCCGACTATGTCTTCCACACGGATCCCTGGTGGAATCCAGCGGTGGAGGACCAGGCCACGGATCGGGCCCACCGCATCGGACAGACCCGGCCGGTGATCTCCGTCAAACTCATTTCAGCGGACACGGTGGAGGAGAGGATCGTGGAGTTGCAGGCCGCCAAGCGCGCCTTGGCAGCAGCGGCCATTGGGGACGAGCAGGGACTGGTGGAGCGCCTGGGACGCACCGAGCTTCTGGAGCTGCTGGAGGGGTGACCCGGGCGGGCACGGGGGCCCGCCCCTACGGTGCTTCTTCCTCTGCAGCGGGCGCCTCCTCTGGGGCTTCGAGTTGGCCCTCGATGGCTATCAGCCGGGACTCCACCATTTCCGTAAGCAGGGCCTGGTCCAGACGGGTCTGGTCCAGGTTCTCCATCAACGCATTCATGAGCTTTGCGTTCTGCGCCATGGCCGCATCATGGTTTCGGTTGGCCACCAGGATGCCCGTCGCAAGCATCAGGAAAATGGCGGACAGCATCGCCGCTCGGGAACGGAAGGTGCGCTGGTTGTCCCGCTCCTTGTAGAACGCCAATTCCCGCACGTCAAAGCTTGTACCCGCCTCGGTGATCTCTGTGAATTCCCGCAAGGGCGGGGCGTAGCTCATTCCTGCGGATTTGCTGTCTTTGTCGGCCATTAGGACCTCCTGTCGTGGGTCACTTTACGCCTTCTTGACAAGTGGGGTCAAGGGTCGTTGAGGGATTCGCGGGTTGGGGTGCCCCTTGTCACTATCCTCCCGTACCCAAGAGAGCCGGCAACATTGGCGTGCATTGTCGATTTCCCACGGCTCGGCACCAGGATCGGCGGCGCTAGACTCTCTGTGGAGGTGCATGTGCTCATCGCACTCATGGCGCTCCTGGCCGGATGCACAACGGACAAGGAGGCCGGGACCCGGGAACTTCACGGTCGACCTCGGAACGATGCTGCTGCCGGGAGCCTTCACGCCGACCGGCAGCGAGGTGGAGATTTCGGCGGTCCTCGTGGCCCAAACGGAGGGCCCGTCGTTCTTCTGCGGTGCCCTCACCGGAGAGATCGTGAGCTTTGGCATGGACCTGGACGAGAGCACTTTCGGGGCGGTTCCCTGGGAGGATCGGACCGATGATTCACCCACGAGCTGCGATGGGGCGGCGTCGACGATCAGTCCCACGGCCAGGACTTCCACCTCCGTGCAAACGAGATGATGGACACGCTGACCACAGCAGGGAACTTCGTTGTGGACTGCAACCACGGTGGGGGGCATGCACTGGAGACCGAGTGGTGGCCGTGGATCCTTCAGTTCCTGGTCGACCACTCGGCGGGCATCACCCCAGACCCGTATGCGAATGCGCTGCCCAGCGGGTTTCCGTCCTACTGCTCGATCGTCGCGGGCTCCGGTTCTTAGCCTACCGGACAAAGAACCGGCTGTTCCAGACCGTAGGGGATCCGGTGCACGCCCCCGCCGCGGTCCAGTAGTGGCTGTTGCAGTAGTTGCCCAGACAGTCAACGCTCGGCATCTGGCAGATAAAGTGGTACGGACAAATCGACGAGTTGCAGGGAGCGCGGTCCACTCCCATGTAGGTGTTCCCCCCCTGCCAGGGTGCTCCACAGTTGATGCAGGAAGCAAATCCGGACATGTTGTTGTCCGTGTTGTTGGCGGGAATGGTGGTCAATCGAATGGTGTCCCCGTGGCCGCTGCTGCTGGGATTCACATCTGAATGGAGACAGGTGCCCTGGCGAATGATGTCGTCCCAGGAGGAGGTGGTGCCCACATCGACAGCGTCCGCGCTCCCGGTTTCGCAGGAGTCCGTTCCATGGACACCCACGATCCCCGTGCTGAAGAACGAGTCCAGAGTCCGGGTGGTACTCATGGGCCACCGACGCCAGCCCAGGACACTTCCGGCGGAGCCCACGTCCGCGGACTCGATGAGCAGGAAGTCACCCGCGAGACGATAGGCAGCCTGGCTCTTGTAGTCGTTGGAGAACCGGGCTGAGAAGTTGCCATTCTCATTGTCGGTGGTCCAGAAAGCCTGGTTGTTGTAGCCCACGCTGTTCCCATCGTTCGGGGCCACGTTCATCACCAGTGTCCAACCGCCCCCATTGGTCGTCATGTCGCAATAGACCTCGAAGGCGCCACTGCCGTCGGGGTCGATGTAGTAGGTACCGTCCGCCGCGGTCGAGACCTCGTTGACAATGGCCAGGCAGTCCGTGCCCGCACAGGATGCTCCACCGCCCACGGCCTCAGCATCATCGGCCGTCCCGCTGCAGTTGTTGTCCAGGCCATCACAGGTTTCGACCTCACCGGGGTTGATCGAGCCACCGCCGGTGGAGAGGTCGTCGTTGCAGTCCCCACCCACGCTGGCGTATCCACCCGGCTGAGTGCAGGCATTCAGCGTGGAGCTGTCAAGACCATAGCCATCGCTGTCGGCGTCGAGGTACCAGGTGGATGCATCGGTGGCGGTGCTCTCGTCGACCACGCCATCGCAGTTGTTGTCAATGGAGTCACAGACCTCCGCGGCTCCGCTGTTGACCTGTTGGTTCGTGTCATCGCAGTCCGTCGCATCAAGGACATGTGCCCCAGGCTGGCTGCAGCTGGCGCTTTGGCTCGTTGCGTTGCCGTAGCCATCACCGTCGAGATCCGCATACCAGGTGCTGGCATCCACTGCATCCTCGTCGATCGCGCCATCGCAGTCGTTGTCCAGGCTGTCGCAGGTCTCTGTGGCCAAAGGATTGATCGCGGCGCTGGTGTCGTCGCAGTCGGTGTCGCTTGCCGCGTAGCCGGTCGGCGCATCACAACCTGAAACGTTGCCCCCGGGTGAACCAAATCCATCCCCATCGTTGTCGATGTACCAGGTCGAGGCGTTGATGGCATTGTCATCCGCGGTGCCATCGCAGTCGTTGTCCACGCCGTCGCAGATCTCGTAGGATCCCGGATGGGTCGTGGAGTTGAAGTCGTCACAGTCCAGGGCGTTTCCGACGAATCCACTGGGCGTATCGCAAGCAACAGTCGACACGCTGCCGTTTCCATAGCCATCGGCATCGGTGTCGGCGTACCAGGTGCTGCCCACGCCCTCGTCGATGTCCCCATCGCAGTCGTTGTCCGCCGAGTCGCAGACCTCGGAGGCGCCGGGGTGGCTTGTGGCGTCCACATCGTTGCAGTCATCGGAGTTGGTCACGTACCCGGGGGGCGCTTCGCAGGCCTCCGCCTGGAACTGGCTCCCACCGTAGCCGTCCCCATCGGCATCGCCGTAGAACGTGGAGGTGCCCTCTACGCTGCCATCCTCACTGTCGATGTCCCCATCGCAGTCGTTGTCCACGCCATCGCAGACCTCGGTGGCATCGTCGTTGGCGTTGGCGTCGTTGTCGTCACAGTCCTCGCACGCTGCGAAACCGTCGCTGTCAGCATCGCTGTACCCGGTGGAGCCGTCGCAGTTGTAGTCGTTGGAATCAGTGCAGTCGGCCTCAAGTGCACCGGGGTGCCAGGCCGGATTCGTGTCATCGCAGTCGCCGTCATGCAGGGCGTAGCCGGCCGGGGGGTCACAGGCGGTCTCCACGGAGGCGGAGGTGCCATATCCATCCCCATCGTTGTCCTCGTACCAGGTCAGCGCATCGAGGGCAGCGTCGCCATCGACCGTGCCATCGCAGTCATTGTCCACGCCGTCACAGGCCTCCTGCGCATCGGGGTTCACCGCGGCGTCGTTGTCGTTGCAGTCGCTGCTGTCCTCCACGTACCCGGCACTTGCCTCGCAAGCCTCGACCTCG
This sequence comes from uncultured Enterobacterales bacterium, assembly GCA_964610645.1. Lineage (GTDB taxonomy): Bacteria > Myxococcota_A > UBA796 > UBA796 > CAJQPC01 > JAYZDK01. Next base: position 296 of record CAZSZE010000067.1, on the reverse strand, counting down.
AACTGCTGGCCCCCAAAGCCGTCTCCATCGGAATCCGCGAAATAGGTGGACGTGCCAAAGACGTCGGTGTCCTCGTCGTCGAACAGGCCGTCGCAGTCGTTGTCGATACCGTCGCACACCTCCCGGGCATCGGGGTTCACGGCAGGGTCGGAGTCGTTGCAGTCATCGGGGACGAGAAAGCCGTCCTGGTCCTCGTCGATACCCAAACTCTCGCCGCTGTCGGGTGCGCTGTCGGGTGCGCTGTCGGGTGCGCTGTCGTGGGTCTTGGGCTCAGATCGCTCACAGGCGCAGATCAG
>CAZSZE010000066.1:5431-25562 GCA_964610645.1 uncultured Enterobacterales bacterium | reverse complement strand
CACCGACACCGACACCGACACCGACACCGACACCGACACCGACACCGACACCGAGACCGAGACCGAGACCGAGACCGAGCCCGAGACCGAGACCGAGCCCGAGACCGAGCCCGAGACCCGCCCTTCCTTCCAACCCCCCAACAAACCACGTGAAATGTCCCGCCCACCGGCTACCTTGTACCCCTGGAGGCTCCATGTCGGCCAAGTCAATCGTCGCTGCCGTCCGCACCACCCCCGAAACGGTGCTGGAGGACTACGCCCGCCTGATGGACCTGTGCGGGTACACGGACACGTTTGACCCCAACGCCACGACCATCCTCAAGAACAACATCTCCTGGCACATGCTCTACCCCTCCGCCAACACCACCCCGTGGCAGGTGGAAGGCGTCACGAAGAAGCTGTCCGCAGACGGGTTCACGGACCAGGTGGTGGTCGAGAACCGCACGGTCGTCACAAAGGCCAAGAAGGGCGAACGCCTCAACAACTACACGCCGGTGCACGAGAAGTACGGCCTCCCGGTGAAGTACAACTTCGACCCGCGGGACATGCGCTGGGTGACCTATGAGCCCAAGGGGCCCATGCTTGTCCTGGACCAGATCTACCCCAATGGCATTCGCATTCCGGACTTCTTCTTCGGGCGCAACGTGGTGCACCTGCCGACCCTGAAGACCCACATCTACACGGATTACACCTGTGCCATGAAGAACGCCTTCGGGGCGCTCCTGGACAAGAGCCGGCACTATTGCCACCCGAAGATCCACGAGACCCTGGTGGATCTCCTGCGGATTCAGCTGGAAATCCAGGCGGGCACCCTGGCCGTTGCGGATGGCACGACCTGCGGGTCAGGACCCGGGCCGCGCACGATGACGCCCGTGGTGAAGAACCTGCTCTTTGCTTCCACGGACCAGGTGGCCATCGATGCGGTGAGCGCCAAGCTGCTTGGCTTTGACCCCATGGACGTGGCCTGCATCCGTCTGGCCGATGAAAACGAGCTCGGACACGGGCACCTGGACGACATCGAGGTGGTGGGAGACATGGACACCGCCGAGGTCAAGCGCACCGACTGGGAATTCGTGGTGGGGGACAACGCAGCCAGTGCCGTCGGCGACCTCTTCTGGTTTGGCCCCCTGAAGCCCCTGTCGAAGATCTTCTTTCAGACGCCGATTGTGAACGCCTTCATCATGGCCAGCTTCATCTACCACGACTACATCTGGTACCCGACCGAGGGATGGGGCCGGGTCGAGAAGTGGCTGGATGAAACCCAGTGGGGGCGCCACTTCCTGACCTATGGCAACCCGTTTGAGAAGCAGCGCCGCTCGGGCCTGCGATCGCTCCTGCCCGCACGCCAGGGCTGAATCCGCCGGCAACGATTGATTTGTGTGAAGAAGGAATCGCTGGAAATCCGGCGTTCTTCCTGGCATTCTATGAATCAGGCGGACGTCCAAGGACAGCGGAGGTCTCGATGGCGGTCACCTACGAGCCGGACATTATTCGGCAGCATGCCCAGACCTTGTACCGACGTGCGGACGAGATTCGCATCAAGTACGCCATTCTCTCGGCCTGCTTTTTTGCCGTGGGGGCCTTGTTCATCTCCATTGCAGTGGCCCCCTACCCCTCCTACGCAGCGGTGGGGATCTTCGCGATCAGCGGGGCGGGAATCGGCTGGGCAACAGGTTCGGAGCGGGCCTTCCAGCTGCGGCTGCAGGCCCAGACCGCGCTGTGCCAGCTCCGAATCGAGCAAAACACGCGACTGCCCTTCGGGGAAATCACGATGGAGGCCATGACGCCGGAGCCCATGGCACAGGAAGCAACTCAGGCGCACCTCTCGGAAGCCACCAACTCCTGAAAGGCCTTGTGCAGGGCGCGGCCGGCCGGTCCCGCTCCCGGTCCCTCTACCCCATCCAGACTCACCACCGGCGCCAGCTCCTTGAGGGTCGAGGCCAGGTAGAGCTCGTCAAAGGGCCCCGCGCTGTCCACACGTCCCTCCCGGCATGGAAGCCCGGCCTGTCGAGCCGCCTCCAAGAGCGCTCCGCGGGTGACCCCCGCTAGGATCTGCCCTTCCAGGCGAGGCGTCACAATCTCGCCATCCAGGACCGCAAAGACCGTGCTGCGGTTGGCTTCGAGAATGCCCCCGTCGGCCGCCACGAGGATCATCTCATCGACCCCCAGCCTCTCCGCGGTCAACATCCAGCCCGCCCGGCTTCCATGCTTGACGAATCCTGGGAGTCCCGGGGGATGGACCCACTCCATGCGGGCTGCCGTAATGGGAGCCCCCACGCGACCGGAATCGATGGGAGCCGCATCCAGGATGTGGGCGCCGCCTGCGGTGATGGTGTAGCGCACGCGCCAGTCGTCCCGGCAGGCAGCCATCATCTCTCCCTGCACCCGGCCCCTTTCCAGGGTGGGCATGCCCATGGCCAGGACAGATGCCTCCAACCGGTCCAGGTGGGCCCCCAGGCGAAACGGCACCCCGTCGTAGCAGCGCACCGTCTCAAAGACCGTCAAGCCCAACAAGAGCCCCGGATCATCCGCTGGAATGACCCCGCAGTCCTCGCCATTGACCCGAAGAACCCGCTCCATCTGTCCGAGTAACCCGCGATTCCAGAGGGGCGGATGCACCTACCTGCCCCCACCCAGCCGGGTTAGTGGTCGCACCCGATCCGAGGTGGTTCATGGCGAAGTACGAAGGGTTCGACTTTTACAACATCGACGCCCAACTCTCGGAAGAAGAGCGGATGGTGCGAGACCTGGTCCGCGGCTGGGTCGAGCAGCGGGTCCTTCCGATCATCGAGGGGCACTGCCGCGCCAGCACCTTTCCCATGGAGCTGGTTTCGGAAATCGGGGAATTGGGGCTCCTGGGCGCAAACCTCCACGGCTACGACTGCGCGGGCATGTCCAATGTGGCCTACGGCCTGATCTGCCAGGAGTTGGAGCGGGGAGACTCGGGAGTCCGCTCCTTTGTCTCAGTGCAGGGCAGCCTGGCCATGTTCCCCATCTGGAAGTTCGGCACGGAAGCCCAGAAGCAGAAGTACCTGCCTGAAATGGCTGCGGGGAGGTTCATCGGCTGCTTCGGCCTCACAGAGCCTGACCATGGCTCCGACCCAGGCGGCATGGTCACCAAGGCGGTGGATGACGGGGACAGCTTTGTGCTGAACGGCGCCAAGATGTGGATCACCAACGGCACCATCTCCCAGGTCGCCATCGTGTGGGCCAAGCTGGATGGCGTCATCCGCGGCTTCATCGTGGAGCAGGATGACCCGGGCTTCTCCGCCCCGGAGATGACTGGAAAGCACAGCCTGAGGGCCTCCGTCACCAGCGAGCTTGTGTTTCAGGACTGCCGCATTCCCAAGGATCGCATCCTGCCCGAGGTGACGGGGTTGAAGGGTCCCTTCTCCTGCCTGAACAACGCCCGGTTCGGCATTGCGTGGGGCGCCCTCGGTGCAGCCCAGGCCTGCCTGCATTCCTCCCTGGACTACTCCAAGTCCCGCATCCAGTTCGGCAAGCCCATCGCCTCGTTTCAGCTGGTGCAGAACAAGCTGGCCTGGATGCTGCGGGAGATCACCAAGGGACAGCTGCTGGCCCTGCAATGCGGCCGCATGAAGGACGATGGAACCCTGGTGCCCGATCAAATTTCCCTGGCCAAGATGAACAACGTGGACATCGCCCTGCAGATTGCCCGGGTGGCCCGGGAAATGCACGGGGCCAATGGAATCCTGGATGAGTACCCCATCATGCGCCACATGGTGAATCTCGAGAGCGTCTACACCTACGAGGGCACCCACGACATCCACAACCTGATTCTGGGTCGCGCACTCACCGGCATCCCCGCTTTCGGCTGATGGCCGAGCTTCCCCCCAAAAGACAGGGCGGACTGCTCCGCCTCTTGACGATCGTCCTGTCCCGTACACGGGGACGGGCGTGGACCGCCGCCCACCTGGTGGAAATCCGCCAGTTGATCCGGTTCAGCAGCCTCTTTCTGCTGACCGTGGTGCTGCCGGGACTGGCCCTGGCCTATTTCGGGCTGGCCTCGGTTCGGGCAGAGGCACTGCGGGTTGAAGAGGAGGTTCGGGACTCGGGACGGCGCATGGCAGATGCAGCCTGGACTCAGGTCGACAGCCTGTTTCAGGGATTCGAGGAATCCACCCGGGGACGCCTTGCCTCGGGCCAGAGCCCGTTGGAGTCCCTTAGTGACCTCTCCGATTCCTTGCTGGTCGGGTTTCGCCTGGACCGCGAAGGAGGGCTGACAGCACCGTTCAAGCCCCCGGAGGCCGATCTCAGAGACGAGCACAGCCCCATTTTCTCTGCGGCCTGGCGGGCGGCCATCGCCCAGGAGCAAGCCGGAGGGGACCCCGATCAAGCGGTGCGTCTGCTGAGGCAGGCGGAACAGGAGACCCGGGGGGTCTTTGCCAGGGGGGAGGCCCGGTACGCATTGGGGCGGGCTCTGCTGGGGGCGAACCGTCTCCCGGAAGCCGACCAGGTGCTGGCGGAAGTAGCGGTGGACTTTGCCCACATTCGCAACGTGCACGGGTTCAAGCTGGGTCACCTGGCCCGTCTCAAACTGGGGGAGAGTTGGTTGAACCGGGCTCCAGAAAGGGGCCAACAGGAACTCCAGAACCTGGTGCAGGACTTGATCGAAGACCGCTGGGTCATTGGACAGGGGGGAGATCCCGCCGTGGCAGCCCGGGCGCTGGACCTGCTGGAGGACGTGGCACCCCGGGACTGGATCTCCTCCCACCGCGGCCGGCTGGAAGAAAAGACCCAACAGCTCTTCTGGTCCGAACATCTCCTGGGCGGTCTCGCAGAGATCCAGGCGGTGGCAAGAGGAGTCCCGGCGGAGGGTTCCGGTTTCTTCTACCGGGTGGGAGAGAAGGCGCTGTGGGCCACCACCTGGTGGGGGGAGGAAATGTTTGCCTTTGCCCTGGACCTCACGGGCCTGCGAGCGCAGCTGCAGGAGATTGTGAACGGGGTCAGCAAAGGGGGCGGCGAGGCGTCGGTCATGGTGCTGACCCCCCTGGAGGAACCGCCCTCCGACGCCTTTGGCCGCCGCACACTGGCCCCCTTTCTCCCGGGCTGGTCCCTGGTCTCCCACCCGGTGGACGCCGACCACATCCGCTCCTTGAAGACCGCCCGCAGTCGGCAGCAGGTCACCATCATCCTGCTCTCCCTGCTGGTGATCGGCGTGGGAGGGTTTCTCTCCATTCGCATGGTGCGCCGGGAGCTGGACGTGGCCCGGATGAAGGCGGACTTTGCCGCCACGGTCAGCCACGAGCTGCGATCGCCCATTACCCAGATCCGCCTCAAGGGAGAGTCACTTCAGCTGGGCCTGGCAGAAGACAAGGCCGATCTGGAGGAGCACTACGACGTGATTGTCCAAGAGGCCGAGCGACTTTCCAGGCTGGTGGACAACGTGCTGGATTTCTCCTCCATCGAGCGCGGCGCCAAACGCTATGACCGTCGCCCGGGAAACGTGGGAGAGACGGTTCGCAACGCGGTGGAGTCGGCCCGGTTCACCATGGAAACCCGGGGCCTCGCCATGGATGTGGACATTCCCGAGGGCCTGCCCGTGGTCTTTCATGACCCGGAAGCCATCGGGCAAGTGGTCCAGAACCTTGTTTCCAACGCAGCCAAGTACGGAATGAAGGGGGGGTGGATCGGTGTCAAGGCACGCATCGCCCCCAAGAGCGTCGATATCGCCGTGTCGGACCGGGGCATCGGAATCGATGCGGAGGAGTTGCCCCTGATCTTCGAGAAATTCTACCGCTCCGATGACCCGGATGCCCGCCGGGAAAAGGGCACCGGAATCGGCCTGACCATCTGCCAATACATCATGACCGCCCACCAGGGAGCCATCAGTGTGCGCTCTGCCAAGGGAAAGGGCACCACCTTCACGTTACACTTCCCCATTCGCCCCCCCGAAAGCTCGGGGCTCTAGGCGAAAAACCGAGGAACCAACCGATGGCTCGACTGCTGTTCGTGGAGGACGAGGAACAGGTCCTCAAGACACTCCATGCGTTTTTTACCCGCGAGGGGTTTGATGTGTATGGCGCCCGTACACAAGAGGAAGCCCTGGCCAATGCGGAGCGTTTTCCGCCGGATGTGGTCATCCTGGATGTGATGTTGCAGGAAGGTCCGGAAGGCAGCGACGGTGCCGATGGATTTGCCATCTGCAAGGCCCTGCGGGAGGACAAGTTCCGCGGGCCCGTGATCTTCCTCACAGCCCGAACCAGCGAAGACGACAAACTCGCCGGTTTTGAGCTCGGCGCTGATGACTACGTCACCAAGCCGTTCTCTCTGAAAGAGCTGAACGCCCGCATCCAGGCCGCCCTTCGCCGAACAGGCGGTGCCCGAAGTGTGTACAAGTTTGGCGAGGTGGAAGTCGACCTGGACAACTACGTCATTCGCCGGCCGGAGCTGGCCGATGAGCGCTTGTCAAACCGTGAGCAGGAGCTCTTGCGCTACCTCATCGAGAACCGTGGCAAGGTGCTCCCCCGGGAGCTTCTCCTGACCACCATCTGGGAATACAACCCCAACGTCACCACCCGCACCGTGGACACGCACATTCTCAACGTGCGCAAGAAGCTGGGTGACAACGCACAGGAACCGATCTTCATCGAGACCATGCACGGCGTGGGGTACAAGTTCATCGCGAACGAGGGATAGGACCCGGGCAATGCTCGCCCTCCTTCTTTTGCTTCCACTCGCACAAGCCCAGGACATCCGGGTCTGGCAGGGCATGTACGAGGGCCGCCTGATCGAGGCCGCCGACGGCGATGTGGAGCAGGCGATGGAGTGGTACCAGGGACTGCTGGGCGCCCTGGCCGAGAACGACCCCGCCGCCGGGCCCCTGCAGTACTGGCTGGGAAGGGCCCTCTACACCCAGGGCGATCTGCGGGCTGCCCGGAACGCACTGGAATTTGCGGTGGAGGATCCCCGCGTGGGGTCCCTGGCCCAGTCCTTGTTGGGGCGGATCGACGAAACGGAAAAGCGGATCCACACCTTGCCCCTCCACGACGATTTCCTGTCGGACACGGGCCACTGGGTGCGCTCCTGGAAGCATGCTTCCAAGGGAGATCTCGCCGTCCGGGATGCCCCGGGGGGAGACCCGGCCCTGGCGTGGTCCACTCACGTGGTGGAGCGGGAGGATGACCAGATCCTGTTGAGCTTTGCCCCGGAGACCGCCCTTCCCCGGCAGTTCCGACTCTCCCTGCGCAGTGAGAGCTTCCCCGCCCACGTGCTGGCGGTGCTCTACGACACCCGTGGCCACCGGTTTTCCCTGGCAAAGCCTCTGGAGATTCCCAGCGATGGTTGGGCGAGCGTTCAACTCTCCTGGGCGGATTTCTCCGTGGGCGAGGGACAACCAAAGGGAATCGCCACCTTTGTGTTGCAGGACGTCACCGCCTTTTACTCCTCGGATCGCGGCCCCAACACGTTGTACCTGGGTGACGTGGTGGTGGAGTAGAGATGGGCACCATCGTCCAGAAATACGGGGGAAGCTCCGTCAAGGACATCGAGGCCATCCACAAGGTGGCCCGGCGCGTGGCACTGGCCCGCGAGGAAGGGCACCAGGTGGTCGTGGTGGTGTCCGCAATGGGGAACACCACAAACGAGCTCATGGAGCTGGCGAGAAGCGTCAGCCCCACCCCTGGGCGCCGGGAGCTGGACATGCTGGTGAGCGTGGGAGAGCGCATCTCCATGACGCTCCTTTCCATGGCCATGGCGGAGTTGGGGCACCCGGCCCGGTCCTTCACCGGTAGCCAATCCGGCATCATCACCGATGAGTCCCATGCAAATGCCCGGGTGGTGGCGGTGCGGCCCCACCGCATCCAGGAAGCCCTCCATGCCGGGGAAGTCGCCATCGTGGCGGGCTTCCAGGGGGTCAGCCGGGATCGGGAGGTCACCACACTGGGGCGCGGGGGTTCCGACACCACGGCGGTAGCACTTGCAGCAGCCCTCGGAGCCGACTGGTGCGAGATCTGTTCCGATGTGGACGGCGTCTACACCGCGGACCCGCGGGCGGTTCCCGATGCCATTCGACTGGGCGCCATGAGCCTGGAAGAGGCCCTGGCCCTGGGACGCAGCGGTGCGCGGGTCCTTCACGATGAGGCCATCGCGTTTGCCCAGCGCGAGGGAATCGAGCTTCTTGCCTCGGCCACCGCCGGCCAGGCACCCGGCACCCGCATCCAGGTAGACCCACTCCCCCCCCGGGTGGCCGCCATCGCAGCCGATGATGCCCTGGAGTTGTGGCGCTCAGAGAACGTCGCCTCCCTGGTCTCCGCTCTGCAAGCCGTGGGCGCCTCCGTGCGGAGAGCCGACGACTCCACCGTGGTCGTGGACCCCCGAAACTGGCCCGAGCGCAGCGGGTTTCAAGCCCCGAGCGGTGCCGAATGCCTGGGCGGAGTGGCCCTGATCTCGGCCGTGGGCAGCGGAATTGGGACCCGCCTGGATGTTTTGCACGACGGGCTGGCCGCGCTGGCATCCGCCTCCATTGCCCCGTTGGGATTTTCCACGACCCCCGAATCCGTAGGTTGGCTGGTGGATCCCGCCGATTCAGTGGCTGCTCAGCAGGCGCTGCATGCGGCGCTGATCACGTCCACCCCTCCCGGGAACCTGTAGACCCCGGTCCGGGTCACAGGTTATCGTGGCCCCGCGCACAGGGGGCACAGCCGGGGGACACCCGATTCATCCATGTTGAAACACTTCACCAATCCGCCGAACTGGTTCACCATGGCCAGCATTTTCTGTGGTTTCTGGGCCATCGTGCTGGCTGCCGGAAATCCGGGCGATCCCGATGTGTTCTACCGTGCTGGCCTTTTGATCTGCTTTGCCGGCGTCTTCGACATGCTCGACGGTCCCCTGGCCCGCATCACCGGCCGGGGTTCTGACTTCGGAATCCAGCTGGACTCCCTCGCCGACATGATCTCCTTTGGCCTGGCCCCGGCGGTCCTGGTCTATTCCTGGGGCCTGCATGCCCTGGGCACCCTCGGACTTGTGGCCAGCTTTTCCTATGCCCTTTGCGCTGCAATGCGCCTTGCAAGATTCAACACCAAGGCCGATGGCGACGTGAAGACCACAGGAGAGGGACTGGCCACCACCATGGCCGGTGGAACCCTCGCTGCCATGGTCATGACCCATGCAGCCCTGGGCAAGACCTTTGTGGCCAACCCGACCGCCCCTCTCATGCTGCTGGTGGCCTTCAGCCTCCTGATGGTGAGTTCGGTCCCGTACCGCTTGTTCCGATCGATTCGTCGCTCCCCACTGTCCGTGGCCATGTTGGCGGGCTTCTTCGGCCTGGGTGTGATGATGGAGGTGCGGTACGACATCGCCCTGTGGTTCTTTGGATCGGGCCTGGTCTACTCGCTCTCAGGCGTCGTGGAGTTGTTGGCCCAGGGCGGCCTGTTTCGGCACCGGGTGGTGGGTCACGGCATCACGCTCGATTTGGACGACGACGAACTCTAATCGTCCTGCCGTTGCATGAACTGCATCCGGTACTGCCGAAACAGATCAGCAGCAACGGCGTGTCCGGGCTCCGCATCCAGCACCCCCTTGAGCACGACCATCCCCCGGGTCCAGTCCTCCTTGCGGCCGTAGGCCTCCGCCAGCGCAATCGAGTCATCCACCGCCTCCAACTCCGGAATCACCGCCTCCCGCAGCAGCAGCAACAGGTTTTCAGCTGCGGTGGATGCATGCAGATAGTGGGGGGCTGAGAATTCGATGCGCAGGTTGTCATCGGTGTTCATCGCTGCACCGTCGGTCAGGTTCGCCAATCCGCGCTCATCCATCAAGTGGTGCAACAACAGGTCGTAGGGCCCGGGCACCCCCAGGTCCCGAAGCTCATCCCCCACCTCCCCTTCCATGAGCGTCCTCGCTTCCGCCAGCCCAAAGGCGAGGGGGCGACTTGAGCCGATGAGCACAATGTCCGCATCCTCGATGGTGGAGAAGAGGGCCACGTGGGGGAACACATCCGCAAAGGTGGCAAGAAGCGAGGTGAGATCGGCCTGCCCCATTCCATAGAGCTGCACCCACTGGCTCCAGACCCCCCCGGGCGCGAGACGCTCGCGGCCCATCTCAAAGAACTCCCGGGTGAAGAGACTCGACACGCCGGAGAGCCAGGGATTCGATGGCTGGGAGATGATGAAGTCATAGGTTCCCGGCTCTGAAAACAACAGGTGGTTCCGCCCATCGGCCAGCACCAACTGGACCCGCGGATCCTCCAGGGGGCGGTGGTTGAACTCATCAAAAGCATGGGAAGCCTCCACGATGGAAGGCTCCAACTCCACGATCTCAATGGCCTCCAAGCCCTCGTGCAGCGTCAGCGAGCCAGCGGTGATTCCCGAGGCCAGGCCGATGAGCGCGGCCTTGCCCGCGTCCTCCCGAAAGAGAAACGGCAGGTGGCTGACCAGCACCTGGGTCAGCATGTCCACGGTGGTCGACGCCTCCACCTTTCCGTTGTTGGCCAGCCAGATGTTGCCCGTCTCAACCGATTTCGCCACGGTCACCACGGTGGAGAAGCCCTCGTCGTAGTAGAGAAGTTCGTAGTCTTCCACGGCAAAGGACTCGACCCCCTCCCGGGAGCGGTCGGAGATTTCGGACACGTACTTGTAGGTGCCGGCCGTCATCCAGAGCGGATTCCAGGGGGGCGGATTGACCAGCAACACCCCCATTCCCACCGCCGCTGCCAGTCCTACACCCGCAGCACGGGGAGAGATGGCTCCCCACTTCCACAACACCGTGGCCGCCACAAAGGCCGCCAGCCCATTCAACGCCACCCCCACCTGCACCGTGCCCAGGATGTGCAGGGTGGGCAACAACACAAACCCCGCCAGGACCGCTCCCGCCAGAGACCCGAGGGTGTTGGCGCCGTAGATTCGACCCACTGCCCCGCCCAGGGCCTCCTGGCTCACACTTGCGCGAACCAGCAAGGGAAAGGTCGCCCCCATGAACACCGCGGGAAGGGTCATCACCCCCACCGCCAGCCAGATCTGCCGGGCCCAGGTAAGACCCTGGGCCGGTGCGCCCGGGTCGTAGAGCTTCACGAAGAGATAGGGCAGCTCCGGGTAGATCCACAAGAGGGCCGCCGTGGAGATTCCAATGGCGAGCTGCACCCCCACAAGACACGCCAGCGGCCCCGCACGCCCCCACCGTCGAATGGCAGCATCTGCCGGGCGGCCCCCAGCCCATCCCCCCGATGCGATGCCCACGAGGAAGGCCAGGAGCATGGTGCTGAAGGCATAGGTGCTCCCCCCGAGAATCAGGCACATGAGCCGGAACCAGGCCAGCTCGTACACAAGCGCTGCTGCCCCTGAGAGCGCTGCGATGCAGAGCAACGCGCGCTGGGGGGCAACGTGCGGGGAGGCGCCCTCCACGGCGGGAGGCGCACCGCCTTCAGACGTGGCCCTGGAAAGAGCCAGGGCAGCCAACCCCAGCAGTCCGTTCGCTGCTGCCGCCACGAGGTTCGTGCTGGATTGGCCCAGGTGGGGCAGCAGGTAGAAGCCCCCCGCCCACACCCCAAAAACCGCGCCCAGGGTGTTCACCCCGTAGAGCACTCCGACCTTCTGTCCCACCTGGCCCATGTGTGTAGACACAAACCGCGCCAACAGTGGCAGCGTGGCACCCATGCAAGTGGTGGGCACCACCAACAGCGCCCCCACCACCATTAGCTGCCAGGCCGCCAGGGTCATGGGGCCGGGGGCAGCGCTCCGGTAGAACTGAAGCGTCAGGGGGGTGGTGGCTTCGAGAAGGTGTGGAAAGACAAGGGCATAGGCCCCGATTCCCAGCTCCAAAAAGCCGTAGAGCCGACAGGGACGCTCCACGAAATCCGCCCTGCGCGCCATCCAGAGGCCCCCCAGGGCCAGGCCACCCATGAAGGCCGCCAGGACGGTGGCGACCGCGAATTGCGTGGTCCCAAACACCAGGTGGAGCCGACGGGCCCAGAGGGTCTGGTAGACCAGCGAGGTCGCCCCCGACAGGAAGAACAGGAGCAGCAGAACCGGCAGAGCGCGGGCTCGTCGCGTCAGTTGGAGGCCGTCCATGGCCCGGGAGGTAGCCCGATCCGACCCCTATTGCCCGGCCGGCTCCCCCGCGATTCACGGCATCAGTTGGGCGAGTAATAGACCGTCGACGCGGCTTCTCCAAAGGTTTCCAGCTGCGCGGCGATGCCGTCATCTCCCCCGAAAAACGGCCAGACAATGGCCACAATGGCAATCACAAAGACCGACACCAGGAGCATGGCCTCGACCACGGTCTGTCCGCTGCGGGATGTTCGCTTTCTCATTGTTGCGTCTCCGATACGACACCGTCTCCGACGATGTCCTCCACATCCGACTGCATCTCGCCGAGACCGTCGGAGAAGGGTTCCCAGAAAAGTTCGGTCACAGAGTAGAGCGCGATGACCAACACGGAGATGAGCAGCATCAACTCCACCGTGGTCTGCCCTGATCGGGCTGGGCGCCAGGACTCAAAATGGCCTTCGCCGGGGCGAAACATGGATCCTCTGCCGGTGCGGGAGTTACCATAGCATATCCCTTCCCCGGCCTCTTCCTTATTGGCCGACCCTCCCCCCCTCCCAAAAAGACCCTGATGTTTCCGCACAAGAAGCTTGACTGGACCATCGGTCGGCTCGAGCGAGATCTCGCCGACCAACCCGACAACATTGAAATGCGAAACTCGCTGGCCCGGGCCTGCCTTTCGCTTGGCCTCTATCACGGAGGCGGCGAGACCTGGTGCAACAAAGCGCTGACCCATGCCCGGAAGATCCTCGCGGATGATCCCGCCGAGGTGGAGGCCATGGTCACGGCCGGGTCTGCACTCGTGGGCGTCGGTCGGCCTGATGGTGCCCGGCGGTTCCTCGAGGAGGCACTGCGCCTGGCCCCGGAACGGGCAGATCTACACCTGGCCTGGGGGGCTCTGTACCGCAGCGAAGGAGACCGCCACAAGGCCGTGCGCCACCTGGAAAACGCCTGTCGCCAAGCGCCCAAGGCCTGGGAAACCCACCTCTTCCTCGGTCGTGCCCTGTCGGAGCGAGCCCGTGAGCTCTCGGGCAAGCAGCGCCTTGTGGAGCGCTCGCAGTTCCACCTGGTCCAGGCCATGCAACTGGACCCCAGCCCTGACCTGTCCGCTCCCCTGCTGCGGGATCTGGGCATCAGCTGCCTGCAGACCGGCCGCTACCGGGAAGCAGAGAAGTTCTTCGTGCGCCTCCGGGAGCACGATGAATACAGCGCCACCGCTCGGTTCCACCTGGGCCTGGTGGCCTACCAGCTGGGCAAGTACAAGAACGCCATCCAGCACCTGCGCCAGTACGCCCGGGATCGCCCCGATGACGGCCGGGTCCACACCCGCATGGCGCTTTGCTACCTGCAGTTGGGGGACACCCAAAATGCCCGAGAGTCCGCCACGCGGGCCTTGCTGGCCAATGGGGATGACATCCTGGCTCGCTACACCCTCGGATGTGCCTGGCTGGAGGAAGGCCACGCCAACGAGGCTCTGGGCGTGTTCAAGGAGACCCTGCAAACCCACCCGGAACACATGCCGTCCTACATCGAGCTGGCCCGCACACGGCGGACTGCCCGAGACGTGGACTGGCTCGTGACAGCCCTCAAGGCAGAGGTCAGCCAATACGACCGCCTGCCCCTTGGCACTGGCGAGAGGACCCCACGCAGCGTGGCCCGTCAGCGCATTGAAGTCCTGCTGGACGAGCTCCGCGCCTTGGGTCCGTCCTCCATTGCAAAAGTGCTGCCCGTTCTCCAATTGGTGCAGGACGAAGGGGTCCGGTTCCGCATCTGGGAAACAGCTTGTGCCCTGTCCACCAGTGCTGCGGCCGACGAGGTGAGCGTGCGCCTTCGGGACCCGGGAAAGCACTTCAGCGTCGCCCTGGGAATCCAAGCCTTTTCTGCGGCCCTGGCCATTCCTGAGCAGGTGCTCACCCGGGGACTCGTGGTGGAGGAAGACGACCTGAGGAAGGCTGCTGTGGACCGCATGGGGCCCGCCCCGGACGTGGAGATCCACCGCCAGAACGTCGAGATCCAGCGCAACGAGGCGCGTGCCTACCAGGCCCTGTTGCTTCTTGCGATCGCCTCCCGGCGAAGCCGCGCAGGACGGCGTCTCCTGGAGGAATGGGCCCGCACAGCAGATCCAGAGCTCGCGGTGGCTGCCCGGGCTGGACTGGGGCTCTATGGAGACCCGGAAGCCGTGGCCTCCCTGGAAGCCCGCGCACACCAAGAGTCCGCAGCCGGTCGGGTTCGCCGGCTCCTGGCGCAGGTCGTTCCCCCCCCCAGCCGGACCCCACCCCGCCCGGTTTCAGACGACGACGAGGTCCATTGCACCACCTGTGGCCGCACCTCCAAGGATGCCTCCCACCTGATGGCAGGTACCCATGCGGTCATCTGTGACGTGTGCGTGTTGAGCGTCGGCACCCACCGGCGGGAGCTGGTTGCACCCGACGATGGAAGCTGTTCCTTCTGTGGGCGCTCGCACCTGGAGGCCCCCGGCCTGTTCGAGAAGGAGGAGGTCACCATCTGCGGGCACTGCCTGGAGCTCTCCCTGGGCCTCGTGGAACGCCAGGAAGTCGACCGCTTCTTCGCCGCCTACTGACCGCCGGGAAGCCCTGACCTCCTCGGATCCGGGGTACAAGCGGCGGAATTCCAGTAGCGCTCCGCGTCGAACTCCGGAGAGTTGGCTTCGTCGTGGCAGGCAAGACAGGTGTCGACGGTCACTCCCCTGGGAACCACCTCCCCATCCTCCGGGTGCCCGGCCAGCGGCCCGTGGCAGGCCTCACATTGCACCGCCCCCAGCCGGTTCAGGTTGAAGCGGGTCAGCTCTCCAAACCCACCCGGCTCCCCAAATCCCGTGGCGTGACACTCGAGGCACTCCGGGTTGAATGCCTCCTCCCGCTCCACCAGGACGTTCCATGCATTCTTGTGGCCGCTGAAGGCCCAGGTACTGAACTGGTGCATGTGGCAGGAGATGCAGGAGGCCGTCGTGGCATACGCAGGCCCACTGTCCTCCACCGCGGCCATCGCAACAGCCCTCTCCTCCACCTGGTCCAGGAAGCCGGAGATCCACTGCGCGGATCGGGTCTCTCCATCCAGCGCTGCCCCCAGGGGCCGGTCCTCCACCACCACCAGGTTCTGGCCGGCTGCGCCCACCTGCAGCTCCGCTGCCACCTCGTCTCGTTTTCCACGGACCTGGGCCGACTTGGGCAGGTTGCCCGCTGCACCAGGCCGAAGGTCATGGAGTACCGAGAGCTTGTCCACCAGGGGGCCATCGAAAACAAGGTCCTGGGAACCAGTAGAGGCGAGCCGCATCCGAAGAACCGTGACATACCGGCCCCGGCTCGGGGTCTCGATCACCGGAGCACCCGTCGTGGCCTGGGGAGCATCGTGTTCACTGCCGCGGGTAGAGAGCACCGCTGCAAGGCCCGGCACCTCCCGTGCAACCCGGAGCGCATCCGCCTGGGCGAGGTTGGACACCGCCACCACCAGGTCCAAGCCTTGCGGAAGGGCAGCCACCGCCCCCTGGGCCGCCGACACCGGGTCCCGCCACTGCACCAGCGCCTGGGTCTCCGGTGCTTCCGGACGCGCCGAGAGCCCGACAACGCCCAGGCGAATCCCGTCCCGTTCCAGGACCCGGCTCACAGGAAAGACCGGCGCCCCCTTGTCGTCGAGCCAGGTAGCTGAAACCAGGGGAGGGCCCTGGGCGGAGATCGCTTTCAGGCCTGCGAGGTTCTGGGCCAGCAGATCCGTGGGGCCGGGCACCAGCAGATCCACCCCTACCTCCCGCATCAGGGACAGCACTGTCTTCACCCTGATCTCTTGCCGATCGCGCCCCGCCTGGGAAACGCCCTTCAGCAAGGCCTCCCCCGCATCCAGGTGGAACAGCGGAAACCCCTCCCCTGCCACATCCACCAGCAATCGCTCTCGCCGGGCAAATCCCCCGTACGGGACCGTGGGGCAACCGCAGGGCTGGATTTCCCCCCGCACCTCCCCCACAAGTGCGATGCGCAGCTCCCGGACATCCCGAAGGGGGCCCGGATCCGGTGTTGAATGCACACTCTGCTGGGGCAATTCTGGTAGTTCTGGCTCTGGCGGCTCTCCGCCTTGGCACGCCAAAAGCAGACCGCTCAGCAGCGCAAACCGATGCCCAAGGGTGCAAATGTCAGGGAAATCACCAGGAACTGTCAGAACCTTGTCGAATGGGCATCAGGCACTTGTGGGTCGATTCTATCCCGAACAAGTCTGTTTCCGCTGAAACGGAGCCCCCATGAACCTGACGCTGCTTGCCCTCCTCCTTCCCTCCCCTGCCTTTGGGTTCGCGCCCAGTGAGCAGGTCTTTCAGGGCACCGAACCGGTGCGCCTGCAGAGGACCACCCCCGCCCACCAGGCCCGCTTGCGCGAGGGAAAGGCCTGGCAGAAATTCCTCCACTCGGAAGGTGTGGGCTGGGAGGCTCGATTTGACCAGGCCACACAGCGCCCCCACCGGGCCTGGGGTCCAGGCATCGACCTTGGCCCCACCGACTCCCCGGAGCAGGTGGAAGCCGGACTCCGGTCATTCCTCACGCGCCACCCGGACCTTGCGGGCGTCAAAGACGAGGATCTGGTGCTCACGGGCGTGGGTTTTGTGGACCGCTCCGACACCTGGTACGTGGAATTCGAACAGCGGGTCGGCAAGTGGCAGGTGCCCATCTACCGCAGCCATGTGACGGCGCGGATTCGCCACGGAAAGCTGGTCCTTCTTGGGGTCGACACCTACCCGGACGCCTCGACTGTGGCAGCCGACATCGCGCCTGAGACCGCTGTGCAGGTTGCCGTGGACATGGGACCCGAGCCCTTTGCAACCCACGCCATCGAGAGCGTCTCCCTGGTCCTGCTTCCCGAAGAAGGGCCCCGGGGAATCACCACCCGACTTTGCTACGAGGTGCGCACCCGGACTGCCGATCCCGTGGGAATCTGGGTGGCCCATGTGGATGCCCTCCAGGCCGACCTGGTGAACGTGTACAACGAGGTGCGCTACGCCGCGGGCTCAGTCCAGGGCGTGCACGATGCCCGCACGGTCAACGGGGACAAGGACACCTCTCCTCTGCCCTTTGCGCGCATCTCGTCGGGCCACAACCACTCCTTTTCTGATGCTGCCGGGAATTGGAGCCTGGACGTAGAAGAGCCGGTCCTAAGCTTCAACGGTGAGTACATCCGCGTGTTGAATGGCGATGGAGACCAGGGCAGCGCCGCCCTCCCCGCGGGTGAGTTCACCTGGAACAGCCAGGACAGTGACAACGTGACCCTGGCGGAGATTGACTCCTTTGTCTTCCTCCACCAGGTGAGGGACTGGGGCCTGGAGTTTGCGCCAGAGGTCCGCCTGTTGAACGAAAAGCTGCGCTCCAATGTGAACCTGGAAGGGAGCTGCAACGCCTACTACGACGGGGACGTGAACTTCTTCCAGCGGGGAGACGGCTGCAACAACACGGGCCGAATCGCCGATGTGAACTACCACGAGTGGGGCCACGGCTTTCACCAGTACAGCTTGATCACCGGTGAATGGGATGGCTCGGTCTCGGAAGGGATCGGGGACGTCATCGCATTCCTGCAGACCGGCGACCCGATCATTGCACCGCATTTCGGGACCGGTGGCTGGGGCATTCGGGACGTGGCAGACGACCGGGTCTACCCCCAGGACTGGGTCGGCGAGGTCCACACGGATGGACTGATCTTCGCGGGGGCCGTGTGGGACCTGTGGGGCCTGCTGTCCGAGGAAATGGACGTGGAACCTGCGCGAGACCTGGTCAGCCAGCTCTTCGCGGATGCCATCAAGGCCGGGCCGACCGTGCCGGACACCTATGACGAGTTCGTGGTGGCCGACGATGACGATGGAGACCTGTCCAATGGAACCCCCCACCAGTGCACCATTCTGGAGGCTTTCCAGCGCCACGGCCTGGGACCCGCCGGCAGCTCGGGCCTGATCCACCTGCAGCACGATCCTGTGTTGAACCACGCGGCGGAAGAGACCATCTCCGTGGATGCGGCATTTTCATCCATGGCCGAGGAGTGCGCGGACTTCACCTCCGTGGAAGGACGGGTTCGGTACAGCGTCGACGGCGGAAGCACCTGGGCAAGGGCGGATCTGGACACGTCGGACCTCGACCAGGTGAGCGGACAGATCGAGGACATCCCCTACGGAACGGTGGTGCACTACTACCTGGAGGTGGAAACCGATGCAGGGGACATCCGCGCCGAACCGGCCGGAGCGACCATCAATCCGCACTCCTTCTTTGTGGGGGACCTCGTCCCGGTCCACTGCGAGGACTTCGAGGACGGAATGGGCGCCGGATACACCCATGAGCTGGTGGAGGGTTCCGACGAGGAAGGCTCCGATGACTGGCAGCTGGGCGAGCCCCGCGGGGAGGGCGGCGATCCCGACTTTGCCTGGTCCGGGGAGCACATCTGGGGCAACGATCTCGGCTGGGGCATCTACAATGGCGAGTACAAGAACGACAAGCGGAACCGCCTGATTTCTGCCCCGATCGATGTTTCGGGCACCAGCGGACAGCTGGTGCTCCAGTTCCGACGGTGGCTCACCGTGGAGGACGGTGTCTACGATCGAGCCACCGTGCATGTGGACGGGGACGAGGTGTGGTCGAACCACTCCACCGTCCGGGACGTGGGGGACGAGCACCATGTGGATCGCACCTGGGCCCTGCATACGCTGCTCATCGAGGATGCTGACGGTGATGGCGAGGTGACCCTGTCCTGGGAGATCAACTCGGATCAAGGAGTGACATTTGGCGGCTGGAACATCGATGATGTGTGCGTGTACGAGATGTTGCCGGCCCCCGTCCAGCCCGGGGATGTTCCCCCCGGAACCACCGAACTCATCGGTTCCAGCGGCTGCGCCTGCAGCTCCAACAGCGGATCAACACCATGGGCCCTCGCCTGGCTCATGGGGGCAGTGGCCCTGGTTCGACGCCGGAGAACCGCCGCCTGATGTGGGGACTGGTCCTTGTTTCGGCTGCCTTGGCTGAACTTCCAGCCCCCGACTACCGGGCTGCCCTCCTGGACAGAATCGAGCACGAGACAGACCGCTTGCTGGAGAACGGCGAGCCCGAGCAAGCCCTGGCGCACATCCGGGAATTTCGCGCCGAGGTCGCCGACGACCCCCGCCTGGCCTACGAGGAGGCGTTGGTCTTGCGACACCTGGACCGCACCCGGGAGGCAGCGAAACTGCTGGCGCTCGTGCTGCAGCGTGATCCCTCCCTCGCAGCTGCCTGGTACGACCTGGGGGAAATCCACCTGTCGAAAAACGCCCTGAAAAAGGCTGAAGAGGCGTTCACCCAGGCCTCATCCCTCACAGCGGATCATCCGCAGGGATGGGCGGGGCCCTACCGGTTGGCGGAGATCGCCGGCTTCCGAGAGGACCCCGAAGCCTTTGCAGGCCACCTGCAGGAGGCGCTGCGCCGGGGCTTTTCCTTTCAACGCACCGTGGCGGGGGATCCACGCTGGGGCCAGTTTCTTGAAAACCCGGCCCTCGCAGCGGTCCTGCGCCAACTGACCACCGTGTATGGCGAGGAGGAGGTGCTTGAATCCTGGTCCATCCCAAAACCCGAGAATCCCTGACGCGGTATTCTCGGAGGGCGATGGATCTGCCATGTCACGCCTGACCTCCCTGCTGCTCCTCTTTCCAGGGCTGGCATTTGCCCAGGGAGAGGACTTTCGCCTGCCGTCCGAACTCGAGGACTACCCCACAGGCCTCGGTGCGGGGGTGGTGCTGGGGGAACCCACGGGGTTGAGCCTGGTGTGGCGAGAGGATGCAAAGAACGCCATCGTTGGGGCGCTGGCATGGAGTCTGCCCAATGACTCGCTGCACCTCCACGTGGACTACCAGGTGAACCTCATCAGCCTGGACGACCCCAACGCGCCGGAAGTGGCATTCCCCCTTTACACCGGGGTGGGATTGAGGATGCGCCTGGGCCAGGACAAGTCCAGCGCGGATCCCCTCATGGGCATTCGACTGCCGATCGGCATAGCCGTGCTGCCGCCGGCGTTCCCGATGGATGCCTTCATGGAGATTGTGCCCGTGATGGGGCTCCTGCCGGAGACCTCCATTACCTTGGATGGCGCACTGGGGGTCCGGTACTACTTCCAGTAGC
>CAZSZE010000066.1:0-5331 GCA_964610645.1 uncultured Enterobacterales bacterium | reverse complement strand
CAAAGACGGCCCCCCGAAGGAGGCCGCCTGTAAAGCAGGGACGGTCCCCTACATCATTCCGTGGCTGTGGCCGTGGCCTTGGCCAGCGTCGTCGTCGCTGTCATCGTCCTCTTCGGCCACCATGGCCTCAGTGGTCAACAACAGGCCCGCCACGCTGGCAGCGTTCTGCAGCGCGGAGCGGGTGACCTTGGTGGGGTCGATGACACCTTGCTCCACCAGGTCCACGTACTCACCGGTTGCAGCATCGAAGCCGAAGGCGCCCTCGCCCTGAAGGACCTTGTCCACAACGATGGCCGGCTCATGGCCCGCGTTGGCAATAATGATTCGAAGAGGCTCTTCAATGGCCCGCCGCACGATGTCGACGCCGAAAGCCTCGCCATTGGAGAGTTCCAGGGTGTCCAGCACCTTGGCGGCACGCAGCAGCGCCACACCACCACCGGGGAGGATTCCTTCCTCCACAGCAGCCTTGGTGGAGTGCAGAGCATCCTCGACCCGCGCCTTCTTTTCCTTCATCTCGATCTCGGTTGCTGCACCCACCTTGATGATGGCCACGCCGCCCGAGAGCTTCGCCAGGCGCTCCTGGAGCTTCTCCCGGTCATAGTCGGAGGTGGTGGACTCGATCTGGGCGCGAATCTGGCCGACCCGTGCTGTGATGGCCTCAGACTCGCCGGCGCCATCCACGATCGTGGTGTTGTCCTTCGTGATGACGATGCGCTTGGCCTCGCCCAGGTCGGTCAACTCCAGGTTCTCCAGCTTGATGCCCAGCTCCTCGGCGATCAGGCGGCCACCGGTCAGGGCAGCAATGTCTTCCAGCATCTGCTTGCGACGGTCCCCAAACCCGGGGGCCTTCACTGCAGCAGCCTGCAGGGTGCCACGAAGCTTGTTGACCACCAGGGTGGCCAGGGCCTCGCCCTCGATGTCCTCAGCGATGATCAGCACCGGACGGCTGGTCTGGTGCACCTTCTCCAGGAGACGGAGCAGGTCACGCATGGAACCAATCTTCTTCTCGTGCAGCAGGATGTAGGGGTTCTCCAGGGAGACCTCCATCCGCTCCGCATCGGTCACGAAGTAGGGGGAGAGGTAGCCGCGGTCGAACTGCATGCCCTCCACGGTGTCCAGCTCGGTCGCCAGGGCCTTGTTCTCCTCGACGGTGATCACACCTTCCTTGCCCACCTTGTCCATGGCCTCGGAGATGATTTCACCAATGGTGGAGTCGCCGTTGGCGGACACGGTGCCCACCTGGGTGATGGTGCTGGAGTCCGACACGGGAACCGAGAGTTCGCCCAGTGCGGCCGTGATGGCCTTCACACTTTTCTCGATGCCCCGCTTGAGTTCCATGGGATTGTGGCCTGCCGCCACCAGCTTGGTGCCGGTCCGGAAGATGGCCTGAGCCAGCACCGTGGCGGTGGTGGTTCCGTCACCCGCGACGTCAGAGGTCTTGGAAGCAACCTCCTTCACCATCTGGGCGCCCATGTTCATGAAGCGATCCTCGAGCTCGATTTCCTTGGCAACGGTCACGCCATCCTTGGTGACGACAGGTGCGCCCCAGGACTTTTCGATCACGACGTTGCGCCCCTTGGGGCCCAGGGTGACCTTGACCGAGTCGGCCAGGGTCTCGACCCCAGCGAGAAGCTTGTTGCGGGCTACGGTGTCAAAAACGATCTGCTTGGCAGTCATTGGTTTTCCTTGCTTTATACTTGTGTAGTGATTGGTTCGATTGAAACGGGACTAGTCGAGAATGCCGAGCACATCGTCCTCGCGGAGGATGAGGCGCTCTTCGCCGTCGAGCTTGATCTCGGTGCCCGAGTACTTGCCGAAGATGATCCGGTCGCCGACCTTTACCTGCAGGGGAAGGGTCTTGCCTTCCTCAGTCAGGCGGCCATCGCCCACCGCGAGGACCGTGCCCTCGACGGGCTTCTCCTTGGCGGTCTCCGGGAGGTAGAGGCCTCCAGCGGTCTGGGTGGCACTGTCGTTGCGCTGAACGAGGAGGCGATCGTGAAGGGGACGGACGTTCATGGTGATTCCTTGGCTGTTCCGGAAGAGCTAAAGCCCCGGACTGGTTGGTTCGATGCCCATAAGAAGGGCCCAAACCCTAGCCACCTGAAACCAAGCGTCAAGGGCCTTCCCCTCTTTTTTTCTGTTTCCACCCCCCATCTCACCAAGAAAGACTGAGTTCAATGTCCGCCACCCTCGCCCGCCAGAACCTGTTCGACTTCTTTGAAAACAGGGTGCAGAGCGTGCGAGACGACCAGGGCGCAGCGCTTTCACAGGAAGTCGTGCGGTACCTGGCGTGGCTTCTCACCACCCTTGGAAAGACCGAAGCCCTCTTCCGCAACCACCAACCCGAGACCCTGGCGGAGATGCACATGCGGGGTCTCACGCTCCAAAGCGAGCCCGAGGCGCTGGGCCACTACAAGCACATCGGGGATTTCGCCCTCTACATCGGTGGCTACTTTTCCGACTCCCTGCATCGAAAGACGGTGGGCCTGTCCTACTACGCAGAAATGGGGGGAGCCGCCTACCACCGGGCCGCAGGAATCAGCCAGGAGGCCGCGGGTGGACTCTCCAGTCTGCACACTCTGTTCTCGGAGATGGCGAGTCGCTTCCCCGTCTGCCTCGGAGTGCTCACGGAAGTAGCCGAGCGGGATCGAACCGAGCACCTCACCGACCTTGCTGGGCTCTTTGAGCGCTGGCTGACCACCCGAGACCCCCATACGGGACGACGCCTGGCGAAACTCGGGGTACTGCCTGCGCAGCCGATCGACGACTGATTTCGGTGCCTTCATTTCAGTGACTTCAGGGGCTTGACGCCAGCCATCTGAACGCATAGACAGTGGCCCTTGCTCACCGGGGAGGCACCGTGGCGAGAATTACTGTTGAGGACTGTCTTGAGAAGGTCCCGAACCGCTTTACCCTGATCCTCACGGCTGCTGAGCGTGCCAAGCAATTGCTCACGGGCAGCCCGTGCTTGATCGAAGACGATCGGGCCAACAAGGAAATCGTAACCGCGCTCCGCGAGGTGGCAGCGGGAATGGTGGCACCGGATCTCTCGGAATTCGATGAGAACGAACTGCTGCACCTGGCAAGGGCCGAAGAGGAGCTTGCGATCTCCCTCATCACGACCGCAAACCAGGAGGCGTTGGACTCCGCGAATGCCGGACCGACGATTGAGCTTCAGGACCTGCCCCCCGAGGCGGACGCCGAACTCCCCCCGGAGGCATAGACCATGGCCAACGACGAGCTGTTTGACACGCGGGTGGTAAAGCGAAATCTTCGCGAGGGGTCCACCAACCAGTCCGAATACGACGCGCACCTCTCGACCCTTCCCGATGAAGCCGCGGAAGGAGAAGAGACCGAGACCCGAATGGAGTCCGTACTGGCCCCGGCCAGCGAGACCTCCACCGACGGATAGTGTCCAAAGGGATGCGCCCTCCCCTTTGCGCACCAAGAGGAACCGATCTGTCCTGCAAGGGCTGGGTCCAGGAAGCAGCCTTGCGCATGCTCCTGAACAACCTGGATCCGGAGGTGGCGGAGCGTCCCGATGACCTGGTGGTCTACGGGGGCACGGGCAAGGCGGCCCGAAACTGGGAAGCCTTTGATGGCATTGTGTCGGCCCTGCGCCGCCTGGAGAACGACGAGACCCTCCTGGTGCAGTCCGGAAAACCCGTGGGCATCCTCCGCACCCACGAGGATGCACCCCGCGTGCTCATCGCAAACTCCAACCTGGTGGGGCGCTGGGCGAATTGGGAGCACTTCAACGCCCTGGAGAAGCAGGGCTTGATGATGTACGGCCAGATGACGGCTGGCTCGTGGATCTACATCGGCACGCAGGGAATCCTCCAGGGAACCTACGAGACCTTTGCCGAGGCAGCCCGGCAGCACTTTGGCAGCGACCTCTCCGGCCGCCTCGTCTTGTCCGGCGGGCTGGGCGGGATGGGGGGAGCGCAGCCCCTTGCGGCCACGATGAACGGGGGGGTCTTCTTAGGGTTCGACGTGGACCCGGACCGCATTCAGAAGCGCCTGGAGACCGGGTACCTGGACGAGCACGCCCCGGACCTGGAGGCAGCACTGGTACGCGTGGCCTCCTGCTTGAAGAACAAGGAGGCTGTTTCCATCGGTGTCGCGCTCAACACGGCGGATGCCCTCCCCGAGCTGGTGCGCCGCGGGATCGTCCCGGACCTCGTGACCGACCAGACCTCCGCCCACGACCCCCTGGGCGGCTACGTGCCCCACGGCATGACCCTGTCCGAGGCACGGGCGCTCCGAGACTCCGACCCGGCCGCGTATGTCCGCGCCTCCCACGCATCGATGGCGGTCCACGTGCAGGCCATGTTGGACATGAAGGCTGCCGGCAGCCATGTCTTCGACTACGGAAACAACCTGCGTGCAGGGGCAGTGGAAGGGGGCTGTGAGCAGGCCTTTGAGTTTCCCGGATTTGTCCCGGCCTACATTCGACCCCTCTTCTGCGAGGGCAAGGGTCCGTTCCGTTGGGTCGCCCTGTCAGGAGACCCGGAGGACATCTTCACCACCGACCGGGCCCTGTTGGAGCTCTTTCCAGAGGATGTGGCCCTTCGCCGCTGGCTTACCCTCGCCGGAGAGCGCATCCAGTTCCAGGGACTGCCGGCCCGCATCTGCTGGTTGGGCTACGGCGAGCGCGAAAAAGCGGGGCTCCTGTTCAACGACCTCGTGCGCACCGGAAAGGTCTCCGCCCCCATCGTGATCGGGCGGGACCACCTGGACTGTGGGTCTGTGGCCTCGCCGAACCGGGAGACAGAGGCCATGAAGGACGGCTCGGATGCGGTGGCGGACTGGCCGATCCTCAATGCCCTGGTCAACGCGGTGAACGGGGCCAGCTGGGTCAGCTTCCACCACGGTGGCGGCGTGGGCATTGGCTACTCCCTGCACGCGGGACAGGTCATCGTCGCCGATGGCACCGATGCCGCAGCCATCCGCCTGGAACGGGTCCTCACAGCCGACCCGGCGATGGGCGTCTTGCGCCATGCAGATGCCGGGTACGAGCGGGCGGTGGAAGTCGCGCACGAGCGAGGCGTCCGCATTCCCAACATCACGGAGTAGGGGGCGGCCTAGCAGCCCTCGCGAGGGCTGCTAGTTCTCGATGATCTCGAGGACGTAGCGAATCTTGTGCTTGCCCCCGATGGCATTCACAATGCGGCGAATGGCATCCGCGTGGATTCCCTTTCGCCCGATCACCTTGCCCACATCCTCCGGCGCCACTTCCAGCTCAAGAATGCAGGACTGGGCGCCCCGGGTCTCCCGACAGACGACCCTTTCGGGTTGATCCACAATGGCGCGAGCGATGTTCTCCACCAA
>CAZSZE010000065.1:0-25664 GCA_964610645.1 uncultured Enterobacterales bacterium | reverse complement strand
CTCACGGGCAGGTCCGGATCCGGATAGAACCTCCACCCTTGCCGCCTACGGCCCCGAGTCGGTCGCCATAGAAGACATCAATGGAGACTCCCACCCCGACTTGCTGGTGCTGTGTGCCGCAACTGGCACCGACGAGACCGCGTCTCGGATCTACTGGGGACCCTTCAATCAAGACCAGGAGGACGAGCCACATTTAACGAGCAGCCTGGAAACGGGGAAAGCTCGGTCCTCCGCCATAGCGGACTTCGATGGCGATGGGGATCTCGATATTGCCATCAGCGCGTACGATTCGGACGTTCCCGGAAGTGATACCGTGGCAATCCACATCAACCCGGGCCCCGACACCGCCTGGACCGACTCCATTGAATTGCCCCCGATGTCTGCCCCCGTTGGCATGGACGCCGGTGACCTCGACGGTGACGGACACGTCGACCTTGTGGTCGCCGGCTACACCTCAACAGACGATTCCTACCTGTACTGGGGTCCCCTGTTTTCAGATGATTCGCTTGTTTTGCCCATAGAAACAGGGGACGCCATGGACGTGGCCATAGAAGACCTCAACCTTGACGGGGTTCCCGACCTCATCTTTGCCAACTACAAAGAGAGCGGCGATTTCGTCACCGACTCCTTCACCTACTGGGGAGAAAGGAACGAGGTCGGAGACGTGACGTTCGAGACCAGGACGGGGTTCGAGACCCATGGCGCGAACGCAGTCACCACCGGAGACATCAATCTCGACGGCGTGCCAGACCTCCTGGTGGCCAGCTATCAGAGCACCGGCGATCTGGACAATGATGGAGTCCCAGACGGCACAGCGTCTTCGTCGCTTCTCTTCCAAGGACCTCTTGCACCCGGCGAGCCCTGGGTTTTGACGGATACATTCCGAGCAAACGGGGCCTGGAACGTGGTGGTGATCGGCGGTGGTCTGTGAGTGCGTTTCCCACGTTGTCAGCGCTGGTCTTGCTCTCAGGCTGCTTGTCACAATGGGCGCCTCTGGGAGAAGACGACCTCGACGGAGACGGCTACACATGCCAAATCGACTGCAATGATGAAGACCCCGATGTGCACTCCGACTGCGATGACGCGGACACCGGAAACGACAGCGCCGAAGACCCCCAGGTCGACTCCCCGCCCTCCTTAGCGTCCTTGGAGGTGGAGGAGGCCACCCCATATCTGAAATTCTCTTTCCAGGTAGCCCCATCCAGCGGCAACCTCGAAGGCGGAATGTTGCGACTGAGCGACAGCAACCACCAAGAAGACTTCATGATCCCCGACTCCATCAGCGACTGGAATGGATCAACAGGCAACGTCACTGTCACCGCATGGGTCTGTGACCTCGCTACAGGGCCCACAGACTGGGAAGCCACTGTGTTCGATGATCAAGGAAACGAGAGCGCACCGCTCAGCACCACCGTTACCAGCCGATTTATCGGCAGGAGCTATCTCTCGATTGAGTGGGGAGACGAGCCGATGTTGTGGGATGGCCCAAACAGCTTCGAGCCCCCGTTCCTCTTCTGTGGAGACACCTATGGATCTGCCGATGGTTTCTATCTCGGAGGGGACCCATCCACCGGAAACTACGGGGGCTGGCCTGCAGGCGCCGATGTGGACTTCATCAAAGTCTATGCAGAAACCTGGCCCACCAGCCATACCGCCACGCTCAATTGGAACAACACAGCTACCCAGCTGGAGTTCGGACGATTTCTACTCAACAACGGCATCTGGCAGCACGACTCCCCCGTCGGTGGACAGAGCCAGCGAATAGTCCGTCCCCTTCAAAAGACGATCTCTGCGAACTACCACCAGTTTCTGTACGTTCGAGGCTATGCCGGCCCAGCCACGGACTGGTCGGTCATCATTGAATAGGCTCTCGGGTCAGCCGCTTAGCCCCCTTGCGGCGCCTTGGCGGCTTCGGCGGCGAGGGCCTTCAGCTGCTTGCGCATCGGGGATTCCACGACATCCGCGGGCAGGTTCGGGTCTTCCCGCGCCGCCATGATGTACTGGTAGACGCTGGAGAGCTGGTGGTGCACGTAGTCGATGCGCACCTTGGTCTCGTTCAGGGCGTAGCGGGTGCCACCCAGCACCTCTGAGGCCCGGGAAAAGGGGTAGACCTGGCCCTCGTCGTACTGCATCTGCAGGGCAAATCGCATGGTCTGGCGGGTGCGCTCTTCAAAGAAGGCCGCGTCCTCAGGGCGGTGGCGAAGTGCCAACTGGTACGCGGCCGCTGTTCCCTCCGCATAGCAGAACGCCTGCATCGCCGGCAGCTCGTGCTGCATCTTGTAGAAGCCGCCGACGTAGTCGGGCCAGGGCGACCGATCGAGGTCCCACTGGTAGGTCTCCAGCATCCACCGGGCCACGGAGAGCCCAAAGTCCGCTGACACGGTGTCCCCGCTCACCCGGTGGTAGGCGTTGGCGGCCATCACACTCCACGGACCAAACTGCACCAGCTCCAGGCGGATGTTGGGGTGGTAGACCTCAAAGGGCCACGTGGCATCGTCCCGCTTCTGGGTGACCCGCTCCTCCCACCAGGGCATGTAGTAGGCGAAGAACTTGGGCAGCGGCGCCAGCCATTTCTCATCCCCGGTGTACTCGTAGAGCATCACGAGCGCGAGGGCGGCCTCCCCGGGCACGATGTCATTCACGTTGTTGGCGTAAGGGTGATCATCCGGCACGTAGTAGGGGTCGAACTTCCCGCTTTCCTCCTGCATGAAGAGGGTGAAGTTGCCGAACCGGACCATCAGGTCGTCCCACTTCTTGTCCCCCGTGGCCCGGGCCAGGTCGATCATGCCCATCAACCCAACCACCACGCTGCCCAGCTTGCGGTTGTTGTTGTAGTGGATGAAGCTCATGTCCCCTTCATCGACCCGCCACTGCAGCGTCCAGTCCAGGGCCCGCTCTGCCCCCTCCAGGAAGTCCGTTCGGCTCTTGTCGATGTTCCACGCCTGCACCATGTTCCAGGTGGCCAGGGTGTGCCGGACCAGGTTGTACTCGTTGGAGTACCGGTTCTCCGACGGCCAGAACTTGTAGGTGACCTGCCCGTTCTCCTGCAAATTCGCCAGGTACCAGTCCCCGGACATCACCACCGAGTTCTCCAGCGCCGGCAGGTCCACCGCCTCCATGGGCACATAGGGAGTGCCTCGAAGGTGCGGCATCGTTCCCTTGCCGGGCCAACTCACAAACGACACGGTCCGGATCTTGTCGAGGGTGTTCCCCTCCTCCCTCCACGGGCGCTTCGAATCCAGCCGCCCGGTCTTGGCTGCGGTCCGCAAGAGCTGGTCCGGATCCCGGTAGGCCCGCGTGTACGACACACTCCCGGGAAGCACCCCCACCTTGCGATCCTTGGTCTGGGTGATCAACCCCCCGTCGATGCCCATTTCCCACAAGGCCAGCAGGTCCTGGCCATCAAACGCCGAGATCCGCGCCCGGTCCACTACCCGGTGCAGCTCAAGAATGAGCTCGTCCACCACGTCCTCGACCCGCTCCAGGCCATACCACTCGGCCGTCCGGCGGTACTCCTTCTCCAGGTCCCGGGCCAGCTCGGCCACACACTCCCGATAGGACTCCCGGTAGCACATCCCCACAGCGATCTCCCGTCCCCCGGGCCGCCGCGCCACCAGAATGAGGTTCCACTTCTTGCCGTCCTCTGCTTTGGGCTCCGGCAAGGCCTGGGCGGTCTCCCCTCTTACCAGGGTGCGAATCTGCCGAATCGTGTGGTGCGCCAGGGGGAGCGAGAATGCATAGGGCGCATCCAGGACCCGGTACATCAGGAGCCGCTCGTCCACGCCAATCAGCGTGAACCACTGGCGAAAATCATCGTGGTACAGGCGAGACAGCACGGCACCGTTGCGGTCAATCGAAGGAGTCACCGCCCGGTGCAACAGCACGTACCGCACCTTGCGAGCCCGCAGGGACTTCGCCACCGCCTCGCCATCCCGCCCCCACCAAAGGGCCTCGTTTTCCGCGTTCACCAATGGTTCGAGCGTCAAGTTCTCGAGCCCACTCACCTTGTCCGGTGCATCCACGAGAATCGGACCCTTGGCGGTCACGAGGCTTTGCATCAGGGAATCATGGGGCCGGGGGGTCTTTACGGCACCCAGCGCCTTTTCAAGGCGTTCCGCAGCATCCTCCCCACGCACATGAACCCCTTGCGAACCCAGGGGCACGGAACCGCCCTGACAGGCACACAACCAAAGCAATGCAAGAACGCGCATGGGCTCTCCGGGGGGGGCCCCAATCACCCGTTCCGCCCCCCCTCGCAAGCCGGGGAAAGGGTTAGCTTCCATGGGAACAATGGGAAGGACGCCCCCGTGCCCAGCTACATCACCCCCCAGGGCTATCGAAAGCTGGTGGCGGAATTCGACCGTCTGCTCAAGGAGGAGCGGCCTATGGTGACCCGCGAGGTGGCCTATGCCGCCTCCCTGGGGGACCGATCCGAGAACGCTGAGTACATCTACGGAAAGAAGCGACTTCGGTCCATCGACAAGCGCCTGAGGTACCTCAAGCGGCGCCTGGACAGCATCGAGGTAGTGGATCCAGAAGGGATGAGCGGCACCACGGTGCGCTTCGGGGCCACGGTGACCGTGGAGGATGAAATAGGACAGGAACAGGTCTACATGATCGTCGGCGAAGACGAGGTGGACATTGACTCCGGGCACCTGTCCTATAAATCCCCCATCGGCAACGCCCTTGTGGGCAAGGAAGAGGGAGATGCGGTGCGGGTGAAGACCCCCCGTGGGCAACGGGAGCTGGCCATCATTTCAGTGGAGTGGATCCCCGGAGGTGCGCTGTGAAGGCTCTGGTCACCGGAGGTGCGCTGTGAAGGCTCTGGTCACCGGAGGTGCCCAGCGAATCGGCCGCGCCATCAGCGAGGCCCTGGCCGAGGCGGGATTTGATGTGGCCATCCACTGCCACCGCTCTACCGAGGAAGCGGCCCGCCTGGGGGTGGATCTGCGCGCCCAGGGGGTCGATGCCATCACAGTGGCAGGGGACCTGACGACCGTGGAAGGGTGTGCAGCCGTGGCCAGCGCTGTGGGCGAGGCCTGGGGTGGCGTGGATGTGCTTGTGCACAATGCAGCCTCCTACCAGGAAACCGCCTTTGGCGAAATCACCGCTGAAGCCTTCGATGCAGCCCTGGCCCTGAACTGCCGGGCAGCCCTGCTCCTGGCCCAGGGACTGGCCGAGGGCTTGCGGGCCAGCACCCTTCCAGGAGGAGGCCTCATCCTCCACATCACAGACATCGCAGCTGAGCAGCCGGAGCCCGGCTACGCCGCCTACTGCGTCTCCAAGGCGGCCTTGAACCAACTCACCCGGTCCCTGGCCGTGGAGTTGGCTCCGGACATTCGGGTGAACGCGATTGCCCCGGGCACGGTTCTTCCCCCGAAAGACCTCAGTGAATCCGCCTCCGAGGCCATCCGCAGCACCATTCCCCAGGGACGGTTCGGTGCACCTGGCGATGTCGCCGGGCTGGCCGTGTTTCTGGCCACCAGCGCCCCCCACGTGACCGGCCAGGTCTGGAGCGTGGACGGCGGCCGCAGCATCGCCGGCGCCCTGACCCGGGGGCGTTCATGACGCGAATCTGCCTGGACGGCCTGGAGGTGGACTGCACCATTGGCGTGTTTGATCCCGAGCGCAACAAGACCCAACCGGTCACCGTACACATCGAGGTCCACCTGGACACCAGCGCTGCCGCGAAAGAAGACGCGCTCTTCCGCACCCGGGACTACGGCGCCCTCTCCGACGAGATCACCTTCATCCTCCAGTCCGGACGCTTCTACCTGCTGGAAGCCGCAGCCCAGGTTCTGCTGCGCTGGCTGCTCCTCCCCCCAGCGGAAGGCTCCCCA
Organism: uncultured Enterobacterales bacterium; assembly: GCA_964610645.1. Taxonomy (GTDB): domain Bacteria; phylum Myxococcota_A; class UBA796; order UBA796; family CAJQPC01; genus JAYZDK01. The sequence continues at coordinate 19,824 of CAZSZE010000065.1, read as the reverse complement.
ACTCCCCCCATCGAGTTTGCCCGGGTGCGCCTGGCCAAGCCCGATGCCCTGCCCGGGGGTGCCGTGGCTGTGGTCGAGTTGGAGGGCAAGCTTGCTGACCAGAATTGGGAGCGGGAGGACAAGCCCTGGGGCCAGGTGGACATCGTCCAGGAGACCCGGCGGGCGGGCCTGTACCGCCTCACCCTGCTGCCCGGCGGCGAGCTGCCGACGCACCACCACCTGCGCATGCGGGAGGCGGAGTTGGTCCTGGATGCCGGAATCGTAGGCTGGAAGGACGGCGGGTCCCCCGGCCGCCTGCCCGTCGGTCTTGTGCTGACCTGGAACCACGAACAAAGCCACGGCTACCGCAACGAGGGAGCCGCCCCCGCCAGCTTGCTGTGTCTGGATGCCCCCCCGTTTGACCCAAGCGACGAGATTCTCCACCCATGAGCCTGCCCACCCGCATCCTGGTCACCGGTGGGGGCACGGGCTTGGGCAAGGCCATTGCTGCTGCCTGCGCAAGTGCAGGAGCACAGGTGGTGATCTGTGGCCGCCGGGAGAAGCTGCTTGCCGCGACTGCAAAGGGAATCGGCGCCGAATCCATCCCCCTGGACATCCGGGAGTCCCTGCCGGACGACCTGGGGCCGTTTGACGGGCTGGTCCACGCGGCAGGTGCCCGGGTGCAGGCTCCCGTGGATCACTGGGATCCCTCGGATGCCCAGGACCTCTGGGACCTCCACGTGGGGGCCCTGGCGCGACTGGCTGCACGGCTCACCCCTGGGGCCCATGGCGGCAGCATCCTGGCCCTGTCCTCCACACTGGCCTTGTCCCCCGTGGAGGGCTCTGCGATCTACAGCACCACCAAGGCTGGGCAATTGGCCCTGGTGCGCTCCCTGGCCCTGGAGGGGGCCGGGCGACGGGTGCGGGCCAACGCCCTGGTGTTGGGGGTGGTGCCCACGGACATGACCCGGTCCGCACCGGAGGGCACTGAAGACCTGCGCCTGGAGGCCCTGGCCCGCCTGCACCCCCTGGGACTGGGCCACGCCGAGGACGTGGCTTCCGCTGCATTGTCCCTCTTGTCCAACCCGTGGATTACCGGGGCAGAGCTTCTTGCGGATGGGGGCCTGAGTCTGAACCCGGGGCCGTAAAATCGGGAGCCGGGGTGCCCCAGCGCGGCCGATCCAGCTCGTCCGTGCGCACAAGCGCAGGGTCCAACAAGTGGGAGGGCCGCACGTTGGACAGGGCCGCCATCATGTTGCCCTTTACCTTTGGGTTCTCCAAAGAGAGCCGTGCAACCAGCGCCTTCATTTCCTGGCGCTTGAGGTTCTCCTGGGTCCCGCACAGGTCGCAGGGAATGATGGGGAAGGCCATTTCATCGGCGTAGGCCGCGATGTCCTCCTCCGCGCAGTAGATCAGCGGCCGAATGACCGTGTTCCGCCCATCGTCGCTGAAGAGCTTGGGGGACATGCCCTTGAACTGCCCGGAATAAAAGAGATTCAAGAGCACCGTTTCCACCATGTCGTCCCGGTGGTGGCCCATGGCGATCTTGGTGGCTGCAAGCTCCACTGCTGCCTCGTAGAGAATTCCGCGGCGCATGCGAGAGCAGAGGGAGCACATCGTCTGGCCCGGCGCGATCTTCTCCAGCACCACCGAGTAGGTGTCCTGGGCCAGCATCCGGTACTCGAAGCCATGTTCCTTGAAGTGGTCCTCCAGGACATGTCCCGGAAAGCCCGGGTGCCCCTGATCCAGGTTCACCGCCACGAGGGAGAAGTCGAAGGGCACAGTTCGCTGCATTCCGCGCAGCAGGTGCAGCAGCGCGTACGAGTCCTTGCCTCCCGACACAGCCACCATGACCCGATCCCCCGGCTCCACCAGGAGGAAGTCCTTGTTGGCTCGGGCGAGCTGTCGACGCAGTCTGCGAACGGGTTCCATGGGGCGGCAACTATCGGGTTAGAAGGCCGCCGTCGTGTCCGAGACCGTCCCCCCACCCGAAGACGAGCTCCCCCCGGGGTGCCTCGCGCAATTCCAGTCCGCGGGCCTCGCGATATACGCGCTGCTCGTGCTGGCCATTGCGGGTGCCGGGCTTGTCTGCGGCGTTGGATCCATGGTTTCCATGGTCCGGGGGGCCTCCTCCCCGCGCCCAGGCCTCGTCTCCGGCGCCGATGTGGATTCCTGGCGGCTGGCGGAGCTGCGGCGCCTGGGGCGGATGGGTTCCAAGAGCCCAGCGCTCTACTACGACAGCTCTGCCCGAGACGATGGTTCCACCGGGTGCCTCGTGACAGGCAGCAGCCTCCTGTCCTGGAGTCAGGGAGGAGCCGCCCACGAAACCGTGGAGTTGGCGGGCTCTTCCGTGGCCCTCGAGCCCCGGACAGGCGGGTTCCAGGTCGTGGTGAGCACACCGAGCCACTCCGCCACCTGCGCCTTCCGCCCAGGCGACGACGCACAGCGGTTCTTCGACATGCTCCAGGCGGAGGCCCGGCGCTGATGCCTCCCATCTCCCTGCGGCTGCGCGTGGAGACCGGGGACACGGCGGCTGCCACGGGGATGATTGAGACGTACGCCACCGCACCCCGGGTGGCCAAGGCCCTTGGGGTACTCCTTGCAGGCGTGGGGGCCGGTGCGGCCCTGGTGGTCGTGCCCATCCTGCACCTGGTCACCACCTGGGCCCTGCCCCTGGCGGGGATTCTCGGGTGCCTGCGCATCTGGCGGACCCACGCCCGGGTGCACTCGATCTCCGGTGCTTGTCCCGGGTGCCACAAAACCCTCCAGCTGGAAGGGGGGCGGGCGGCGTTCCCCTTGCGGGTGGACTGTCCCGCCTGCCATCGTCCCCTCTTCATCGACGCCGCGGAGGCCTGATGTCCAGAGGCCGAGAAAAACACCAAGCCCGATTGAGCGCTGTCGCCGGCCTGGGCCGCAACCTCTCCCGCCGGGCCCGGAACCACTGTGAGCTCTGCGGGGAGGGGGGTTCCCTGAAGGTGATCGAGGTGGAACCCGTGTTCGAAGAGCCGGATGAGGATCGGGCCATCCTGGTCTGCCCCCGGTGCGAGGGTGCCCTGGGGAAGAGAAGGCCCGACCCCATGTCCCTGCGCTTCTTGGAGAACACCATCTGGGCGGAGGTCCAGCCGGTACAGATCGCCGCGGTGCGGCTCACCCGCGCCCTGGCTGCAGACGGCGTCCCCTGGGCGGCCGATGCCCTGGATGGCCTGTACCTGGACGAGGAAATGGAGGAACTGCTCGGCTAGCCCAAAACGCTTGAGACGACCGTCACGGTTCCGGCAACCCCCTCGACCTCCGTGTCCACCCGTTCATCTGCGAGGGCATACAGGGCCTCCCTGCGCTCCAGGATCGCCTGTAGTTCACCCAGGGCATCTTCTCGGCCCGCCATGGGCCGGGTGTCCCCCTGGGCGGCCACCCGGCGCAGATGCTCTTCGGGGCTCGCAGCCAGCCAGACCACGCGGGTGTGGTCTCGAAGCATCTCGTAGGCCGCCTGGTCCAGGACCAGGGACCCCCCGACCTCCAACACGCAGGGTCCCGGCTGGGCCAGCACGGCTTCCAGGGCTTCCAGGGACAGGGCCCGGTACCGCTCCACCCCGTGGTACTCGAAGATCTCCCCGAGGGACATCCCGGCCCGCTCCTCTATCCGGCGGTTCAGTTCCACAAACGGGCAGCCGGCCTCTCGGGCCACCGCCCGGCCCACCGTGGTCTTGCCTGCCCCCCGGAGACCCACCAGTGCGATCTTCTGCTTTGGGCCCCGCTCCAGGGCCAGCACCAGGTGGTCCTGTTCCTGGGGGGACTGGTCCCGGACGGCGCTTGCAATGCGATCCACCGTATCCCTCACCGGCCCCATCCCCGCCAGCAGGGCCACCAAGGAGCACTCAAATGCAGCCGCCAAACCGGCGAGTTTCTGGAGGGAGACATTGGCCTCTCCAGCCTCCAACTGCACGAGAAACCGGGGGGAAATGCCCGCATTGGCGGCGAGGGCCCTCTGGCTCCAACCCCGCTCCTGGCGAGATGCTCGCACCCGATCGCCCAGAGATGACAGCAAGGAGGGGTCCATATGTGCATTATATTGCGCCATAAACAAGCTGCAAGTGTCTTATTTCGCACTATATTGCAGCACCAAAGGAGGCCCGGCATGGCCCACTCCGGACCCGAATCGACCGTCACCTTTGACACGACTCCCTACGAATGGAGCCACTGGAACGTCGACATCGACCGATCCGTCGCCACGCTGGCCCTCAACATCCAGGAGCACTCGCCCTACCGCCCGGGCTACGAGCTGAAGCTCAACAGCTACGACCTCGGTGTCGACATCCAGCTGGACGACATCATCCAGCGCCTGCGGTTTGAGCACCCCACCGTGCGGGCCGTCGTGCTCACCAGCGCCCTCGACCGGGTGTTCTGCAGTGGCGCAAACATCCGTATGCTGGCCTCCTCCAGCCACCCCTTCAAGGTCAACTTCTGCAAGTTCACCAACGAGACCCGCTGCTCCATTGAAGACGCCAGCGAATACTCGAACCAGACCTGGATCTGCGCCATCAACGGCGCCTGCGCCGGCGGCGGCTACGAGGTTGCCATGGCCTGCGATGCCATCTACCTCGTGGACGATGGAAACTCGGCGGTCTCCCTCCCCGAGGTGCCGCTCCTGGGCGTGCTCCCGGGCACCGGCGGCCTGACGCGGCTCACGGACAAGCGAAAGGTCCGCCGGGATGTGGCCGACATCTTCTGCACCAAGGCCGAGGGCTTCAAGGCCCGGGATGCCGTGCGCGGTCGGCTCGTCGACGGCGCCTTCCCGCGCAGCAAGTGGGTCGACGGCATTGCAGGGAAAGCCGCAGAAGCAGTGGAACAATCGGGCGGACCCGGGGACGAAACCGGCATCCAGCTTTCAGCGATTCAACCGGAACCCACGGACACAGGACTGGCCTTTCAGCACGTGACCCTGGACCTGGACACCGCAAGCCGGGTGGCTACCCTCACCTTGCACGCTCCGGACACGGCGCCCCCCGTGACCCACGACGCCTTGCATGCCCTCGGCTCCGACGCCTGGGGCCTCCGGGCCTGGCGCGAGTTCGACCGGGCTCTGTTGGAACTGCGCTTCAACCACCCGGAGATCGGCTTGATCCTGCTCAAGACCCGGGGCGATGCTGCCTTGGTCATGGCCTGGGACGACACCCTCTCCCAGCTGCGGGCCGACGGCTCTTGGCTGGCCCGGGAAATCCAGCTCTTCCAGGCCCGGACCCTGCGCCGCCTGGACAACATGGCCCGGTCCCTCTTTGCCCTGATCGACACCGATTCCTGCTTCTCAGGCAGCTTCTTCGAGCTCACCCTGGCGGCGGATCGCTCCTACATGTTCCTGGACGAGGAGGAGGAGAACGCGGTCCAGGTCACAAGCGCCTCCGGTGGCCGCTTCCCCATGTCCAGCGGTGCCTCGCGCCTGACCGTGCGCTACCTGGGCGAGCCCGAGATGGTGGACGAAGTGCTCGACAACGGCAGCCCAATCGGAGCCGAAGACGCCGAGGAAATGGGCCTCGTGACCGCCGCCCCCGACGACATCGACTGGGACGATGAAATCCGCATCGCCATCGAAGAGCGGGTCTCCCTGTCCCCCGACGCCCTCACGGGCATGGAGCAGAACCTGCGCTTCGGGGGCCTCGAGAGCTGCGACACCAAGATCTTCGGCCGGCTCTCCGCCTGGCAGAACTGGATCTTCCAGCGCCCCAACGCCGTCGGTGAAACCGGCGCCCTCACCTTGTACGGGCACCCTGAACAGCCCGTCTTCGACTTCCGCCGCACCTGATTCTACTCGGAGCCCTGCATGTCCTCCATCAACTACGACGACCTGATTCCCAACAATGTGGACCTCTCCAGTGACCGCCGCCTGAAGCGGGCCCTGGAAAAGTGGCAGCCCGCCGGGGGATCCACGGCAAGCCAGTGGAGTACGAGTACGTCCGCACGGATTAAGCGCGACCCGAGCCCCAGGCGGCGGTTAGAAGGGAAACCATGCTTGTTTCCCTGCTTTTTCTCGCCTGCAAAGATCCCGCCCCCGCGCCTCTCGACCTTGCGGAGGAGCTGGGCCCCAACCAGGTTCGTGCCGGCAAGGTCCGTGATGAAGCCGCCCTGTTCGGCGGCATCTCCGCCGAGGGCCAGTGCGGCGACTTCAAGATCTACAACGACCGGGTGCGCTTCATCCTCCAGGGGGACCGCCCCGGGGACTACTACATCACCGGCGGTGGAGCGATCGTGGATGCAGACCACGTCCGCCCTGAGGCCCAACCCGGCCGGGATGTGGTGGATGAGTGGGTGCCCATGATCGGTATCGGCCGCGTGCAATCAGCCGAGACGATCAAGGTCATGAACAATGGTTCCGGGGGAAAGCGGGCCCACATTCGCGTCTCTGGGCCGGAAACCGGGCTCTCCCTGCTGGAGGGGGCCCTGGGCGTCGCCAACCTGATTCCAGACCTGGGACTGTGGATCCGCACCGACTACATCCTGGAGCCCGGCACGCCCCTGATGGAGGTCACCACCCGGCTCACTGATGCTGACGAGGACGTGGAATTGGCCCTGGGCGACCTGCTGATCGCTTCGCTGGATGCAGCAAACCCCTGGAGTCCCGGCAGCGGGTTGGAATCCATGAACGATGCCGAGTTTCCGTGGACCGGCTTTGCAGGCAAGCACAACGAGGTGGCCCTGGGCGTCTTCTCCGCCCCCGGTGAGACCCTGCGCTCGGATGCAGCCGCCACGGTCCTGAAGGGCCTGACCCGCGCCTCTCTTGGCCAGGGCCCATTGTTGACTGTGGAGAAAGACGCCCCCGTGTCCTGGACCCGGTACTTTGGCGTGGGGCGGGACTTCTGCGAGCTGACCGACGCCTGGCTGGCCCTGGCGGGCACCGAAACCCGCACCGTGGATGGGGTCGTGGAAGCCCCGGATGGCCCTGTGGCAGGCGCCCGGGTCAATGTGCTGGTGGACGGAGCGCCCTTCACCCTGTGCTTCACCGATGCCGAGGGCGGTTTCTCCGCCCAGGTCCCGGAGGATGCCGAGGTGACCTTTCTTGCGGAGGGCCGCGGACCCGGAGTCTTTGTGGATCTTCCCGACGGCCACGGCCCCTACACCCCGTACGCAGCCAGGCCGGTCCGAGACTACGCATTGGCCACCCTGGCGACGGGGGCCCCGAACATCGACCTGGCCCAGGGCCGGGGAGCTGGCACCACAGAGTCACCGCTTTCCCTGGGCGAGCCCGGGCACTTGGTGCTGGAAACCGATGATGGCCTGCCCTTCACCGCCTTTCTCCAACGCACGGATGCAGAACCTTCTGTGGACTCTCGCCTGGTGAGAGGGCGGCCCTCCGGGGGCACGGTTTCGGCCTGGGCTCTGGATGGCAGCGTCACGCTGGCGGTGGAGCCCGGCAGCTACTCCCTGGTGGCCCACCGGGGCATCCGGTACGAGGCGCACCAGGCCACGGTTGAAGTGGCCGCAGGGGAAGAGGTCACCGTGGCCATCGACCTGGAGGCAGCCTACGAGCTGGAAGGCTGGCTCATTGCCGACCCACACACCCACGGCGCCCCTTCAAACGACGGCGGCATTCCCATGGAGCACCGCCTCGCCGTTTCAGCCGGGGGAGGCATCCAGGTCCACTTTGGAACCGACCACGACCACGTGGCCGACTATCGGCCCCTTCTGGAGCCCATGGGTCTTGAAGACGTGCTGGCTTCCGTCCTGGCCGACGAGGCCAGCCCCCTCGTAGGCCACATCAACGCCTACCCTTTGGAGGCCGTGCCCGACGCATCCAACGGAGGCGCCTGGCTCTGGTGGGAGGAGGTTCTCTCCACGACCCAGGACATCGTGGACCACCTTCGGGAGCGCCATGAAGGTGTGGTGCTCCAGATGAACCACCCCACGGACAGCGGCGTGGCTTCTGCTGCAGGATGGAGCACGGGGACCATTGCCAAGCCCGAGCGATGGAGCAATGACTTCGATGCCATGGAGGTACTCAACGCTGCAGCTCACGACGACTACACCCACCTGTTCCACGACCTGACGTCCCGAGGCCTGCGCATCGCCCCGGTGGGCGTCAGTGACTCCCACAGCTACACCGGAGGGCAGCCCGGCCTGAACGTGACCTTCCTCGGGGCCGGCACCTCGGAGCCCGCGGAGTTCACCAGCGACGCGCTCCGGGAGGCCATGACAAGCCGCCGCACCGTCGTAAGCATGGGTCCCTGGCTCGGCTTGTCCATTGATCCCGGCAGCGAGGTGGAGGGACCCCAGACCCTGGAGGTCACGGTGCTTTCCCCCTCCTGGATCCAGGTGGACGAGTTGCATCTCCTGGAAAACGGGGTTGTCGTGGAGACCGTTCAGGGTCCCTTTGAGGGCGCGGTCTCCTTTGCGCTCTCCCCAAGCGCCGACGCCTACTACGTGGTGGAGGCAGAGGGCGCGACGGACCTGTCTCCCGTGTGGCCTGGCAAGCGTCCCTGGGCCATGACCAGCCCCATCTTCCTGGACACGGACGGGGATGGATGGACCGCACCGCTTCCCGCGCTGTAGGAACCGTCCCTTAAAGACAACATTGCGGTAAAGTCACCGGTAGACCCCGGGGATCAGCATGCCTGAGCAGATGACCAACACCATCGCTCTCAAACACGAGAACGGCGTGAACTTCGGCACGGTGGACTGGTTGCGTGACGACAAGATTCAATGCCAGGTGGCAGCGAAAATCTCGCCGGGGAGCATCGTGGAGATGCGCATGGAGTTGGGGGGCTGGAAGCACACCCTCTACGCCGTGGTGCTGGTTGCCGGTGTGGTTCCCGGGCCTCCGGGGGAGGCGCCTCGCTACGGCCTCCGTATCGTCGAGATGGCGGACGACGATCGAGAGCGAATGGTGGCCTGGCAAAAGGAACAAACCATGGGGGGCACGACCGCCAACCCCATGGCCCGGGTATCCGATGAGATGGAGGACCTGTTTGCGGTGAAGGAAGGGGCCGCTTCCTTGGAAGAAACCCGGGTGGTCATGGAGCGCTACGAGGCAAGACGGCGCCGCTTTGCCCGGAACGACGATGAGCCAGATCCCTATGGACTGGGAACAGAAACAGAGGAAACCGACGGCTTTGGCATTGCCCCCGACGCAGCCGCCGCCGGGCCGGGGACCGGGTCGCTCTCCACCGGTGCAGCCCCGGGATGGCTGGAGCAGATGGAGCGCCAGACCGCTCAGAAAGCGGGTCGAGAGTACGAACCGAGGCAGGAAGAGGGGGCACAGCATGAAGTCGTGAAAAGCACCCGGGCCAGTGGCCAGCGCCTGGCAAAGGGAGCGGCTCCGTCCTGGCTTGCAGCCATGGAGCAGAAGGCTGCGGAGAGAACCGACCGGGACTGGGAACAACGTCCCGAGCTTCCCCAGGCGAAACGCCGGGTCGTGGCAGCGCCAGCCCAGCCAGCAGCGCCAGCCCAGCCAGCAGCGCCAGCCCAGCCAGCAGCTCCCGCAGGGGCTCCTCCCGAGCCACCCACCCAGGCCCAGGCCGCCTCGACTCCGCCGGAAGCCTTGCCCCAGCAGCCCCCGCCGGAACCCGCCGCAGAAGCCGCGCCAGACCGGACCTCCGACCTGCCCGGGGACCCCTCCTGGACCGTGAAGGAAGACCAGCTGGAAGTCCAATGGACAACCCACAGCGCCTTCCAGGAGAGCTGGGACGGCGGGCTCTCCAAGGGCACCCTCACCCTGCCCGAAGGCCTACTTTCTCCCAGCAATCCCCGCATCCGTTTTCGCCTCTCCCTGCCGGACGGCCAACTGCTGGTCATACGCGGCAGCTTCACGCCTCCCTCCACCGCTGCCTTTCACATGACGATGCCCCTTCGCCACAAGCTCAAGACAGCCCTGGGCGGTTAGGCTCCCGGTTGGAGGTCTACAATGAAAACGCTCCTGGCTCTTCTCTTTCAAGCTGCCCTGGCCGGTCCAACCGCCGTGCCAGAGGTCGACATCGCCACGCTCGTGACAGCCATTGCCAAGGATCCAGCCCCCCTGGTGCTGGACGTGCGCACCACCGGCGAATTCACCGCCGGGCATGTGCCTGGCGCCCGGAACATTCCCCTGGGGGATCTGCCGGCGCAACTGGCGAAGCTGGAAACCTCCAAAGCCGGGCCCATCTACGTCATTTGTGAATCGGGCCGCCGCTCGGCAAAGGCCACCCGCTTGCTCCTGGACGCGGGGTTCATGGCGCCTGTCAACGTGGCAGGAGGCACCGGCGCCTGGCGAACTGCGGGCCATCCCGTCGAAAAGTGAGGCAGCCGGATCCCCGCGTGCTGAACCTGCGGGTCAATGGCGAAGCCCGCACGCTGCTTGTGGCGCCCCAGCAGACACTGCTGGACGCTCTTCGGACCACCCTGGGCCTGACCGGCTCCAAGAACGGGTGCGACATGGGGGACTGTGGCGCCTGTACGGTGCTGGTGGACGACGTGCCCCGGCTGTCCTGCATCACCCTGGCCGCTGAAATGGAGGGCTGCTCAGTAGAAACGGTGGAGGGCGCTCCCCCCTCCCCCATTCACCTGGCTTTCGACCACCAGGTGGCGGCCCAGTGCGGATACTGCACCCCGGGGTTCGTGGTTGCCCTGACCGCCTTGTTTCGGGAGAATCCCCGGGCCAGCGAAGACGAGATTCGCCACTGCCTGGGCGCAAACATCTGCCGGTGTACGGGCTACACCAAGATCATTGCTGCCGCCCTTCAGGCGCAGGCCCTCCTCTTGGAGGACGCCCCATGAGCGGCCCCAAGCTCGACGGCCTGGAGAAGATCCGCGGCACCGGTCGGTTCACGGACGACCTCACCCGTCCCCACATGCTGCACGGTGCCTTCTTGCGATCTCCCCACGCCCACGCCCGCATCCAGTCCATCGACACCGGGGCAGCCCTGGCCATGGAGGGGGTCGTGGCGGTGCTCACCGGGGCCGACCTTCCGGTGAAGTACGGGGTGCTGCCGGTGGCCCAGGATGAGACGGCTTTGGCCGTGGGAAAGGTGCGGTTTGTGGGGGAGGAGGTCGCTGCGGTGGCAGCCGTGGATCGCTCCACAGCCCTTGCAGCTGCCCAGGCCATCACCGTGGTCTACGAGGCGCTGCCGCCGGTGTTCACGGCTGCCTCCGCAAGCGACGAAAACGCACCGCTTCTCCACGAGGATCGGCGGAAGAAAACCAACATCCTGCGTCGGGTTCAGCGCTCCTACGGGGATGTGGAGGCGGGGCTCTCCGGCGCCCATGTCCTGTCCAAAGGAAGCTACCACTACCCGGGTTCTACCCATGTCCCCCTGGAACCCCACGTGGCCCTGGCGGAGCCCGATGGCCACGGGCGGATCACCCTGACCTCGGCCACCCAGATCCCCCACCACCTCCACAAGGCGCTTGCCAAGGTTCTACAGATGCGGCTCCAGGACTTGCGGGTGGTGAAACCCCACGTGGGGGCTGGCTTCGGCGGAAAGTCCGACCCCTTTGCCCACGAGATCTGCGCCGTTGCCCTCGCCCGCGAGACCGGGCGTCCCGTGAAATTCCTCCTCAACCGGGAAGAGGTCTTCTATGCCCACCGGGGCCGCCACCCCGCCGACATGGAGATCACCCTCGGAGCGGCGGAAGACGGCGAGATCACCACCTGTGACTTCAAGGCCGTCTCCTGTGGCGGGGCCTACGCCTCCTACGGGGTTGTGACCGCCTACTACTTCGGGGTCTTCCTGCCCCTGCCCTACCGGCTGCAGAACCTGCGCTTCGACACGCGCAGGCTCTACACCAACCACCCCCCCTGCGGTCCCAAGCGAGGCCACGGAGCCATCCAACCCCGCTTCGCCCTGGAGGTCCAGGTGGACCGGCTGGCTGTGGCCCTGGGAATGCGTCCGGATCACCTGCGCCTCAAGAACCTCGCGCCCCCCGACAGCCAAACCTGCAACGGGCTGACCATCACCTCCAACGCCGTGGCTGAGTGCATCGAGCAGGCCACTGCAGCCGCTGGATACGGTGAAAAGCATGGCCAGCTGCCGAACGGACGGGGGGTTGGCCTCGCCACCTCTGCCTACATGTGCGGCGCCGGGCACCCCATCCACAACAACAAGCTGCCCCACTCGGCGGTGCAGCTCCTGGCGGATCGGTCCGGGCGGGTGAGCGTCCTTTCCGGCACCTCCGACATCGGCCAGGGCTCCAACCACATGCTGGCCGCCATGGTCACCGGGGAGCTCGGCATCCCCCTTCGGGATTGCACGGTGCTGGAGTCGGACACGGATCTCACGCCGGTGGATCTCGGGGCCTACAGCTCCCGGGTCACGTTCATGGCCGGCAATGCTGCCCTGGATGCAGCCCGATCTCTCAAGGCCACCCTCGCCCAGTCCGTGGCGGAGTCCCTGGGGGGAGACAGCGCGGACGTGGTCTTCGAGAACCAGCGGGTGTTTCTCCCGGGCCACGAACCCGAGGGCGTGTCGTTTGTGGAGGCGGTCGCCCTCGCGGAAGAAACTCACGGGACCCTCGCTGCCACGGGCAGCTACACCCCTCCCACACAGGGTTCCCGCTTTCGCCGGGAATCAGTGGGACCCTCCCCCGCCTACTCCTTCACCGCCCAGGTGGCCGAGGTGGAGGTGGACCTGGAAACAGGGGTGGTTCAGGTGACTGACATCTGGTGCGCCCACGACTGTGGGAAGGCACTGCACCGGGGCATTGTCGAGGGGCAGATCGAGGGATCGGTCTACATGGGGGTCGGGGAAGCCCTCCTGGAGGAGCACCTCTTTCATGAATCGGGGCTTCACCGGAGCCCATCGATCCTGGAATACAAGATTCCCACTGTGCACGAGACCCCGCGGATCCATTCGATCCTCGTGGAGTCAAACGACCCGGCCGGGCCCCATGGCGCCAAGGAAGTGGGGGAAGGTCCGCAGCTTCCCACCGTGCCGGCCATCGCCAATGCCATCTTCGATGCGTGTGGCATCTGGCTGGAGGATGCACCCTTCACACCTGACCGGGTCCTTCGCGCACTGGAACAGAAAGAGCGGGGGTCGTAGGCGATGTCGGCCATGCTCCCCCTTCCGCCGTTTCACCTGCACCAGCCCACCACTGTGGAAACGGCGGCCCGTTTGCTGGCCGACAACCAAGGTGCGCGCCCGGTCAGCGGGGGGACAGACCTCTTGCCCTCCATGAAGGGGGGCCTGTTCTCCCCTCCCCACCTGGTCAGCACCCGGCGCATTGAAGGGTTCTCCGACATTCATGTGCTGGACAACGGACTCTCCATCGGGGCCGGTGCCACCCTGCGCGAGGTGGCTGCGCATCCCCGCGTTCGGGAGGACTACCCGGCCCTGGTTGCAGCTGCCCGGACCGTGGCCACTCCCACCCTACAAGCCATGGCCACCCTGGGTGGGAATCTGCTGCTGGACACCCGCTGTCTCTGGTACAACCAGTCCTCGTTCTGGCGGGGAGCGCTGGGGGGGTGCTTGAAGTGCGACGGGGAGATCTGCCACGTGGCTCCCCAGGGGACCGGGTGCTACGCCGCCCATTCTGCAGACACGGTGCCGATTCTCCTGCTGCTGGATGCCCAGGTGGAGTTGGTCTCGACTCGGGGCGCACGCCAGATCCCCCTGGACGCGTTGTACCTGGACGACGGCATGCGCTGGCTCTCCCTGGAACCCGGGGAGATCCTGACCCGGATTCTCCTTCCTCCCTCCCCCAGTGCCCGACTCACCCACCGGAAGCTCCGGGCACGCGGCGCCATCGATTATCCGCTCCTGCTCACGGCAACTCGGGTGGACCTGGACGATGCGGGCGCCCCCACCGGCGGCCGGGTCGTGCTCTCGGCTCTTGGCCCCCGACCCGTGGAGATTCCCGGGGTTGGACCCCTCCTCGCAGCCGGAGATCACGCGGGAGTCGCGGAAGCTGCCTGGAAGGAAGCCGCACCACTTTCTACCCACACCTGGCCCTCTACCTGGCGGAAAAAGATGGTCAAGGTCGAGGTAGAACGAGCCCTATCCACCTCTTGAAGTTGGGGTTTTTCCTCCCGACCCCTCTTGAAGCATGATATCAAATCCGACCGTAGGGGTGGACGTCTCGCTTCCTCCCTCCTGTGAGAGCCATGCTCCTTCATTCACTCGTGCAGATTCTGCTCGTCGGTACCGCCCTTGCAGCCGATGGTTTGCCCAGCGCCGAGGCGCCTTCTTCTGTGGACCGACTGGGCCTGGCTCCGGTCAATCCAGAGCGTGCACAACAGAAGTCCAAGGAGGTGGAATACCGGGTCGGTCCCAAGGATGTCCTGGCGATCCAGGTCTTTGGCGAGCCGACCTTGACGGGCAGTTTTCCCATTGGGGAGAACGGTGAGATTGACTTCCCCCTGTTGGGCGCCATCCATGTCAACGGCATTGTGCTCGCAGAGGTGGGAGAGCGACTGCGCCTTGAGTTGCGAGACGGGTTCCTGGTGGATCCCCGAATCAACGTGGTGGTGGCACAGTATGCAAGCCGGCCGGTGCAGGTTCTGGGCGCAGTGAAGCAGCCCGGAATCTACTACCTGGAGGGCGGCACGTCGGTCATCGAGATGATCTCCCAGGCCGGGGGCATCGAGAAACGGCTGGGTGCCACCGAGGTGCGCATTCTTCACGAGGGCCAGGAAGACCAGGCCATGATCCTTGACATGGAGTCGCTCCTGGAGCGCGGCCAGGGCAACGTCCAGCTGCGGACCGGCGACACGATTTACGTGCCCAAGGGACCCATGGTGTACGTGGACGGCGACGTGGAGAAGCCCGGCCCCGTGGTCTTTCGACGAAACATGACGGCCTCCCAGGCCCTGGCGGAAGCAGGCGGCGCTCTGCAGACTGCCAACCTGAGGGATGCCTACATCCTGCGGGACGGCCTGCGCATCAGCCTCAACCTCAAGAAGATCCAGAGGGGCCGCCAACCGGACATCGTCCTGAAGCCCGGCGACCAGATCTTCCTCGAGACCTCGATGCTGTAGGCGGTCCGGACGCGCTGCCAGTCAGCGCTCCAGCCACCGGCGGCTGAAGATCTCCTCCTCCAACTCCACGGTGAACTGGAGATCCTCAAAGGAGAGGGTGGTTCGGGATCCCGCCTGGAGCTTGTCCTCGATGCGCATGGTCATGGGGTACCAACGGGTACCAAACTGCTTCAGGTCCTCCATGGTCCACACCTTGAGCAGGGTGCCCGAGAGGGCGTAGAGCTCCTGGCGCACGGGAATCATCTTCTCCAGGTCCACCTGGATGACCCGCCGGGGGTAGGAGACGCTCTCGGTCTTGGCGTTGAGCTCCATCGCCCAGCAGGTGGAGTCTCCACAGGGCACCTGTCCGGTGACCTTGGCGTTGTAGACCGACAGCCAGTCCGTGAATTCCAGCATGTCCTCATACGAGATGTCCGAGCCCATCATGCCTTGCCGAAGCATGTGGCCGGAGAGCTTCTGGACCTTCTCGATGGAGGGCATCCAGATCCAGATTTCCCCTCCCTTCTTGAGCATCCTGGTTCCCGCTTCTCTTGGGGGGGCCAGGAACGAGGTAGCCGCTTCATCCACCCCACGGCCCCAGGTCTCCAGGGTGTAGGAGCGGGTCCGCCGCGAGGTCTCCACGGTCATGGTGGCCCTGGTGTAGCGGGTCTCGAAGGTGAGGTTCTGGTCGATGGCCGCGAGGAGATCCTCGGCGGTCGGCGTGGGAGCCGCGAGTGCGCTCAGGGCGAATATGGCGAGGAATGAGGTCAATTGGAACTCCGCATGGCGCTCACGGGGGTGATGGCTGCAGCACGCAGGGAGGGGATCAAAGCCCCCAAGACAGCAATCGCTATTCCAAGCCCCAGCGAGAGAACCACGATGGAGGGGGTGAGATCCCCATGAATCGTGCTGGCGATGGGCATGCCCGCTTTGGCAGAGAGCTCACTGCCCAGGTTCACCCCCACCCGCTCCAGGTAGATCGCAGGCCCAAGCGCAAGGGCCAACCCCGTGACAGATCCCACCACCCCGATGCAGGCTGCCTCGGTCACAAAGAGAAGCACGCACCCCGCCCGCTCCAACCCCAGGGCCCGCATGACGCCCACCTCTGAAGTGCGTTCCACCACCGACAGGATCATGGTGTTCAGCACACCAAGCGCCGTCACAAAGACAATGATCCCCGCCAGGAATCCAAAGATCTTGGTTCCGGTCTGCGAGAGGCTCGCGTAGGGTTCCCGGGCGTTCCATGCCTGTACCTCCAGGCCCTCGATGCCAAGCGCCTGTACCTCTTCCTGCAGGGTCGCTGCATCCCAGAGCCCTCGGCCGAAGACCAACACCTCCAGAGCACCCTCCGGAATGTCCGTGAGCCAACGAGCCCGCTCCAGGGACACATAGGCCTGGCGATTGGCGAGAGCGTGCCCCCCATCCACGATCCCCCGCACGGTGAGCTTCAAGGGCGACATGGCACCGTCCTGGGTTTGGCCCAGCACCACCAGTTCGTCTCCAGGGGAAGCACCAAGATCCTGGGCGATCCAGGTGCCCAACAGGGCCTCCGCCCCCTCACCCGCAAGGAACTCCCCCTCCACCAACCGCTTGTCCAGGCCCAGCACATCCCGGAAATAGCCCAGGGGCGCCCCCTCCAGGAGCCCGAAGTCGTCGCCGATCTCCTCCCCCACCGTCATGGTCACGCCGGCTCGAATGACCGGGTAGGCCGCCAGGCCCTCCAGGGACTCGATGGCCTCCACCACCGGCCCGGTATGGTCAATGTTCTCATACAGGGGCCGCACCGCCTCGCGCTGGGCGTACTCCTCCGTGATCAGCCGCACCTCTCCCGCCGAGGCCGCAGCACTTCCAAGCATCTCCGAGAGCACTCCGTTGATCCACGAGAGCCCCAGGGTGAGCAGCCCGGTGCCCAGCATCACGGTCACCACCGTCAGCAAGGAGCGGCGCCGGTTTCGGAGCACATTGCGAAACGCCAGGCGAAGAATCCAGGTCATCCGCGCTCTCGCACTGCAAGGGCCGGCGCCAGGGAGGCCGCATGGCCCGCCGGCCAGAGGCTGGACAACACCGCCACCCCGACGCCAAAGACCGCCGCCCCCAGGACAACCCACCATGAAAAGGACGTGTAGAGGGTCGCGCTCATGCCAAGCTGGGCGCCGGCATCGGGAAGTCCCTCCAGGGAGATGCCCACCATCGAGAGGTGGTGGTTGGCCCAGCCCCCCAGGAGGGCACCGCTTGTTGCAGCCGCCGCCCCCATAAAGGCCCCCTCCAGGAGAAAGAGAGCCCGAACAGACCCCGGGGGCATGCCCATGGCCAGAAGGGTTCCCACCTCCCGAACACGCTCGTACACCGCCATGATGACCGTGTTCGCGATGCCTGTTGCAGCAATGCCCATCACCACCAGCACCAGAATGGAAATGGCCTTGCGCCGCACCCGATTGATGGAGAGGATGACACCGGCCTCGTCCCGGTAGGTCGTTGCCTTCCAAGGGGAGTCCAGTCGCTCCGCCGCGGCCTGTGCCTCCGAGCGACGGTCCAGTCGAATGGCCACATGCGAGGGGCCGGGCACGCGAACGAACTCCTGGGCGAGGGGCATCGGCAAGAAGACCCGGCTGTTGTCCACCGCCAGGTTCTGGGTGGAGACGAGACCCACCACCTCCGCAGACAGCGCGTTCTGCGCCCCCTTTGAAGTGCGGGCCTGCAGCATGACCGAGTCCCCGACGGCCAGGTCCATGACCGCTGCCAGCCCCGATCCCACCACCACACCGTGTTCCATGGGCCATGCGCCCTCAAGCTGTTGTGCTTCCCGGGAGAACACCCGCTCCTCGCGATCCGGGTCGTACCCCACCCCCACCGCCCGAACGGAGTCCGCCCCGCCCACGAGACGCAGATCAAACTCCACGCGCGGGGTCCAGTTCAGTCCCTCCAGGCGCTGCACAAGCGATTCGGGCAAAGGCTGGAGTTCATCGATTTCATGGGAGAGCCCATCCTCGGAAACCCCTGGGCCTCGAAGGAGAACGTGGCCGCTCGATGTGTTGATCTGCGCCCGAATCACGTTCTCGTCCAGCCCCCCCACCAGGCCCGTTCCGAGAATGGATACGGCCACCCCCGCAACCACCGGGGCGGCCGACAAGAGGCTCCGTCGCGGATGCCGCAGGACATTCCGAAACGCCAGGCGCACCAGGAAGATCAAGGAGCCGGCTCCTGGACGCGTCCATCCCGCAAACGCACCACCCGGGACGCCCGCTCGATCACCAGGGGGTCATGGGTGGAAAAGAGAAAGGTGACTCCCTTCTGGGCGTTGAGGGCCTTCATCAGGTCCAGCACCTCCCCGCCGGTGACCGAGTCGAGGTTTGCGGTGGGCTCATCCGCAATCACGATCTCCGGATCCTTGACCAGGGCCCGGGCGATGGCGACCCGCTGTTGCTGGCCTCCGGACAGCTGGGCCGGGCGGCGATCCACAAGGTCTCCAAGCCCCACGTCAGCCAGTGCCCGCTCGCATCGGCTCCGGTCCGGGTCCTGCCCCGAGAGGCGCAAGGCCATCTCCACGTTCTCCACGGCGGAGAGCACCGGAATCAGGTTGAAGGACTGAAAGACAAATCCAATTTTCTCGGCCCGCAGGCGAGCCAACTGCCGGGCGCCGAGTGCGTCGAGATCCATTCCATCCAAGGTGATCTTCCCAGAGGAGGGGGTGTCCAGGCAGCCCACCAGGTTCAACAAAGTGGTCTTGCCCGAGCCCGATGGCCCAGCCAAGGCCAAGAAGGAACCGGCCTCTATTGAGAGGTCCACCTCCCGAAGCGCCTGGACCTCGGTTTCCCCCAGGGGGTAGGTCTTGCCCACCGACTTCAGCTCACAAATCGCCATTTCCGCCTCCCAAGGTGCCCACTTTCCCCTGGATTAATCGCCTGTTCATCCAGCACTTACGTCCCCTTGATGGGGATTCAATAACGTGGACTCCACAAAGAGAGGTCACCATGGAACAGACACAAGGGCTTTACAACGACATCCGCGCCGCTGTCGAGATCACCCGGCAAGCCGTGGGAACGCCCCTCGACGAGCTGGCCTGTCCCGTGGAGCGCGTGCTGGACCTGGAACGCATCGCCCGCGAGGAGAGCCTGTACTCCCTGGCCTGGGAGCGATTCGAAGACCCCTTCGTGCAGCGCATCGTGGAGCTGGCTGCCGATGGGGCCACCGGAAAAAACATCCTGTGGCGGGCCACCCTGCGGCTCAACCACGACTCGCAAATCTCCGTGCGCGGCCTCCACATGCTCCAGAAGGTCTCCCGGATGGAGACGGTCATTGGTCCCCTGCTTGTGCTGGCCGTGACCTGGATGATCGCAAATATCCTGTCCACCTCTCTCTCTCTCACCGCCGCAGGGACCCTGGGCACCGTGTTGATGTTGTCCACGGGTCCCCTGCTGGCAGGTGCCCTGGTGCTTGGCGGCGCCAGCGTGAGCCACCACTTCCTGAAGCGCGTCACAAACCACCAGAAGCAGATCATGAAGGGTCGGCGACTGATGTTGATCGGCGTGGTGGGGATTGCAGACCACGTGGACATGCAGCGCCTGGTGGGCGTGATGCGCGACCTGCAATGGAATGTCAACGAGCGGCCCCGACGTCCCATGACCAACGACCGCACCAGCCGGCGGGAGACGGCCCGAATGATTCGCGAGGTCCAGGAGCAGCTGGATCGTTGCGCAGCATAGCCCCTCGCAGACAGACGCTGCGCCTAACCCAACCTACGGAGTCCCATCACAGCAACCACAGCCAGCAGCAGCGTAGTTGAGCCAGTGAGGGGGGATGTGGAACAGCCGCATCCCCCCGGTTCGTTTGCCAGCTCGGACGCCGAGGCGGTCTCCCCGACGTAGCCGGTGTCGGTGCCGGTGTCGGTGTCGGTGTCGGTGTCGGTGTCGGTGTCGGTGTCGGTGTCGGTG
>CAZSZE010000064.1:18395-26393 GCA_964610645.1 uncultured Enterobacterales bacterium | reverse complement strand
GATGTTGGCGTTGCTGCCCAGCAAGTACATGGCGATGAAGGCCATGAGGGCCCCGACGGGCACCGTGAACACAGCCACCAGCGCGCTGCGGAAGTGCAAGAGAAACAGGATGCAGATCAAGGCGACCACCGCGATCTCTTCCATCAGCTTGTGCGTGAGCGTGTCCACGGCGCTCTCGATGAGGTCGGAGCGGTCGTAGGAGACGTGGATCTCCACCCCCTCGGGCAGTCCCGGCTTCAGCTCGTCCAGGCGCTTCTTGACCCCCTCGATCACTGTCAGCGCGTTCTCCCCAAACCGCAGCAACACGATGCCGCTCACCACCTCCCCTTCCCCGTTCATGTCTGCGAGGCCACGGCGAACGTCCGGACCGAGATGGACGTCGGCCACCTGGTGCAACATCACCGGCGTGTGGCTGCCAGGGTCGACCTTGATCGGAATGGTCTTCAGGTCGGCGATGGACTCGATGTAGCCCTGGCCGCGCACCATGTACTCGGTCTCGGCCATCTCGATCAATCGCCCCCCCACGTCCAGGTTGGCCCGCTGAACCGCGCGTTTCACCTGCTGAAGGGTGACGCCGTAGGCCCGCAGCTTTTCCGGGTCGACCTCCACCTGGTACTGCTTCACGAACCCGCCCAGGCTCGCCACCTCGCTCACCCCGTCCACGCCCATGAGGTCGTAGCGCAGGTACCAGTCCTGGATGCTGCGAAGCTCGGCGAGATCCACCCCCCGAAAGTTCGCGGCGTGGGAAAGCTCGGTGCGATTGATGCGCCCATCCCCATCCCTATCGAAGCACTCCACCAGGTATTTCAAGGAGTCCACGAGGAACTTCTGCGGGCTGGCGCTGGTCGGGGACTCGGTGACCGTGAACAGATCCGTGAGCTGGGCAACGCTGTAGAGATCGCCGTCGAGCGGCTCCAGCAGCTCCTGCTCATTGACCGTGTGATCGCCGTTCCTGTCCATCTTCGCGCGGAGAACCTCCGTGCGCGGTGTGAAGTCGGTGAGCGTGTACTGAAAGATCCAGCCGACTCCCGTGGCGTCTGGGCCCAGGGAAGGCGTGACCCCGTCCGGGAGGCGGCCGGAGACGAAGTTGAGGTACTCCAGCACCCGGGAGCGCGCCCAGTACAGGTCCGTGCCGTCCTCGAAGATGATGTACACCATCGAGAAGCCGAAAAAGGAGTACCCGCGCACGTCCTTTGCAAACGGGACCGCCAACATGGCCGTGGACAGCGGGTAGGTGATCTGGTCCTCGACCACCTGGGGCGCCTGGCCCGGGTATTCGGTGAACACGATGACCTGGACATCCGAGAGGTCGGGGATGGCGTCGATGGGCGTGTTCTTCAGCGCCCAGATTCCGGTCAAGACCGTGAGGGCCACCAGAATCAAGACGAAGAAGCGGTTGCGGACGCTCGCCTCGATGATGGCGTTGATCACCGGTGGTCTCCGTGGCCATGCTCGACATCATCCACTGGCTCCGCCTGCGGAATCTGCTCCAGGAACATGCCGCACTTGGGGCACCTTCCCGGCTCGTCCTCGATGATCTCCAGGTGCATGGGGCAGGTGTACTGGCCAGGCGCAGCGCCCCCACCGCCATAGACCTCCTCTCGCTCAGCATCAGTTCCCGGACGTTCCACCAGGTCCATGCCACAGTCAGGACACCGCCCGGCACCGTCGGCCAGCACTTCTGGGTGCATCGGACAGGAATACACGTTCAAGGGATGTGCTGAATCCGCGGCCCCCTCCGCCACATCGGGCACGCCGGCCTTGATCTTCCGCAAGGCCTCCTTCAGCTGGCTCTCCGAGTCCAGCAAGAACTGGCCGCTCACCACAACGAGGTCCCCCGCCTCCAGACCTGCGGTCACCTCCGTGAGATCCCGGTCGCCCACGAGGCCCGTGGTGATTTCGCGCGGCTCGAACGACCCCCGGCCGTGGGCGACGAACACAAGCTTGCGCTGGCCTGAATTCAGAATCGCCTCAGAGGGGACCGCGACGACATCATCGCGCCGTTGAAACTGGATGTAGACCGTGGCGAACATGCCGGGCTTGAGGCGCAGACCCGGGTTGTCGTACTCCAGCCGAACCGTCATGGTGCGGCTGACCGGGTTCAGGGTGGGGTAGATGTACGAAACACGACCTTCCACCACCTCCCCCTGGATGTTGGTCAACTCCATCTGGGCGGGCTGGCCCACGGCGACCCAGGGCGAGTCGGCCTCGTAGACTTCCGCCGTCACCCAGATCCGATCGAGATTGCCGATCCGATAGAGGTCGGTTCCAGCAGTGACACGGGCACCCTCCACCAGGTTCTTGTGCAGCAGGTAGCCACTCTGAGGCGCTCGAATGTCCATGGTGCGGCTTGCCGACCCCTCTCGGGCGACGCGGTCGATGTCCGACGCGTGGATGTTCCACAGCTCAAGCTTGCGCCGGGCCACAGCGGCCAGGGACGAGCCCTCCCCCTGCGTGCGCAGAGCGAGGAGGTACTCCTCCTGGGCCGCCACAAGCTCCGGGGAGTAGATCTTGAAGAGCACCTGCCCCTTGCGCACTGCTTCGCCGGTCTTGTCCGCGTGGATCTTCTCCACCCAACCCGAGAAGCGAAGGTTCACAACCGAAAGTTCGTCCTCCCCCACCTCCACCTCGCCGATGGTGCGCACGTGGCGAAAAACCGTTGTGCGCTCCACTGGAGCGGTCTCGACGCCCATCTGTTGGAGAACGCCGGGGCGAATGGTCACGAAAGAGTCGTCCGCCGCGTCCTCCATCGGGGTGAGGTTCATGCCGCAGATGGGGCAGGAGCCCGGTTCGTCCTGAATGACCTGCGGGTGCATGCCGCAGGTGTAGAACTGGGCCGCGACTTCCTGGCCCGAGGGGGCGGGAGAATCCGATGCGCCGCCGCAACCGATGAGGACGGTGGTAAGCAAAAGACCGGTCAGCAGGGCGCGCATCACTCGCCTCCTTGGGGGGGCACGGTTCCAAGGAGGGCCGTGGCTCGAACATGGTGGATGTGAGTCTCAATGGCCGCAACGATTCGCGCTCTCTCCAGTTGGAGCAAGGCGACCTCTGCCTCAAACAGGGAGGCAAAGTCCGCGCGGCCCACGCCGAAGTCCGCCTGGGTCGCCTCCAGCGTGGTCGCCGCCCCGGGGATGAGCTTCTGCGCGTAGGTGCTCTCCTTGGTCCAGGCGCGGTTCCAGCCAGCCATGACCCCCGTCATGTCAGCGGTGATGCCATTTCGGGCGGACACGAGGGACTCGCTCAAAGCGGAGGCGTCCTCCAGAAAGCTGCGCCGAGCCCCTTCCCCTCGACGAGCGCTTCCCATGGGGATGGGCGCACCCACGCCGACACTCACCAGGTCCGCGCCCTCATCCGTCGGGGTCTGGACCGTGCGCAGGCGATAGCCCAGCCACACGTGCAGATCTGGCCGAGAGTCCACACGAGAGAACGCAGCCGACTGTTCCGCGGCCTTGCGCTGGGCATCGATTTGGTGGAGCAGCGGCCGCGACTCCTCTGCGAGGGAGAGCCAATCGCCCTCAGGTGGAACAGGAAGCGGCGCCACCTTGGGCGGTGTCTCGTAGCGCTGCCCGGACTCGCGCCCCAGGGACTCATCCAGAGCGGCGGTCAGCTCGATCTCAGCGCGATCGAAGTCGCCGAGATCATCGCGCAACTGATCCCGAAGAACCTCGAGGCGAAGGAGGGCGTGCTGGCCGATGGTCCCGGTGGCGTAGCGCGCCTGGGCGGCACCCTGTAGCTCCACGACGCGGGCGAGGTGCTCTTCCGTGATGGCCTTGAGAAGCCGTGTGCGGGCCAGCATCCACCAGGTATTCGCCACCGCTGCCCGCAGCTGGTTCTCCGCCTCCTGGATCGCAAATCCCTGTGCATCAGCGCGAAGGGCGCCGGCTTCTCGCTGGAGGCGGCTCCATCCAGGGGGCCGAATCACCTGCTGCGCTTTGAGTTGAAGGCCAGCCATCGGGTGATCCGGGAGGCCGAGGCTGCTGACAGGCACGTTGGAGTACTCGACCCCCAGCATTGGATCGGTCCATGCCCCGGCGACCTCTGCCCGCACGCGAATGGACCGTTCACTGGATCGCATGGCCTCCAGCGACGGATTGGATGCGACAGCCGCTTCAGCGAGAGAATCCACGGTCTGCCCAAGCGCAGCGTCCTGAACAAGGGCCGAAAGGGCCGCGGTGATGAAAACCCGATGGAACAATGGGAACGCCCCTGTGTCTACCCCATGCACTTTCCCCGTTTGCAAAGACCGCGCCAGCCCAGATCCCCCTTGGGGGAGGCTGTAGCGGCACTTCCCCGTGGCCGGTTCGCACTTTTGCGAATAGTCCTTCGTAGGAGGGCGAATGAGCGAACAGGCCAGGCGAGTGTATTGGATCGGGAGCCTCGGTCGGCGTGTGCTGGCGGCGTTCCTGGTCGTGTCGCTGGTTCCCCTTCTGCTCACGGCGATGCTCTCCTACCGACAGACAGCGGGGCTCATGGAGGCGTTTCTCGAGGAGAACGTGGCGAAGACCGCGCGTTCCTACGCCAGCGACCTGGATCTCTTTCTCGAGCGGCGCCGGTTCGCCCTGCGGAGCATCCCCACCGCCGTCGGGGACACCGCCGAGATTCTGCGCTCGGTGGTGGACGGGGACCCCAATGTCGAGGCGCTGTGGGTGATGAGCGCTGCCGGGGCCACTTCAGCCAGTAGCGGAGAGATCGTCCCCTGGGCCCATGATGCGTGTCGCGCCCTGTTGGCCGATCCCAACCAGGCGATGACCCATGCCGGTGCGGGGCACGCCCACGCGGTGATTGTCGCTGTTCCCGTCGAAGAAGGCGTCTTGTGCGGCCAGGTGAGCTTCACCCTGCACCAGGACATGCTCACCTCACGCGCCGCGAGCATTGCTGGGGGAACCGCGTACATTGTCGACAGGTCGGGCACCGTGGTCTGCCATGCATTTGAAGACCACGAGCCCCACATCAGCCGGGGGGAAACGCTCATCGGACCCGCTGTGGAGATCGCCTCCCTTGCGGTCCCGTGGACCGGAACCGGCACCGGCGAGGACGGCGACACCTTCGCCTCCTTTGCGCCGTCCAAGACGCTGCCATGGGGCGTGTGGGTCGAGGTGCCCAGAGAGCAGGCCGTCGCACCACTTCGGGCGTCCCTCGCGTGGATCGTCGGAACCGCTGGAGGGCTCGCATTGCTGTCCCTGTTTCTGGCGGTGGTCCTCGTGCGGCGACTGGTGTCCCCCATTGAGGACGTTGTTGTCGCCGTCAAGGGAATCACCATGGGCAACTACGGCGCCTTGGTGCCCGTTCGCGGCGAGGATGAAGTTGCAGCGCTCGCCAAGGAGTTCAACCGAATGAGCACCGCCCTGCAGCGATCCTACGCAGAGCTGGACCAGCGCGTCGCGGAACGAACAGCGCAGCTCATCCACCAGGAGAAGATGGCCTCTGTCGGCACTCTCGCCGCCGGCCTGGCCCACGAGATCGGGAATCCCCTCGCAAGCATGTCTTCCGAGCTCGAGATGCTGGAGAAATTGTGGGACCCCGAGGAAGCCCGCGCCTCGCTCCCTGTTCTCCGGGACCAGGTCCGACGGATTTCCCTGTTGCTGCGGGAGCTGGTCGAGTTTGGGCGACCGATCAACGAGGAAGCCGGACAGGTCTCCGCCAAAACGCTGGTGCAGGACGTCGTGCGCCTGGTCCAGCACGACCCCCGGGCCCGAGAGGTATCGCTGAACGTGACGACCGCCGGCGTCGACATCGTGTACTTGAACCGAGACCGGGTGGTGCAAGTGCTGGTGAACCTGGGACTGAATGCGCTCGATGCGCTGGAGGGCAAGGGGACTGTCCTCTTTTCGGCGACGGGCGAGCCTTCCGACGAAATCTGCTTCGAGGTGACCGATGACGGGCGCGGCATGACGGCGGACATCGTCAGGCAGGTGTTCGACCCCTTCTTCACGACCAAGCCGCCCGGTAAGGGCACTGGCCTGGGTCTCTTCGTGAGCGAACAGATCGTGGAGGGTCTTGGCGGCCGCATCGACATCAAATCGAGAGTCGACGGAGGCACCACCTTTTCCGTGAGGTTGCCGAATTCCAACCCTGACGCGGAGTCGAACCAATGAGCGAACGCATCCTGATCGTCGACGACGAGGCCGTACTGCGCTCCAACATCGTGCGTTTCCTGCGCCGAACTGGCCACCGCGTCGAGGAAGCAGCCAGCGGCGAGGAGGCCCTGGAGAGACTCCAAGAAGCCGACTACGCCATCGTGATCACAGATCTGAAGATGCCGGGAATGGGGGGCGCCGAGCTTCTCAAGCGCATCGCCGTACAGTATCCGGAGACGCTTGTACTCATTGTCACGGCGTTTGCCTCCCTGGATTCGGCGTTGGACGCGCTGCGACACGGGGCACAGGACTATCTGCTGAAGCCGCTTTCCCTGGAGGAGGTGACGCGCAAGGTGGACCGCCTTCTACAGTTCCGTGCCCTGGAGCTTCGCGTTCGACGCCTGCGGGCCGAGCTGCATCAGCAATTCGACACCGGGTCCATGGTCGCCGAGTCCAGCGCGATGCGCCCCGTCATGAAGCTCCTCGGCAAGGCAGCCGCCTCCCGCAGCACCGTGTTGGTGGAGGGCGAGAGCGGCACGGGCAAGGAGCTTGTTGCCCGGTCGCTGCACGATCTCTCCCCCTGGTCCGACAAGGACTTCATCGCCGTCAACTTGGCCGCCCAGCCGAGGGACCTCGTGGACTCCACGTTGTTCGGGCATGAGCGAGCCGCCTTCACAGGGGCGGATCAACGGCGGGAGGGTGTGTTTCGGGCGGCCCGCGGCGGCACCGTGTTTCTCGATGAGGTCGCCGATCTGCCCGCCGAGGTGCAGGTAAAGCTGCTGCGGGTGCTTGAAAACCGGGAGGTACTCCCCCTGGGTGCGGACAAGCCTGTCCCTGTCGATTTCCGCTTGGTGGCCGCCACCAATCAACCGCTCCGCGCCCTGGTCGAGGCGGGTGGGTTCCGCGAGGACCTCTACTATCGGCTCGAGGTGTTGAGGCTTGCGCTACCGCCCCTTCGGGATCGGCTCGAGGACATCCCCCCCCTCGTGGAACAGCTGCTCAAGAGATTCTCCCAAGGCCGCCCCGCCCCTCGCCTCACCAACGAGGCGATGCGCTCATTGCAGGCCCATCCCTGGCCCGGCAACATCCGCGAGCTCTCCAACGTGATCGAGCGGGCGGTTCTCTTGCACGAAGGAGACTGGATTCGTCCCGAGGATCTTTCCGTGAGCTCTCGTGGGAGCGAGGTCGCCATCACCGAACTGAAACCGGCCCTCGCGAGCTTCGAGCGCCAACACATCGAGCGGGTGCTGAACCAGTGCGACGGTGACAAGACGAGCGCAGCGGAGCTACTGGGCATGCACCTGGCGACGCTCTATCGGAGAATTGAGCGGCTTGGACTGTCCGAAGGAGAGGACCCGACCGGCTGACACCCCCCACCGCGATGCCCCTCACCTTCCCGGCCACCTCGCGGCCAGGCAAACCGGCGTCAGCCCCGGGGAAAGACGAGGTCCAGCTTGATCTTCACCTGGTCCTTGATCAGGTCATCCGGCTTGCCTGGATAGCTGATGCCAAAGTCCTGGCGGTTCAGGTCGAACTCCGCGGTCACGTGCACGGATTCCTCGGCCACGTCGATCTTCGCGGGAAAGGACAGGGTCTTGGTGATTCCGTGTAGATCCAACACGCCGCTCACCGTGTGGGCGTCTCCAGCGGACTGGATGTCGGCGCTTGCAAACCGGGCCGATCCAAACTGCTCCACATCGAAGAAGTCCGGCTTCATGAGGTGTTTGGTCAGCTTTTCCGCGTCCGTGAAGACCGTGCCCAGGGAAATGGTGAAGGAGGTGCCCACGACCTGGCCGCCCTCATCCAACACAACGCTGCCCTCGTACCCGGTGAACCCACCTTCGTGCTCGCCTGTGAGCTTGGCGCCGACAAATCCAAAAGTGCTCTTGCTGCCGCCCACCGACACGCTTGTGCCCGCGGG
>CAZSZE010000064.1:0-18385 GCA_964610645.1 uncultured Enterobacterales bacterium | reverse complement strand
GGGAAGCTCCGGCAGGGTCATCGCTGCTGC
The DNA here is from genome assembly GCA_964610645.1 of uncultured Enterobacterales bacterium. GTDB lineage: Bacteria > Myxococcota_A > UBA796 > UBA796 > CAJQPC01 > JAYZDK01. The sequence goes on along the minus strand of CAZSZE010000064.1, from coordinate 18,355 downwards.
CTCTGGAGCCTGGGCACCCGGGGGGGGTGTCATGGGTCCATCGGGGGAGCCGGCTTCGGGGGCAGCGTCCGGGCCACCACAAGCCACGAGGGAGAAAATCAGTAGAAACCGCATCAAGACCTCCAGGGAGAGGTCTCTCTATGTTCGGTTACGCCGAGAGGAGCAACGAATCGGCACCGTTTGAGGCTCCCGGCGACGCACCATCCAGGGCAGGAGCAGCAGCGAGAGCCACAGTCCTGGCCCGGTTCCGCCTGTAGTACTTTCACAAGTGCATCCACCGGCAACGATGCCGTCCCCCGGCTTGGTTCCCAGGTTTGGCAGGCCCGTGTCGACGGAGGCGTCGGTGTCTACGGACCCATCCGTGTCCACGGGCTCCTCCGTGTCCACGACCCCCGTGTCGAGGGGGTTGCAGTCGTCGTCCAGGCCCTCAGAGCCCGGGTAGACCTCCGGATCCGTGTCATCACAGTCGGTCTCTACCGGGTAGCCGTCTTGATCCTGGTCATCGTCCCGGCCATCGCAGTCCTGGTCAATCCCGTCGTACCAGGTCTCCAGGGCCGCCGGGTTCACATCGGATCGGGAGTCGTCGCAGTCAGTCCCCCCGTAGACATCCGAATCGAACCCATCGCCGTCCGCGTCATAGTCCGAGGAGGAGTCACAGTCCGTGATGTCCCCGTCGTAGGGCGTGTCCGGGGCACCCGGATAGACGTCGTCCCGGGCATCGTCGCAGTCATCGCCCCCATGTTCCGCTGAGTCGAACCCATCGCCATCGGCATCGTAGTCCGATGCACCATCGCAGTCGGAATCCACCCCGTCGTACCAGGTGTCCAAGGCGTCGGTATTCACCGTGCCATCGGCGTCATCGCAGTCATCCCCCCCATGGGCATCCGAGTCCTCGCCGTCCTGGTCCGCGTCGAAGTCCGAGGCCCCGTTGCAGTCTGAATCCACCCCGTCATACCAGGTCTCGCTTGCCCCGGGATGGGTCGATGCAACGGTGTCATCGCAGTCGGTGGCCTGGGCAACTTCCACGTAGCCATTGGGGGGGCTGCAAGCGACGGTGGTGACCGCGACATTTCCGTACCCATCGCCATCGGCATCCTGGTACCAGGTCGTGGCATCCACAGCATCCGACTCGTCACTGATGCCATCGCAGTCATTGTCGATTCCATCGCAAGACTCGGTCGCCCCCGGGTAGGTCGTGGCATTTCCATCATCGCAGTCGGTGTGGTCCGCTACCTGGCCGCTGGAAGCAAAGCAGGACACGCTTGCGATGGCTGCATTGCCGTACCCGTCTCCATCTGAATCCTCGTACCAGGTGGACTCGCCGCTGGTGCCCGCCTCGTCCACGGTGCCGTCGCAGTCGTTGTCCACGCCGTCACAGACCTCCGGGTTGTAGGGATAGGCCGTGGCATCGTTGTCATCACAGTCCACGCAGGCGGCGTAGCCATCGCCGTCGAAGTCCGCGTAGGAAATGCTGCCATCACAGTTGAGGTCCTCAGCATCCACACAGGTTTCCGGCGCGCCCGGGTAGATGTCGCTGCGGGTGTCATCGCAGTCTGTCCCGTCCCCGACGTACCCGATGGGTTGGGTGCAGGACTGGATGGACATCGAGCCTTCTCCATACCCGTCCAGGTCCCCGTCGCGGTACCAGGTGCCGGCATCCGTGGAGGTGCTCGGGTCGATCTGTCCGTCGCAGTCGTTGTCCACGCCATCGCTACACACCTCGGCGGCGCCGGGATTGATCGCAGCGTCGGTGTCGTTGCAGTCGGTGCCTCCGTTTGCGGTTGCATCATATCCATCCCCATCCACATCCAGATCGCAGGCATCCCCCAGCCCATCCCCATCCTGGTCCGCCTGGCTGGGGTTGGCGGTGTTGGGGCAATTGTCCGCGGCATCTCCGATTCCATCCCCATCGGCGTCCTGGTTGGTGACCTGGAAATTGTCGAATTGGCAGCCCCAACTGTTTCCCTGGTCAAAACAGAAGGCCCCGACGTAGCCGTCCGAAAAGGTGCTGTCGGTGACGCTGAAGAGATGCTCATTGGTCCCGTTGAAGGCCCCGTTCGCGTTGGCATCAAAATAGACGTCGATGGTGTCCTGGGTGGCCTCGATCCGCAGGTCGTGCCAGGTGGCGTTGTAGTAGCTCACCGACGAGGAACCCAGTTCCGTGGCGTAGCCGTTTTCCACCACGTAGAGAAAGGAGCCTGCGGTACCTGAATACTGTCGACCGCCCGTGCCAGTTCCCGGGTAGCCATCGCCTCTGTTGAAGTGGACCAGGTAGAAGTTGCTGTCGTCCTGAAAACGAAACACGACACCGCTGGTGTCGTTGTCGTTGCTGTAGAACTCCAGGTCCAGGGTGAAGTCGTCGAAAGATGCGCCCTCGTAGACCATGTGGTTGTCATGAGCGCCACCGCTGCTCCAGGTGCCTCCAGAGTTGTCGGAGCGCGCGTACAGTCGGCCCCCCCAGGTCACCCCCCAGGGGTCAGTCGTGTAGTGGCTGTTCCAGCTGTCCGTCCCCGTAAAGGAGCTCGTGTAGTACGCGTCGAAATTCTCGGTGAAAAGCACGGTCTGGGCCTGGGCCGTACCTGCCCCGATGCCCCCCAAGGCACAGACCATCCAACCTGTCAGCAAGCGACCCACCCAGTGAGTATGCACCAGGATGGCCAACGGCGCATGAAACGGGCCTAGGGTGCTGCGCCTGCGCTGTGCAGCGAGGTCTCCCCGTCGCCGTCTACCGCCCCCCCAAACTCGTCGTCTGTGTCATTCCACCGAATGCCAAAGGAGGCGTCATCCCCCGGCGAGCGCACGTCTTCCGCTGGCCAGGCCCACTCGTCCCCATCCCCTCCCCCATCCAGGAACAACCCGATGCTGTCCACCTGGTCGCGGGCTTCGCACTCCCCTGAGTGGTTGCCGAGTCCCACGGACAAGGTCGAGTTGGCCGTGTAGGAGTCGGCGCCGTCGTTGTCCACGAAGAGGCCGATTCCCTGGCAGTTGCTGGCACCCACCGCGAGGCCCCCAAACACGTAGGTGTCGTCTCCCGCCTCGTTCACATGCACGCCCACCGAGAAGTCGTGGCCGGCGCCCACCTGCATGTGGTTTGGCGTCATGCGCGTGTTCAAGGCGTCGTCGCCGTCCCCATCGTCCAGGAACACGCCGATGGCATAGTGCGCAGCGCCCCCCTGCACGTAGTAGTAGGCGTCGTAGATGTCGCTGCCCGCGCCGTCCAGAAAGTAGCCCGTGCCCTGCCAGTAGCCGCTGCCCTGGGCAAAGGTGCCGGCGATGTAGTCATCATCTCCCGCCAGGTCGCGGAGCACCCCCACCCCGCCGGAGAGGAAAGTGGTTTCAGCATCGTTGCGCATGCCGAATCCCACTCCCTGGGAGAAGCCCGAGTTTCCGTTTCCAGGGAGCTGGGGCGAGTAGTACAGGGTCAGTCCCCCGTCTTCCGCCTTGCCGGGGTTGGCGTACCAGGTGTCATCGCCGCCGCCGTCCCAGGCGATGCCCGCTCCCGCCACGTACCCGAATCCCTGGCTGTTGGTGAAGGTCCTGTGCAGGTCGTCGCCGGCGAGGTCCAGGAGCAGCCCCACGCCGAGGGATCCTCCGCCCTGTACGCCAGCCTCCCCCAGGTAGGTGTCGTTGCCGGCCCCATCAAAAAGCACCCCAACTCCCAGGTGTCCCCACCCCTGGCTTGCCCGCAGGGACTGGTAGTGGTCGTCCCCGTCCAAGTCGAACAGAAGGCCCACCCCGAAGCGACCGGACCCCTGGCGCCCGGTTTTGGAGAGGGAGAACGTGCCGTAGTAGTCGTCTCCCTGGTACCGGCCTGAGCTGTCTGAGGGCAGAAGGGACTCGTCCCCCGCATCCTGCTCCTCGTAGCCATAGGTGTCGTTCCCGGAGAGGTCGATGTGCACGCTCACCGGAGAGGACCGTGAGTTGGCGCCCGCCTCGTGAATCCAAGTGTCATTGCCACCGGTGTCCAGGTGGAAGGCCTGCGTCCCGATGTCCCCCGGGGCATCGTCCCCGGGCCCGGTGATCAAGAGCGGCCCAAGATCGCTGTCTGCAACCCAAGAAATGTCCTGCCCCTCAAACCGCCCAAGGTCCGCGGCCTCGATGGCAAAAGCCAGCACCCGGGCCGGATCGTAGAAGGACCTGGGCCCCTCCTCCGCCAGGAGCCAGTCCTGGACCGAGGCGTCCGTAAGATCCGGGGCAGCATCCGTGTCGACGAGCACACCCCCGTGTCCATACTTGACCAGCATTCCTGTCCGCTCGGGCGCTGTCTCCTCCAGGGCGTCCCGCACCCGTCCAACCTCCTCCAGGGCGGCAAAAATGGGCACCAGCGCTTCGGCAAGGTCGGTTGGGAGTTCTGAGAGATCCGCAAGGTCTTGCGTCGCCTCCAGCGGATCCAGGGGCACGGCCTCAGTTGTGTGATCCAGCCGCCCCATGGCCACCCCAAGAGCAGCGGAGACCGGGTGGTCACTTTTCGCTGCAAAATCCAGGTCCACCGCCTGCTGGGCGCCCCTACAGGGCAGAAGCAGGGGCTCAGAGATCGCCGGCCGAAACCAGGAGAGGAGGAAGGGATCGTCCAGGTAGCGCCCATAGCTGGCGTAACCCCAATCGGCCTCGGTGTAGCCCACGTCACCGGCCTCCAGGCCTGCATCGAGAAGAGCAGCATCCAAGAGCGGGGCATCCACATTGCCCACGGGACATTCGATGGGGTCGGCGGTCTCGGTCCAGGCGGGGGCCTCGGGGGCCTCGGGCTCCGGTTCTCCCGTGTCCACGGTTTCCGGGTCCTGGCACGCGGCCACCAGCAAGAGCAGTTCAAACACCATGGGGCTCCTTACTCCAACGCACCCACACTGTCGCAGTAATCCTGGTACCAGGCGGCTTCTGGGGTGTCTGTGGCCGGGAAGGAAACCGGCGTTCCCGCCGCCTGGGCCGTCGCTTCCGAGAAGCCCCAGATTCGGGTGATGCGGCCCTGGGACTGCCAGGTGGCGGCGGTGGCTGCATTCGCCGAGGAGAGGCCAAAGAAGCGGGTTTCATCATCCAACAACTCGGCGGCGTTGTTCTTCTGGTACTCGGTGAACAGAAGCTGTTCATAGTGGATGCGCTGTCCTGCCACTGCGTCCGTGCGGTAGAGCAGGGTGTCGGCATTGCCTTCTGAATCGTCTCCACTCCAGACCCGCAGGGTGCCCGCAGACGTCGTGGCCTCGTTCTCCGTGTAGCGTGCATCCGTGGTCTGGCCATGGGCCCCAAAAGAGAGGGTCCATTGGCTTGTGTCCAGAGTCATGGCCCAATCCCAGCGCTCGCTGGGATTGGAGCTGCTCACGTGGATCTCCCGCAGGGAGTCGGAGGACAGGAAGGCCAACGATGGTTCGACCCCATCGTCATACTGCTGGGACTCCCCCCAGGTGATGTCGAAATCCGGCCCCAGGTGGCCCACCCGGTACCACAAGGTGTCGTGTGCATGGGACCGATGCACCTCGACGAGCCAGCCATCGTCTCGCAGGGCCACAGCCGGGTCCCGGCCGGTGTCGTACTTGCCGTGGTGCTTCCAGGCCACCGCGCCCTGGGCATCCAGCTGACCGGTCCAGTACCAGAGGTCTCCGGATCCCGAGTCGTGCACCTCCACCACCGATCCCCCCGCGTTGGCGGCCACGGCTGGGCGCTGACCGGTATCCCTCCGGTAGCGGAGCCGGGTGGTCTGATCGCCGCTTAGGACCACCAGCACTCGACCTTCAAGCTGTGCCACCGTCGGCCAGTCTCCTTCCAACGCCCCCGGGGAGAACAAGGAGGCACCAAAAGCCTCCTCCACCACCGCGTTGAGGGCCCCCGGGTTCCCCTCACCCCCGTTGTCCTGGTCCGTGATGTCATCCTTGCTGTCCAGGACCAGCGTGATCGGGGCGTGGTTGGACTGGCTGGATGAAAAGTCCGCAACCACGGCCAACCAGTCCGCCAGCATCACCTCAGAGGCAAAAGGATCCACCGCGTTCCCCGGGCTGTTGTGCCCCACCCGGTAGTCCCCCTGGTTTTCATAGTCGTCGTCGTGGAAATCCAACTCCAGGCCCCGAATTCCCGAGGAGAGCTGCTGGATCAGCGTGCCCCGGTCCCCTCCTGAATAGGAATTGTGCGTTGAACGGAACACGGCGGCATCAAAGGGAGGGGTGGTGTCGGTATCGGCGTCGGCGTCGGCGTCGGCATCAGCATCGGCATCAGCGTCAGCGTCGGCGTCAGCGTCGGCGTCTGCCTCCACAGAGGTGTCCGAGTCCAACCCAGGCTTCCCGCCGTTGCAAGCCGTTCCCAACCACGCCATGAAGAGCCAGAGCATGGCGCATCTTATCGCCTGATTCCCAGGTCCCACGCCACCGCCTCGCGATCCTCCATGTCCGGGGGTCCGAGCAGCCCGATCAAGGCAGCCCGCGCCACCGCATCCATTTGGTTTGTTTCCGCGCCCTTCCAGCACTGTTTCACCTGGTCGGAGCGGCGCAGAAGCTCCGAATGGAGCACCACCCAGCGCACTGGAAGGCCCAGCTCCCCTGCAACTCCAGGGTCCTGCCCCAGGGACGCCCGCCCCAGGGCAGACAACAAGGGATCCGCCTCCAATCGCTCCACTACCCCAGCCGGCCGGAGCGCTGGAACGTTCTCGGTCATGCCCCCCGCAAGGGCCTGCCCGTGGAGCGGCTGGTAGATCACCGCCTCCTCAGCGCAGAGAAAGGGCAGATCCAGCACCACGCCCGGCGCTGCCCGCACCGAGTCCACATAGGCAGGACGGGGCACGGGGGTTCCAATGAACATGCCCCCCCGGGGATTGCCCACCGCCATGCCTGCCCAGGCGGCAACAATCGCTGCAGCCCAGCGCTTGGTCCCGCCGGGAATCCGGTCCAGGCTCTCCGCAAGGGCGAGGGCCACAAGGACCGCAAGGGCCGACCAGATCCGGTACGGAAAAAGGAGCCGGGAAAAAGCAGGCAGCAGCGCCTCGCACAGGTGCCAGGCCGGGTTGGGGATCCCGTCTGTGCCGGGAATCCACAAGGTGTTCCCCAGGGCCAACACCCCGACCACCGCTGCACCCACCCCCCACAAGCGCCGGCGGGGCGCCAACACCAGCACCCCCACCGTCAGGAGCAGATTCTTGGCGGGCAACAACTGAAGCCACCAGCCCAGGCCCACGGCCTTGGGATCATCCAAGCCAAACCCCCCGAAGCCCTGGGCCACACCCTCCACCCCCCCCGTGTTCCACAACCACAACATGGGCACCATGGCCGGCACCACAAGCATGAGAGCCACCCCCCCCGCCAGGCCCATTCGCACCCACCAATCCCGCCCTGCGCCCCTTGCATGCAGGACCAGCACCGGACCGAAGACCAGAAAAATAAAGTGGGCGGTAAACCAGTAGGTCCATCCCTGGAGAGCAAGAAACACCCCCGCAGCAACCGCCCGCCTCAGGCGAGGATCATCCCGCATCGCCAACAGCTCTCGCAGGGCGAGGGGCCAGAACCAGAGCATGGCCTGGGTGGGGCGACCCTCGTTGAGTTCGAACACGACGTAGGGGTGGAAGGCAAAGACCAGTGCTCCCGCCAGGGCTGCGGGTCGGCTGGCACCCTGGCTGCCCAACAAGGAGCGCATGGCCATGGCGTTGCCCACGAGGAGCAGCACCGTCCAGGGCACATGGTGATCGGGCATTCCCAGGGTCCACAAGAGGGGCACCGCCCCCAGGGCATCCATGAAATTGAACCCGGTCTGGGAAAACAGGTCCAGCCCATCAGGGGCAAAGAACCATGGGGTGTGGCCCGGCCAGAAGCCCCCTTGGATGCAATAGGCCAGCCACTGCTGAAACCAAAGACTCCCGGACAGGTCTACCCCCACCCCCACGGCCTGGCCAAACGCCTCGCGCAGCGCAAAGGTGGCAACCACAGCCACCCCGACCGCCTCCAGGCTCCAGGCCAGGGCGCCGGATCCAATTCCTGCTTTGTCACCACGAGGTTCCAGGGCATGCTCTCCGCTCCATGAAGTGTCGCATGGCCACCACCGCCTGTTGGTTCCTGATCGGGGCTGGACTGTCTGCCTGTGCTGGGCGGGTGCGCCCACCCCAAGGCCACGACCTGGCCCGGGCAGGGTGCGCGGAGGCCCCCCTGGTGCTGGTGTTTGGCGTTGCGCAACCCGAGTGCAATGCAGGGCCCGGCAAGACCGGCGCCCTGACCATCTCCCTGCAGGGCCCCCTTCCGAGCCTTGGAAGCGGCACCCTTCCCATCTCGAACGGGGGCCCCACCACCGCCCTCTGGTGCAAATCGCTGAACGCCCCATGCCAGGCCGCCATCTCCGGCCACTTGACCGTGGATGGCGTGGACCACGGAATCGCCATTTCCGGCGAATATTCAGTGGAATTCGAGGATGGCACGAGGCTGTCAGCACCCTTTGGCGCCGAGTGGTGTCCATCGATTCCTCCCTGTGGAGGAATTCCCTAGGGCCTTTGTGGTACGAATAGCGGCCTGAAGCACGGGGACTCTGTGAAAGCGGCACTTCCCATCTTCCTCTCGATGGCTGCGTTGTGGCTGACCTGGTCGGGGATCTACGACAACCCCATGATCCTGGGCTTTGGCGTGGTTTCCTGTGTGCTCGTCACCTGGATCTGCATCCAGATGGATCGCGTGGATGGCGCCAATCCAGGCTACGGATTGGGATTGCGAATTCTCTTGTATATTCCATGGCTTATGCTTGAGATTCTCAAGTCGAACCTGCACGTCGCCAAGGTGGTGCTTTCCCCGGACCTTCCCATTCGGCCCCGGCTGGTGCGGGCGAAATCCACCCAACAGACCGACCTGGGCCGGGTGATCTATGCAAACTCGATCACCCTCACCCCGGGCACCATCACCCTGGATGTGCGGGGCGATGACTTCCTGGTGCACGCCCTGACCGAGGTGACCGCAGCGGGGGTGGAAGAAGGGGGCATGAACCGCAAGGTGAGCTGGCTGGAGGGGCAATCATGACCCTGGCCCAGTACGAGCCCACCTTCACGGCCGTCATGATCGGCATTCTCGTGACCATGGCCCTGGCCCTGGTGCGGGGCGTCAAGGGACCCACGGTCTTCGACCGCATCCTGGCGGTCAACATGTTTGGCACCAAGACCGTGCTGCTCATCGCGGTCGGGGGCTACTGGATGGGGCGCCCCGATTTCATCGACCTGGCGATGGTCTACGCGCTGGTGAACTTCATCGGCACCATCGCCGTGTGCAAGTTCTGCCGGTTTGGGAACCTGGCCTATGACCGCACGAGGAGGAGGGCATGACCCTGCTTTCCATGGTGGCAGCGGCCTGCCTCCTGGTGGGGACCCTCGCGTGCATGATCGGGGGCCTGGGCCTGTTGCGCCTGCCGGATTTCTACACCCGCACCCACGGGGCAAGCATCACCGACACCCTGGGGGCGAACTTGGTGGTGATCGGCTTGATGGTGGCTGAAATGTCGCTGGTGGAGGCCAATCCCCTGTTTGCCGGCAAGATGTTCCTGCTGCTGGTGTTCATGTTCCTGGCCAGCCCCACTTCAGGCCACGCCCTGGTCAAGGCTGCCTATGCCCGGGGCGTGAAGTGGGATGAAACTGATGGAGACGACGATGCCGTTTCCTATTGAGATCCTGCTGTTCGGCTTCCTGATCGCGGTCGGGATTGCGGTGATCCTCCTGGAGGATCTCTTTGCCGCCGCCATGCTCACGGGCATGTTCAGCCTGTTGTCGGCGAGCCTGTTCACCATGATGGATGCGGTGGATGTGGCCTTCACGGAGGCTGCCGTGGGGGCGGGCATCTCGACGGTGCTGGTCCTGGGCACCCTGGCGCTGACCCACAACAAGGAGAAACGCCCCCAACCCCAGCCCGTTCCGATTCTCATTGTCCTGGCCACGGGCGCAGCCCTGATCTACGGCACCATGGACATGCCCGCCTGGGGCGATCCCAACGCAGCCATCCACGCGGGGGAGCACAGCATCTCCCGGCAGATCATCGCCATTGAGGCCGAGGCCTACTCGGCGCACCACGCAGCAGCGGATCCGCTGAAGACGGGCGATGGCCTGGCTTCTGCCGATCCGGGAGCGGCCCAGGGCGGTGGGGACAGCGCGGACCACGGTGGTTCTGACCACGGTGAATCGGGCAGCCACGGTCCCAAGGCCGTGGGACTGCCCAACATCGTGACCTCGATTCTGGCCAGCTACCGGGGCTATGACACCCTGGGTGAGACCGGCGTGATCTTCACGGCAGGCGTGGGGGTGCTGTTGCTCCTGGGCACCACCCGTCGGCGCGAGGAAGACCCGGTGGTGGAAGCGCACCCCATGGCGCAGATGGCGGAAGAATGATTCGATCTCCCATGCGCATGCACGAGAAGATCATCCTGCGGGTGACCGCCAAGTTCTTCATTCCGTTGATCCTGCTTTTCGCGCTCTACGTGCAGTTCCACGGGGACTTCGGACCCGGCGGCGGATTCCAGGCCGGGGTCATCTTTGCAGCGGCCTACGTGCTCTACGGGCTGATTTTTGGGCTCGATGCGGCGAAGAAGGTCCTCCCTCCCGCCGTCGCCGAAGCCGGCAGCGCCCTGGGGTTCCTGCTTTATGCAAGCGTGGGCGTTGTGTGCATGGTTCGCGGGGCCAACTTCCTGGACTACGACGTGCTGGCAGCGCATGCGACCCACGGCCAGCACTATGGAATCCTGCTGGTGGAGTTGGGGGTGGGCATCACCGTGGCCTCCACCATGGCCGCCATGTTCTACGCCCTTGCGGGACGGTGGACCGAATGACCGGCGTCTTGGCTCTCTGGCACTACTGGGTGGTGATTGTCCTGATGATGATCGGCCTCTACACGGTCATCCACCGGGGCCACCTGGTGAAGAAGATCATGGGCCTGAACATCTTCCAGGTGTCCGTGATCCTGTTCTACGTGGCCATGGGCAAGGTCGATGGAGGCACAGCGCCCATCTTCACCGACCACCCCCAGACCTTTTCCAACCCCGTCCCCCACGTGCTCATGCTCACGGCCATCGTCGTGGGCATCGCAACAACCGCCCTGGCCCTTTCCTTGGCGGTGCGAATCCAGGAGGCCTACGGCACCTGCGAGGAGGATGAAATCGTGGCCCGGGACCGGCGGGACCCATGATCGAACACCTGCCGGCCTACCAGATCGTGCTGCCCCTTTTGGCAGCGCCGGCCTGTGTGCTGATTCGAAACCGGGCCGTGGTGCGCATGTTGGCCATTGCGGTGGTCTGGACGGGGCTGGCCATTTCCCTGGCGCTGCTGGCGGAGGTCCGGGCAAACGGGCCGATCCACTACCACCTGGGAGGCTGGACCCCTCCTTTGGGCATCGAGTACGCGATTGACCACTTGAACGCATATGTGATGCTGATCGTGTCCATGATCGCAGCGGTGGTGTTGCCTGTCGGCCCGGGGACCGCAGCGGACAACATCCCCGTGGGAAAGGAATACCTGTTCTACGCGGTGTTCCTGCTGTGCATCACGGGGCTGCTGGGCATCTCCATCACCGGCGATGCCTTCAACGTGTTCGTGTTCCTGGAGATCACCTCCCTCTCGTCCTACACGCTCATCGCCCTGGGCAAGGGGCGCAAGGCCCTCACAGCAGCGTTTTCCTACCTGGTCATGGGCACCATTGGCGGCACTTTCCTGCTCCTGGGCATCGGGCTGATGTACCAGCTCACGGGAACCCTCAACATGGCGGTGCTCCACGAGGTCCTGCCCACCATCGACGATGCAAACCGCACCAAGGCGGTGGCGTTTGGGTTCCTGTTCGTGGGGTCCGCCATCAAGCTGGCGGTCTTTCCCCTGCACCAGTGGCTGCCCAACGCCTACACCTACGCCCCCTCCACCGTAAGTGCGTTCCTGGCGGCCACGGCCACCAAGGTCTCGTACTACGTGATGGTGCGGGTGAGCTTCTTCCTGTTTGGCGCCGCGTACGTGTTCGACCACCTGCACGCGGATCGCCTGCTTATGCCCATGGCGCTGCTGGCGATCTTCTTTGGCTCCCTGGCCGCCATCTTCCAGGCCGATGTGAAGCGGCTCCTGGCTTACAGCTCCATCGCGCAGATCGGGTACATGGTGCTCGGCTTTTCGTTCAACTCGGTCAACGGCCTGACCGGCGGCATTCTGCACCTGTTCAACCACGCCCTCATGAAAGGGGGGCTCTTCCTCGTGGTGGCCTGCGTGGTGGCCCAGATTGGCAGCTCCCGGGTGGACGACTGGGCTGGGCTGGGCAAGCGCATGCCCCTGACCATGGCGGCCTTTGTGGTGGGCGGTCTTGGGCTGATCGGCGTGCCGGTGACCGTGGGGTTTGTGAGCAAGTGGTACCTGGTCCTGGGCGCCTTGGAACAGGACCACTTCCTCGTGGCAAGCGCGGTGCTGGTGGGCTCTTTGCTGGCGGTGCTCTACGTGTGGCGCCTGGTGGAGATCATCTACTTCAAGGAGCCCGCCGACCCCACGAAATGTGAGGCTCCCCTGTCCATGCTCGTGCCCACCTGGGTGCTGCTGGCTGCTTCGATCTACTTCGGTCTCAACACCGGGCTCTCCGCTGGGGTGGCCCGCGCCGCTGCCGAGGCCATGTCCCCGGGATTCATGCCATGACCGCCGACACCGCTGTCGCAGTCTCCATGGCCCTGCCCGCAGTGGCAGCCGTGGTGGTGGTGTGCCTGGGGCGCTGGCCCAACGTACGGGACAGCGTGATGGTGGTGTTCACGGGAATCACCTTCTCGGTGGTGGCCTCGATTCTTCCTCACGTGCAAGCGGGGGCCCGCCCGGGATTCGAGAGCTTTGAGGTGGTGGCAGGAACGCCCCTGGCCTTTGAGGTCGAGCCCTTGGGCATGGTGTATGCCCTGGTGGCCAGCGGCTTGTGGATTCCCACCGCCCTCTACGGCATCGGGTACATGCGGGGCCACGACGAGGCCAACCAGACCCGCTTTTTCGCCTGCTTCTGCCTGGCGATCTTCGCGGCGCTTGGCATCGCCTTCTCCCGCAACCTGCTGACCCTGTTCTTCTTCTACGAGATCCTCACCTTCAGCACCTACCCCCTGGTGACCCACCACGGGGATGACAAGGCCCGCAAGGCGGGGCGGGTGTACATGGGCAACCTGCTGTTCACCTCGGTGGTGTTCCTGCTCATGGGAATCATGTGGACCTACAGCCTGACCGGAACGCTGGAGTTCAAGCTGGGCGGCATTCTGGCGGGAACCATCGACGGCTGGGCCGGTGCTGCCCTGTTGGCCTGCTTTGCATTTGGTGCGGGAAAAGCCGCCCTGATGCCCTTTCACCGGTGGCTGCCCGCAGCCATGGTGGCCCCCACCCCGGTCTCGGCCCTGCTCCACGCGGTGGCGATTGTAAAGGCCGGCGTGTTCACGATTCTCAAGGTCGTGGTCTACATCTTCGGAATCGAGTTCTTGGCCAAGGAGAACCTGTCCCTGTGGCTGATGTACGCCGCGGCGATCACGATTCTGGTGTCCAGCTGCGTGGCCCTGACCAAGGACAACCTGAAAGCGCGGCTCGCGTACTCCACGATCTCCCAGCTGGCCTACATCACCCTCGGGGCGGCCCTGGCCACCAGCTTTGGGGTGATCGGCGCCGGCATGCACATCGCCATGCACGCGGTGGGCAAGATCACCCTGTTTTTCTGTGCTGGGGCGCTGATGGTGGGGGCCCACAAGACCGAAATCAGCGACATGGACGGCATCGGTCGCACCATGCCGTTCACCATGGGGGCCTTTTTCATTGGCTCCATGAGCATCATTGGACTGCCCCCCATGGGAGGCGCCTGGAGCAAGTGGTACCTGGCCCTCGGGGCAGCCCAGGGCCACCACTGGATCTTCATCGCCGTGCTCATGGCCAGCTCCCTGCTGTCCATCGGGTACCTGATGCCCGTGGTGGGCCGAGCGTTTTTCTTTGCTCCCAAGGCCGACGCCCATGGGCACGGGCACGGCCACAGTGACGATCACGGGCACCCTGCCCCCACAGAGGGCATCCACGAGGCCCCGATTCTCTGCGTGATTCCCCTGTGCCTGACGGCCTTTGGGTGCTTGCTCCTGTTCTTCTACTCCTCTGACCTGCAGGCGCTCCTGGCGCCGATTGCAATGGGAGGGTGACGTGAACCCGCACAACGACGACCCTCGCTGGCTCGACGACCCCGCCAACACGAAAAAGCTGTTCCTCGCCCTGGTGGCGGTGTGTGGCGGACTGCTCGTGTGGGACCTCGTCTACCACCAGCACGGCCACTTCGATTTCGAGGAGTGGTTTGGATTCCACGCGGTCTTTGGCTTCGTGGCCTACAGCTGCATCGTCCTGACCGCCACGCAGCTTCGGAAGGTCTTGAAGCGGCCGGAGGACTACTACGATGATGAGTAGTCTTCCTCCCGGAACCCTCCTGATCCTGGGCGCCTTTGCGGTCCCCTTCCTGCAAGGCCGGGCACGACAGGGCTGGATGCTGCTGCTGCCCATCCTCTCCTACCTGCACCTGAACGGCCTGCCGGCGGACCACACCACCACCGCCATGCTCTTCGACATGGAGCTGACGCCGGTGCGGGTGGATCGCCTGTCCATGGTGTGGGGCATCGTGTTCCACATCGCAGCGTTGCTTTCGATCATCTATGCCCTGCATCTCAAGGACTGGGTGCAGCTGACGGCAGGGCTCATGTACGCCGGGGCGGCGATCGGGGCGGCCTTTGCCGGGGACCTCATCACCCTGTTTGTCTACTGGGAGCTCACGGCGATCACGTCGGTGTTCCTGATCTGGGCCCGGCGCACCGAGCGGGCCTACAAGGTCGGCCTGCGGTACCTGCTGATTCAGGTGGGCAGTGGCGTCATTCTCCTGGCAGGGGTGATCATCCACTTCTCCAAGACCGGCTCACTGGCCTTTGAGCAGCTGGCTGGGAACAACGGCGTGTCCCTGACCGAGGCAGGCATGGGCGTCCAGCTCATCTTCCTGGCCTTCGGCATCAAGGCCGCCTTCCCGCTGCTCCACAACTGGCTCCAGGACGCGTACCCGGAAGCCACGGTGGTGGGGACGGTCTTCCTGTCCGCGTACACCACGAAACTCGCCATCTACACCCTGGCACGGGCCTTCCCGGGCACAGAAGTCCTGATCCCCATCGGGGCCGTGATGACCCTGTTCCCGATCTTCTTTGCGGTGATCGAGAACGACCTGCGGCGGGTGCTGGCGTACAGCCTGAACAACCAGCTCGGCTACATGGTGGTTGGCGTGGGAATCGGCACCCAGCTGTCCCTGAATGGAACCGCAGCCCATGCTTTCGCCCACATCATCTACAAGGGACTCTTGTTCATGGCCATGGGCGCGGTCCTGCACCGGGCGGGCACCATCAAGGCCTCGGAGCTGGGTGGACTCTACAAGTCCATGCCCTGGACCACCGCCTTCTGCATTGTGGGGTCCCTCTCCATCTCCGGCTTCCCCCTCTTCTCGGGTTTCGTGACCAAGGCCATGGTGCTCACCGCAGGGGCGGAGGCGCACATGGTCGTGCTCTCCATCGCGCTTCTCGTGGCCAGCGCGGGCGTGGTGGACCACTCGGGCATCAAGATTCCGTTTTTCGCGTTCTTTGCCCACGACAACGGAAAGCGAGTGGAAAAGGCTCCGCTCAACATGCGGGTGGCCATGGGCATGGCCGCTGCCCTCTGCCTGTTCCTGGGCTTTGGCCCCGGAATGAAGATGCTCTACGGCATTCTCCCCTACCCCGAGGTGGCTGCGGAGTACCACGCCTGGACAATGAGCCACGTGATGTTCTACCTGCAGCTGCTCCTGTTCGCGGCTCTGGCATTCGCGATCATGTTCCGCAAGGGCATCTACCCGCCGGAGATCCGGGCCACGAACATCGACACGGACGTCGTCTACCGCAAGCTTTTGCCCGCAGCGATCCGCGGCAGCATCCGCCACGGAAACGCAGCCTTCACCGCGGCCAAGCGGGTGGTCCTGGGCGGCGTCTGGGCAGGGGTCGACACCATCCGCCGCACCCACACCCCCCCGGGCCTCATGGGCGAGCCCTGGGCTGCCAGCGCCACCGCCGGCTGGGCTGCCGCGATCCTGGGGCTGTTCCTGCTGTTGGCCTGGCTGTAGTCGCGCTGTCGGGCGGCCCGGCTTAGGGTTCCAGCATGTGGAATGTCCGGCTGATGGGCGTCGTCCCCGTCCTGGGGCTGGCCGCTTGTGCCATGGAATCGGTGGAACCCCCGATTCCAGGCCAACCGAACCTTTCGACCAGAACCGCTCCTTGGGCGGTCGCCCCAGGGGTCTCAGGTGACTCGGGGAGGGAGCCACTTGAGGTCTCCAGCGCGTTCTTGTTTGAGAACGGCGTCCGGCCGAAGAACCTGCTCTTCATCTCCGTGGACACCCTGCGCTGGGACCGGTTCAATGCCCTGGGCTACGAGACCCGGACCACCACCCCCCACATCGACCGCATCTTGGATGGCGGGGTGGTCCTGACCCGGAACCGCTCCTGTGCATCATGGACCCTGGCATCCTTTTCCTGCTCCCTATCGGGCCTTTACCAGCTGGACGTGGGCTACTGGCCTCGTGCCTCCGGCACGGAGGTGATTTCTCCCTTTCCAGGAGTGTTCCCCGGCATTGCCAGCATACTCAAGGAGGCCGGCTACGCCACCTCCCACGTGACGGCAAGCCGGTTCACCTCCTCGGGATGGGGCTTGGACAACGGCCATGACCAGGTGGAGCATATCAAGGACTCGTCCGTGGAACTCACGGATCGAGCGCTGGAGATGTTGCAGGCACAAGACCCCGGACAACCCTGGTTCCACCACATCCACTATGTCGGCCCCCACTCTCCCTACGATCCTCCCGAGGAATATGGTGCCCTTCTCGACCAGGAAGCGTGTCCCTTTCCCCTGGCAGATCCCGCAGGCACGTGGTCCTTGCTGGTCGATGACTTCGAAGACCTGACACCCCAGCAGCAGGCCGGCTGCATGCAGCAGGTGAACCTGCGCTACGACAGCGAGATCCACCACGACGATGCCCAGATCGGCAGGCTCTTGGACTGGCTGGAAACCGGACCCGGCGAGGAGACGCTGGTGGTGTTCTTCACCGACCATGGCGAGGCATTCAACGAGCACGAGGGGAATTCGTCTCTGGGCTGGTTCCACAGCACCTCGCACTACGACGAGACGGTCGGGACCATGCTTGCCTTTTACAACCCCGGAAACCTGCAACCGGCCCGGGTGGTAGAGGCCACCTCACTCATCGACCTGGTCCCGAGTACCCTGGCACTCCTGGGCCTGGAAACCGAACAGGTCTTCACAGGACGCGTGGTGGACCTGGAGTCCGAGGTGATGACCTTTCAGCTCGACTATCGAGAGTCCCACACCAGCCAGACGGTCTCCACCACCACCGACAAGCTGCATTTCCACGCAAGCTGCCAGGAAGGCCCCAGACGACCCTGGGGCCCGATGGAGTATTACGACCTTGTGTCCGACCCCGGCGAAACCCAGAACCTCTACGACCCGGCCCACCCCCGGGTCCAGACGTTGTGGGCGGCGTTGCAACCGAAGATCATGGAGCTGGTGGAGCGGGAGCCGGACTACACGCCGACTTGTTCGTACTAGGCGGCTGTAGGGCGTAGAACGGTCCAGGCCGGCAGGTCTGGCTGGGGCATCCTCGTTCGAATGCGCTTGAGCCGGCGGGAAAGTGACAATTCGGGGGGGACTGGGTCGCCAGTCCCCCTAGAATTGTCGCCTTTATGGGACATGGGGTAGACGATCGGCACCATCAACGGCTTTTCCCGAGGACCGTGAAACCTGACCAGGCGTTGTCGATCGCACTGAGTTGACCCCGCTATCGGGACATTCGAGACAGCATGGTTCCGACTCTCCGGAGTTTCTGCTGGTATTCCGCAACCTCTCTCGACTGCACCAGGTCAAGCACAGCACACATCTCCGCCGCACTTCCCAGCGCGATTCGGTAGTGGTTCTTGCCGGCGCCACCTCCCCTGGATCGCCCCTCGGCAATGTTCAACACCACCGAGTCCGCCGCCCGGCAGCCCTGTTCCTTGAGAGAGGCCCTGCCTCTCGGCACCGCCACCGAGGGAAACCACCGGGCGACTTCCAGCGCCAGTCGGTAGACATCGAGGTTTTCGTGAGCAAACAGGCCTTCCATTCTTCCCTCCGGAGGACCGCAGGGGGATTCGAGGAGGCGGCCCTCACAAAGCGGCCGCAGGCCGATTGGGCCGCCCCCGCAGACCCCCCCGTAGGTCCGAGAGGGAGAACGGACGATCTCCAAAATCGAAACTCGAAACTCGAAACTCGAAACTCGAAACTCGAAACTCGAAACTCGAAAATCGAAAATCGAAAATCGAAAATCGAAAAACGTCACCCATGTCCCGGGTTGCACAA
>CAZSZE010000063.1:0-26482 GCA_964610645.1 uncultured Enterobacterales bacterium | reverse complement strand
AAAAACCAGGGGGGATACGGCATCCCCCCGTCGAAATGTCGCGGGTGGCGCCGCTACCCCCCCACTTTGCGACAGTTTCAGGGAGGGTCATTCTATACCCCCCTCCTTTTGTCGCACCGGGCCCTCCCAAGCACCCACTTTGCGACAAACACCAGGGGGGATACGGCATCCCCCCGTCGAAATGTCGCAGGTGGCGCCGCTCCCCCCCCACTTTGCGACAAGAACAAGGGGGGATACGGCATCCCCCCGTCGACATGTCGCACCGGGCCCTCCAAGGCCGATTTCGCCCCCCCCCGGCCTACCTCCACCCCACCCGGGCAAGGCAGGCATCCATCAGCGCCGGGAAGTGCGGGTACCACCGGGCGTTCAGGGGGGAGGGATGCGGCAGGGGGTGCAGGCGCAGGTCTCGGCCGGCGAATCCGATTGCCAGGGGGCGCTCGTAGCGATCCCCCAGCTGCCAGTGGGCATCCAGGGCGGGCTTCAAGGACTTGTCCACCATTCCAAACCAGTGAAAGGCCACGTTGCCGCAGCAGATGAGGTCCGAACCGGTCCAGTGGTGGGCGATGAGGTCCTGGATCATGGGGGCGAACCGGCGCTTGGTCTTCACGGACCAGGCCTTGTTGCCTACGGGCTTGTACGGGACCGTGTTGCACCAGAACACGTCTCGTCCCACGTCGATGGAGGCCTGGACATCGGGTGGCTCGGTTCCGTGCCGCGCCCGGTGCAGGGCCCCGCGAATCAACTGGCCTCCCTTGCCGATAAACGGCTCGGCCCGCTCGACCTCCGTGCGGCCGGGGTCCCGCCCGAAAATCGCGAGGCCTGCATCCAGGTGCCCGCTGCCCATGAGGATCGGTTCCAGGGGGTCCCGGCCCGCCGCCGTGTAGACATCCAGGTCGATGGGCATGTCTCCCTTGGCGGCTTCCTCGCGGAATCGATCTCGCAGTGGCTCGAACATCCTCCCCTCCTATCCTCCGGCCCGATACAGGAGGAGGGAATGAGCGTTCGAGAAGCCAAGAAGGAGAAGCGCCGGGGCGCCATTGAGGCGGCGGGCCTCGACCTCTTTGTGCAGGAGGGGTACGACCGCACCTCGGTGGAAAAGATCGTCGCTGCCTCCGACATTGCCCGGGGCACGTTCTACCTCTACTTCAAGGACAAACACGCGCTGTTTGAGACCCTGGTCGAGCGGCTGTACGGCCCCCTGGTGGAGATTCTAGAGGCGCACCAGCGGGCGCTGTCAGAAGCACGAAACACCTCCCAGCAGCAAGCCCTCTACATGAAGATGGCCTGGGCCATGACCGAGCAGGTGGTGAAGCTCCAGCCCCTGGCCCTGTTGCACTTCCGGGTGGCCTGGTCCGCGGGACCCGCCGGCGAGACCGTCCGCCAGTGGCGAAGTCGCATCGAGTCCCTCGCCCGGTCGATCCTTGTGGATGCCAACCAGCGCGGCTTTGTCCGCGACCACGACCACACCATTGTGGCCATGGCCATCGTGGGGGCTGCCGAGCGCCTGGCCTGGGCCTGGGTCAGCAGCGATGGAGACCTGAACAAGGCCCGGATGGCCACGGAGCTTGCGGATCTCTTCTGGAAGGGAATCCACGGCTGGGAGCCGGCTCCTACCGCCTGACAAACCGGGCAACCGCCTCCATGTGGCCGGTCTGGGGAAAGAGGTCCACGGTCCACACGTCGGTGAGCTCCCAGCCGCCTTCCGCGAGAATCTCCCGGTCCCGGGCCAAAGACGCCGGGTTGCAGGCCACGTAGATCAACACCTTGGCACCTGCCAGGCCGGCCAACCAGCGGGCCGCCTTGGGATGAAGGCCCGCCCGGGGGGGGTCGACCACCACCACATCCGCTTCAAGGCCCTCCGCTACCTGCTCCACAGAACCAGCGATGAACCGGGCGTGTCCGATGCCCGCGCGCACTGCATTCTCCCGGGCATCCGCCACCGCCGACTCCACCCGCTCGACACCGACCACTTCCTTCACCCGATCCGCGAGGTACAAGCCAATGGACCCGGTGCCACAGTAGAGGTCCAGCAGGCGGTTTCCAGAACCGATCGCTTCCCCCACGAGATCGTAGAGCACCCGCGCCCCCGCGGTGTTGGTCTGGAAAAAGGACTCCACGGACAGGCGCAGGCGCAAGTCCCCGAGGGCCTCCTCAATAAAGGGCTCGCCCCGCAGCACAGCCCGGCAGGCGCCGATGGCAGCATCCGCCACCCGGTCATTCACGTACCAGCAGACCCCGGTCACCTCCGGGAAGGCCGCCGCCAGGGCGTCCAACTCGGCCCGGGCCACGACCTCGTCCTTCGGAGGCGCCGTGTAGATCGCCACCAGCCGCTGGCCGAGGGTGGTCTCTCGCAGCACGAGGTGCCTCCAGAATCCCGTGGCTTCCCGGGGGTTCCAGGGCGCAAGCGCCGAGTGCTCCAGGTGCTCCCGGGCCACCGCGATCAGGGCATTCACCCCTTCCGAAACCAGCTCGCACCGGGGGGCATCCACCACCCGGTCAAACCGCCCCGGGGCATGAAAGCCCAGAAAACGCCCGTCAATGGGCAACCCGGCCGCAAGATCCGCCTCAGAGACGTACCGCGCCGACCCATAGGTCAACTCCACCTTGTTGCGGTAGCCATAGGCCTCCCCCCCTGCGCGGGGTGCATGCCACGTCACTCCCTCCAAAGGTTCCAGCAGTCGCTGTACATGGGCGGCCCGTTCCTGGCGCTGGCGCTCCAGGGTCATCTCCTGGAGCGTGCATCCCCCGCAGAGCCCAAACAACGCGCACCTCGGCTCCACCGCATCCGGCGCTGGCGAAACGAGTCCCACCCGGCGGCCGTGCAGCAGGCCCTTCTTGCGCTTGAACGGTTGCACCCGGACAACGGAGCCGGGCGGCGCCCCCCGCACCAGGACGACCTTGCCCTCGTGCTCCCCCTGGCCACAGCCCTTGGGACCCAGCGACGTGACCGCCAGGTCAAAGGGAGCAATGAATCTGCGGCGACGCGCCATGGGCCCTCGAAACAATGCCGAGGGTCTACTGTGCGGTGCCCTTCACATCCAGGGTGAAGTTCATCTCGTTCTTGTTCTTCAGCTGCCCGAGCATGGCGGTGAAGGGATCGAACCCAAACTGGGTGTGGCTGGTCTTGAACCCGCCGCTGGCCGCAAAACTGCTCCCGTCGGCTGTGATCTTCATCTGCGCCTTGACCGGAGAGGATTGGCCTCGAATGGTCATGTTCCCGGAGACGGTCACACCGCTTCCGCTGGCCTCGCAGCCGGTGGAGGAAAACGTGATGTGGCTGTGCTTGTCCCCGGACAGCTGGTCGGAGCCAAGCATGGCCTTCTTCACATCGACCCGCTGGTCCTCGCTCAACATGCTGCTGTAGCCCACCTTCTTGCGCATGCCGGCCTCGTCGATGATGAGCCCCCGGACCGGGAGCTTCATCTCGACCTTGCACGCTCCGGGATTGTCCGCATCCCAGGTCACGGTGCCCCCCCAACCAGTGGCCATGACCACGTGGTCATGGGAGAGGCCAGCGCCCAGGGTGTCCGGGTCCTTGAAGACCTGCACGTAGACCAGGCTCTTTTCCGACTGCAAGCGATAGGTCACCGGTTCGGCGAACGCAGACGAACCGAGAAAAAGAACCGACGCTCCTACAAGAAAAGGCTGCAAACGCATGGTTTTTTCCTCCGGAAGGCACCCATCATGCCACAGGGTGGATACGCCAGGGCCGCGCTCTTATTCAGAGTCGGTTCGCTCCAGCACCAACAGGTACCGGGTGCCATCCCCTTCCGATCCGCCGACCAGGTCGAAACCCCAGCGGCGGGCTTGTTTCTCCACAAGCTCTGCCACCGGTGCCGGACAGGACTGGACCTCGAACATTGTCGGCGTACCCATTTCTCCCACATCCAGAAATGCCGTGCACTTGACCTCGTTCACTCCCTCGGCCTGCATCCACTTGGAGACCCCCCGCGCCTCAATGGGGGATTCCGCCCACCGCGGCACCGCATAGGGGGGCACCTGCACCAGGACACCGTCCAAGGTGGGCGGTGAAGGCAAGGCCACCCTGTGGGCCTGGTAGGTCAGCTCGATCTCGTGTTTGGCCCACTCGGCGCGGTCTCCGCGCCGGGGCGGGAAGAACTCCCACTGCTTCAGGGCTGTCTTGGCGCTGGGCTTGAGGGCATCTGGACAGTCAAGAACCACCAGGGCCCGCTGCCGCCCCTGGTCATCGATCTCAAAGCGCAGGCGACAGGGGACGGGCTCCCCCATGATCTCCGCGTAGAGCGCAGCACCATCATCGGGCTTGACCCCCACGATCTTCCAGGCCTCCACGGTCAGGGGCATGGCCTCTCGCTCGTCATCGCTCAGAGCCTCCACCTCGATGGCCGCCGTGTCCCCGGTGTCCCCGCCCCCCCAGGGAATCGAGATCGCCATGCGAGCCGTGTGGAGCCAGCCCGGCACCACGTGCGCCTCCAGAGTGACATCGAAGCCCCGCGCAAGGCTTGCTACCAGCCCTCCACCCACCACGGGCCCCCGATAGGGAATCGTGGCCCCGAATGCCTCGGCGGCTCCCGAAACGTAGAGAAAACCAGCCGTGGAAATCCAACCGGCCGACAGGTACGGCGAGACCTTCTCCCGCTGCAATCCCAGCATGCCGTCGACCCCGGCGGTCTCCACGTGGAGCAGGTCATCCGCCCATCTCCCGGACTGTTCCGGATGGCGGGCGAGGTTGCCGATGGTCCGGGACAGGGCAGCATGGCCGCGCACGCCCAGGCTCAGACTTCCAGAAGAAGCCCAGCCAACCCCCATCTCAGCACCCATGCCCACGGTACGACTGGACACCATCTGCACCGGCGGGACGTAGCCAAGCCCTGCATAGGGCACGAGCCCCCCGGGTCCATCCAGGGCCAGTGAGATGCGGGGACGGGCCACCACGGGGGCCGGATCGGCGTTGCGATTCCAGGTGGCGCCATCCACAAAAGGGCCGGTGCAACCATGTTCCGGCACCCAGCCCAATTCCAGCGCCAAGGCACCACTGCCGGGTCCGCGCGCAGGAATCGGACCATGCAGTGCCGAGAAATCCCGCACCAGTGCCCGCTGTGTCACCACGTTGCTGGTACGCGTACGCGGACTTCCATCCATGCAGTCCGGCACCAGCACCGATGCGTTTGAAACCGCCAACAGGACAAGCAACCCGTTCACGTGATCTCCAGAGTCACGCATTCTGCCATGAGTTCGCCTCCCATCCAGGCCGTAAGCCCCAGGCGAAGCCAACCTTCGAGCACACCTTTGCGGTCTGACAGACACATCCACCGAGCCATCACCGCCAGGGTGGCCTTCACCACATCCGGCTCCTTGGGCAGCTGCATCCGCGCGTACACAATCAGTGCCTGGGGCCCTTTGTCATAGTGCTCCCGGCAAGAAAAGGGCACGTACTCCCGCAGGGCGGCCATAGGGGCCTCCAACAGGGCCAGCGCAACTTCCCAGCCGTGGCGCTCAGCCAGGGCACCGGCGCACCCGGCCCAGGCACAGAGAAAGAGCTCCGCCTCCACCTCCTTTTCCAGGGACCCGATCGCCTCTCGCCACCCTTCAGAAGCCGGCCAGAGATCCTGCTGAATCATGTCCCGCACCGCCTGGGCCAGCACCTGGGCCGACGGGGCGGGGGGCAGGTCGTCCATGCGGGCCTCAATGGCCTCCCGGGTGTGAGGTCCCACCGCCACCTCGGGCACCGGCGCGCGAAACCGATCAAACATTCCCATGGCCTGGGTCTACCCCGAATCTTGAACGATGTCCCCGAGCCATTCCGCAAAGGAATCCGTGACCACAAAATCCCGGGCCCGCTGCAGGAGCAGGTCTTCCGCCTGGGGACGCCACTCGGCCTCCAGGCCCGAGCCGGCCAGGAACTGGGACAGGCTCGAATCCCCCACCTCCTCCATGAGGGCTGAAAGCAGCGACTCCACCAGATCCCCAAGCCCGTCCCAGGCAGCAAGTCCCCGCACGATCTCCACAAGCTCGGTCACCAGGCCATCCGGATCCAGGGCCTCCAGCTCCCCCACCCAGGTCTCGACCGAAACCCCCAGCAGCGAGTCCACGGAATCTGAGCGCCACTCCCCGAACGGCAGTGCAAACCCCTCCGAACAGAGGTGGGCCACGGAGATGTCCAGGGAGACGGAAATGGCTCCATCGACGAACTCGCGTACCCGGGCCTCGGCGCGCTCCTCCACCTGGGCCCCCACCACGCTGGCCACCTCACTGGCTGCCCCCACCAGCTGGGACAGGGCCCCGCCGCGCTTGCGCCCCCCGGTCGCAGAACTCGGCAGGATCGGCTTCAGGCTCTTGCCAAACTCCGTGAGCACCTGCACCAGCACAGTGCGGATCAACTCGTGCATGGCCGGGTGGTCCAGGAGCAGGTGCACGATCTCCCTGTTGGGGGTGTAGGGGCGCCCCAGCAGCGCCTTCACCGGCGACACAAGCTCGGAGGGCAGGTTCTCCGCGATTGCCCCTCTCTCTTCACCGGTGCGCTCCAGTCCCTGCTGGACCAGCTCCCGCACCCATTTCTCCGTGTGGGCATCGGCTGCGCTGGCCCGCAGCCCATCCACGAATCGGCGCGCCAGCCATTCCGGATCCACCATCTCCCCCACCGGCCGGGACAAGAGGTCATCCAGGAGCCGCTTCACCAACTCGGAGAGAGCGCCTTCATCGTCCCGAAGGCGCCCCAGGATCTGTTGAGAGGTGGCCACGGGGATAGTCTACCGCGCCATGTTCGATCACTTCCGAGGCCCCCGCACTCCGCGTTCCCTCTTCGCGCGGGTGGCAATGGGGGGGGCCGCCACGGCGGTCGCACTGCTCTTGTTTGGCGGGCTCTTTTTCGGGCTCGACTGGTTCATGGATCAACTGGGCCTGCGGGAGCCCGCACCGCCCACCGCCCCCCTGGAGGTCATCTTCCCAGCAGAGGACTCGGGGTCCCCACCACCGTAAGCCAGAGCTGGTGCCGGGCCCGGGTGGCGGCCACGTGCAACAAGCGCCGGGACCGGGAGTCCTCCGGGTAGCAGGCCGCGGAAACCTCGACGAGAATCACGTAGTCGAACTCGAGCCCCTTGACCTCGTGAACCTCGGTCACCTCGACCCCCGGCTCAAAGGCAAAATCCCCCTCCCGCACCCGCCGGACCCCGGGCAGGTCAGAGCGCTCCAGGCCCCGAAAGTACAGGTCCGCCAAGGCGCCGGTTCGCGCCAACACCGCCACGGATGCGCGGGGCTCCGCCACCCGGAGTTGCTGGAGGCTGTCCGCCAGGAAGGCCACCGCTGCCCCGTGTTCCGGAAAGGAGAACCACTCCACCGGCTCTCCATCCCGGGTCGCCACCATCGGCGGGTCTCCCTCTGCGAGGGGTCCCAGGACCGAGTGGGCAAAGGCGGTGATGCGGGCCGTGGATCGGTAGCCAATCTCCAGGTTGGACAACTCCACGTCCGAGCTGTCGAGCCCCTCCAGGAGATCCTCCCAGGAGGAAAAGCCCGTGTCCGCCATGATGTGCTGGCGGGTGTCCCCGGCCAGGGTGACGCACCTCTTCTCATCGGCAAGGCCCAACAGGACCCCCACCTCCATGGGGGAGAGATCCTGCAGCTCGTCCACCACCAGGTGGGAGAACCGCACGGGCTTTCCCCGGCGACGAAGGCGGCCCACCCGCAGCTGGAACATGCGCAGGAGCAAGGCCTCGTCTTCCTCGTCCAGCTCCGCGCCCTCCTCCCGGTCCCCCTCGACCCAGGACATCAGCTGCTTTTCCTGCTCCCGGTTCCAGTCGATGATCCGCTTGATCTCCTGGCGGGAGAAATCCCCCGGCGCCCGTTCGGTCAGCTCGTTTTCCAGGTAGAAGGGGTCGCCCAGGAGGCGAATGACCTCCTCCCATGCGTTGCGGGCATCGGCCGGGGCTGCATTTTCCGCGACCCAGTCGGCGAGCATTCCGGGCAGGGCCGGGTGCAGCTTCAGGCGCGTGACCACCTCCGGGGTGTCCTGGGCGCGGTGGGAGGGCAGAAAGGGAAAGGCACGGCGAAAGAGGGACTCGGACAACTCCGGCCACGTCACCACCTCGACGCCGTGCACCCCGAGCCCAGGCAGCACCCGGGAAATGAAGGTCCGCAAGGCCCGGCCCCAGACCACCACCGCCATGCGGGAGGGCCGGAACCGCTTGGGATCCTGGTAGGCCAGCCAGGCCACCCGGTGAAGGGCCACCGTGGTCTTGCCGGAGCCGGCTCCACCCCGCAGCAGGACCAGACCCGAATCCGGGGCAGAGATAAGGGCGAACTGCGCCGGGTCGATCAGGGCGGCAATGTCGGGCAGGTGCTTGGTCGACCGTACAATTGCCCCGCCCCCTCCCAGCCGACCCTTGGCGCGGCCAGCCACAAGCCCGCCGTCCTCTGCAGCCAACAAGCGCGGCCGCGGCCGATCCTGCACGATCCAGTGGTCCTCCCCATTGCGCACATAGACGCCACTCTTCGCTTCGATTCGCTGCAAGCGACCCAGGGCAATGGTGACGCTGCGGCGGGCCTCGACCACCCCCTCAAAGAGTCGTGTTCCAATCTCCTCGGCGTACTCATCGCCCTCCTGGTACCGGTAGAAGATGCGGGCGATGGGGGCATTGCGCCAGTCCAGGATGCGCAGCCCGTGGTCCAGCCGGGTGGCCCGCCCCAGGTAGAGGTTGCGGGTGCGGTCCCCTTCCACCAGGCGCAGGTGGGCAAAATAGGGGCAGTCGGGATCCACGGTCTCTTCCACCCGCCCCCGGCGGATCTGTTCCAGAAGCGCATATTGCTGGTCGTATTGCTGGAGAATGGAGCCCCGATCCTCCCCTTTGGCATTCACCATTTCGTGGCGCAGCCGCTCCAGCTCCACCAGGATGTCCGCATCCCTGGCGCCCGCCACCACGGGCTTCTCCATCAGACGCTCGCGGATGTCCGCAAGGAGGGCTTCCTCCTCAATGGGCACCTGGAGATCGGTCGGTGGCTCAACCAAGCTTTCCTCCTGAGACCAGAGGGCTTATCCAAGCCGCCCCCACTCTGCCCGGCGGATTGCAATGTCCTGGCTTTTTCTGGTCCTCTTCACGCTCGCCTCCCCAGCCTCAGCAGAAGACAGCCTCGCGTGGAATCCATCGGTGGACCTCCCGATTGTCCTGGGAACAGGCACCCTCTGGGGTGCGCTCTACATCCTGGTGGAAGACGACCTTTACCCGGCGGGGTTGGTGTCCAGCCCCAAGGGACTCGACGCCCTCGTGGAGCCGGGCCTCGACGAGACGGCCGAGGTGGTTTCCGATGTGGTGCTCTACGGCACGCTCGGAGCCGGTCTCCTCGCCGGTACCCTTTCCGGAGGAACCGAGGCCAATGCACTGGGCACCCGGGCCGGCATCCTGATCGAGGTCTTCACGGTGAACGCCCTGGCCACCGAGTGGATGAAGCTCTCGATCCGCCGCCCCCGCCCGTACACGGCCCTTGACCCCTTAGGAACGGAGGGGCTGGATGAAAAGCTGTTCAAGATCGACTCCGAGATGAGCTTTCCCACGGGACACGCCTCCCACGTGTCGGCCATGGCTCTGGGCGCTGCCCGCACCTTTGATCTCTCCGGAGCCAGCCCGGCACAAAGAAAGAGTGCCTACGCAGCCGCAGCCCTGCTGGGAGCCAGCGCGGCTGCCCTGCGGGTGAAGGCAGGGGTCCACCACCCCACGGATGTCCTGGGCGGACTGGCGCTTGGCGCCTCCATCGGCTGGCTCGTGCCCACCCTCCACCAGCGGGAGAATGCTCCACAACTGGCCCTCTCCGGTAGCTCTGTCCAAGTGCAGGGCCGCTGGTAGGGAAATAGAGGGCGACCACATGCACAGTCCACTGTCCTTCCTGCTTCTTGCCGCCTGCAATTTCTCCACCGGCGAAACCTACCCCTTGGTGGGTACGGTCCTGGAGGTGGAGGAGGCCTCGATCCTGGTGGACCACGAGGAGATCCCAGGCTTCATGCGGGCCATGGTCATGCCGCTTGCTGCAGACCCCAACCTGCTGCGCGGCCTGTCCCGCGGTGACCGCATCAAGGCGCGGTTGC
Source organism: uncultured Enterobacterales bacterium (assembly GCA_964610645.1). Lineage (GTDB taxonomy): Bacteria > Myxococcota_A > UBA796 > UBA796 > CAJQPC01 > JAYZDK01. The sequence continues at coordinate 16,431 of CAZSZE010000063.1, read as the reverse complement.
TGGTGTCAGAATCCAAGTCCCAACTGATCGGCATCGAGGTCACGGGCCGGGTGGAGTTGGCCCCCCTCCCAGAGGACGCTTCCCTGGAGGTGAAAGCCCTGGAGGTCGGGGCGGTGCTGGCCGGCATCGATCTGCCCACAAGCGCAGGCCCCATTCACATTGGAGAGGGCCAAGGGGAAACCACCGTCCTGTCCTTCCTGTTCACCAGCTGCCCCCTGCCTGAGTACTGTCCGCTGCTGGCATCCAAGCTGGTGCAGCTCCAGGAGCGGATTCGCGGAAAGGCCCGCATCGTGGTCGTGACCCTGGACCCGGAGCGGGACACGTTTGAGGTCTTGTCCGAATACGGCGCCGCCATGGGGGCCGACCCGTCCATGTGGCACTACGTGCGAGCGGAGCTGGACACGCTCACCCCGCTCTTCGAAGCGGTGGAAATGACCCTGGCGGAGCGAGACGGCATGCTGCTCCACAGCCTGAAGCTCCTGGTGCTGGCCCCCGATGGCACCCTGCGCTTTCTGGCCAAGAACAACGGCTGGGACATCGACGCTGTGGCCGGCGCTGTGGCCGGAGAAGCTACCAGCGGCCCTTGAAGTCCAGGATTGGCACGGCGTCCCCGTGGATACCGGACGTCATGGTGTCGAGCGCTCCACTGACCCCGAGCCCAAGGGCCCAGTGATCGCTGACCCCGCGGTGGACCAGGAGCCGGCCCCCAAGGTCCGGTCCGCCCACCCACTGGATCCGCCCATCTCCACTGACCTCCCAGCCCCCCACCTTGGGCAGCCAGGCCACCCGCACCCGGGTGGTCAACCCCCACCCCTCGGTCAAGGGCACCACGTTGGAATCCAACCAGGAGTGGTCCATGGGGAGCATGCCTGTGTCCTGGGGCAGGCCCACCCGCGCATGGACCGACCCGGAGTAGACCAGGGTCTGACCTGTCACAGCGGCGGAAACCCCAGCCGCCCCCACAACGGCCCATGGAATCTCCACGTCCCCGGGAAACCACATGCCCTGGACCAGGCGCAAACCAAAGGTGGGAACCCCAAGTCCTCCGTGCACCGCCAGGGCAATGGTCTCTCCCTCCAGCAGCGTCTGGGAGACCATCAACTCTGGGCTCACCAGGGAGCTCGGCCCACCGGTGATGACCTCGCGGCCGGCCCCAAGCCCCATGCGCAGCCCATCGGTCGAGCCATACTCAATCTCCCCCTCCTCCAGGGCCCACGGTCGGATGTTCCCTTCGTTGAAGGGATCCGAGAGCCCGTTTGAGAGGCTGTAGAAAAGCAGAAGCCAGGGCATCACTCCACCTCCAGCACAGCAAAGACGGGGGCATGGTCGGACCAGGCCATGGAATCGACATCCGTGTCATCGCCGGGCCCCTGCAGGGTCTGCGCCCCGGACCACGTGCTGCTTGTGAAGAGGTAGTCCAGCTTCCGGGTCCAGAACACGTCGCTGGCGATGGAGTGGGTAAAGGTCGGCGCCTGCTCCTCCACCGAGGCTGCAGCCTGGTAGGACGCGAGGTCCACCGCAGCATCGTAGTTGTCGTAGAACGCGGCGGGCATGACGTCCCCGTCGTTTTTGTAATTTACGATTTCAATGCCCCTTCCCTCGAGTTGGGGGGGGTCATCCGCAAAGCCATCCAGCTGAATCGTCCCGTCCGGCACCGCGTTGAAGTCACCTCCCACCACGAGCAGATCCGAGATGCTGGCGGCCTCCTCGACCACCAGTTGAATCTGGTCCGCCTTCGTTCCATCGGAGGAGTAGGCATCCGGGTGGTTGTTCAACACCACGAGGTCCTGGGAGCCCAGGTCGATGTGGGCGCGTTGGATGCAGCGATCCAGGTAGAAGTGCTGCGTGAGGCTCCCCTGGCTTGCGATGGCCCCCTGGTCGATGCGGATGTTCCGGGTGATCGGGTACTTCGAAAAGACCGCCTGGCCCATTCGCATGGGGCCCAGGCCCTGTTCTGGGATGTAGTCTGCCTCCCAGACCGGAACCCAGGCGGCGTAGTTCAACTCCGTGCGTTCCAGGAGCCCCTGGACCTGGTCCACGTAGGCCGAGCGCTTGGAGGCGATGTCCACTTCCTGGGTGAGCAACACATCCGGATCCAGGTCCCGCACGAGGGAGCTCAACCCATCCAGGTGGAGATCCACCTCGCTTTGTGTCATGTGCACCCGATCCCCGTGGCCATCGAACCAGAAGTCCACGCGCCCACCCCCGAATTTCACGTTCCAGGTGAGCACCCGGAGGGAAGCGGGATCGGCAGGCGCCTCGGTGATTTCACCGGCCTCCCAAAAGAGGTTGTCGTAGTCGATTCGGTCCTCGTATTCGCCCACAAGGGGATGACATCCCCCGAGGGCCAGCAGCCACAGCATCGTTTCTCCCAGGTCGACACCCGACCTATCACCGGCAGGCTATGAATGAGACGTGAAATCGCCCCTTCCCAACGATGCGCCTGCACGCCGGAAGGCCTTCCGGGACGCACTCGGGGAGCGGATTCTTGTCATCGATGGAGCCATGGGCACCATGATTCAGCAGGCGGCACCGGGTGCTGACCAATTTCACGGGGAACGCTTCAAGGACCACACCCTCCCCCTGCAAGGGTGCAACGACCTGTTGACCTTGACCCGTCCCGACCTGATCGGGGAGATCCACCGGTCCTACCTGGACGCTGGCGCGGAGATCCTGGAGACCAACACCTTCAACGCCAACTCGGTTTCCCTGGCGGACTATGGCCTCGAAGACCTGGTCTACGAAATCAACCGGGAGTCGGCAGCGCTCGCCCGAAAGGTCATTGCCGAATCCGGGGCCACCGCCTGGGTGGCAGGGGTGCTGGGCCCAACAAACCGAACGGCCTCCCTGCCACCGAACGTGGAGGATGCAGCGGACCGGAACATCGACTTCGACACTCTCGCTGCCACCTACAGCGATGCCGCCCGGGGCTTGTTGGATGGTGGAGCGGACGTGCTGATGGTGGAAACGGTCTTCGACACCTTGAACGCCAAGGCCGCGCTTTTCGCCATCGAGTGCCTCCTGGAGGAGCGAGAGGAGGCAGTGCCTCTCTGGGTGTCCGGCACCATCACCGACGCCAGCGGCCGCACCCTGACGGGCCAGACCCCGGAGGCTTTCTGGGCCTCCGTGCGCCACGCCCGGCCCCTGGTGATCGGCCTCAACTGCGCCCTCGGTGCCGAGGAGCTGCGGCCCCATGTGGATGCCCTCCGCCGGGCGGAAACCCATGTTTCGGCCCATCCCAATGCTGGACTGCCCAACGAGCTGGGGGAATACGACATGTCGCCTGAGGACATGGCCGCCCAGTTGGGGGAGTGGGCGGGGGCCGGACTGCTCAACCTCGTGGGAGGTTGCTGCGGAACGACACCCGACCACATCCGGGCCATCGCCGATGCCGTGCAGGGCCACTCTCCACGGCCCCTCCCCGCCGTGCCGGACACACTGCAGCTGTCGGGCCTGGAGGTCACAGAACTCGGTAGTGCGGGCGGCCTCTTTGCCAACATCGGCGAACGAACCAACCTGACGGGATCCGCCCGTTTTCGAAAGCTGATCCTGGACGAAGACTACGAGGCCGCCATTGAGGTGGCCCGGCACCAGGTGGAACGCGGTGCCCAGCTGTTGGACGTCAACATGGACGACGGAATGCTGGATGCCCAGGCGGCCATGACCCGTTTTCTGAACCTCATCGGCACCGAGCCGGACATCGCCCGCCTGCCTGTCGTGGTGGACAGTTCCCGGTGGGAGGTTCTTGTCGCCGGTTTGAAGTGCCTCCAGGGCCGTGGCCTCGTGAACTCCCTGTCCCTCAAGGACGGTGAAGACCTGTTCCTTGAAAGGGCCAAAACCGTCAAGCGCCTGGGTGCCGCCGTCATCGTCATGGCATTTGATGAATCAGGACAGGCCGATTCAACGTCGCGAAAAATAGAGATCTGTGAGCGGGCCTATGGGCTGTTGGTCCACAAGGCAGGGTTTGACCCCCGGGACATCGTCTTCGACCCGAACCTCTTTGCCATCGGGACGGGCATCCCCGAGCACGACAACTACGCCGTATCATTTATCGAGGCCACCCGGACCATCAAGGAGCGGTGCCCCTACGCACGGGTCAGCGCAGGAGTCAGCAATGTGTCCTTCTCCTTCCGGGGGCAGAAGGCGGTTCGGGAAGCGATCCACTCGGTATTCTTGCTACACGCCATCGAGGCTGGCATGGACATGGGGATCGTAAATGCAGGCGCCTTGCCCGTCTACGAGAGCATTCCCCCCGACATGAGAGAGCGGGTGGAGGACCTGGTGCTCAACCGCCGCGCCGATGCCACGGACCGACTGCTGGAGGTGGCAGGAGGGCTGGTCTCACAGACCGAAGCCCTCGAAGACCCCGCCTGGCGCGAGTCGCCGGTCTCCGAGCGCCTCTCCCATTCCCTTGTGCAGGGCATCACAAAGTGGATCGAGGAAGACACCCTGGAGGCCCACGCAGAGTTCGGATCGGCCCTGGCGGTGATCGAGGGCCCCTTGATGGACGGCATGAACCACGTGGGGGATCTCTTTGGTTCCGGTCGAATGTTCCTGCCCCAGGTGGTCAAGAGCGCACGGGTCATGAAAAAGGCCGTGACGACCCTGCTTCCCTGGCTGGATACAGAAAAGGCAGGCAATGCCCAGTCCAGGGGACGGGTGCTTCTGGCCACGGTGAAGGGTGATGTGCACGACATCGGCAAGAACATCGTGGGTGTCGTGCTCCAGTGCAATGGATTTGAGGTCATCGACCTGGGAGTCATGGTGCCCGCCCAGAAGATTCTGGACACAGCCCGGGAAGAGAACGTCGACGTGGTGGGGCTCTCCGGGCTGATCACCCCGTCCCTGGACGAAATGTGCCACGTGGCAAAGGAAATGAAGCGCATGGGGATGAACCTGCCCCTGCTTATCGGAGGTGCCACCACCTCCAAGGTGCACACCGCCGTCAAGATTGCGCCCCAGCGGGAAGAGGCCGTGATCTACGTACAGGACGCTTCCCGCTCGGTAGGGGTGGTGCGGCGCTGGATGAGGGAACCAGACATATTGACGATGGAGACCCGCGAAGCACAGCAGAGCGAAAGGCAGCGCTATGCCAACCGCCGTGCCTCCACCACGTTGGCCACTCTCGAGGAGGCCCGTTCCTCACGCTTGCGCACCACCCAGCCCCCCCCCGGTGCCCCGGCGCGTCCGGGGTTCCACACCCTGGAACTCCCGTTCGGCGAGGTGGTGTCGATGATCGACTGGGGGCCCTTCTTCCGCACCTGGGAGATCAGGGGGGCCTGGCCGGCCCTGCTGGACAATCCAGAGAGCGGTGCGGCCGCCCGCGCCCTCCACGAAGAAGCCATTGCCATGCTGGCACGCATCGAGTCGCAGGGTTGGGCCACGTGCCGGGCCCGGGTTGGGCTCTTGCCAGCCCATGCGGACGGAGACGACATCTTCCTGCAGGATCTCGCCGGCACTTCCCTGGCAACGGTGCATACACTCCGCCAGCAGAACCGCAAAACCGCCACCCCCAACCTGGCCCTGGCGGACTTCATCGGCCCCAGGGGAGCGGGGGACTGGCTGGGGCTCTTCGCTGCCACCACCGGGCCAGGGATCCCCCTCCAGGTGGCAGCCTTCCAGGCAGACCAGGACGACTACAACGCCATTCTTCTCCAGTCCCTGGCGGATCGCCTGGCCGAAGCCAGCTCCGAGTGGCTTCACCAGCATGTGCGACGGGAGCTGTGGGGCTACGCACCAGACGAGGCCCTGGACCTCCCGGACCTGCTTGCCTGCCGGTACCAGGGCATTCGTCCCGCCCCGGGCTACCCCGCCTGCCCGGACCACACCGAAAAGGAGACGCTGCTCACCCTCCTTGGATCGGATGCAGCCCTGGGCCTGTCCTTGACCGGGTCCATGGCCATGGCGCCCGCCGCCTCCGTGTGCGGTTGGTACTTCGCACACCCGGAGGCCGCCTACTTTGGAGTCGGGCGCCTGGGACTTGACCAGGTGCAAGACGTGGCCCGCCGAAAGGGCTGGACCCAGCAACAAGCCGAACGTTGGCTGGGGTCGAATCTGGGCTATGAATCGACCGGATGATTCAATACAACCCCTTGGAATTCCGATGATCCGGGTTGTGTTGCTGCTGCTGCTGTCCCTCGCTGTTGCCCACGGGGAAACAACCGCTGATTTGGCCTCTTCGGCCTTGGACCTGGAAGTGCGCCAACTGAAGCTCCCCAACGGGCTGACGATCCTCGTCCGGGAAGACCACCGCAGCCCCCTGGTGGCCACCAGCGTCTTGTACCGGGTGGGGGATGGAGACACGGAAGCCCAGGGCCGGGCCCACCTGGTGGAACACCTGATGTTCAGGGGCAGTCCCAATGCCCCGGGGGACCGCTTTGATGGCCTGTTGTCCGAGGTCGGTGCAACCTCCCATGCCTGGACCAGCGCAGACTGGACCGTCTTCCAGAGCCTGGCGCCACCCGCCGCGCTGGAGCTCGTCTTCTTCCTGGAGTCCGACCGCATGGGGTGGCTGTGGGAGGTGCTGACCCCCGAGGCCCTGGACCGGGCCCTCGACCAACTGGAATCCGAACACGTCGCCCGGGAGGCCACCGAATCCGCTCGAATCCGCAACGAGTTTCGCCCACTGCTCTGGCCCCCTCCCCACCCCTACAGCGACGGGCCCGGCCGCGTGCGATCCGGCGGAGAGGTCCCCGGTCTGCCGGTTGTCCAGAGCTTCACCCGCACCTGGTTCTCCCCCATGAACGCGGTCGTGGCCATTGTGGGGGATGTGGACGCCCAGGCGACCCTGGACATGGCGAGGAGGATCTTCGGCGAGCTGGAAGGCTTCCGAGCACCCCCCCTGCGTTCCTATCCGGATGCTGTGCGGCGCCCCGGGGAGGTCCGCGGCCAGCTCACAGGGAGCCAGGCCCCGGCGCTGGTCTCGGCCTGGAACACCGTTCCCGAGGGGCACCGGGACGCCGTGGTCCTCGAACTCCTGGCAGACGTTCTTTCGGCGGGCCGTGGGACGCGACTGGACGAGCGTCTTGTCCACAGCAGCCGCCAGGCCACCGGGGTCCGGATTCACACGGACCACCGCCGCCAGGGGGGAGAGTTCGTGGTCCACATCGAGGCGCGGCCGGGTTCCCTGGACGAGGCCCTGCAAGCCATGGATGACGAGATTCTCTCCCTCCAGCAGACGCCCCCCTCCGAATCAGAGCTTAGGCGAGCCACCACCCGGTGGCGCACCCGGGCCCTGCGATCCCTGGAGGATGTGGAGAAAGTCGCGGATCAACTTGCCATCTGCATGGCCATTCACGACCGCACCGACTGCCTGGAGCGCAACCTGAAACGGGCAATGGAGGTGACTCCTGGCGACATCCAGGCAGCTGCCCGGACCTACCTGGACGGCGACCGGGTCGTACTCCAGGTCTTGCCAGGGGGGGAGGACCCATGATCTCCACCCTCCTCCTGGCCACAGCGCTCGCTGCGCCGTCTCGCCCGGTACCCGTCATCGCGAATCTGCCCATTGCCCGCGCCCCGGCCGTCCAGGTCCACACACTCTCTGGCGGCACCCGGGTCTGGATCCTCGAGCGCCACGAGGTCCCCCTGGTTCGCATCGACATCACCCTCGGGTGGGGAAGCGCACTGACCTCCCTGGAGGACCAGTTGTCTGCCCTGCACGCCGGCATGCTCCTGGGCTCCGGCACACAACACATGGACGGGACCACCCTGGCGCAATCCCTGGCAACCCTGGGAGCGACCTGGGAGCTGGGAATGAGCGAGGACACCCTCTGGGCTCGCCTGGAAGCGCCCACCGGGGCGGAAGACGAGGCCCTGGACCTGGTCGCCTCCGCCCTGCGTGAGCCGCGCTTCACCAGGGACGACGGAAAGAGGGAGAGAAAGCACTGGATCACCTGGCGAGAGAGCCTGGTCACCGACCTGGACCGGGTGCACGAGCGGGCCATCAACCATGCCGGGTACCCCATCGGGCATCCAAGTCGCCACACGGCAACGTCGAGGGACCTCCGGCGCCTGAAAGCCGGGGATTCCCAAGCCATGGTGGAGCGCGTCATGGCGGAGAGCAACGCCCTGGTTGTGGTGGTGGGAGACGTGGATCCGACCGCCATGCTGGAAGCCCTGGAAAGGTCGCTGGGGTCCCTGGCTGGTCGCATGGAGGGTGCACGCCCCCCCCCAGCCTCGTCCCCGGGCCGGGTGATCCTGGTGGACCTGCCCGGCGCTCCCCTGGCCCGGATCAGCTTGCTCACTCCCTGGCCAGCCACCGAAGACATGCGGCGCCCATCGGCCACGGTGCTCTCTGAAATGTTGGTGGGCCATGACCGGGCGCGGATTCCCACGGCCCTCCGGGAAGACGCCGCCCTGGCCTACCGGGTGGAGTCGGAGCAGCACTCCTGGAACGGTTCCGGTCGCTTTGTCCTGCACACCTGGTTGGAGGCCTCCCAAGCCGGCACAGGCCTCGCCACCATGAACAGCGTGTTGGATGCCGTGATCGAAGGCGGACTGGACAGCACCGAGCTGCAACAGGCCCGAAACCACCTGGCCATGCGCACCGCGCGGGACATGTCCACCAACAGGGGAGCCAGTGCCTCCCTGGAAGAGTTGGCGCGTCAACGATTCGCGCCGGACTACCTTGCGGCCCAAGCCCGGGTGCTGGCCATGCTGGGAGCTGCCCAGGTCTCAGAAGCCGCAGCCACATTCCTTGCGCCTGGGGACCGGATTTGGGTTCTCACGGGGGATGCACGGCAATTGGAAGCAGCGCTTGCCGCGGCGGGCCTGCATCCCAGCCACGTCCTGACCGCCCGCCAACTGGACGCCGAGCCCTGATGAGGGCGAGCCCTGCTCCAGCACGCAGGTTAGTTCCGAGGCTGCATGTTGCTCCTCCTCTCCACAATCCTGGCGCTCGCCCTGGCACAGTCACCTGGGGATCCGGATGCGACCGCCGAGGAGACTGAAGCCCCGCGCACCAAGGACATCAAGGTCCCGGGCGTGGACCTCATCGTGCGGCTGCCCCTGCCCGAGAACCCGGACGAACTCCCGATCTGGTCCCATGGGTTGGGCGATGCCACCTCCGAGGTGAAGCTCGGTCTCAGACGGGTGGATGCCTTTACAGATCTCCGGGTCCAGGTGACCGCCTACCAACCCGACCTGGAGCGGATCACCGGCTCCCTGGTGGCCTGGCTGGAAGCCCAGGACGAAATGGACTCCTTTGAGACCTACACCCTCGGCGAGCCTGCTCTGCTGGAACATGAGCGCCTGGGAACCATGGTGCGGCTCCCCTTCAGCGTGCGGGACGAGCACCTGGAGCAGGACTTCTGGGATGAAGTGGCCCTGTTTTCCGTGGAGGGAGCCGGCATCCTCGTCACCGCCGTTTCTTCCTACAGTGCGGAAAAGGCCCACGAGGTGTTGGCCGAGGCGCTGGATCTCCTCCACCCCACGGTCCCTGCCATTGCAGCGGAGGACCTGCCAGCCGGTCGCGTGGAAACCCCCGCTGGCTATGCCCTGGAGATTCCCACCGGTTGGCGAACCCTCACGGAAAAGGAGGCCCGCCAACGGAGCACGGTGCGCATTGCTGGCGACGGTCCGTTCTCCGGCCAGTTTGCCCGCATCTACGGGGTGGACCCAGGGGAGCTGGAAAAGGTCGTCTTTGAGTGCACCGCCAGCGCCGAGCCCACGCTCCACGTGCTCGACCCGTCCAAGTCGCCACAAGCCGCCGACAACTTTCGCAGCTTCGCCACAGTGCAGCTCCGGGGCGGCCGCTACCGGATCCAGACCGGCAGCCAGGAGCGCTTGATCGACGTGGTGGCCGAGCAACCCGTGCAGCCTGACGGCGACGGGGACCTGACCTGGCTGAATCTCCCCGACCGGCAGGCCTACCTGTGGCGCATCACAGGCACCTTGTTCGACGAACCCGTGGCAGCGTCGCTGTTCTACACGGCCTGGGACGACGTGGGCCTGCTCTGTCGTGCCATCGCCCCCACCGATGAAACCGCGGTGCTCGGAACCTTTGAGAGCATGGTCCGCCAGATCGAGATTCTGGACAGCGATCTGCACCCGATGCCCCTGTCAATGAAGGCCCGGTACATTCGCTGGTGGCCCACCGCCCATCCGCTTCTTCAGCTCTATTGGATTCCCATCCCCCTGCTTCTCATGGCAGGGTGGCTTGTACTCCGCGACGATTAGAGGAGAGTTTCATGTCTCGATTCCTGCCCCTGTTCCTGGTGATCTTCCTGGTGATGCCTGCTTGTGCGGACAAGGAGCCCCCTCCCAATGACACCGCAGAAGAGGCTGACGCGGATGCGGATGCAGATGCAGATGCGGATGCCGATGCGGACGGAGACGCCGATGCGGATGCGGATGCAGATGCAGATGCAGATGCCGACACGGACGCCTGCAGCGCCTATTGCACCACCATGATGACCAACTGCCAGGATGCGGAGTACCGTCAGTACGAACACCATCCGGCCTGTGTGGACTTCTGTGCCGTGAGCGGCATGATTCCCCTGGGCGACGACGGCGAAACCGATGTCCACTCGGTCTCGTGCCGCGCCCATTACGCAGACCTGGCAGCAGACGACCCAACCACCAATTGCCCCATTGCCGGCCCTACCGGTGGCGGGGTCTGCGGATCCTGGATCGAGAATTACTGCCACCTGGCCATGGCCTCCTGCCCCGATGAAAATGAGCTGTATGGGAACCTGGGGGAGTGTGAGGTCCAGGCCCTTGTGTTCGCGGACACCGGCGCACCGGGGGACCTGGACGGTGACACCATCCAGTGCCGAATGACCTGGCTGATGCGTGCAGGCTCTGACCTTCCCAACGGCAGTGCCGAGGAGAACTGTCCCCAGGGGGGGCTCACAAGCACCGCCTGCCAATAGGCGGCGACAAGTCACGGCCTCTGCGAGTTAAGCCTCCGGTCCTGAGGCACACGTGATTCGACTTGAGAGCTACGTCCTGGACGCCTGGAATGCAGGCGAGGGTTCCACCCGCGCCTTGTTGAACCCCGCCACCGAGGCGGTTGTGGCCGAAACCACCACCGGCGGCATCGACTTCGCCCAGGTGCTGGACCACGCCCGAAACGTCGGTGGACCCGCACTGCGATCCCTTGGATTTGCGGGCCGCGCCGAGTTGCTCAAGGCCATGAGCCGCGCGCTCTACGCCGAGCGGGAGCGGCTCCTGGACGTCTCCACCGCCAACGGCGGCAACACCCGCAAGGATGCAAAGTTCGACGTGGACGGGGCCACGGGCACCCTGTCCTACTACGCCTCCCTGGGGCGCAAGCTGGGAGAGGGAAACCTCCTGCACGACGGGGAGTCGGAACAGCTCACCCAGTCGGCGCGGTTCCACGGGCTTCATGTCTGGAGCCCCCTCCAGGGAGCAGCCGTCCACATCAACGCCTTCAACTTCCCTGCCTGGGGCACCTTTGAAAAGGCGGCCGTCGCCCTGCTGGCCGGCATGCCGATTGTGACCAAGCCTGCCACTTCCTCGGCCTGGCTGGCCTATGAAATGGTGAAGATCGTAGTGGAAGCCGACATCCTGCCTGCCGGCGCCCTGCAGTTCATCTGTGGCAGCGTCGGGGACCTGCTGGACCACCTGGGGCCCCAGGACACCCTGGCGTTCACCGGCTCCGCAGACACAGGCGCCACCCTTCGGGGAGGACGGGGCCCCGTGGCAGCCAGCACCCGCATCAATGTCGAGGCGGACAGCCTGAATTCTGCCGTGCTGGGCCCGGACGTGGAGCGGGGCAGCGAGACCTACACCGTGGCCGTGCGCAACATCGTGACCGAAATGACCCAGAAGGCCGGACAGAAGTGCACAGCCATTCGGCGGATTTTCGTACCGGAATCCCTGGTGGATGCGATGGAAGAGGATGTGTCCGCCGAGTTGGACACCTACCCCATTGGCGATCCAGCCGAGTCGGGCGTGCGCATGGGTCCCCTGGCCACCGCGGGCCAACTCCAGGACTACCGGGAGGGGGTTGCACTCCTGGCAAAGGAAGCCCGGATCGTCTACGGCTCCCCCACGGAAGTGCAGACCACGGGAGCCGCCGGAGTCGGGTACTTCGCAGCACCGGTCCTGCTCCGCGCAGACGATGCCGATGCCACAAGCGAAATCCACAACCGCGAGGTCTTCGGGCCGGTCGCCACTCTGGTTTCCTACGATGGAAGCGCTTCCGCCGCAGCCGGGCTGGTGGCCCGGGGGCTCGGGTCCCTGGCCACGAGCGTGTACTCGGATGACAAGTCCTTCCTGGGAGAACTACTCCCCGCCCTGGCACCGCACCATGGCCGCGTGTTGGTGGTGGATCGCAAGGTGGCGGACACGGCGATTCCCCACGGAATGGTCCTGCCGTCCGTGGTGCACGGGGGACCGGGCCGGGCCGGTGGCGGAGAGGAGCTGGGGGGCCTGCGGGGACTGCAGTTCTACATGCAGCGCACGGGTTTCCAGGGAAACAAGGCGCTGTTGGACAAGCTGCTGTCCTGACCCGGGCAGCCACAGGGGGCCGCCCCTACGGCCGCTGTGGCATGGGCTGCCGGCCCTCCTCCACCAGGGCCATCCAGTGCTCCGCCCCTTTCATGGCCTCCAGAAGAGTGGCCTCCGCGCGAGGATCTCCCGCCAGCAACAGGAGCCGCCCCTCCAGGCCTTTGAGAATGCCGTCCCGGTTCGGGCACTCGAAATCCTGGGCGTGGAGTGGAAGGTTCTCCGACAACACAGCGAGCGCAGGCTTCCAGGCACCCGACCTCGCAAGCTGCCGCACCCCGCTGTTCCGGGCCTGCTTGATGTTGTAGTACCGGCTGCCGTGGCCCATTTCCTCCAGGGTGGAGACCCATTCGCCCAGGGCGGCTGGGACCTGGTCCGGACCCTGCGCAAGCAACCCGTTCAACCGACTCGCCAGGGAGTTCAGCTTCTTCTTATGCACCGGATCCCCCAGATCCAACCGCTCCAAGCTGCCGATGGCCGCGGGTCCCGGCTCCCCCCCCACATCCACATAGGAATCTCCCGTGGGCAGGTGTCCCAGGTCCTCAGCTGAAAAGCTGCCCCCTTCCTGGCGGGTCGCAAGGGATCGAATTCCCTGGGGTGTAGCGGCACCGGACTGGGCAGCCTGTTGCAGGACCCGGACCTGCCGCGACGCCTCCGCCGGAGTCCAATGCCCCCAAACTGGATCCAGGTGCAGAGGGTCCTGGCTGTCCAACATCCACTCCGCAAGCTGCAGCCGCAGCGCATGGCGGGCCTCAAAGTCCCGAAAGTCGCCGATGTCCACCCCCTCCCAGGACGGCGCCTTCAAGATCTGGGAGGCCTGCTTTGCCACGGACTCGTGATCCGCCGGACTCCGGGCAGTCAACAGCTGCCACCGCAGAGCCGCCACGGGACCGAGGCCTTCAGGGGCAGGAGGGGAACCCCCCCCCGCCAATGCATGGCACAGGTCTGAGTCTCTTCGGGAGGCGTCCCGGTAGAGATCGCGCATGCGTGCTGCCGTCCCTCCCTCCGCCAGCTGGATGGCCCCCATTCGCTCCGACAAGGCGCGGTACAGCTCTGCAGCCCCCACCAGGTCTCCCTGCTCTGCCCGGTGGGCAGCCCGATCCCGTGCCGCGTTTGCATAATGGCCGAGAAGACGCATCAGGACATCGTCCCAGCTTCTCTCCCCGTAGAATTCCGGCGCCCGGCGGAATCCCTCCGACAGTTGGTCCCACACCGGGTTGTCCGCGGGAATGGCCCGATGTCCCACCACTTGTTGGTCAGCACTTTCATCTGGGGAATGGGGTCCGGCCCCGGCAGGAGAATGAGTCTCCCCGCCTCCACAGCCCACAAGAATCGAAAGCCACCACCACATTTTCATCTCCCCTCTCTTGGTACCATGCGCACGCATTGGCGCTCCACCCCGAATAATGGAAGTAGATGCCCAAGAGCATTGCCGGAGTCAAGTCGTCCTGGCGGGAGGAGCCATCCGGGCTTCCCCCGGGCGGACCTCCCAATTGGTGGATTTCCGAGAAGGGCGTTGCCCAGGGTGGGAGTCCCCAGCGGGTCCGGGAAGAGGTGGCCGCCCTGGGGCACATGCGGGAGCACCCTTCTTGTCCTCGCCTCGTGGCCCACTGCGAAGATGCCTGGATTATCGAGCCCGTGGAAGGGCCGGTGGATGACCCGGTGGCCGTGGTGACCAGTTGGCGTCCGAAGTCCCAGGAGGTCCGTGAAACCCACGTTGAGGAGTTCCTCTCCGGCCTGGGCGGTCACGTCTCGGTGCACCGGGCCCTCGCCCACATCGGACTGTCCCGTTCGAGAATCGACCGCTTCCTGGCTCAGGACATCCGTGTCTGCAGCCGCAGGGGGCCGGTGGTCGGCGGATTGCATCCCGGCTGGCTCCGGATGGCGGGCGGTCGGGCGGTGGCCCTGAGATGGCGGGATGCATCTCCCCGGGGGTGGTGGGCCCTGGACCTGGGGGCTGTGGGTCTGTTTCTGCGACAGGACCTGGCCGAAGTGCACCGGGAGGGGCTCGAGGAAGAAGCCGAGGCGGCAGACCTGGCCTACCGCCTGTGTTGTCTCCACGTGGCCCTGCGAGAGGCGATTCTGGATCGAAGCGCCGCTGCGGAGGAGGTTGCGCTGCACCTGTACGAGGGACTGGCCTACCAGGCCCCCACGGGTCCGGTGCAGGTGCGCATTGAGGGGCCGGACTGGCTGGACACGTCCGCCTGGTTGCCAGAGGACGGCATGGTGGATGCACACCAGGCCCGCTGGCTCCTTCGCAACCTCGATGGAATCTGGGTCGCGGGCCACACCTTGCAAGTCACCACAACGCCTCACATCCGGGCGGGGAAGGGGGGGCCCAGAAGGGAGGATCGCTCCGCCCGAAACCAGCGCTTGTTCAGCCGCTGGTACCAGGGGATTCAGTCCGACGAGGAAGGGCTCTTCTCCGTCACACCCGAAGCCCTGGCCCTGCAGATGGTGGACGGACTTGAGGGGGTGGTCATGGATGGCACCTGCGGAATCGGGGGCCTGACCATCGCCCTGGCCCAACAGGAGGGCGTGGAAGCAGTCATCGCAGTGGACAAGGATCTCGATCGCATCAAGATGGCCCGGCACAACGCCGGGCTCTATCCAAACGTGCGCAAGATCCGTTTTCTCCACAGCGCCGTGGAGGACATCCTTGAGGCCACGAAACCAGATTGCCTCGTGCTGGACCCGCCCTGGGGTGGGCGGAACTACGACCGCACCCGCATGGGCATCGCCGACCTGGGCATGAACCTCCTGGAGGTGCTGGAGTTGGCCCCGGAAGCCGTGTTGCTCAAGCTTCCCCGCAGCTTCGATGTGTCCGAGCTGCCGGGCGAGTGGACCGTGCGGGGCCTTGTGGATGAGCGCGGCATCCTGAAGTTCCTGTCGGCATTGCGCACAGCGGCTCCCGCCAAGCCAGCGGTCGAAGAGAAGGCGGAGGCAGAGGACGGAACGGGCGACCTTCCCGACGGAGCCCCCGCCACGGAAGTCGATTCAGACTGAAGTTGTGCGGGCCGGCGGCATGTGAGAGGGAAGCGGTGCCACTTTCGCGGTTCAATGTCGCTTGCCAACGCCTCTCGCAGCTCGTCTCGCCGCTCCGCGGAGGTGACAAAGTCCAGGAGTTCACCGAGCGCGTGGTTAGACTCACCCCCAACAACAAACTGGAGACCCCACGCGCTTGTTGCCTCTCTTCTCCCTTGGTCTCGTCTCCCTATCTCTGGGCCTGTGAATTTGTGACCTTCTCGTATGGGTCGAAATCCGACGTTCAAGACACCGCTGCAGGGGACGGCTGCGACGACGACGACCACGACGACGACGACCACCACGACACCGACGACCACCACGACACCGGCGGCCACGACTAGTTCAAATCCACCGCCAACGCCTCTCGCTGCTCGTCGGTGAGAGGCGTTTCGCCTTCCAGGTCCGGGTCGGGAAAGTCCACGGCCAGAGCGGTGGGAACCGCTCCCCCCGTGTCGAACTTCAGGTATTGCACACTGGACAAGCGGCCCCGGCCGACCTGGCGCGGATCCCAGGTCGCACCGACGCGGGAGCCGTCCTCCAACACCAGAAAAAGGTGCGGAAGCAGCCCTTCCCAGGCAGCAAGCTTGGAATCTCGTTCCTGCTCGTCCTCCAGACCGATGAGCAGGGTGCACCCCAGCTCCCCGGTCTTGCCCAGGATCTCGTTGTAGGTGTCCAGCTCGTGCTGGATGTCCGCCTCGCGGATGATCTGCTCAATCCGCATCATCTCCTGGACCTGGTAGCGGACCGTGTCCTGGTTCTCGAACAGCAAGGTCAACACAGTCTTGTGCTGGATGCGTCGCATCCGCTTGGCTTCCAGGAACCCGGGGCGCAGCTCATCGCGGCGCTCCACGTAGGTGACAAAGTCCAGGATTTCACTGCGCTCAACCTTCTTCATTCCGTCTCCACGGGGGTGGGAAACCCGTCTTTTCG
>CAZSZE010000062.1:11359-27366 GCA_964610645.1 uncultured Enterobacterales bacterium | reverse complement strand
GAAAGCGCCCTCAACGCCCTTTCTTGCGACAACCCTGGGGGGAGATACCGCATCCCCCCCGCTCCGTGTCGCACCTGGCGCCCCATGCCGGACAGAAGTCGGAGGGTGGCGCCGCACCCCGCGACTTCTGTCCGCTGGAGTGACAAACCGGGGGGGTCGCAGTCTGCGAGGGTGCCGATCTGTCCGAAATCGCGACACCAGGAGGGGGGGATGGGGTATCCCCCTGCGCTCTTGTCGCGGCGAGGCAGCCGGGCGGGGTGGGTGCGACAGAATCGGGGGGGGATGGGGTATCCCCCTGCGCTCTTGTCGCAAAAGCCGCGCGAAGATGGCGTCCTCGCTGAAAGACAAGGGGCCGCACGTTAGGATGGCTCGTAAATTTCCGCTCGAGGCAAACCATCCATGCCCACCGATTCCCACTACGACTCGCTGCCCCGGCCCACGGGCGCCCTCACCCACCGGTATGGGGACCATGTCCACATCCTGTCCCACCCCTGGGCCATGACCCTGCTGGCGCAGCTCTGCGAGGAGCGAACCCACCAGCCCCGGGCCAACGACCTGGTGCGGTCGCTCTATACGTGGTTGCTCACGGAGGTGGCCAGCCGCGAGCTCGCTACGGGCCCGCGGCAGGTGCAGACGCGCATGGCCGCCTTCAATCCGGACACCGGCGTGTTCGGAGGGGAGCTCATTCAGACCGACCAAAGCGCAGTGGTGGTCGACATCGCCCGGGCCGGCATCCTGCCCGGCATCTGCTTTTTCGATGGCCTCAACCGGTTGCTGGAGCCAGCCGGTGTGCGCCAGGACCATGTGTTCATGAACCGGGCCACGGATGCCGAAGGGCGGGTCACGGGCGTCGACCTCCACGGCAGCAAGATCGGCGGTCCCGTCGAGAATGCCCTGGTCCTGATTCCAGACCCCATGGCGGCCACCGGCAGCTCCACCGCCGAGGTGCTGCGCATGTACCGGGACGAGGTGGAGGGGAACCCGCGCAAGATGGTGGTGGTCCACCTGATCGTGACGCCGGAGTACATTCGGCGAATCACGGACGAACATCCGGGCACCGAAATCTACGCGGTCCGGGTGGACAGGGGGCTGTCCAGCGCCGACGTGCTACAGACCGTTCCAGGTACCCGTTGGGACGAGGAAGTCGGCCTCAACGAAAACCAGTACATCGTCCCTGGCGGGGGCGGATTCGGGGAGGTCATGAACAATGCCTGGGTCTGAAGAACACAACCTGGAAGTCCTCATCGACGAGGAGCGCTTGCAAGCCCGCATCCAAGAGTTGGGCGCGAAGATTCGCGCCGATCATGGAGATGCCCCCATCACGGCCATCGGGGTGCTCAAGGGGAGCTTTCTCTTCATGGCGGACCTGGTGCGGGCCATCGGCGGTCCCGTCCGCTGCGAGTTTCTCGGGGTCTCCAGCTACCAGGGAGGCACCCGCTCCACCGGCGTGGTCCGCATCACCCATGACCTGCGCCAGCCCGTGGAGGGCCAGCACTGCCTGCTGATTGAGGACATTGTCGATACCGGCCTGACCATGGACTACCTGCTGCGCATGTTGCAGGTGCGGAATCCTGCCAGCCTGACCGTGGCCACGCTCCTGGACAAGCCGTCAAACCGGGAGGTCGAGGTGCAGACGGACTACGTCGGCTTCACCATTCCCGACGAGTTCGTGGTCGGATACGGCCTGGACTTGAACGAGCTGTATCGGAACCTGCCCCACATCTCGGTCTACACGCCGTGAGCGAGGTGGTGGCCACCGGGAATGCTCCGGCTGCCATCGGTCCCTACTCCCAGGCCATCGTGCATGGGGGGGTGGTCTACTGCTCCGGGCAGATCGCCATCAACCCGGCCACCGGCGCACTCATCGAGGGCGATGTGCAAGCCGAGACCCACCAGGTGCTGACCAACTTGCGGGCGGTGCTCCAGGCAGCGGGGTCCGACTTTGACCGGGCCTTGAAGGTGACGGTGTTCCTGCAGGACATGAACGACTTCGGCGCCGTGAACGCGGTGTACGCCGAGCACTTCGGGGCGGCGCGGCCAGCGCGGGCTTGTGTGCAGGCGGCGGGGTTGCCGAAGGGTGTGCGGGTGGAGATCGACTGCGTCGCGGCGGTATCGTAGGGCCGGATTGGCCCTCCTTGGGTCCCCGCTCCCCCCGCATCACCCCAAACCGGCGTCAGTTCTCAACCTTGATCCGTGACAAGAAACCCCGACCTTACTCCCACCGAACGGAAATCCTGCGGTTGCTGGCCACACAGTCCCGCAGGTAGAGGTCGATGAGGCGCTGGTAGGGCATCCCGGTTGTCGCAGCCATTTCCTTGAAAAAGGCGAGCACGTCCTCACCGAGCCGAATCGTCACTTGTTTCTTGAGCCGGCTGGCGTAGGGGTTCTTTCGGGACTGCATCTTGTCCAGGTCGTATTCCTTGCGCATCACTTGCTCCTCACGGCCATGAATGCCTCTCGTTCCCGCCGGGTGGCCTTCCGAGCGGAGATGATTCGGATGACCTCATCGTCGACCCGATGGCAGTGGACGACGACCAGGATCCGAAGCAGGGCGCTCGGCCCGACGAGCAGAAACCTCCCGTCCTCTTCCGAGTGGTCCGGGTCGCTGAAGAGCAGCGCATCCTCCTCGAAGAAGACCGTCTTGGCTTCATCGAAGCCAATCCCGTGCTTCCGCACGTTTGTCTTTGCCTTGTCCTCGTCCCACTCAAACCGCACCGGCCCTCCACACTACACTGTAGTTTTATGGGGCGGAATTGCAAGTTCAGTTTTGGCCGAACGCCGATGGCCTCGATGACCTGCTGGTGGGGGCGCACGAAAACGGCGACGGCGGCTCGAAAGCTGGCAAGGCCTGCCTGAACCTCAGCGGGCGGTGACCTCGGGGGAATCTAGGCGCTCGGGAACACCCGGTCCAGGCGCGGAGCGATCACTGGAACGAACGAAGACCCACGACCGAAAAAAGCCCCGACCTCCCCTACAACCCCTCCCCAAACTCCCTGAACACACCAAGCCCGACCGGCTCCCGGTAGATGCAGTAGTGGCCGTCGTAGTCACCCGCGGGTTCGCAGCGCACCACCGTCGCGTCGGGCAGGGCTTCGGCCAGCCACTCGGTGGTGATGTTCGGGACCTGGTAGTCGCCCACGCCGAGAACGATGGTCTCGGGGATGGGGCTCCAGGGGGCCACCGCCATGGGGTCTGAGGGGTCCATGATCAGCTGGAAGAGGCCCAGGGCCGGGTGGAGGCGATCCACGTGGTCCCATGCCTCCTCGGGCACTCCAAGCAAGGCGGCAATGGCCTTGGCGCCGGTGATTTCGTCCGGCACGCCCACGCCGAGCATCATGAAGAGGGACTGGGCAAAGGACGCCGTGGTGCCCGTTCCCCCGGTCAGGAGGCCCGTGTCGGTGATGTAGTAGGTGAAGATGCCGCCGGTGCCGGAGAGAAGTGCTGCGTCGGCGCCGTCTCCGTCTTGGAGGGCAAGCCCCAAGTGGGTGGTCACGGAACCAAGGGAGTGGCCGAAAGCACCAATGCCCTGGAAGGAGTCGACCTCCAACAGGGCCGGCAACTCGTCCCGCACAAAGCGGTGCAGGACCCGGTGGTCCACTGCTGCCTGGCGCTGGTTGTCCCGGAACGCGGGCAGGTTTCCGATGTTGTAGAAACCCAGGGTGCCCGAGTAGCCCTCGTCGATCAGGGGATAGCGGGTGCCATACAGGGGCTGATCCCGGCTCACAACCACCACGCCTTCACCTGCCAGGTTGGCTCGAATGGTGAGAAAGTCGTCGTCGGAAAGGCTGCGCTGCACCGCGTTGTAGGCGTGTCCCCCCGTGCCGTGGTCCCAGGTCATGGCCCGGGTGATGGGCGTGTCCCGGGGGACCTGCATCACCACCCGCATGGGCTCGAAATGGGGGGTGTTCAGCAAGGCACCATCGGCATCGAAATCAATCCACCCATCCGTGCGCTCGGAGTCCATGACAAAGCCCAACATGCCCGGGGTGGCATAAGGCCGGGTCGCTGCATCCCGAAAGGCCACGGTCTGGATGGTGCCCTGCCAGATCTCCATGGCGTCATCAGAGAGATCGATCACGAACGTCTCCGCAGAATCTGACGGCTCCAGGTAGCTGTCCTCGCTCGTGCCGTCTTCAAAGGTGACCGTGCAGACCAGGGCATCCTCCCCCGAGGGGGTCTGGCCCGGCGCATACCCAAGGGACACCACCTTGCGAAAGTCGGGAACGTTCAGGTCCTGCGCGTTCAGCGCTTCATCCGTCGCCCGCCCGATGGCCTGCAGCTGGCCCAGCACGTCCTGGACCGTGAACTCCGTAGACACCGCCAGGCGCCGATCCTGGTTCGCCCCCTTGGGAGGCGAGGCAATCGATGCATCCACCTCCGCCCGGTACTGCTCCCCGCTCTCAAGCGGCGTGGACTCCTGGGGGGCGAGCATCAGGGTGTTCTTTCCCAGGAAGGGATCCCCGAGTGGATCCCCCACAAAGCCCACCCGCAGAGGCACCAGGCTGTCATCGGCCAGGAGACGCAGGCGAACGGGGTCCGACTCCTTGCCTGCATAGCTGTCCTTCAACTCCAGGGGCCCATCAAAACGAAAGAAGATCGGGGCCAAAGGAGAGAATCCGTGGACCGTCTTGGCGGCCTGGCCCGTCCAGCCCTCGATGAAACCGCGCCCCAAGGGAGCATCCGGCAAGGGAAAGTCAGAAAGATCCACCCCGCCGTCCGACAACCGCAGATCGTCCGAAGGATACGGCCGATCCAGGAAATGCCCCGAACGGTCCGAGGCGACAATGGCATGGGGAAGATCCACGTTTGTACATCCCAGGAGAAGAAAGGCGATCACAGGCTCAACAACCGGGCACAGAGGTTCTGGATGGCGGCCTCCCGGGAGTCGAAACTCTCCGCTCCGAATTCATCCACGACCGTTGCGGTGAGTTGCAACGCCCCGATGACGTTGCCAAACACAAAGTCCGAACCCGTGCGTTCCAACTGCCGCCGACAGATGGCCACCAGCTGTTCGCCGCTGGTGTTCGGCCCCGCCGCCTTGAAGGTGGCCAGGCGGCACTGGGGATCCCACTTCTTGATGTGGTCCACGATCTTCGGAGACCGGCTGAGGCGCAGCACGACCTCGTCCTGGCCGCTGGCGATTTTTTCCCGGTTGGGCTCCACCTCGTAGTCCCCCACCGCCGCAGCATGCACCACCGTCCCACCCGGATGATCCGCCACCCACTCCTCCATGCGCGTCATCAGGTCCCGGGTGGATCCAAAGGTCTGCCTGGAGATGCTGACATCAAGCCGCAGGCAGGCCTCCGGTGAGCCCAACACGTGCACCCGGGATGTCTGGGCCAGGAGCTTCGCCAGGGTGGCGCCGGTTTTTCCGGAGCTATACGCCCCGATATAGCGCATGGCATCCACCGGATTTCGAGTGGTTCCAGCCGTCACCAATACGTCGCGAGACATGCTCTCTCCCGGGGCCAGCGAATATAGCCGGCAGCCCGCCCCCATGACAGCTTCGATGGCGCTTGGTAAGGTGGTTCGACCACGAACCACGAGATTTCGTGCCAGAACGCCTCGACCCCGTCGCTCAGACCCTTCAGGAGCGATTCGGACCGCCTCCTTCCACCGCCATCGTGCTCGGCAGCGGACTCGGCGGTCTCGTGGATGCCCTCCAAAACGCGGAGCGGGCATCCTACGGAGAGCTGGGCCTTCCTCCCACGGGCGTGGCGGGACATGCGGGCAGCCTGGCGGTGGGAACCCTGGGGGAGAGCCGCGTCGCCCTCCTGTGCGGCAGGGTCCATTCGTACGAAGGGCGCCCCATGGAAGAGATCGTGGCGGCAGTCCGGAGCGTCGCACTGTGGGGGGTCAAGCGCTTTGTTCTGACCAATGCAGTCGGCGGCGTGGATCCCGGCTTGAAGACCGGGAGCCTCGTCCTGGTGGAGGACCACCTGAACCTCATGGGCCAGAATCCCCTGATCGGCCCAAACCACGATGACCTGGGCCCTCGCTTTCCCGACATGAGCAGGGTCTACGACCCAGACCTCCGGGAAGATGCCCGCCAGGCGGCCGAACAACTGGGCGTTGTGCTCGGGACAGGGGTCTATGCTGCAGTCCGGGGTCCCTCCTATGAGACCCCGGCGGAAGTCCGGATGTTTGCAGCCCTTGGAGCCAGCACCGTGGGAATGAGCGTGGTGCCTGAGGCCATTGCCCTGGCCCACATGTCGGTGCCCACCCTGGCGATCTCCATGGTTTCCAACCCAGCAGCAGGCCTGGGACTGACCCCCTTGCGCCACGAGGATGTCACAGAGGCAGCTGCCCGGGCCGGCTCCCAGCTGGCACGCTTAATCGGAGGACTGCTTTCCAAATGGGATTGAACGACGCGCAACGACAGGCACTGGTGGACGCCGCGGTGGTGGCCCGACAGCATGCCCACGCTCCCTTCTCGGGCTTTGATGTGGGCGCAGCCGTCCTCACGGATGATGGAACCGTGTTTGCCGGCTGCAACGTCGAGGTCTCCAACTACTCGGAGGGTTGCTGTGCGGAACGGATTGCCGCCTTCAAGGCCATCAGCGCCGGCCACCGCCACCTGGTCGCATGCGCCGTGGTGGCGAAGATGGCAGAAATCCCCTGTGGTCCCTGTGGCGCGTGCCGGCAGGTCCTGAGGGATTTCGGGCCGGAAATGGAAGTTGTTCTGGGCAGTCCTGAAGGAGAGATGCTGGCATCCATGCCCCTCCAGGAGTTGTTCCCCATGTCTTTCGGTCCCGAGCATGTCCTGGCCAGCATCCGGGCACGGCACGGGGGAGACTGACGGGCAGACCATGGCGCGGTGGCTCCTTGCTGGACTCCTGTCCCTGCCCATCGGGCTGGCCGACGCCGCCCCCACGGAAGTGGAGATCCACGTGGCCGTGGCCGAAGGGATCGCCCTGGAGTCCGTGGAGTTTGAGACCACGTGGCTCGGTGACGACCACCGCCTGGCGCTGACAGCCGAAGACGGGGCCTGGCGAGGAGCCATCGAGGGCGACGCGGTTCGGTTTCTGCCCGTTGCCCTTTGGGTCAGGCAAGCGGAGACCCCGGATCCCTACCTGGTCTGGCGAGGCATCGAACCCCTTGCCACCGGTGCCCAGCGGCTGTCCTTTGCGCTGGAACGCCCCGGCGAGTCCCCCGGGCCCCGCGCAGCCGTGACTGCACACCGGGTCAGCCAGCCCGGCAACCTGCGCCACCTGAAACGGTCCGAGAAGGTCCAGCTGGCCCTCGGGTTCGCTTGGCTGGCAGGGGTCTTTCTCCTGGCACGCTGGATCGCGAGGCGCCCCAAGGCCCCCCCGGCCCTGGACGCCCTGTACAGCCACTGGTGGAGCCCCCTTATCTGGACGCTCCTCGCCATCGCCTGGACCTGGCCCGCGATCCGCTCGGGAGAGCAGTCCTTTGTGGGCCGGCACTTTGATGCACTGGGCACCATCTGGACCCTCGGTGCAGCCGACGGCCTGCTGCGCTCCCTGCAGGATCTCTCCACCGCATGGCCAGCCGGAGCCGACTACCGGGCCCTGGACAGCTACCTGCTCCTGCCCATCGGCTGGCTGCTGGACTTCATGCATCCTGCACGGGTGCATGGCCTGCTGCAGGTCATGGGCCTGGTCTTCAGCGCCTGGGCAGCCGAGGGGTTTGCCCGTGCCGTGGGGGCCCGGCGCCCCTGGACCCTGATTGCCGGCTTGAGCTTTGCCTTCTCCGGCCTGGCAGCAAACGCCCTCTTGGAAGGCCACGTCTACCATGTGGCCAATCCCTGGCTCCCCCTCTTTGCCTGGGCCACCTGGCGAGCGACATCCGAAAACGGACGGATTCAACACGCCCTGTTGGCAGCCGCTGCCCTCACCGCCTGCCTGGCCACCACGGGCTACCTGGGAGCCACAGCCCTGCTCATCGGCGCCGGTTTCGTGGTGGGGGGATTCATCCGGGCTGGACGGAAGATCCTGACCCCGGTGGCGGTGGGCCTGGGGGCTTCCCTTCCCATTGTGTGGGCGTATGGCAGAACCATCGGCAGTGCGGGGGCGGATCGCACCCTGCTGGCCCAACCCGACGGGGTGGCGATGGCTTCCGCCCACCTGGCCAACCTGGCTGCTGTCACCTCGGAGATCGACCGGGCAGACCACTCCCTGGCACCCCTCCTGGGCGGTGTCATCCTGGCGACCATGATCCTGGCGCCGGGCATTCTGGGCCACCGGGAGCGCTGGAAGACACTGGCGGGGGTCTCCCTGGGGGCCCTGGTGCTGTCCTGCGGATCTGTCCTTGGGACCGGGCCGGGATCCGCCTGGTTTCCCATGCCCTTGGGACTCCTGGAAGGTCTTCCCGGGGTGGATCGACTGCGCTTTCCCGTGCGCCTGCTCTGGGCTTGGAGCCTTTGCGGCGGCGTGTTGGCAGCGCGGGTGGCGACCGCCCTGGCAGATCGAAAGGGAGCCGTCACCCACTGGCTCCTGCTCGCTGCAGCAGTAGAGGCCTTTGCAGTGGTTCGCCTGCCCGCCCGCCAGGTGGAGCGGCCCGCCGGGATTCCCTCCGCCTATGCCCACGCCCAAGGACCGGTGCTGGACTTCTTCCCCGAGCCGGTAGACGACACCGGCGAGATGCACCGCTGGTTCTCCGCCACGTCCTGCTACTACCAGCTGGCCCACAAGAGGCCCATCGTGGACCACTGCGCCACCGTGCCCGAGGGAACCAACCGACGGGTCCAGGCAAACCGCTGGCTGTCGGCGGCCCTGACCACCGGCGCCTTTGAGGAGGTTCGCGAAGGCCTGTCCGCCCTTGGCTTCACGGACATCGCCTTTCATCCAGACCTGTTTCCCCCGGTGCAAAGGGAGCGTCTCAAGACCGCCCTGGCATCCACCGGCACGTGGGCATCCACCAGCCGGGACGGGGGAGAGCACATCGAGTTGTTCCGGCTGCCCTCCCCCAAGCCGGTGCAGGGGGCCGACCTCCCTGTGCTGGGGGCCTCGGTCCAGGTGCTCCTGGCAACCCAGGCCCCTGACTCGACCTCCGGCCCTCCCCACGCAGAGTTCCGAGACCAGCGCCAGGCGGTTCTCGGAGAGGCCGATCTGTTGGCGGGCGATGCCCTTCCCGGGCGCCTGGAGGCCGGAAAGAGCTGGGTCCAGGGAGCCGCCCTCTTTGCTGGGTGGCCCGAAGGCTCCGTGGCGATCGCGCTGGGTTCGGGCACAGGGCCTTCGGGCGGGACCGAGCTGGCGCCGCGAGAGGCCCACGTGGCTCCTTCCTTTCGCCACGGTCCGGGCCTGGTCCGCGCCGGGCCCTTTTCCACCCGCACCACCCCCGTCGCCAACCCATCCCTCGGGGGCATGGCTGCCGCCGGATGGGGCGCCTATCTTCTCCTGGCCCTGGGATGGGGACTCCGCCGGGAGGAAGACTGATCCACTGCGGGTTCAGGCCCGAATTCGTGTGCCCCGCTTGCCCGCCAAGGCCTCCTCCAGGCACTCGGGGCTCGTGATGATCACTTCCTGACCGCCCTCCTTCAGAAACTGGAGGGCCGAGCGCACCTTGGGGCCCATGGACCCGGGCGGAAACTGCCCAGCATCCAGGTGTTCCTGCATCTCCTCCAGAGTCACATCCCGCAGGCTGCGGGCCCGCGGTGTGCCGAAATCCACCTGCACCTCGTCCACCCCCGTCAAACTCACAAGGCGGTAGGCCTTGACCTGGTGGGCCAGCAGAGCGGTGCTTCGATCCTTGTCCACCACCGCCTCCACAGGCACCAACTCTCCGTCTGTTCTCAAGACCGGCACACCCCCTCCCCCACAGGCCACCACCGTGATTCCTCCCTCAAGAAGGCGACCAATGGAATCGCGCTCCACGATCTCCACCGGCTGGGGGGAGGCCACCACCCGGCGCCACCCCCGGTCCGAGTCCCGGCGCACCACCCAGTGGAACTCCAGGGCCCGTCGTTTTGCCACTTCCTCCTCGTAGAACTGCCCGATGAACTTCGTCGGTTCCAAAAAACCCGGATCGTCTCCCCGCACCACCACCTGGGTCAGCACCGTCACCGTGGGACGTCCAGCCACGTTCAACAGCGCCTGCTGGAGTATGGTTCCGATCTGACCCTGGGTGGCTGCCACCGCCTGGTTCACGGGGATCGGTGGAATGCGGTCGGCACACAGCTCGGACCGCAAAAGCACCCGCCCCACCTGGGGTCCATTTCCATGGGTCAGCACCAGCTGTTGATCCGACGGCAGGGTGGCGAGAATGGCTGCCAAGGCACGGGCTCGCTCATATTGCTGTTGGATCGAGCCTTCTTCGCCGGGCCGAACCAGGGCATTGCCGCCCACGGTCACCACAATGCGTCGTGTGTCCCGAACCACTGGAATCTCCCCCGCTTCACGCGGCGCTACGCCACTGGATAACGCGGACCCGCCCCGTTAGGTGCCCCCGGGGTGGGGCCCCTGTCGAGCCATCCCATGCCCTACGACACCCCCCTTCTGATCGCCGAAGACGAGGCTGCGCTAGCAGCCGTCTGCGAGCACCTGAAAGGGGAGCCCTTCATCGGCGTGGACACCGAAGCCGACTCCATGTACCACTACAAGGAGAAGGTCTGTCTCATTCAACTGACAGATCGCCACCGGGACTACATCGTCGATCCCCTGGCCATCGGACACATCGGCGGCCTGACGGATATCCTGGCGGATCCGGACACCCAGAAGATCTTTCACGGGGCCGACTACGACGTGGTCAGCCTGCGCAGGGACTTCGATGTCCCGGTGCGAAACATCTTCGACACCATGATCTCTGCGCAGATCCTTGGGCTTCCCAAGGTGGGGCTCGCAGACCTCTGCGCCAACAACTTTGGCGCCAAGATGGACAAGAAGTACCAGCGCTACAACTGGGCAGCCCGGCCCCTGAAGCCAGAGCACCTGGATTATGCACGGGGTGACTCCCACTATCTGCTCTCCCTCCGGGAAATCCTCCTGGAGAAGCTCGCGGAGACCGGGCGGTTGGACGTGGTGGAGGAGGAGTTCCTCCGCCTGGAAGATCGGGAGTGGCAGCCACGGGAACCCAGCCCCGATGACTGGATGCGGGTCAAGGGATCCCGGAACCTGGACGACGTGGGCAAGCATGTCCTGAAGCACCTTTACGCCTACCGGAACGGGCAGGCCAAGAAGCTGGATCGGCCTCCCTACAAGGTGATCCCCGACCAATTCTTGCTTCGGGTCGCCGAGGTGAAGCCCGACAGCCAGGACAAGATTCGGGGGCTGGCCAAGCGCCGCTCCAACATGTTGCGCCGGCATGGTGCATCCCTGGTGACGGCGGTGCAGGCAGGCCTCAAGGAAAAGGGGCCCGTGCCCGAGCCTGCCAAGAAGACCCAGCGCGGTCCCCGCATGCCCTATGGCGGGCGAGACTCGGAACGGCTGGTGCAGGAGTTCAAGAACTGGCGCACAAAGGCAGCGGACAGGAAGTCCATTCCAGTGGCCATGTTGGCAAGCAATGCCCAGCTCAAAGTGCTGGCTGGCTGGCGTCCCAAGAGCCTGGAGGAGTTGGAGAAGCTGGAGGACATTCGTGCCTGGCAGACCCGGCGCTATGGCACCGAATGGCTTGCGCTGCTGGAGGACTTTGGCTCCAAGCAGCCAGCAGCTTCCTCCGGCGATGGCGCCCCGCCTGCCAAGAGGCGGCGGAGACGGCGGAGACGGAGAAACGGCGGAAGCGGCGGAGACGGCGGGAGTTAGCCCGCCGCGCAGGCTTCTCCGACCAGGAGCCCCACCGCCATGACCGTCACCTGGGGATTGACCCCCAGCGCACCCGGGAAGATCGAGGCATCGGCGACGTGCACGTTGTTCCACCCCCAGATTCGTCCCTCCGGGCTGACCACTGAGGTCTCCGGTCCCGTGCCGAGCCGACAGGTGCCCATGATGTGGGAGGAGTAGACCGACAGGTCCAAAGGCGGAATGGAAAGTGGCAGGACCTCCGGGAGATCCATGTCCGGCGTGATCCGCGGCGCCCCCAGGACCGGCACAATCACGTCCTTTGCCCCCGCGGCAAAGAAGACCCGACACAGATCCCACAGCCCCTGGATCAAGCGCTCCCGGTCCGGGTCCCCCAGGGAATAGGTGGTGCCGAGCCGGCTCACCTGTCCTTCGGAGTCGCGGCCACATGCCAACACCCCCGAACTCGCCCGCTGCGCAAGGTCGGCCATGACACCCAGGCTCGAATCGCCCAACTCCAGGGGCAGGTTCAGGAAGTACTGGTCCGGGGTGACCGTGTAGGTCTCCAGGAGGTAGCCCACATCGAGCCGGTCCACGTAGTACCCCTGAGTCACCCCCTCCCAGGGGCGGATCGGATGGTCAAAGGCCGCCAGGACTCCAAGTCCGGGATGGGCCCGCAGGTGCTCACCGCAGTGCTTGCCATCTGCCAGGCCATTGGACAGCAGAAACCGGGGCGAACCAAAGGTGCCCCCTGAAATGACAAAGCGATCCGCCTCCACCCGGAAGGTGCCCACCACCGCATCGGTCTCCGGGTGCAGGCGCTCCCCCCGAACCGCCACCATTGCGTCCCCCCGGGTGTCCGCATGAATCGCACGACAGCCGGCGTGCACTGCCACCACTCCCGCAGCCTCCGCGAGGGTGAGCAGGGATCGATCCACCGACAACTTTCCCCCGGTGGGACACCCCAGCTGGCACACGCCACACCCCAGGCAACCCGGAGCCGAGCGCGGCATGAAGGCCCCATCGAGTCCCAGGGCTTCGACCCCCTTCTTGAAGATGAGGTTGTTCTCCTTCTGGACCTCGGGAGGATTCACCCCCACCCCGATGCTCTTCCACACCCGCTCGACCCGGTTCTCCAATTCGCCGCCGGGATCAAACCCCAACCCCCGCCAGTCCGCCACCACATCTGCGGGCGGTCGAAAACAAATAGCCGAGTTGATCAGGGTGGATCCCCCCACTCCACGTCCCTGGGCAATGGGCATCATCACGTTGCCCACGGCGGACTCTACGCCTCTTCGGTGGTACAGGTGCCGCAGAGCAAAAGCCGTGGAGGGCTGGAACTCCGATGGCTGCCAGTTCCGTCCCGCATCCAGCACCACAACGCTCAAGCCCGCCTCCGCCAGGGAAAGCGCTGCAGCCGCGCCTCCGGCCCCCGCTCCAATGACGCACGCGTCTGCCACGAGGTGCAGGTCCCCCGGTGAATCCAGGGACCCAAAACGACCTGCCGCCAGGCTCACGACGTGCCCAACCGACAGCCGACCCGCCAGCCCACGGCATCCAGCACGTCGGGATGGTTGAAGTAGGCCATGCCCAGGACCGCCCGCACGCTGGCGCCGGTCACGCGGCCTACCCAGGAACCCGGCCGGTCCCACCGGGCCATGAGCTCCCGCCTCTTTTCCAGGCTACAGCGCGTAAACCGGCTTCCAGCCAGGGCGACGGTGCCCCATTCAATGCCGCGCAAAAGGTAGCGAAAGGAGCGGGCCATGGTGGGGTCGATGGTGTCCACCAACAAGGCATCCACCCGGTGGGGAATGTCCGCCTGGTCCGCATCGATACCCAGGGCATTCCCAGGGGGAAACATGACCACCGCCAGCGCCCCCACCACAGCCAACTCCCCGGTTGAGAGCACGGATCTTCCAGCAGCCGGCCCCGGAAGATAGATTCCTGCCCCAACCGCCAGCACACCGGTGGCAAGGGTCCCGCCGATCAGCACCTGGCGCCGGGTTGGTTTCACCCGCCCCACGTAGCCTGTCAGGTATCCACCGGTCGCAAAGGTACCGCAAGTGAACCAGAGAAGGAAAAGTGGTTCGTCCCCGCAGCAGCCACATGGTTGCCGCTGCCTCTACTGTGTGAGAC
Organism: uncultured Enterobacterales bacterium; assembly: GCA_964610645.1. GTDB lineage: Bacteria > Myxococcota_A > UBA796 > UBA796 > CAJQPC01 > JAYZDK01. The sequence goes on along the minus strand of CAZSZE010000062.1, from coordinate 13,555 downwards.
ATTCTCAGTGGGAGCAGCCCAGTGAAGTCGAGCCCCGGAATCGTCCTGACCCTGTCACTGTCACTGTCACTGTCACTGTCACTGGCACTGGCATTGAGTGGATGCGATCAGAAACCAGTTCCGGGGGATGACACAGGGAGCTGCGCTGAGAATCCCGGTGGCGACACCCCTATGCGTGACGGAGACTGTGATGGGAACATCTCCACACACAGCCTGAGCGATGCCGACCACTCCTTCCTGGGAGAGAACGATGCCGACTGGGCGGGCATTGCGATTGCCGGCCCTGGTGACGTGGACGGAGATGGGCTGGCGGACCTCCTGGTGGGAGCCGCCTTTCAGGATGAAGGAGGAGAAGATGCGGGGAAGGCATACCTGTTCCTGGCCCGCTCCCTGGGCAGCGAACAGGGTCTCCGACTGGAGGATGCCGACGTGGTCTTCGTGGGAGAGGAGGCGCTGGACTACTCCAGCATCTCCGTCGCCGGAGCAGGGGACATCGATGGAGATGGCCTCCAGGACCTGCTGATGGGGGCCCCTGACAACGATCGGGGCGGAAGCTATTCCGGCAGCTGCTATCTCTTCGGCGGCGCGGACCTGGACACACCGCGGCTGGACCTGTCGGAAGCTCGGACCATCTTCATGGGGGAGAACAACGAGGACTTCGCAGGTCAGTCCTGTCGCTCGGCCGGCGACGTCGACGGGGACGGCCTGGCAGATATTCTGATCGGTGCCCATGGCAATGACGAGACAGGCATCGATGCCGGCAAGAGCTACCTCTTCCTTGGGAGTCAGTTGGGCAGCAGCAGCTCCATCAGCTCAGCTTCAGCCGAGAGCGCATTCCTGGGCGAGGCGGCGGGAGATCGTTCCGGACAGGTCCTGTCCAGTGCCGGTGACGTGGACGGGGACGGCCTGGACGACCTGCTAATCGGAGCACCCGACCAGGACGACAGTGCCGGGAATGCCGGCAAAACGTACATCCTCTTGGCTAGCCAACTGTCCAACAGCACCATCGGCCTACAGGATGCAGACCATGCGCTGGTCGGAGAGTTCACCAGTGACCATGCTGGCATCTCCGTTGCCAGCGCAGGAGACGTCGATCAGGATGGACTGGCAGACATACTCGTAGGCGCCTTTAAGAACAGCGAGGGGGGTGAGGATGCCGGCAAGGTGTACCTGGTGCTGGGCTCCCACCTCTCCGGAGCCTCCAGGATTGAACTAGCCGAGGCAGACCATGCATTTGTCGGGGCCCCCCAGGACAATGCTGGAGCCTGGGTCGCCAGCGCAGGGGACGTAGATGCAGACGAATCCGATGACATCCTCCTGGGAGCGCCCCAGCTTGAAGCCGGCGGAGGCGGGAGTGGGAAGAGCTACCTGGTTCTTGGAGCCGATCTGAAGCAGCCAGCCGTCATGGACCTGTCCACTTCTGTGTACTTTTTCAGCGGAGAGCAGGAAGGCGACATGTCAGGCTACGCAGTGGATGGCGTCGGGGACGTGAACGGCGACGGCCGATGTGACGTAATGGTAGGCGCACCCGGAGCGGGCAGCGACGCATCTCATCCCGGCAAGGTCTACCTTCTCCTAAGCGGCCTTTGAAGCAGGTCATTTCCAGGAACAGACCTGGCCTGCGCCCTACCTCACGTTTGCCAGCTGCGCCAACGTGTCTGGATCCAGGCTGGGGCAATTGCACATCGTCACATTGGAACCCGTGACGGAAGCACTACCGGAGCTCAGGCTCACACTGCCCAGAACCATCGATCCAGACGATTGGCTGAAGCTATCCAGCGTGATTGTACCTTGAAACACAAGGTCGTCAGCGACGGAGCTTCCTGACAAGTTCACCGCAATGGCATCTCCATCACCCAGCGTGTAGCTCCCGGCGGAGATGCCCGCTGTATTGTCAATGGCCACCTTCTCAAAGTACCAGCCGTCCGTGAAGGTCTCGGTGCCATCCATCAGCCCACCCAGGAATCCACAATTGGTGTTGGAAGCGGTTGATTGACTCATGTCGAACGCTGTGAAGATGGCGTTGATCACGTTGCCACTTGCATCGTGTTGGAGATCCACCCAGCCCAGGGTGTCAAACGTCACAGTTCCACTCCCTCCCATGCCCGTCCCCGTAAGACTGCCTGAAGGGGTGCAGCCGGCGTCGGTGTCAGAATCCGAGTCAGCATCGGCGTCGGCATCGGCATCGGCGTCGGC
>CAZSZE010000062.1:8463-11259 GCA_964610645.1 uncultured Enterobacterales bacterium | reverse complement strand
GCGTCTGCGTCTGCGTCAGCATCTGCGTCCGCATCTGCGTCAGCGTCAGCATCTGAGTCAGAGTCCGCGTCTGAGTCAGAGTCCGCGTCTGAGTCAGAGTCCGCGTCCGCATCCGCATCCGCATCCGCATCTGCATCCGCGTCGGACTCACCCGTGTCACCTCCCTCAGAGGAATGACAGTTACCGTCCGGTCCAAGGGCGTAGCCGTCCATGCACTTGGCGGCGCATCCGGTCTCGAGAACCAATGCCAGCAGCGCCGTCAGCAAGACAGAAAAAACGGTTTTCAGGGTGGTAGCGGTCTTCATTCTAGACTCCTCAGGATTCCAACAGGTTCCGTACCATAGCGCAACCCTTCTCAATCCGTTGCAAACGCCCGACCGATTCCAATTCGATCGACCCGTTCTGCGGTGGTTTCAAAGATACCGTAGTACATCACGAGGCGTCCTCCTGGCAGGCGCAAGAAGGCCGGATCGAACAAACAGGCATCCGGTGGGCTCGGCAGGTTGGGGGGGGTGAAGCAGGGCTGGCCCGACAGTCCTGGAAGTCCCTTGTCTTCCCCATCAAACTCCAACCCATTCTTGGAATCCACGTACCCAAGTGCCCCTTTCAGAGCGTCGTGGGTGTGGTAGAGCCGCCAGCCGGAGCCATCTCGCAGACGAACAGGGTTGGGGTCTACGTGGGCTCTCTCCAGCAGGCGATCGGCCTTGGTCGGCGTGAACTGCGCTCCATCCTGCGAGACCGCAACGCGAATCCCATCCACCTCCGGATGAGTGTCCACGTAGTACATGCGGTAGTTCCCGCTGAAGGAGTCCCAGCCCACATCCAACACCGAGGGCCAGGCATTGCCCATGGTCTTCAAGACCCAGGCTCCCTTCTCGTGGATCCACTCCTTGCCATCCCGGGTCATGAAGCTGCACAGGGCCATGGGTGCCGGTCCGGGGTCTCCATCCTTGGGAGTCGGTCCCAGGGCATGCTCCGATTTCCACCCCTCGACGACCATCCGCACCCCGCCATCGGGCATGTGCGCGAACGCCACATCCAGGGGCACCTTGCCGCACTCGGCGGGCATCATTCTCCGGTGGAAGAACGGATCCTTTTGCTGCTTCCATTCCAGGCCATCCTCCGAGACATGCAGGTGCAGGGTGCCCCGCTCCTTGCCGGTGGTGACCATGCGAAACCCCTCATCCCCCGGCAGCACCAGGAGGGTCGGGACCGTGTGACCGGCGATCAGGAAGTCGGGATCCTGCTCCCAGGTGAGCCCGCGATCCGGCTCCACGGAGAACGCGTCGTACCAGGGGGCGCAGAGGGTGTTCCGCACCGCCCGAGTCTGCGGTTGTGCGCAGTCCAGGGCCGGTACGCCCTCTTTCGACGCCTCACCACACCCCATGCCCAAGAGGGCAGTGACGCCCCCGAAAAGGAGGTGCACCTAATTTGGCACCACAGCCAAGCCCTGGAGGATCTGCGGATCCAAGTTCGGACAGTTGCACATGGTCGCAGTCCCTGAGAGCGACGCAGTGCCGCTACTCAGGGTCAGGTTGGAAACCGTGATGCTCTGAGCGCCGGAATCGTAATCCGTGACGTCGTAGCCGCCGGACAAAAAGTAGTCCGTATCCACGGCACTGGACGCGATTTTTATCGCAATGGCCTCTGCACCACCGGTCATTGAGTACGTGCCCGTAGCCAGCCCGGTGGTGTTGTCCATACTCACCTTTTCAAAGTACCAGCCGTCCGTGAAGGTCTCTGTGGCAGGAGACGCCATGAGTGCTTCAATGAAATCACAGCCCGTCAGGGTTGAACTGCTTTGACTCATGTCAAAGCAAGTCCAAATGGCATTGGTGATGAAGGTGCCGGTCCCGTCGTACTGGAGATCCACCCAGCCACAGGTGTCAAAGGTCACCGTGCTGCCGTCGAAGTTGGTTCCGGTCAGGCTGCCGGACGCTGTGCAGGTTCCACCGGAACCGCCGCAGTCCGAATCTGCCGTATCGGTGTCCCCATCGCAGTCGTTGTCGATGCTATCGCCGCAATCAGTTTCGCCGCTCTCCTGTCCCGGCGTAGCTGTGCAGCTGGTGTTGCAGACGGGGTCCGCGAAACAGCCAGGGTCAAGGCAGTCGATGAGTCCATCGTTGTTGTCGTCAATGAGGTTGTCACAGGTTTCCGGCAGTCCTAGGCAGTCAGTGGACGTGGAGCAGTCCGTGTCGGCACAGTCCTCGTCACCGTCGCCGTCGTTGTCGAAGGAGTCGGTGCAGTTGACCTCCACATTGGTGCAGCTGGCATTAGGGCTGCAGTCGTTCGTATCTGCGCAGTCAATGAGGCCATCATTGTCGTTGTCACAGCCATCGGTGCAGGAGGTCTCCGGACTCTCCGTGGCACAACTGGACTGGCAGTCCGAGTCCAGCGAGTCGGTGTCTCCATCACAGTCGTTGTCAATGCTGTCGTTGCAGGTGGTTTCGGTGGCTTCCGTGATGGTACACGTGCTCGCACAGTCCGAGTCCGCCGTGTCGGTGTCTCCATCGCAGTCGTTGTCAATGCTGTCGTCGCAGGTGCTTTCGGGGATTTCCGTCGCGGTGCAGGTGGCACAGTCGACGGTGTCCAATGTGTCGATGAGCCCATCGCAGTCGTTGTCGATGTTGTCGTTGCAAGTGCTTTCGGGGATTTCCGTCGGGGTACACGTGCTCCCGCAGTCGACGGTGTCCAATGTATCGATGAGCCCATCGCAGTCGTTGTCGATGCTGTCGTTGCAGGTGCTTTCGGGGATTTCCGTCGGGGTACACGTGCTCCCGCAGTCGACGGTGTCCA
>CAZSZE010000062.1:0-8363 GCA_964610645.1 uncultured Enterobacterales bacterium | reverse complement strand
GCATCGGCATCCGCATCCGCGTCCGCATCGGCCTCCGTGTCGCCGGTGTCGTCCTCAAGGGGGTAGCAATTTCCATCGGGGCCCAGGCCGTAGCCATCAAGGCATTCCTTGCTGCCGTCACAACCGACCTGCAAGAAGGCAACCACAAAGATGCTCAGAAAGAGCGCGAAACAACGGTTCAAAAGGCCAGCGGTGCGCATGTGGAATCCTCGTTTGTGACGGCAGCATCGCATACGCAGCTATGGGCCGCAACCATCGTCTCACGCCACCGCTTCACAGGGAACTCACCGCCGAGGGTTCAGCGAGTCGGACACCCGGGCACCACCCGGGCGAACTCCCGGTCCCCCTTCTCCACGTCCATGGCGGGGTGCTCCGGCCCCACCGTTGAGAGCGGTTCCGGTGAAAAAGGCGGAAGAAACCTGCTCTGTGCCGGGGTCTCTCCCAAAAACGACAGGTCAAACACCACCACCTCGCCCTCGGTCCTGGGCGGCACCACCGAGGAGATCCCCCGAAGGGCAGCCTGGGCAGATCCCGGGTCTGCATAGTGCTCCGGGCGCACCACAAGCCACCGGAAACCACCGCGGGCGAAACACCGCAAGGTCTGCGGCCAGTCCGTGGTCGTTCCCGTCAAGACCGGCGCATAGGCATCCCATGCGGTCACCCCCAGGTGCACAGACACGGGGATCGGCTGCTCGTGGACCGTCTGGGCCAGGAAAACCCGGCCGCTCGCCAGGAAGCGCCCCTGGAACTGCCGCGGGATTTCCACCACGTTTCCAGCCTCCAGGCCACCCAAGGCAAGGGACACCTCAGCCCTTGCCGCCGGCTGGATCAGTCCCACCGGCGGGACGGCGATCCGCTCCACTCCCCCAAGGATCCCCACCACCGCTGCCACGAGAATCGGCTTCCTTCCGGTCGCCACAAAGGAGGCCACCCCCACCCCCAACAGGGGCAAAGCCACCCCGACCCACTGGAAGGGCACCGGGATGCGCCCGAAGAGGGGCACGATCCACGCCAGCACCCGGTAGAACGGATTTGGAATGCCGAATCCGACCAGGTCCACGGAAGGCCCCAGGGAAAGAGTGGCCGCCAGACAGCCCATCCCCACGCACCACCGCACAGACCGGGAATAGACACCGCCCCGCCAAGCCCCTACCAGGGCCGTGCCCAACACCACCCAACCCAGGTAGGTGACCTGGAAGAGCAGGTCCCCGCTGTCCACCGGCTGCTGGGCATGAACCGCGGGGGGCCAGAGAAGCTCAGCGAGGGTCGAGGTATCCAGCGCCTGGGGACCGATGCCAAGAGACAGGTCCAGGCGGCCCGGTTGGGGTGACAGGGAGCGCACATCGTCGGTGATCCACCGGGACACGCCAAAGGCAGCAAGCAGCAGCCCCATGGCGGGTGCGCTCCAGGCGGCAAGGCGGCGCAGAGTGCCATCGGAGCGGGGCAGCACCGGAAGCGCTGCCAGCCCAAGAAGCAGTGCCCACAGGGCGTAGACCCCACAGCTCATGGAAACAAGTGCCACGGCCCCCAGGAGCCCCATCCCCCAGCGCCACCCCCCACCAAGTGCAAGGTGGCGCAAGCAAATCAGCGTCCACGGAAAGACCCAAATCGCCAGGCGCTCGTGCACCCCGCTGAAGAGGGGGTAGCCCGCGAGGTAGGGTGCCCAAATCGTCAGGACGCCCGCCACCAGGGCCCCGGGGGTGTTGTCCGTGAGCTCGCGGGCCAGAAGGAACGTGCACAACCCCACCGCCCAAAGGGACAACCAGACCCAGAGATTCGCACTGAACACGGGACCCAGAAGCACGGTCACCGGGGCCATCAAGAGTGCCGGGGCCAGCATCACGTCCAGCAGACGCCCCCCGGCGGGTGCATTCAGGGACGACGTCTCAGGCCAGGCTCCTCCCTGGGCCAGGCAGTGCCAGTAGGACCAGGCGTGCTTGTAGACATCGCCCAACTCGCTTCCAGGCAGGCTGGTTGTCGGGGCGAGCAGCACGTGCAACAGCGGGACGGCTGCGGCCACGCCCAGACACAAGACGGCGACCCGGGTCTGGCGAGACGGCATGGACCCGATTCTCCCACAGGGGCTGGTACCCTTGGTTTCATGCAAGCGGATTCTCCCGAGCACCATCCCCTGAGGGAGGCCGTGATCCTGGTCCTCCTCTGTGCAGGAGTGGCGCTGGTGGTCCGCTGGCCGCTGGGGCACTTCCCTACCCTCCTGCCCACGGATCCCAACACCCCGCTGCATGCCCTTGCCGTGGCCCAACTGGCAGAAGGTGGACCCTGGGATCGCCTGTTGTCCATGGGGTGGCCCGAGGGGATTCCCTTGCGCTTGGTGGGCATTCCCACCCTGTTGTTGGCCGCCCCCCTGGCGGGTGCCCTGGGCGCCATGGCGGCACTGCAGGTGGCCACCACTGTCTCCTACGTCTTGCACGGGGTGGTGGTGGGCCTGGTGGTGCGCTCCCTTGGGGGGACGGCAGCAGCGGGACGCGGGGCAGCGCTTGCCGCCCTGCTGGTCCCGTCCATGGTGCATGTCCAGTCCATTGGCCAGATCGAGAATGTGGCGCCTGGATTCCTCGCGCTGGCCGTGTGGGGCGCTGCAAGGGGTGGGCGCTCCTGGGGGGTGGCAGCGCTTGGACTCCTGCTGGCAGGTTTTTCCACCCCGTACCAGGCCTTTGCTGCCGGGGTGCTGATGATGGGGGTTGCCGGAGCGCAGGGGCGGGCTGCCCTGGGGAAGGCCGCCGGAGTGGCAGCCGCCTGTGCGGTGGCCGTGGTGCCCTACTACCTGGGGGCTGCAAGCGGCGATGCAGCGACCCTGGCTTCCAGCCCGCCGGAACAAGGACCCTGGGCGCCCGCGGGACTGTGGGACCTTCTCTGGCCCCGCGCCGTGTGGTTCAGCGAGACCCTGAACCTGCCGGGCCCCCTGTCGCGCCTGGCGGATCTGGACACGGTGCCGACGGTGGCCTCCCTGGTGGACTATCCATGGACCACCCCCCACCAGGTGTCCTACCTGGGATGGACCCTGGGGGTGTTCGGGGTGCTGGGCCTGCTCTCGATTCGGGAGCAGCCCCTCGGCAAGGGCCTGATCGCAGCGGCCGCCGCTTGCGTGATCTGTGCCCTGGGGCCGAGCCTGCGCATCTTTGGTGAAGGGGCCGGCGTCATTCCCCTTCCCTGGGCCCTGGTGGCGCCCCTTCCCGGCGTGGGGGACCTCGCAGCCACCCACCGCTTCCTCTCCGGAACGCTGCTGGCCCTTGCCATCGGGACCGGGTTCTTCGTGGCCCACAGGCCCCGCTTCGCTCTGTTCGTACCGCTTGCGCTCCTGGTGGAAGCGACCCTGATCGCGCCGGTCCACTGGCCGGTCCCCACCGCCCATCCGGTGGGCGGGGAGTTGTTGGAGGAGCTCCCGCCCCACCCGGTGGCGCTGTGGCCCCCCCTCGGGAGCCGCCCCCCCCAGGACCACGAGCTGGTGACCTTGATCCTGGACCGGCCGGCAGCTGTCTTCTCCGGCGAGGCCACCGCGGAGGATGTGTCGGCCTGGTTGGCCACAGCAGAAAAATCCGGCGCCCGGGCCGTGGTGCGCCTGCCCGGAGGCCCCGGCACCCTCCCGGATGTTCTTGGCAGCGGGGGGCAGCCAACCCTCGGCGCGGAGAGATGTCCCTCGGCTCTTTGCTGGCACCTGCTCGGCCCTGGAGACTGACCGGCGTATCCTTGCAGCCATGCGCAGGCTGACCACCCTCCTCCAGAAGCTCCTGCTGTTCGTGATGACCTTCGGCTCGGCCTTTTTGTTCGCGGAGGTGGCCTTTCGGGCCATGGGTCCCCAGGGAGGAGAGTTTGTCCTGGACGCTACGCTGGGCTTCTTTTCACCGGAACTCTATGTCCAGGATGAAACCCTGATCTCCCGGCTTGCCCCGAACGTGGATGTGGAGATCCAAGCCATCGAGTACCGGACCCGGGTGCAGACGAACTCCCTTGGACTTCGGGGTCCCGAGCTGGAGAAGACGCTCCCGGGGGACTTGCGGTTCCTTTTGCTGGGGGACAGCTTCACCCTGGGAACCCAGGTCAACTACGAGGACACGTTCGGGGAAAAACTGGAGCCTCTCCTGCGGGAGCGAGCCGGGCGCCGGATCACGATTGTGAATGCCGGGGTGGACGGGTACGGCACGCAGCAGGCTGTCGGATGGATGGACCGCCTGGTGCGCGAGGTCGATCCCGATGGCGTGATTCTCCTGTTCTACCTGGGCAACGATCTGCGGGACAACGCGCGGCTGCCGGAGCGCTTGCTGGGGAACGTGGCGCTCCAGGACCCGGTCACGGAGTTCACCCCTGCGCAAAGGGAGTTGCGAACACAGTGGGCAAAGCGATTCCAGATCTATGCGCACCTGCAAAGGCACCTGGCCCTGCGATCCTGGGCCACGGACTTCCGGATCCAGGAGTACCGTGATGAGATTCTGCCGTTCACGGAGGGGGGGAACCTCGCGGACCTGGTGCCCCCCACCCGCGTGGCCTTGCAGCGCTTTCAGGATCGCTGCCTGCGAACCCAGCTGATCTGCATCGTGGGCCTGGTGCCCCCGGCCTATGTCATCGACACGAAGCGCACCGCTGCGACCTTCGAGGCTTTCGGGCTGGACCCCTCCCTGGCGCAATTGGATATGCCGGCCCTGGCGGTGATGAAGGCCATGCCTCCGGGCCTGGCAGCAGTGGATCTCACGCCGGCCTTGCGGGAAAAAAGGACCTTATCGCCGCTGTACTACACGTTTGATCCCCACTGGACCCCCGCGGGCCATGCCCAGGCCGCTGAGGGCTTGACCGAGCCGGTGATGGAGGAGATCCGGAAGTGGATCAAGAAAGAGGGGTAGCCGCCAGCAAATCCCGCTGACCCGCAGCGAATGATTCGGGTATACTGTACATCCGTACAGTATGAAGGCTCCGTCCCGCCAGCTGGTGGCATGGCTGCCCGCGTTCCGGTTGGAGCGCTGCGGGTGGCGTGCCCATGAGCGCGTGGTGCTGGTGGCACCGCGCCACGGAGTGCTGCGTGTGCAGTCCCTGACCCCGGGGGCGGTGCGGGTGGGACTGCGGGTGGGGATGAGCGCCCCGGAGGTCCGGGCCCTGGTGCCGGACGTGCACCTGGAGCACCTGGACAGCCCGGAAGAAGAACAGGCAGACCTGGCCGCCCTGGCTTTGCAGCTGGAGGTCCTCTCCCCCCGCTGCAGCCCCCTGGCCCCGGATGCGGTGGCCCTGGAGATCGGCGACACCGCCGGGCTGCTGGGGGGCGAGACCGCCTGCCTGGAAAAGGCGGTGAAACGCATCGGGGCCATGGGGCACTTGAGCCGGGTCGTGATCATGGACGGGCACTGCGCCGGCGCCCCCCGTGCCGGTGTGGCCCTGGCCCAGTGGGGGGATCGCCACCGCATCGTGCCCCCGGACACCCTGGAGTCCGTCCTCGCGGACCTGCCCCTGGGACTGCTGTCGCCGCCTGCGCCCCTCATGAGCACCCTGGTGGGACTGGGGGTCCATACCGCCGGACAGTTTGCAGCGCTTTCCGCAGCCTCGGTGGCCAACCGGTTCGGGGCCGAGGGGCTGGCCCTCCACGGCATCTGCCGGGCCACACCGGTGCTGCCCCCTCCCCCGCCGGCGCCCCCACCTCCGAAAGCGCCCCCGCCCGCCCAGGCCTCCCTCCCTGCCCCCACGGCCTCTCGCACCGCCCTGGAGCCCGTGCTGCAGCGCCTCGTGGAGCAGATCTGCGCTGGGTTGTGCGCCTCCGGGGCTGCCGCCATGCGCCTTCAGCTGCGCTTGGGCCTGGATGGCGCCCCGGAGCACCTGCTCTCCGTGCGCCTGGGACGCCCCCAGCGAGAACCCACCGCCCTGACCCGCTGGGTCCTGCGGCGCCTGGAGGATCTGCAGCTGCCCGCACCGGTGGTGGCTGTGGAGGTGGAGGTACTGGAATGCTGCCCCCACCGCCCCCACCAGGCCAGCCTGCTCACGCGCCGAAACGCCTCCGAGCCCCTGCCGGAGCTGCTGGCCCGCCTGGAGGACGCCCTGGGGCCCCGGGCCTGCTTCGTGCCGCAGATGACCGACACCTGGCGCCCGGAGGACACCTGGCAGGCCGCCCCCTTCGGCGGCCCGGCTCCCTCGGAGAGCCGGCCTCGCCCTCCCCGGCCCGCGCTGCTCCTGCCCACCCCCCGGCCGATCCAGGTTCGCCAAGAGGGGGATCACAGCAAGACCTGGGCAGTGGAGATCGAAGGGCGCTGGTCCCCGGTACACCACCACGCAGCCGTGGAGCGCCTGGAGGGGGCCTGGTGGTCCGCCCCCTACACCCGGGACTACCTGCGCCTGGAGCTTGCAGATGGCCGACAACCCTGGGTGTTTCGGGATCGAAAGGAGGGCACCTGGTGGCTCCACGGGTGGTTCGGGTAGGTCAAGAGATGTCGAAGTATTTGATTCCATTGGCGAAATCGGGCCTCAACCGATACACGCGCCGCGAAACCCGCATCCGAGGTCCCCCATGCTCCTCCTGATGGCCCTGATTGCCTGTACGCCCGAGTCCGAGGAGGCAGTCGAAGTGCCCCTGCCCGAGGTGTGGGGAGTCACCCCCGCCATCGACCAGGAACCCGACCACAACGTGGTGGAGTACCACCTGGTGGCAAGTGAGGTGGACGTTCAGCTGGCAGACGGCAACACCACCCGGGTCATGGCCTACAACGGCCAGCTTCCCGGCCCCATGCTCCAGGCCCGGGAGGGCGACACCATGCGCGTGGTGTTTGAGAACCAGCTGGACGAGGCCACCACCATCCACTGGCATGGCCTGCGCATCGAGAACGCCATGGACGGAGTGCCCGCAGTGCAGGACCCGGTGGAGCCTGGAGAGACATTCATCTACGAGTTCAAGGTCGAGGAAGCAGGGTCGTACTGGTACCACCCGCACATGCGCACCTATGAGCAGCTGGACCGGGGACTCTATGGCCTGCTGGTCGTCCACGAGGCCGAGCCTCCCCAGGTGGACCAGGAGCGCTACTTCGCCCTGGATGACATCCGGCTGAACGATGACAACTCCATCTCCCGCTACACCCTGACCCGGCCCGACGGACGCATCGGCCGCCACGGCAACACTCTGCTCATCAACGGCCAGACAGGCCTGCTGACAGACACCATTCGTCCAGGGTCAGTGGAGCGCTGGCGGCTGGTCAACACCGCAAGCGCACGGACCATGTGGTTCTCAGTGGAGGGCGCCAGCATGCGGGTGGTGGGCACCGATGGTGGACTGCTCCCCGAGCCCTACAACGCCTCCCGGGTTCGGCTTCCCGTGGGCCAGCGCTACGACATTGAAGTGGTGGTCGAAGACGACGCCGAAGCCGTGCAACTGCAGCTGAAGCTACCCAATGGTGAGGGCCGCTTTGATGCCTTTACACTCTTCGAGGCCACCGTGGAGGGAGAGCCCTCCACCACGCCGATTCCAGACTGGTCGGGAGGCCCACTCCCGGAGATCCTGCCCGTCGAGCAGGAGATCGAGCTGGTACTGGACCTGGAGGTCGGTGCCCGGCGGGATCGCTGGACCATCAACGGGGACGTGCACCACGAAGAAGACCATGAGCACATCCACGTGGGCGGAAACATGCCCACCCACGTCATCCTGCGCAACGACTCCCTCTTCGAGCACCCCTTCCACCTGCATGGGCAGTTCTTTCAGATCCTGACCCGCGACGGAGAGGAAGCGAATGAGCCGGGCCTGAAGGACACCGTCCTGATCGAGGGAGAGCAGGAGATCGTTCTCTACAGCGAGTGCGAAAATCCGGGCGTGTGGATGGTGCACTGCCACATCCTGGAGCACGGCGAGCTGGGCATGATGGTGGAGATGGACGTGACAGAGGGAGAGTCGGGCAGCGCCTTTGGCGCGAACTGACACTGGCGCCCTGGACCGCAACATGGCGCACGATTCCCGAGAGCGGCAGACCAACCGCCTCGCATGTTTCGGCGTCCTCCTCGTCGCGCTGGCGGTGTGGCTCTTCGGCCACTCCACTGCGGACTTTCTGGATGCTGACGCCTACGACTATGCCCAGATGTCGCGCTGCCTCCTCCGAGGCGGCGACGCAGACACCGCTCAAGTCTTTCCACGGCACCTGCCCTGGCTCATGGAGCACGGGCAGATCGATCCTGATGCCTGGCCAAACCTCTCCCGCAGCCCCCTGATCATCTGGCTCGGTGCCGGTTTCCAGTCCGTAATCGGGGACCCGGTCCAGGCGGCGATCGTCCAGTCTGGGACGTGGTTCGTGCTGGCGGTGCCACTGTTCTTTCTGCTCGCCTCGCTGCACCTCGGGCCAAGGCTCGGCGCAGTCTGTGCAGACCTTACGCGCAAGACGTTGGGCCACAAT
>CAZSZE010000061.1:16294-27562 GCA_964610645.1 uncultured Enterobacterales bacterium | reverse complement strand
CCCAGCCCACACCGACGCCGTGGTCGCCAGGTCCTGGTTCACACCCCAAAACGGCGAGTGGGAAGAACTCCGGTTCGTCGGAGTTCTTCCCACCGCACGAGATGGCTCCCGCTCGCAGACTCGAACTGCGGACCCACGGATTAACAGTCCGTTGCTCTAACCAACTGAGCTAAGCGGGATCAGGTGCACGCGGTCCAGGACCGCAGCGCCTTGGCTGATAACCGACCGGCGCTTTGGCACCAAGGAATTTGGTGCGCTGGGGGGGGCGGTTCAGGTTTGTTTGGAAAAAGTGCAAGTAGGGGGTCATGGAGGATTCACGAAGATCCGTTCCCTTGATTGGAAGGCCAAAGGGCCTCACAGGGGAAACAAAATCCAAGGGTCAACGGTGTGCCTACCAAGACCCACGGGAGCCATTGACGCTCCTACTCTCTCTTGGGCCCTCGACTGCAGACGTGCGGTCGGGGGCCTTTATTTTTTTGCTGGAGATGCCGGGGAATGGTGTGCGTGACATCATGGGGCCGTGCCCCCCCTGCTGCTGCTTTCTGCGTGGATGCTCGCCTGTACCAATGGCGGCAAGGATCACACGGGCGAGACCGGCGAAACCGACGTGCCGGACGTCTACGAGGGCTGGCCGGATCGCGTGGTGTCCCTGGCGGATGCAGATCATGTCCTGGTCGGGGAAGCCCCCACGGATGTGGCCGGCGCCCACCTCGCCTGGTTGGGGGATGTGGATGGGGATGGGGCCGCAGACCTCCTGGTGAGCGCCTATTGGAACGATGAAGCCGGGGAAAACGCTGGAAAGGTCTACGTGGTCCGGGCCTCGAGCCTGGCCGGTGGAACCGAGCACGCCCTGGCCGATGCGGACTTCGCGCTGCTTGGGGAGGACGGCATCCAACCCGATGACACCTGCGGCGACGGGCCGTCGGGCTCCACGGACAACCCGGATGTCTGCGGCGGAGACTGGGCCGGACACTCGGTGGCTGGCGCAGGGGACGTGGACGGAGACGGACTCTCGGATTTCCTCGTCTCGGGCTACGGCGCGGACGATGACGGCGAGGATCGGGGGCGTCTCTACCTCGTGCGGGCGGCGGACCTCGTGCCAGGCACCGCAAGCTTGTCCGATGCGGCCTACATCTTCTCAGGGGAGGCCGACGGGGATCGCATGGGCCACAGCGTGAACGTGGCCGGAGATGTGGACGGCGATGGCATCCCCGAGGTGATTTCCGGGGCCTATGGTTCCGATGCGGGGGGATTCAACTCCGGCAAGGCCTACCTCTGGCTGGGGGCAAACCTCGGCAATGCGCCGAACCGTCTCCTGGCCGCCGAGGCCGACTACGGATTCGTGGGGGAGGAACCCCTGGACCAGGCCGGCTACATCGTGTCGCCGATGGGCGACGTAGATGGCGACGGGTTTGGCGATTTCGCGATCGCTGCCCTGACCTCCGAGGAAGGAGGGACGGGACGAGGACCTTCCGGCGAGCGAGGCTCGGGCAAGGTGTATCTACAGTTGGCTGCTGACCTCCCCGCGCCCGGCGTGATCCTGGACTGCGCGGACATCCAGCGGGCCTGGGTGGGAGAGGCCGGGGGCGATGCTGTCGGCTACGGCACCAGCGCCGCCGGGGATGTGGATGGGGATGGGCGGGATGACCTGTTGTTTGGCGCCTACGGGAGTGACGAGGGTGGAACGGATGCTGGGAAGGCCTACGTGGTGCTCGCTGCCAGCATTGGAGGGGAGGGGGCTCGTTCACTATCAACGGCGGATCACCAACTGGTGGGGCAGGGACATGAGCTGGCGGGACAGAGCACGGCCAGTGTCGGGGACTTGGACGACGATGGGCGCTCCGACCTGCTCATCTCGGCCCGGCACGACTTGTTCTTGTTTGAAAAGGCCGGCGGTGCCTATCTGGTGTTGTCCGGAACCTTGAACGGGGCCGGGACGCTGGCGCTGGTCGATGCCGATCACCACTTCCAGGGAGAGGAAGGCCTCGACCAAGCCGGCTACACCGTGGCCGGAGTCGGGGATGTGGACGGAGACGGTCGGGGGGATCTCCTGATCGGCGCCTGGCAGTCGGATCGCCTGGATCAGCCGGGCCGGGCCTACCTGTTGCTCACTCCGTAGCCAACCAGTCATCGGCAGCAGGGTCCCGCTGGTACCGTAGACCCCCGGAGGAAACCCGTGCCAGACACCTCGCAGGACAAGCGAATCGCCCGTGGAATGTGGGCAGTCGTCGGGGTCCTAGGCGTGGCGGCTGCCGTCTTGCTTGTGCAGAACCTCACCCGGGAGGATCCGGCACAGCTCTCCGATGAGATCTTCGACCACGAGGCCCTGGATGCAGCCTGGATGGATGCTCCGCAGGCCCTGGAAACCGGGGCCAGCCTGGGTTTGAAACCGGGGCTCAAGGCGGCACAGGTGGTCATACCCAATCGCCCCCACGACATGGAGGAAGCGCCCGACCCTTCCATGCGGGACCAGGTCAAGCGCCGGCGGACATTCACGCTCACCACCGATGCCCGGGGTTTGCGCCGTGCCCGCGCCTGGGACGGGTCGGAGTACGCGCTGCCAGCGCAGGGCGCTCGCATTCTCTGCGTGGGGCCTTCCATCAGTCTTGGATGGGGAGTGGCCCAGGAGAAGAGCTACCCCGCGTTGTTGGCAGATCGACTCGGGGTCGAGGTGATCAACGCCGGTGCCCCAGCGGCCGAGCCGAATGGCCTGGCCCGGTGGGTGGAGGCCCAGGGCGCGGGGTTGGATTCTGACCTCGTGGTGGTGCTCTTGCGCCCGGACTACCCGGCCCCGGATCCCTATGTCTCTTTCGCCCGCGCCATCGATCGCATGGCGGAGGCCGTGTCACCCGTGCCCCTGGTGGTGGCGCTGCCGCCGCTTTCTACCTTCGATGGCCAACTTCCAGAGCTGGAGCGACTTCACGGCGCCGGACCCGAGGCGCTGCAGCGAGACGTCCAGGCGATTGTGGGTGCCCTCGGAGACCGCCCGGTTCTTCCACTGACGGCCATTTTCCGCGAGCGGGCGCGGCGGGCGCAGCCCACCCCCGGGGAGACGTTGGTGACCCTGGAGCGCACGCCAACACAGCACCGGCTTCTCATGCTGCCCTCCCGGAGTGTGTTCCTGGAAGCCGCTTCCCCTGCGCCAGCCGCCACGGGAGACGATGGCTGGCTCCACCCGGATGCCATGTCCATTGCGCCTGCCGTGCTGGAGGCGTTTGAAAGCAATCCGCGCCTGCGGGAGCCGCTCTTCTTTGATGGTGGGCACCCGGATGCAGAAGGCTACGCCCTCATCGCCCAGGAGGTGGCCCGGTGGGTCCAAGCGCAGGGCCTGCTCGCCGACTGACTCCTATCGATCCCGCGGGTCGACCCCGAAGTCCCGCATCCTTGAGCGGGACCCCCGCAAGAGCCGGCTCTCCACGATGCGCCGCTGGCGCTTCTTGTAGAGGTGGTGGGCGTTTTCGCCGTCCTCGTTTTCCTTGGCGGTCTTGGCGTCGATCACCTGGAACTCCACCATCACAAACACATTCCTCCCCAGGAGGTAGGCCTGGTCTTCCCGGAACCCGGTGACCACCTCGTCTACCCGCACAGGGAAGTCCACGATGAAGTTGATGATTCGATAGCTCGACCCGGAGAACGGGTTCTTCTCCGGCAGCCACTCGGTGGCCCGGGCACGCAGTCGCTGCAGGCGCGGCGCCAGTTCGATGTAGTGCTCGTGTTCCTTGAGCAGCTTTCGGAAGTGCACCAGGTTGTTGTGGCTCTGTCCCGGAATCACGTAGTTGAAGGGGAACAGGCTCCGGGAGAGGTGGGCCAACAGCGGCACGATCTCCGCCTGGTTTTCGACCACCAGTCGAAAGCGAAGCTTGTCGAAGATGGTGGCGGCGATGGTCTCCCGCTTGGACAGCAGCTTGGTGATGGTCGAGGTGCGGGTCTTTCGAGAACCATAGAAGGCCTGCAGGGGAAAGCCGGCCGCCCGCATGCCCTCGGCATGCTCGATGATGCGTTTCTCCGCCCGGTCCAGCAAGACCGCTTCCGGCACGGGAATCTGGAACTTCAGGTCGGCGGCCTCCATGTGGTTGATGACATGCATCAACTTGAGCAGCATGCACGCCAGGGCCTGCCGCCGGCGGAAACGCCCGGTCCACGTCGAGGCCGCCAGGAAGATCTCCCGGATGTCAGCGGGGTCCCGGAGATCGTCGGGAAAACGCAGCCCCATGTGCTCTTCCAGGTAGTTGACGGCCTGGTTGAACACAAAGCGGGCGCGCTCCGCGTCGCTGGGATTCGACAGGTCGACCAGGTGCAGCGCCAGGAAGGAGTCCACCTCCTCCAGGGTCCGGAAGTCCAGCTTGTTCCAGTCGACCACACTGCTTCCCTGGAGGGTCATGCGCACCGACTCCAGGTCCTGCAAGGAGAGGGCCGTCGGCGAGAACGCTTCGGCAAACGAGGTGTCCACGTTGAGAATGTCGCGGGCCACGGATCCTCCAGGGGGAAGGGAGACTAACCCGTCTTTCGGGCTGGCCGTGGTCTTGCTTGCGGACCGGCGCGCCGTTAGAGCCGGCGCCCCGATGCTCAGGTCGATTCCATGAAGAGACAACTGCTGATTCTCGCTTCCGTCGTGGGCGCTGGCATGCTCGGGGCGGCCTATTTCTCCTTTGTGGTGTCTGCGGTGGAAGGGGAGTGGGCGATGCCCTCCATGGGCATCCTCCTGGGAGGCCTGGCCCTCCTCATTCCTGGCTTGTGGATGGACGGCGTGTTGTCCGTGCTCCTGGTGGCAGCCCGGCGCACGTTGCGGGACCTTCCGGCCTTGGCCCCGTACATCCTGGTTTTGGGTGGTGGCGGACACCTGCTCATGTGGAAGCTCGGTCCGATCCTGGTGCCCTGGCACAACGCGGACCCGCAGATCGACCTGTTTCTGTGGGCCCTTGGCGAGGCCCTGGTGTTGATGGTGTGGGCTTGTGTGGCCTTCCCCATTCTCTCGGCGGCGGCCATTCTCTGCTGGCGGGCGCGGGAGAACGGCGATTCTCCTCCCACATTCCAGTCCACCTGGACCTTTGCCAAGAGCCGCTACCGCCGCATGGTGGGGCCCCACGCCAAGGCCTACATCGCCATCACCCTGGGCATGATGGTGCTGATCCCAGGCGTGGTCTATGGGCTGTGGTTTGCCTTTGTGGATCCGATCACCGCCACCGATGACCGATCGAAGAAGCCCCTGGATCGCTCCCGCAAGCTCACCCGTGGCCGTCGGGGACGCCTGGTCCGGGCCTGGCTGCCCTACGCCATCTGGTCCGTTCCCGTCTCCGCTCTGCCGCCGTACATCCCGCGGATCATGGAGGCCATCGGGCCCATGAGTGTGGTGGCATTTGGTGTGGTGGAAATCCTGCTGCTGACCATCATGAAGATGGCCATGTACGGCTTCTATGAGCAGCGGATCCAGGAGGCCCTTGCCCAGCGGGATGAGGCGCCTGGCGAGGACGAGGTCGGCGCCGAATCCGCGTGAGCCTGGCTTTCGATTCGCTGGATCCGGGAGCTCATCCATGGCTCACGGGTCTGCCCGGGGGGGCGGCGGCTTTTGCCCTGTCCCAGATGGGTCCCGGGCCACGCCTGGTTGTTTGCGCGGAGCCGGCGGATGCGGATGTCCTGGTGGCTGCGCTCCGGTTCTGGCGGGGGGCGGAAGGGGCCCATCTTCTGCCGGCCGACGACGTGGCTCCCTATGAATCCGTCTCTCCCCACCCGGAGCTGGTGCGCCGGCGCATCCTGGCCCTGGATGCCCTGCAACGAGGGATGGACACCACGGTGGTGGCCCCGGCCCGTGCCTTGTTGCCCCGGGTGATCGGGGCAGATCGCCTGGCTGAAGCACCCACGGCTCGTGCCGGCACCCACCATGCGCCCGCCGCCCTGGCGGGATGGCTGGCGGATGCGGGGTACCTGTCGGTGGGGCGGGTGGAGGATGCAGGCACGTTCTCCCTGCGCGGGGATCTTCTGGATGTCTGGCCCACCGGTTTCGAGAAGCCGGTGCGGGTGGAGTTCTTCGATGACGAGGTCGAGTCCACGCGCCCGTTTGATCCTGGTACCCAGCGATCCACTGGCAGCCTGGACTCGGTGCGCCTCTTGCCCGCCCGGGAGTTGTGCCTCGATGCGGGTGCCTTGGTGGCGCTGGGGGAGGGGCTTGCCGCTCGCGTGGAGCTTCTTGGATTTGGCGGCCGCCTCGCACACACGGTGCGCACGGACCTGGAGGCGGGGATTCGGTTCTCTGGCTGTGGGCTGTTCTTGCCTCTCGCCTCCGGGACCCAGGCGCTTCCTGAAGTGATGGAGGGCATTCCCTGGGTGGTGGTGGATCTGCAGAGCACCCGGAGTGCCCTGGAGTCGGCGTCTGCGGACCAGAAACGACGCTTTGAAAGGGTCGAGGGCGTCGGACAGCTGGTGGAGCCTTCTGCGCGATGGGTCACGCCAGGCGACTTGGAAGAAGGCCTGTCGGGCGCTCAGGCCATTGAACCCATCGGGTTTTCCGGCGAGGCCCTGGACCTGGGATGCCGGGAAAACACGTCTCTGCACGTGGAGCGGGGCGAACTGGCGCCGGTGGCGGGACGGCTTCATGCCTGGTGCGCGGACGGGTGGCGGGTGGCACTGGTGGTGGAGAGCCGCACCCGGGCGGATCGCCTGGGGCAGCTGCTCCGCCCCCACGGGATTGAGCTGGCCCCCGGAGGCCGGAACCCAGCGGCCTGGACTCCGGGCCGAGTGCACCTTGTGCTGGGGGACCTTCCTGCAGGGTTTCATTGCGACGATGCGGGGCTGGCGGTGGTCACCGCCGATGAAATCTTCCGGGAGAAGGTCCATGTGCGGCAGCCCACGCGCCGGTTTGCCCAGGCCAGCCAGGATGCAAGTCTCCAGTCGTTCTCCGAGCTGGCGGCCGGTGACCTGGTGGTGCACAAGCGCCACGGCATCGGCCGGTTCGAGGGGATGGTGCGGCTGGACTTGGGCAGTGGCGAGGAGGAGCTGGTCCAGCTCACCTATCGGGGAGAGGACCGCCTCTACCTGCCGGTCCACCGGTTGGATGTGCTGGCTCGGTTTCGATCAGCAGGGGAGGGGACTGATCCTCGCCTGGACCGTTTGGGGGGCGAGACCTTCACCGCCCGGTGTGCCCGGGTGCGGGATGCGGTGCTGGCCTATGCCCACGAGATTGTCTCCCTCCAGGCGCAGCGCCAGGTGCACCCGGGCCATGCCTACGTGGGGCGCTCCCCGAAATTCGTTGCCTTTGAAGAGTCGTTTCCCTACCTGGAGACCCCGGACCAGTCCGCCGCCATTGATGCGGTGATGGAGGACCTTGCCCTGCCAACGCCCATGGACCGGCTGGTGGTGGGGGATGTGGGCTTCGGCAAGACCGAGGTGGCCCTGCGCGCCGCCATGCGCGTGGTGGAGGAAGGGCGGCAGGTCGCGGTGTTGTGCCCCACGACGGTGCTGGCCTACCAGCACCTGCAGACCTTTCGGGAACGCATGGAGGAATTCGATGTGCGCGTGGATTTGCTCTCGCGGTTCCGGACCGCGGCCCAGAAGCGCGACGTGATCGCGCGCACCGCGGCTGGCGAGGTGGATGTGCTGATTGGAACCAGCGGTCTGCTTGGGCGCCAGGTGAAGTTCCCGGACCTAGGGCTCGTGGTGCTGGACGAGGAACATCGCTTTGGCGTGCGCCAGAAGGAGCAGCTGAAGCGCCTCCGCACGGAAGTGGACATGCTGGCCCTTTCCGCCACGCCGATCCCCCGCAGCCTGCACATGGCCCTGGCGGATCTGCGGTCGTTCTCGCTGGTCGCCACCCCCCCGCGGGATCGCCTGCCCATCCGCACCACCCTCGTGCGCCACGCGCCGGATCGCATTCGCGCCGAAGTTCTCCGGGAGCTGCAGAGAGGGGGACAAGTTTTTTTTGTCCACAACCGGGTGTCCTCCATCGAGGCGGTCGCGGACGACGTGCGCTCCGCGGTTCCTGAGGCCCGGGTGGTGGTGGCCCATGGCCAGATGGATTCGGGGGCGCTGGAAGAGGTCCTGGTGGATTTCATCGAGGGGCGGTTCAACGTCTTGGTGTGCAGCGCCATCATCGAGAGTGGGGTCGACCTGCCGAACGTCAACACCATCCTGGTGAACCGGGCGGATCAATTTGGCCTGGCCCAACTCCACCAGCTTCGGGGCCGGGTGGGGCGCTCGCACTTGCGGGGGTACTGCACGTTGCTTGTCGATGAAGGCACGGACCTCTCGTCGACAGCCATTCGTCGCTTGCGCACGCTTCAGGAGCACACGGCACTCGGGGCGGGGTTTGCCATCGCCAGTGTGGACCTGGAAATTCGGGGGGCGGGGAGTCTGCTGGGGCACAAGCAGCATGGCCACATTGAGGCTGTGGGGTTTGAAACCTACATGGAGCTGCTGGAGGAGGCCCTTGCCGAAGCGCGAGGGGAGTCCCGGCGCAGCCAACTGGAACCCGAGGTGAACCTGCCGGAGCCGGCGTACCTGCCGGAGGAGTGGCTGCCGGTCATGGGGGAGCGGCTGGCGGCGTACAAGCGGTTGGCCATTGCGCGATCCGTGGGCCATGTGCGGGAGGTGGCAGCGGAGCTGGAGGACCGCTTCGGCGAGGCGCCCCTTCCCGCCCTGGCCCTGGTGCGCTTCCACGAGATCCGGTCCGAGTGTCGCAGGCTGGGGATTGCCCGATGCGACTGGCTCCAGGTGCGCTGCATGTTGGAATTCACCGAGGACACCACCGTCAGCGCCCAGCACCTGGTGACGTTGGCGCGGGACCTGCCCGCCCGCATGAAGATGCACAGTCCCACCAGCCTCGAGGTCCGGTTTTCCCCGGAGGAGGGCAAGCAGCCCTATGCCTTCCTCCATTGGGTGTTTCGGCAGTTGGAGGGGACAGCCGCCTGAATCAGGCCCGCTCGACGGCGCTCTGCCATTGGGCCAAGAGCCCGGTCAGTTCGCCTGGGGAAACCCGGGGCTCGAACACGGCATCCTGCGCCCAGGCATCGGCGACCGCGGCTGGGGAGTTCCACATGCCCACGGCCAGCCCAGCCAGGAAGCCGGATCCAAGCGCCGTGGTTTCCAGTTGTGTGGGGCGTACGCAGCGGATGCCCAGCACATCCGCTTGCAGCTGCATGAGCAGGTTGTTGCGGGCCGCCCCGCCATCGACGCGCAGCTCGCGAAGGGGGCCTCCCAGATCCCGGGACATGGCCCGGAGGATGTCGCCGATCTCCAGGGCGATGCCGTCGAGCACGGCCCGGGCCACGTGGGCCGCCTTGGTTCCGCCGGTGATGCCGCAGAGGAGCCCCCGGGCGTCGGGTCTCCAATGGGGGGCGCCGAGGCCGGCGAGCGCGGGCACGAAAGACACGCCTCCGGAGTCCGGCACGCTTGCTGCCAGCGGCTCGATGTCGGCGGCTGACTCGATGAGTCCCAGGCCATCCCGCAGCCACTGCACCGCGGCGCCGGCGATGAAGGCGGAACCCTCCAGGGCGTAGGACACCTCGCCGCCGACCCGCCAACCCACCGTGGTGAGCATGCCGTTGTCGGAGGTGCGGGTCTCGGCGCCGGTGTTCAGGAGCACAAACGCCCCCGTGCCGTAGGTGCACTTGGCCATGCCCTCGTCGAAGCAGGCCTGGCCGAAGAGGGCGCCCTGCTGATCGCCGATGAGGCCGGCCACGGGAATGCCGTCCGGGAGAAAACCCAGTCCGCGGGTGGTGCCGTAGACCTCGGAGCTGTCGGCAATGCGCGGAAGGCAGGCAGCGGGGACGTTCAGGAGGTCCAGCAGCTCCGCGTCCCACTCCAGGGTGGCGAGGTCCATGAACAAGGTGCGGGAGGCGTTGGAGGGATCGGTCACGTGCTCGCCGCACAGCTTCCAGGCCATCCAGGTGTCAATCGTGCCGAACAGGGCGGTGCCGTCGTTGGCAGCGGTCCGTGCTCCCTCGACGTTCTCCAGGATCCACGCTGCCTTGGTGCCCGAGAAGTAGGGATCGAGCACCAACCCGGTCTTGCCCTTGAACAAGGCCTCGTGTCCTGCCTCCTTGAGTGCCTGGCAGCGGTCCGCGGTTCGCCGGTCCTGCCAGACAAGCGCCCGGTGGAGGGGATCGCCTGTGTCCCGGTCCCAGAACACCGACGTCTCCCGCTGGTTGGTGACGCCAATGGCGGCAATGCGCCCCACGTCAATCCCGGTCTTCTCCAGCACGCCAGTGACGGCGCTGGTCACCGATGTCCAGATCTCGCCGGTGTCATGTTCCACATGCCCGGGCTGGGGATAGTGGTTGGGAAACTCGACGTTGTGGGTGCCGACGACGCGCACGTTGGAATCCAGCAGCAGCGCGGTGGTGCCGGTGGTTCCCTGGTCGATGGCGAGGACGAGATCAGGCATGGGGTGTTTCCGCTACGGTTTGACCCGTTCCACCAGGTCCTTTGCCATCTTCTCGAGCAAGCCTTCAGGCGTTTGGAAGTTGGTGATGGCGTTCTTTTCAATGGCCTCTTGAAAGACGACGGTGCCGTCTGCTGAAACTATCTCGACGGTCATTCCCGCCTTGTCGGTCCGAAATGTGCCGGATGCAACGCTGTAGAACTGATTGCAGTCGCCGTAGACAGCGTAGTCCACCTCTGCCTTCTTGATTGCATCAACGGCCTCTGCACGGGTCAGCCCCACCGTGGCAGATCGCTCGTGACCAGCCATGGAGTTCACCGAGAGATTTGTTTGTTTCTGCATGGCCATGAAGATGGCACCTTGTGTTGAGGCCCCTGTGCCCTGACTGTCTCGTGGGTCTTTACTCTCATTGTTCTTGAAGGGGAGAAACACGATCCTCGACCCACGGGGGAACCGGAAGCCTGACTCCACTACCACCATTGGGTTCGAAGCGAACCCGACCTGCGGCACCTCCTTGACGGGCGCCGCTTGCACAGCCGTTCCACCCAGGGGGGTCACCTGTTTGATGTCTGTGTAGGCCACCCGCACCGTTTCGCCATCCGGGGTGCGAATCAGGTAGCCGGAGTTCCCCTCGTCAATCACCACTCCGGTGACCACGGAACCATTGTTCAATTCGTAGGTCTTTCGCTCGACTGCCTCCGCGAAATCAGGGTGAAACGCCACGATCGCCAGCAGAACTAGGAGAGGGTACCGAGAGAGTTTGGCCTGCATGGACTGCTCCGACGTTGGTGCGAGCGACCTTAGCACGCGCCTCAGCGACTCTCCTCTGGGCGTCATCTCCTACGGCTGGTACAGCGCCCGCAGGGTGTCGCAGTCCATGGTGTCCAGGTCGTCCA
>CAZSZE010000061.1:0-16194 GCA_964610645.1 uncultured Enterobacterales bacterium | reverse complement strand
CAATCCCCTGCTCTACCGACTGAGCTATCTGGCCGTGCTCCACCCTCTCGGAGGCTTGCCCCCGACCTGCTTCTGCTTCTGCGCTGCAATGATCTGCTGCGTACGGTACTGCTTGGTTTCGTCTGCCCCCCGAACCCGGTTCGTGGCGGCAGGACGGCCCGGATTTAGCCGTTCGATCGAATGCTGTCAACGCGGGGAACCGCCTCATTCGTAGACCACATCCTTCACCACGATTCCCAGACGCTGAATGCGGTAGTTGAGGTTTGATCGCGAGATGCCCATGCGCCGGGCGGCCTCCGCTTGCACGCCCTTGGCTTCCTTGAGCACGGTGATCAGCAGGCTGCGTTCATGCTCCTTGAGGGCGGTCTGCAGCGTCGTTCCCGGAGTGATCGCCAGGGACGGTTCCGCCGACTTGGATGGCTCCGGCAGCTTGACTCCGGAGAGTTCCTCTCCCTTTGAGAGGATGACCGCCCGCTCGATCACATGTTGCAGCTCCCGCACGTTGCCGGGCCACGACCAGGCCACCAGGCGCTCAAGCACCTTGGAGGGCACCCGCAGGCGCTCCCGGCCAATCTCCTGGGCATACACCCCCACGAAATGCTCCACCAACAGCGGAATGTCGTCCCGGCGCTCGGCCAGGGAGGGCACTGCAATTGTAAAGGTGTTCACCCGGTAGAAGAGGTCCTCCCGGAACCGTCCCTCGGCCACCTCCTCTCGCAGGTCCCGGTTTGTGGCGCTCACCAGGCGGATGTCCACCCGCAGGGTCTCCGTCCCACCCACCCGCTGAATTTCGCCACTCTCCAGGGCCCGCAGGAGCTTGACCTGGGTGGCGGCGGAAATCTCGCCGATTTCGTCCAGGAACAAGGTCCCGCCACTGGCTTGCTCCAGCTTGCCCCGGTGCTGCCGGGTGGCCCCGGTGAAGGCCCCCTTCTCGTGGCCAAACAGCTCGGACTCCAGGAGCGTCTCCGGAAGCGCTGCACAGCTGACCTTGATCAGCGGACCATTGCGACGGGCACTCCGGTAGTGAACCGCGTGGGCGATGAGCTCTTTTCCGGTCCCCGTGGGACCTTGCAGCAAGACCCGGGCGTTGGTGTCGGCTACGGCCTCGATCTGCTCGTACACCTCCACCATGGCCGGCGTCGCCCCGATCAGCTTTTCAAACCCGTACTTGTCCTGCACCTCCTGCCGAAGCTGCACCAGCTCCGCGAGGATGGCCTTCTCCTTCAGGGCGCGGTGAACGATCAGCAGCAGGGCATCCTTGCTGACCGGCTTGATGATGTAGTCATCGGCGCCGGTCTTCATGGCGTGCACCGCGTCGGAAACCGAGCCGTACCCGGTCATGACCACCACCCGTACCTCGGGCCAGTTGCCCTTGATCTGTTCCAGGAGGGCAATGCCCCCCATGCCGGGCATGGCCACATCCGAGATGACCATGTCCACCGGGGAGTCCTGCAGTGCCGCCAGGGCTTCCTCGGCGTTCTGGACGCTGGAGACCTGAAACCCCTCCTTGCCCAGATTGACGGCCAGGGCGGATCGGACCGCCTTTTCGTCATCCACCACCAGAATGCGGGGTGCCGTCATCAGTGGACCTCGAGAACCCACGGAAGAAGAGCAAGCACCGGCTCATCCGCCAAGCGCAAATAAGGCAACAGCTCGTCCCCGGGCAGGGCCTGCGGAATGGCGGCCGCTTCTGGCAGCAGCGCTCGAATCACCTCCGGGGCCATGGCCCCCAACAGCCCGCCCCCTCCCTGGAAGGAAACAAGGGTGACGTCGGCCCGCTTGGAAATCCCTGCTTCTGTTCTTGCCCGCGCAATGGCGTCCTGGAACCCTCCCAGCTCGTCCACGAGACCGTTCTCCGCTGCAGCCTTGCCCGACCAGACCCGACCACGCGCCACCTCCTCCACGGCCTCGTCCGACAGATCGCGTCCTTCCGCGACCTTTTCCTTGAACTGCCGGTAGACATCTCCCACCATCTTGTCCATGGCCTCAAACTCGAGGGGGTCGAGCCGGTGGGAGTCCAGGTACATGGCCCCCATGCGCCCCCGGGTGTGGATTTCGTGGCTCACACCCAGCTTGCCGTACAGGTCATCAAAGGAGAGCTTCCCACTGTAGACGCCGATTGAACCCGTGACGGTGGTGGGCTCGGCAAAGATGACGTCGGCCCCCGCCGACACGTAGTACCCCCCGCTCGCCGCCACGCCTCCCATGGACACGATGACCGGCTTGTCCTCCTCCTGGACCTCCTGCACGGCCTTCCAGATTTCATCGGAGGCGTAGGCGGAGCCCCCGGGGGAATCCACCCGCATCACGACGGCCTTGACCGAGGAGTCCTCGGCGATGGCCTCCAGGGCCTCCACGACGGTCTTGGAACCGGTGGATGGGCCCCCCAGAAGCCCGCCGGAGGAGGATTCCCCGGAAGTGATGGGGCCCTGCACATAGACAATGGCAATCTTGCTGGCTGAGCCCCAGCCCGAGAGATCGGTGGCCAGGTGGTATTCGGAGTCGGTCTCGAGATCGTCCTCGTCCTCGTCCGTGCCCTCCTCCAGGAGCTTGCCCACCTCATCCCGGTAGCAGATTCCGTCGATCAGGCCGGCCTCCACGGCCTCGGCGCCGGTGAGGGGTCCCCGGTCGATGAGGGCCTGTACCGCAGCCGCATCCAGGGCCCGGGATGCAGCGATTCCCGCCACGAACTCACCATGTAGATCATCCAGGAGGGCTGAGATCTGCTCGGTGGCGGGCTCGGAGGAGTCGGTGCGGGTAAACCGCTCGGGACCGGACTTGTACTCACTTCGCCGGGCGAACTGGGCCTCCGCCCCGACCAGGTCCAGAGTGCCCTTCAGGTGGCGGACCTGGGCTGCGATGCCCAAGACCATCAAGTCTCCGGCCGGGTGGAGGTGGATCTCGTCGGCTGCGCTGGCCAGCAGGTAGCCGGCGTTGTCCACGGATCCGCCGACCCAGGCGATCACGGTCTTGTCTGCATCCCGGATCTCCTGAATCACCCCGCGCAGCTCCTGGACCTGGGCAAAGCTGAATTTCGGCGACTCGATCTCCAGCACCACCGCCTTCACGGAGGAGTCCGAGGCGCTCTCTCGCATGCGCTCCAAGAGGTGCAGGTAGGACTCGCCGGGGGTGCTCAAGAGGCCGCCCACCGGCTGGTAGGCAAATTTCCCGGACAGCTCGAAGACCGGCACCCGGTTGCTTTCGATGGCCAGGCGCTCATTGGGGGGACCGCTCACCAGGTACCCGGTGATGTCCCCCACCGAGTCGCCCAGGAAGCCACCGAATCCCGAACCATCGTAGAAGACCTCCATGCCCGCACCCCACGCAAGGTCCTGGTTCACCTCGCCCCGGAGCACCAGCCCGTCGATGGGGCGAACCCGCAGCACGCCCGTGCCTCCCTGGGTGAGCGGATCGTCTCCGAGGCCGTTGTGGGTCTCGTACTCTGCGCCGACCTCCAGGCGATCCCCGAGGGGGCGCAGGTGCACCGCCCCCGCGTAGCTGCCGCCCAGTCCAAGGTCCACATCCTCCGCAGCGATGTTTCGCGCCACGAGCCCCAGGCCCAGGAAGGGGAGGGGGCGATACCCCAGCCCCACATCCCAGGTACCGAAGGTCCCCCGGCCTTCGCCCAGGAGGTTGAGGGTACCGTTGACACCGAGGCGCACGTTCTCCGGCAGCTCAAAAGCCAAACCGCTGGTGATGCCCCACCAAGCGGACCCGTCGGGCCCCCCATTCATGAACACACCGAACGACCCGTTTCCCGCGGCGGTGGCCAGGGCGAAGCTGCGCACCTCGCTCTCGTCCGCCGCCAGCCTCTGTCCGTACCACAATCCCAGGGATGCATCCGGGTCAAACCCCAGGTTGGCGGGATTGACCCAGGTGGCGGTGGCGCCGTCTTCTGCTGCCGCGTTGGTACCTGGGGGCAGGTACCGGGCGGAGGTGTCCTGTGCGTGGGCTGGCAAGGAAAGGAGCGCAAGGAGAAGCATGGACAGTCCAGATCAGGGAGAGAAGCGAGTCCCAACATGCCCCGGTGGGGCACCGGGGGCAATGGAACCGGATTGGGTTGTCCTGCGCACCGTCGAGGGTGCATCTCGACCGCCTGAAAGGCCTTGCTTTGCAACTATCTGCAGAAACAGGTTGAAACCCCCTTTTCTTTCTTACTGATCTGAAGCATATTGGATGAAGCGTCGTCACCGGCGGGTCACTGTCGGGACGCCCATTCTCCCTTCCTTCTTCCTCTTGAGCATCCAGGGTTTCGACCACGCCATGCGGCCCCGGTCTGTTCTTCTCACAGCGCTGCTCACCTTGCTTCCCCTGGCGGGGGGTCCGGCCTTTGCCGTGGAACCCGCCCCCACGGAAGAGGTAGATGGCCTGCCGCCGGGCGCACGGCTGCGCCTGGATGACCTGCAGTCCCTGACCAAGGACCGCATGTTCCGGGATGCAAAGGTGGCCATAGACGTGGTGGACCTGCACGATGGCAACCAGGTCTTTTCCTGGAAACCAAACGAGGCACTTCTGCCCGCCTCCACCATGAAGGTGCTGACGGCAGCGGCCGCCCTCAAGGAGCTCGGACCGTCCTATCGGTTCACGACCGAGGTGCTCACCGACGGCCACTTGAATCCCGAGGGCGTGCTCGAGGGTGATCTGTACGTGCGCGGAAACGGTGACCCCACGCTGGTGCTGGAGCGTCTCTGGAAGCTTACCTACGACCTGCGCCTGGAAGGGGTGAAGGAGGTCGCCGGCAACGTCTTCTTCGACGACTCGGCCTTTGACCGCTCCCATTCCATTCCAGGCTGGAACAAGCGGGAGGACATCAAGCGCGGCCCCTCCTATTTCGCTCCTGTCGGTGCCCTGTCCCTGAATTTCAACACCGTGGCCGTCATTGTCGGTCCCGGGGAATCGGTGGGGGGAGAAGCCCGGGTGCAGCTTGAGACCGAGTCTCCCGGAGTGGTGGAGATCGACAACCAGTTGTTGACGGGGGTGCCCGGTTCCCGGCGCTGGGTCCGCATTGAGCGCGAGACCCACAGCCGTGGCATGACCCTGACCCTCAAGGGACGGGTGCCCATCGGTTCTGGAACCCTGCGCTACTACCGCTCCGTGGTGGACCCGACCGCACACTTCGTTGCGGCTTTTTCATCGCTCATGGAGAGCCACGGCATCAAGGTACAGGGACACTTCCTGGAGAGCGGTGTCCCCGAGCGGGGCGTGCGCACCCTGGTGCAGCTGCGCTCTCCGCCCCTGGCCGCGATTCTCATGGAAATGAACAAGTACTCCTCCAACTTCACGGCCGAGCAGGTGCTCAAGGCGGTGGGGGCCAGCGGGGGGGGGTTGCCCGGCACCTCGCAAAAGGGATTGACGGTGATCGAGGACTACCTCACCTCCCTGGGCATTCCCGCCAGCGAGTACAGGCTCGTGAATGGGTCCGGACTCTCTCGCACCATCGCCCTTCGCCCCTCTCACCTGACCCGGGTGTTGGCGGACATGGCAGCCGATCCACAGGTAGGCCACGAGTTCATGGCGTCCCTGTCCATTGGGGGCCGGGACGGTACTTTGTGGGCCCGTTTTCAAGAGGAAGACCAGGTGGGACGCCTCCGCGGAAAGACCGGTACGATCAACGGAGTCCACTGTCTCGCCGGGTACATCGAGGCTGCGGATGGGGAGATGTATGCCTTTGCCTACCTCGTCAATGATCTTCCCCGTTCCATCGCCGTTGCGCGCCGTGCACATGACGCGTTTGTGGGGGCATTCATGGAGCCGGTAGAGCCCGGCTCGCCTGAATAGTCTGCATTCCCCGGCGGAAGCGGCAAACAACACGGTCGAGGCACCGTTGACAGGGGTCCCTGTCAACCGCTATACAAGGCATTCTCTTGTGCCGCTTGGTGCGGTTAAACCCCTTTGTACGTTCTGCACGCAGAAGCTGGAGCCAAGCGGATGATCAGATGCTTGAGGCTGGTACTTGTGGCTGGCCT
Organism: uncultured Enterobacterales bacterium; assembly: GCA_964610645.1. GTDB lineage: Bacteria > Myxococcota_A > UBA796 > UBA796 > CAJQPC01 > JAYZDK01. Next base: position 10,228 of record CAZSZE010000061.1, on the reverse strand, counting down.
GTTTACAGCAGGGGGCATCGCCCAGGCCCAGGAGCCGGAGACGGCCCCAGAAGCAGAGGAGGCAGGGCTGGAGACGGCCGCTGTTCCCGGGGAACCGGCGATCGATGACTCCATAGGCGATGCCATGGAGACCGCCGAGGCCAACAAGGAGTACAACCGGCAGCTCCTGACCCTGGAAGAGGATGTCAACCTGCTGAAGGAGCAGGTGTTCCGCTCCAAGGCCACGCTGCAGCTCCTCAAGGAGATCGTGATCCAGGGGCGATCCACTGGCTCACGCGCCGGCGTGTGGCATGTGAACCGATTGGGTCCTGCCTACACTTTGCGCTCCATCAGCTTTTATCTGGATGGGCAGTCCATCCACACCAAGTCCGATCCGTCGGGCGGATTGGACATCTCCAACGAGATGAAGGTCTGGGAAGGGGTGGTCCCCCCTGGCAACCACAACCTCACCGTGAGCGCCGTTCTCCAGGGCAATGGGTTCGGCGTGTTCAGCTACGTGGAGAACTACACGTTCAACGTCAAGTCCAGCTATGCCTTTCTCGCAGAGGACAACAGTCTCGCCAGCGTTCGGGTGGTGTTGGATGAACGACGAGGCGTCGGGCGTTCGTTCGTGGAGCGGCCGCAGGTCGTGTACGAAGTCCAGACCTCTCGACTTGCGGTGGAGTAGATGTCGTCTCGCTGGTTGTTCCTGCTGGTTGTAGGAAGTGCGCCGGCACTGGGTGCGCCGACCCACGTTGAGTTGCTCACCGAACTGGAGGGGAACCTCGATCTACTCGATGACAACCTGGAGGAACTCTCCGATGACTTCCTGGAGCGCCGCGGGCTGATCGGGGGAGCGGAGGCAAAGCTGAGATATGAGGACGCGGTGTTTGCCTTCCTGTTGGAAGAGTACGATCGTGCAGCCCACACCTTCTTCACCCTGGTTGAGGCAGACGCTCTTCAGAATGCCGACCTCAAGGCAGATGCAGAGTGGTACCTGGGGGAGAGCCTGTTTGAGTTGGGCAACTACAACCTGGCAAACCAGTCCTACGAGACCATTGTGGTCCAGGGCCAGTCCCATCCCTTCTTTTCGGACGCCGTTCGCAGGCAGTTGGAGCTCTACACCATCATCCGAGATCCAGACTCCTTCTTCAGCGTGTACAACCGGTTCATTCTGACAAACCGGGTCCAGGCCACCGATTCTGTCCGCTATACCCTGGCGAAGTCCTTCTACCGGCAAGGAGACATGGTCCGGTCCAAGTCACTGTTTGGCGAGATCGGCCCTGAGAGTTCCTACTACGGCAAGTCTCGGTACCTGCTGGGGGTTGTCCTGGTGGCGGAGCAGAACCTGGAGGCCGCGATCAATGTATTCGGTGTCGTCTCCGAGCTGTCCGTGGAGAATGAGCAGGACCAGGAAATCGTGCAGTTGGCCAACCTGGCCCTGGGGCGGCTCTACTACGAGACGGGCGACCTGGCGTCTTCCAGCCAGTTCTACCAACGCATTGGCCGGGACTCCCCGTATTTCGCCGACTCCCTGTATGAGATCGTGTGGACCTTCATCAAGCAGGAGGACTACACCGAGGCCTTGCGGGCGGTGGAGATTTTCCTGCTCGCCTTTCCGGAACACAAGAGCACCGCCCAATTGAAGGTCATCCAGGGCCACCTCCACATGAAGCTGGAGCAGTACGAAACGGCGCTGAATACCTATGAGCGGGTGATCACCGAGTACACCCCCATCCAGAACAAGCTGCTCGACATTGCCCAGGACCCCATTGAGCCAGAAAAGTGGTTCCAGCGGCTGTTGGAGTTGGACGCCGAGGAGTCCTACGAGACGGATGTGGTGCCCACCTACACCGTCGAGATGCTCATCCGGAACCCCCGCTTCCACCGAATTCGAGATGCGGTCCAGGAATTGGATCGCCAGGAAGAAGACGTGGTGAAGGCCGAGGAGCTCCTGGAGGAGGTGCAGGCGGCTCTGGGGAACCTGGATCACCTGGGGAACTACAAGCGGGCCCGTGCCAAGTTGGGTTTTCTCGAGACGGAACTCCTGCGGGTGCAGAACGACCTGCTTGCTGCGGAAGAAGGATGGCTCCTGGACTTGGCGGATGCCGGCACCCTCGGGCAGATCGGTCGCCTTCAACAGCAACGGGAGAAACTTGCCAGCGGTGCCAGGGATCTTTCGGCATCCAACGAGACGGCAGACGAGCAGCGAGAGGCCTACGAGGACCAGGTCCGGGCGGTACAGGCCTATGCGTTGCGCATTGAGCAGGAGTTGAAGACGGCTCAGGCAGAGGCCGCAGCTCTGCAACGCATGGTTGATTCTGGCGAAACGCCTTTGTCTGAGAGCCAGCTTCGGGATGCCAGGCGGAAGCTGGAGAGGCTGCGGAAGGACATGGAAAAGCAGGCTGAGGAGCTGAAGAAAGCCCAGTCGGATGCCACCAGAAGCGGTGTGGTTTCCAAAATGGTGAAGGGGGCAGATCCAGCCGGAGAAGGCGCGGTCATGGCGAATCTCAGCGATGCCTACCGGGCTCTTCGCACCCAGTACGGGCGCCTGCTGGTTTCCTACGCCGGCATGGACCGGGAAGGATTCATCGAGCGGGTAACGGCTGATTGGAGCCGCGTGGATGCAATCCAGCGGGGAACCAACCAGATCTACACGACCCTGCGTGCACAGGAGTCCAAGGAGCTCGCGGTGGTGCGCACCAAGCTCGCCGAGCAGGAGACGCAGGTGCAGGAGGTCCGTCGGGACGTGGACACCGAAGGCTCCACGGGAGACACCCTGGCGGTGGACATCACCCGCCTTGGATTTCGGGAGATGGAAGAGACCTTTGGAGAGAAGGTCCTGGAAGCAGACATTGGAATCGTAGATGTCTTCTGGACCCGAAAGGTGGATGTGGGGACCGAACTAGAGGGCCTGACCCTGGAACAACAGAGCCTGCTCAATGAGCTGGATGCCCGCTTTTCCAACATTACCCGGGGCATGGAATAGCAATGGTCCGGATTCCGCAGGCATTTCTCCTGGTATGGCTCGCCGCAAGCGGTGCGGCTTTTGCCCAGGATGGCGTCACGCCAACACCGTCGCCTGATCCGGTGGGTCCGCCTGATCGGGTGACCGGATTCGTTCAGGAAGAGATGGCTGCGGTTCTCGATGTCCACAAGCGCTTCACGAACCGTATGCAGGAATTTGCGGAGGATGTGAAGGCGGCTGCCCTCCAGCGGCGGCAGGAGGAGATGAGCAAGGTCACCGAGGGATACCGGGCGAAGCGGGCTGAGAAGGCCGAACAGGAGCGCGTGCTCCGAACCTTGAGCATCAAGCGGTTCGAGGCGTTTCTCGCCAAGTACCCCAGCGCTGGCCACACCCCCCACGTGATGTTCCGCCTGGCGGAGCTGTATTTCGAAGAAGCGGTGGAGGAGTGGGACCTGGCCGCCGACGAATACGATGAGCTCGAAAGACTGGCGGATGAGGACGAGACCTTTGAGTTGCCCCCCTCGCCCGTGCGGGACTACGGCAAGGCCATGGCCTTGTACCAGGGGATTCTGGACGACCACCCGAACTACGAGTTCCGGGACGGCGCCTACTACATGCTCGGGTACTGCTACTACGACGACCTGTCGGACGCGTTGGACCCGGAGAAGGCCCGCGAGGCATTCACGGAGCTCGTGAAATACCACCCGGCGTCCGATGCGGCCGTGGACGCAAGCATGCGCCTGGGCGAGTACTATTTCGACGAGAATGACCGAGATACGGCGATTCGCTACTACCAGGTCGTGGTGGATGCCGGCCCGGAAAACCGTCTCTATGACCGGGGGCTCTACAAGCTGGGTTGGGCCTACTACAAGGAGTCCGACTACGACCGGACGTTGAGCCTTTTCACCGACCTGCTGGATCGCAGTGAGGAAATCCGGTTGGAGTCGGGAGAGGACTCCGCACTGGCCCCAGAAGCCATCGAGTACATGGCCATCTCCTTCTCGGACATTGCGGACATGGAGGGCGGTGAGCCCTTGGACAAGGTGGGCATCTGGTTCCAGAAGGTGGGGGAGCGGCCCTTTGAGCGGACCATCTATGATCGCCTGGCGGATGTGTTGATCCAGCAAGGGCGTTTCGACCAGGGAATCGCGACCTACCGGTTCTTGCAGGAGCGGTGGCCCCTGGAGGCGGACAACCCCAAGTACCAACAGCGCATCTCGGAGATCTACGCCAGCCAGCCCTTCCCGGACCAGGCGGCTGCGGCCCAGGCCCTGGTGGCGTTGTCCGAGACCTATGGCGAGGGTTCGGCGTGGTGGGAAGCCAACCGGAACAACCCGGAAGCGATCGCGGTGGCGCGCGGCTTTATCGAAAAGTCCCTGGTGGCCATTGCGTTGGAGTTCCATATCCGGGCCCAGGAGTCGGGTACCCGAGAGGACTTCGCAGCAGCTGCGAACCAATACCGGGAGTACCTGGACGCGTTTCCGTTTGCGGATGACTATGCAGAGTACCAATGGTACCTGGCTGACACGCTCTACCAGGCGGCCCGCTATGACGAGGCCATCAAAGAGTACGTGCGTCTCATCGGCACCGACGGACACCCCTTCAAGGACGGTTCGCGCTGGCAGATGGTCAAGGCCTGGACACAGATTCTCGTGAACACCTTTGGCAAGGTCGAGCAGCTTCCAGAAGGGGCGGTCGTCGAGAGCACTGTGGAATCTGCCACAGGGGAGAGGCCCGTCTACCTGCTGGGAGAGCAGCACACAGCGTTCATCGCTGCCGCGGATGAAATCCGCAACGCTGACTTTGAGCAGGTGGAGTACAAGAAGGCCCTGGACGAGAACCGCGCAGCACTCCACTACCAGCCGGCCCAGATTCTCTATGAGCACGGTCGCTACGAGGAGGCGCGACCCCGCTTGCTTGAGGTCGTCGACGAATTCCCCGCCTACGATGAGGCGGCCTATGCAGCCAGCCTGCTTGTGAACACCTACATCGAGGAGGGCAACCTGGAGATGGTCCGGGAGTACACGGGCAGGTTTGCCTCCATGGCGCTGGGTGCCACCGCCGAGCTGACGGAAGAGAAGGCGCGGTTCTTCGCGACACAGCAAGAGGGTGCGGCCTTCAAGCTCGCGGGCAAGCTCATGGAGGAGGGGGATCTGCTGGATGCTGCGACAGCGTTCCTGGACTTCCTGGAGGAATTCCCGAAATCCGAGTACATCGATGAAGCGCTGTACAACGCGGGCGCCATGTACGACAACGCCGGAAAGGTGGAGCCGGCGAACGAAATCTACGAGCAGTACATCAACCTGTACCCGAAGGATGTCAAGTCCGAGCAGCTCTATGCGCGGATCGCGGGGAACTACTCGGATGTTCTCGATCTCGACCAGGCCATTGACTACTACCAGCGGCTCATCCGGAACTTCCCGGAGTCTGAGCGGGCTGCGGATGCCATGGCAAACTCGGCCCTGTTGAAGGTGGGAGTGGGGGACCACGTGGGCGCAGCCCGCGCACTGGAGGACTTTGCCCGGAAGTTCCCGGATGATCCGGACGTGGAGACCTATTTCTGGATCGCGGGAGAGCAGTGGGCCCTGGTGGGTGAAGACAAGGCGTTGGCGTTCTACCGCCGGTACCTGGATCGGTTCGTAGACTCCAACCCGGACCACACCATCGAGGCGCTGCACTGGCTCGCGGACTACTGGGAGAAGAAGGGCAATGAGCGCCGTGCCGAGCGGGGTTGGGAAGACCTGATGAGCCGCTACGAATCGATGCTCAACGCCCAACTGGAGATGGGCCCGCGGGCCTTGAACCTGGTGGCGAAGACCGCTTTCCAGGATGTGCAGGCCTCCTACGATTTGTATGCGACAGTGGAGTTTCCCACGGATCCTGCGGAGCTGGCCGAATACCTGACCGTCACCAAGCTGGAGGGGCTCCAGGCATTGGTGAAGGAAACTCTCGCGTTCATCCAGCGGTACCCGGACTTCGAATACAGCACCGCGGCTCTGTATATCCAGGGCAAGACCTACCTCGCCTACGCGGAGATGTTGTACGACGTTCCGGACCCCGAGTTGGACTTCCCAGCGGGCACGCCGGAGGAGATGATCGAGGAGATCCTCGAGGAGTTCCGATCTGGCTTGCGGGACCGCGCCCAGCCGGTGGAAGAAAAGGCCATTGCCCGTCTACAGGCCGTCTTGGCCAAGTCCGCCGAATCCAAGCGCTCGTCGATCTGGATCGACCGGGCGATTGAAGCCCTCAACGCCATCCGGCCGCGCGATTACCCGCTGGAAAAGGCAGAGGTTCGGGGAGAGGCCGAGTCCATCGTGATTCCCTCGGGCCGTCCGCGTAGCCGCCCCGGATCGGCGTTTGAGGAAGAGAAGATCAAGGAAGAGGCACCGCCCGAGCAGGTCCCGACCCCGGAAGAGGCGCCGGCCGTGCCTGGACCGGAAGCGCCTGCGCCTGGCGCGGAAGGAACCGGTGCCGAGACCCCGGCCCCGGAGACACCCGCTCCTGCACCGGAGGCCCCGGCGCCTGAGGCTCCAGCTCCCGAAGCCCCGCAACCTGAAGTTCCTGCAGACAGCCCCTGGGGCGGGGGGGAGCAGTGAGACCCATTCTTCACCACGCCTGCTGGTTTGTGCTTCTTGCCGGTTGCGGAGGGAAGAACGCACCGGTGGAGGCTCTGCCCGAGCCTGTGCCGGAGCCAGAGGTCGCTGCGCCCGAACCCCCAGTAGACCCGTTTGCTCTCCCAGAGACAGAGACAGGAGCGGAAGACCCGTTTGGGGCGGCCACCCCCGAGCCGGAGGCCCCTCTGGATCCCGGGACTTCCAAGGAAGATGCTGCCTACGCCAAGATCGAAAACGCAGCCGCCCTGTTGACCACCGGTCGCAAGGCGGATGCCCAGCGGGCCATGGACATGCTGAAGCAGGTGACGATTTCCAGCCCGGATCTCGCCCTGGCCCACTACAACCTGGGCCTGGCCTACCAACAGGTGGGCGACACCTCCGGTGCCCGACGGTCCTACCTGGCTGCCACCAACCTGGACCAGGCCCTGGGCGATGCATGGCTGAACCTGGGCAACCTGCACCTGGAGAACGACGACCTGGAGCGCGCCCTCCAGACCTACAAAGCCGGCTTGCGGCAGCAAAAAGACAACATGGACCTGTGGGTGGCGATCATTGCCACCCAGCGCCGGTTGGGACAGTTGGACGAGGCGGTGGAACAAGCGCGGAAGGCACTGAAGGTGAATTCCAAGAGCCTGAACGTCTACAACAACCTGGGCCTCGTCTACGTGGAACAGGGCAAACTCGATCTGGCGAAGTTCATCTACCAGCGGGCCATGCGGCAGGACGGAGGGGACCAACACGCCTTCATCCGGTGCAACCTGGGGCGTGTGTACCAGTTGCAGGGTTTCGCCGTGAATGCGCGGGTCTCTTACAAGGAGGCCCTGGAGTTGGATCCGGAGTTGGTGCCGGCCATGCTGTACCTGTCTGAGGACCACCTGGACAACCGGAACTTTGCGGATGCGCTGGACCTCCTGGAGCGGGCCAACGTGCTCGAGCCGGGCAGTGCTGGCATCAACATGAGCCTGGGAATCGCCTACCGGGGAGTCGCGCGATTCGACGATGCGAAGAAGGCCTATGAGACCGCCCTGCAGCTGGATCCGGAGAACCCGGAACCCTATCTGAACCTGGGCATTCTCTACGGCGACTACATGAAGGACTACCCGGCGGCAGTGCAGGCCTACACCACCTACCAGGAAAAGGGGGGAGCCCAGTCAGAGGCCGCAGCCAGCTATATCGAGGCCACCGAGAAGGAGCAGAAGCGCATCGAACGCCTGGAAGCCCGCAAGGAGCGCATGGACGCGCAGCGGGCCAAGCGAGCCGAGCAGAAGCGCATCCTGGAGGAGCAGGCCGCCAAGGATGCGGAGCAGGCCGCCAAGGATGCGGAAGAGGCAGCTCGAAAGGCAGCCGAAGAAGCAGCCAACCCACCGCCACCCCCTGCACCTGAGGAGGCCGCGGTGGGGGGTGAGGCACCTGCGGAAGGCCCGGCGGCCACGGGGACCACCGAGGAAGCAGCTGCAGCACCCGGCAGTGCACCGGAAGAACCAGCTCCCGAGACGCCGGCCGAGACGCCGGCCGAGACGCCAGCCGAGACGCCAGCCGAGGCGCCAGCCGAGACGCCGGCCGAGACGCCGGCCGAGACGCCGGCCGAGACGCCGGCCGAGACGCCGGTCGAGACGCCGGCGGAAGAAAACCCCTGGGGCGCGGAGGGCGGCCAATGAGATCGATTGCTTTCATTCTGGCAGGATTGATCCTGGCGCAGCCTGGCTGGGCTCAGGGCAGAGGGCGTGCGCGGATGCTCGAGGAAGAGGTCATCCAGGGAAAAGTCCAGAAGCCGAACATCGAGATCATCATCGCGCGCCAGAACCTGGCCGAAGCGGATCAGTTGGTGTTGAAGGAGAGCTTCGTGCCGCTCATTCTCGACAGTGTGGAAACCGGCCCGTTCTAGGCGGTGGATTTTGCCTCGGCGCGCCACGGGTTGTGGAACTTGCAGGGACCTGACGTTTTTTTCAAAGGGGTCCCGACGGATGAAAAGGACCCCGGCGGTGGGGAACAACCCCCCTACAATCCACTGGGGGATGCGTGATGACGGGCTTTTCACATCTATCGACTGAAAAAGCGGGTCGCTTTGGGTAGAGTCACCGGGTCTTTGGCCCAATTGGGTTGGAGAACGTTTGCAACACGCGTCCAAGGCGATAGCTGCTTAGAGTCAATCACGGGGTCATTCGGCCCAGGTCTACGGAGTAGTCATGCGGATCATCGTTCGTGCCTTCAAAGAAGGCGGAATCTTTATTTACCCCATCGTCTTGTGTGCGGTCTTTGCGGCTGCCATTGGAGCCGAGCGGCTCTACTACATTCTGGTGCGGGCCAACATCAACGGAACGGCGTTCTTTGCCCAGATCCAGAAGCTGATCATGGCAAACAACATCGACCGTGCCATCAAGCTGTGCAACGCGGAGCCCAATGCAGCTCTGCCGCGCGTGCTGAAGTCTGGACTGACCCGCGCAAACCGCGGCGACATCGAGATTCAGAATGCTGTCGACGAGGCGGTGCTCGAGGTCTTTCCCCAGTTGTCCAAGCGGACCCCCTACCTGGGCATGCTGGCCAACGTCGCCACCCTGACCGGACTGCTCGGTACGATTACCGGACTGATCCAGGCATTTGAAGCTGTGGATAGCACCAGTGCTTCCGCCAAGAGCTCCATGCTTGCCAAGGGTATTGCCGTCGCAATGTTCACCACCATGATGGGACTGCTGGTTGCAATCCCGACGCTGGTGTTGAACTCCATCATCGGCAACAAGACGACCAAGATCATGGATGAGGTCGATCTCTATGCTGTGAAGACCGTCAACCTTCTGGGCGCCCGCCGTCGCGGCACGCTTCGCGAGGACGGTTCCAAGGAAGCGTCCTCTTAGGAAGACGCATGAGGGGCCGCTCCCAATCCCCGGGGGCGGCCCTTTTCTCCCCCCAATTCTTAGAGGTTCGAGGGTATGCCAGGCAAAGGAAGACGATCGGCAGACAAGATGGAAGATCTTAATCTGATCCCGATCATGAACTTGGTGTCTATTCTCATCCCGTTCCTGCTCTTGGCATCGGGCCAGGTCAAGTTGGCAATTATCGATTCGACGATGCCGGCCATTGGCGCTCCGTCCGATCCGAGTGAGCCGCCGGACGAGGAGGAGGAGCCGCCGCTGACGCTCTCCATTGTGATCACAGAGAAGGGATTCTCCGTGAAGCACAACAAGGAGCCCAAGTTGGAGGGGGAGATGGCGCCCGCTGCTGAAGGCGAGGAAAAGGGACCCACGCTGCCCTGCAAGGATGAGTCGGGCAATGAACTCACCACTTGCGACACGCCAGACCAATATGACTACGTTGGCTTGACGAAGAACCTGGTGGAAGTCCAGAAGCAATATGCGCGACCGGATGATCAGAACGTCATTCTCGCACCTGAATCGGCAGTCAAATACGAAGTGTTGGTACGGACCATGGATGCCACCCGGGATGAAGCGCTCCTGGAGGACAAGGCCAAGACCAACGATGACGGAACCATCAACACACTGTTCCCCTTTGTGGTGGTGGCGGGCGGCCTGTAGGCTGCGCCGCATTAGGAAACGGAGGAATCCATGGCTTCAAAACTGAAGAAACACTCTCGGGGCAGAGGTGAGGATGAAGGGCTGAGCATCAACTCGATGATGGACATCATGGTCATCATCCTGGTGTTCCTGCTCAA
>CAZSZE010000060.1:27030-27695 GCA_964610645.1 uncultured Enterobacterales bacterium | reverse complement strand
AGGTGGAGCTTCAGGTCGGCCAGCAGTTGGAGGTCTTCCTTAGCTCAGGGGACATCGACACCCACCTGCAGATTTACGATGCGGCCTGCGTCCTGGTGGCGGGCAACGACGACACCACAATCTCCACAAACGCCCGCACCGACTCGCACCTCGCCTTTGATGTGCCCGACGATGGCATCTACACCGTGGTCATCAAAGCCCCGTCCGGAACCGAGGGCGACTACGACCTGGCCCTGAACACGGGGGAGGGGGGCAATTGCCTCTCCGATGACTGGCAGGTGAGCACCTGGCCCTACAGCTCCACGTTCACCTTGAACGCCATGGACAGCACGGGGGCGTTCACCCATGGGAATTCGTTGTCCTATCTCTACGACGACGTGGAGCTCACAGGCGAGCGAGACAGCAACCTGAACTACACGTTTTCCCTGGAACCGTGGGGCAGCTCGGACCCGTTGGCGGACCCCTACCTGTACCTGTTGGACCCCACCTGCCAGGTCCATGACTCCAACGACGATGGGGGTTCCAGCTCTTACGGGTCGGAGATCACTCTGGCCGGGGGCTTTCCGTATGATGGCATTTGGACCCTGGTGGCGACGTCCTGGGACGACTCCACGTCGGATCAGGGCATGGGGGATATGGAGTTGAGTGCTTCGAGGTGACTGGGG
>CAZSZE010000060.1:0-26930 GCA_964610645.1 uncultured Enterobacterales bacterium | reverse complement strand
GGCGGACATTTTGTGGGTGGGATGGACTATCTCCCCCTGAGAATGTCCGTTTTGTTGCGCTGGGGCGGACATTTTGTGGGTGGGATGGACTATCTCCCCCTGAGAATGTCCGTTTTGTGGCTGCCGTGGCGTGAGTCTCGATTCCAACGCTCCTGAAGCGTCTCCCGTACACACCCGGCGCTGGCAGCAAGTCCCCGAGAGGTTAGTTCGCAAACCCATAGAATTCTGGCGATTTCAGCGCTGGAAGAGACGTCTTCTTCACCAGCACCGTCCGCACGCTCCAGAGGTCCTTGAAGATACGGTACCGGGTGGTTCGTTCCAGGTAATCCACCCCTGAGCTGCCCCCGGTGCCCACCCGGCGACCGATGACCCGCTCCACCATGCGGGCATGGCGGGAACGGAACAGGACCATCTGCTGCTCCAGCTCCACGACCGTGTCCAGCAGGAGGCGCGGCCACGCCAGGAGCGGCAGCTCCCGGTAGGACTCGATGAACACGAGGGCCGAGCGAATTCGCCGGACCCGTTCCCTCTCCGAAGCGTCCACATCCACAGCCTCCAGGAACTCCCTCACCTGGAGGGTGCCGTGGTCAAAACGCTCCTTGAGGGCGGCCTCGTTGCCGATTCCAGCCTCCAGCAGGCGATTCAGCTGGGCATCTCCCTCGGCGGCGACCGCCTGGATGTAGTCGGTGGCAAAACCATCCAGCATGGCATCGTCCCCTTCCTCGTCGGGACTCGATCCCTGGATGGGGGTGCGGTAGATCCAGTCATTGAGGGCGGAAAGCAGGGTCTTTTCCTCTCGGACCTTCGCGATGTGCTCCCAGGCCAGGGCGCCCCCGGGCGAGGTGGAGGTCATCTTCTTGAGGTAGTCCAGGGCGCCGATCTTCCCGAGCAGCTCCTGTTCCGACTCCTCCAGGCCCAGCAGGATCTCGATCTCCCGCATCTGGAAGGACTGAAATCCCGAGGCGGGGGAGAGCTTGCCGCGGAACGCCAGGAAGTCCTGGGGCGTGAGGGTTTCCACGACCTGGAACTGCTGGACGCAGAGTTTTACGATCTCCGTGGCCCGTCGCATGTGGTGGACCACGTAGGGAATGTGGTCCTCGGGCACATCCGGCACGCCCAGGTGGTCCCGGGCCAGGCGCAGCTCCCGCAGCAACAGCTTGAACCACAACTCCATCGTCTGGTGCACCAGGATGAAGTGCAGCTCATCGGGCATCAGGTTCTGCTCATCCCCCTCCAGGCCTCCCTGGAGCGCAAGGAGCTCGTTGAGTTGCAGGTAGTCCCAGTAGGTGGGGGTCGGGCGCTCCGACATGGTGGCCTCCCATTCGGCCGCCCTCTAATCGGTTCCCCCGCGGAAATGGACCCCCCTGTACCGCGGGGGGGTGGTGCGTTAGTTTGCGGGCGATTGGAGGCCTTGTGTCGGCACCTTCCCTGGGATCCTACGGAGCGCGCGTGGTGCGAATCCGCACGGGTGCTGGTGTGGAGGAAACCGAGGGCAAGGGTGGCGGGCTGGAAGCTGCCGTGGATTCGCTGGGAATGGCTCCCCTGGCGGCCTTGTTGGGGGCGAATCCGGACTGGTTGGCGGTGGAGTTGGAGGATGGAGACGTGGTCCTTCGGGTCGAGCGCAATGGGGTGGGGGCCACCCTCACCGTGCAATGGAGTGGGGGAGAGAGCTACACCGAGCCGTTGTCGCTTCCCGGGCCGGGCGCCCAGGGGTTTGTGCCGGACGTTGCTTCCCGGGACGATGCGATCACCTTGTTGAACGATGTGACTTCTTCGGTCTTTGTGGTGGAGGGGGCAGACGGGCTGGAGTTCTATGGCCAGGGGGAAATGGGATCGGGTTCATCGGCGAGAACCCTGGTAGCGAGCATTGGCCCGAGCGGACCCCTGGGACCGGCCTGGTTCCGGGAACGCCTGGGAACCAAAGCCAACTACGTCGTCGGTGCCATGGCAGGTGGGATTTCATCTCCGGAGATGGTCATCGCCATGGGCGAGGCGGGCTACATCGGTTTTCTGGGTGCCGGTGGCCTTCCCATGCCGGCGGTAAAGGAAGCGGTGCCCCGCATTCGAGAGGCCCTGGGGGAGGACCATGCCCACGGGTTCAACCTGCTGCACAACCCGGTGGAGCCCCACGTGGAAGAGGCCACCGTGGACCTCTTTCTGGAGCAGGGCTGCCGGGTGGTCTCCGCTTCTGCATACATGGGATTGACCGCCGCGGTGGTGCGTTTCCGCTTTCACGGGGCCACCCGCGATGCAGATGGCACGCCCCATTGCCCCAACACCGTGTTGGCCAAGGTGTCCCGTCCCGAGGTGGCTGAGCATTTCCTGCGGCCTCCCCCCGCCAAGCTGCTGGATGCCATGGTGGAGAGCGGTGGGTTGACCGCCGAGGAGGCCGAAATTGCAAAGGAACTGCCCGTGGCAGAGGGCATTACCTGCGAGGCGGATTCCGGCGGCCACACGGACCACCGCCCCTTGCCGGTCATCCTGCCGGTCATCCGGGCTCAGCGGGATCGCATCGCGGCGGAGCTGGGCTATGGCGAGCGGGGGATTCGGGTGGCCATTGGCGCGGGCGGAGGACTGGGTGCGCCCGAGGCCCTGTACGCAGCATTTGCCATGGGTGCCGACTATGTCCTGACCGGGAGCGTGAACCAGTGCACCCCCGAGGCCGGCACGTCGGAGTTGGCCAAGACCATGCTGCTTTCAGCGGGCATGGCCGACGTGGGTTCGGGGGCTGCCCCGGACATGTTTGAAATCGGCGCCCACGTGCAGGTCCTCTCCCGGGGCACCATGTACGCCCAGCGCAGCATCCGCCTCTACCAGGTCTACAAGGTCTACCCGGACTGGCAGTCCGTTCCCGAGGCGGATCGCAAGAAGATCGAGAAACAGATCCTCGCCCGCTCCTTCCAGGAAGTCTGGGACGAATGTGCGTCCTACTGGGGAGAGCGGGACCCGGCGCAGGTGGAGCGCGCCCTTTCCGATGGCCGCCACCAGATGGCCCTGGTCTTCCGGTGGTACCTGGGCATGTCGTCCCGGTGGGCACGCATGGGGGAAAAGAGCCGCAAGAAGGACTTTCAGATCTGGTGCGGACCTTCCATGGGGGCCTTCAACGACTGGGTGGCGGGCACTTCCCTGGAGCCCCTGGCCGCCCGCGGTGTGGTGGCGGTGGCGGATGCCTTGTTGCGGGGAGCCACGATCTGCGAACGGGCTGCCCGGCTGAGGGCAAGTGGCGTTGAACTTCCAGAATCGGCGGGCCACTGGCGCCCCTCCTGATCCAGGAACCGAATTGAAGGGGCAAATTCCCTCAAATCAGGGCCCCTCTTGGACGATGTGGAAGGAGTACAAACAGCAGACGACGAGCTGCTGCAGGAGCCTCCATGCGCATCGCCTTGATTGCCGATACCCCCATCGCCCCCCTTCGACGCCCCCTTGCGGCAGCCTTGTCGCAGCTTGGAATTACGCCGAAATTCACGGTTTTGGAGGGAATATCAGAGGATTTCGAGCAGTCCGCAGCCCGGTTGGATGATGCCGAGCCGGACCTGGCCATCCTGAGTTTTCATGCCTGGCAGCTGGTGCCGGAGATCTTCCGTGCGGAGGTGCTCCTGGGACCGGTGGAGCGCCGGCGGGAGCTCGTAGAGGCCGCTGCGGAGATTTTGCTGCACCGCGTGCGACTGGTACGCACGGCCTGCGGTGGCACGCTCCTGGTCAATGACCTGGCGATTCCAACGGCCTCACCCCTGGGGATCCAGGACACGGCCGTGGAGCTGGGGCTGGCTGCCAGCATCCGTCGAATCAATGAGATCGTGGCCGCCGAGGTGCTGCGCCTTCCCGGTGTGCGCATCCTGGCCTTTTCCGCCGTGGTGGCCCGGGTGGGTGAGGCTGGATTTGATGCCCGACTGTGGCGCATTGCTGGCCAGGCCGAGAGCGCGAATCTGCTGACGGCCATGGCCGAGGAGACCACCCGCCATGTGCGAGCCATGCTGGGCCAGACCCGCAAGGTGCTCGTGGTCGAGCCGGACGGCCTGCTTTGGAATGGCAACGCCGGCGATGCAGGGAAAGAAGGTGTCGAGGTGGGTCCCGACGGTCCTGGCCGAGCGCACTTCGCCGTGCAGCAGGTGCTGTTGGACTACCACCACCGGGGCGTGCAGCTGGCGCTGGTGTCCCGGAACGAGCGCGAGGACGTGTTGGAGATCCTGAGGGATCACCCGGAAATGCTCCTGCGCCCGCACAATTTCTCCGCCATCGAGGTGGGGTGGGATGACAAGGCCACCAGCTGCCGCCAGGTGGCGGAACAGCTGGGGGTGACCCTGGACAGCCTGGTCTACGTGGATGCAAGCGCCTCTGAGTGTGAGTGGGTCGGCACAAGCCTGGCCAAGGTAGAGACCGTTTCCCTTTCCAGGGACGCAGGCGAACATGCCCGGACCCTTCGCAGCCTGGCCTCACTGGAGAGCGACAACCTGTTTGCCAGCCGGCCGCCCCCCTTGGCGGCTGTCCCATCCCTCGCCGACGAGGGCGCCGCCTGGGTGGCCGGCGTCGAAGATTATCTCTCGCAACTGCGCACCCGCGTCACCCTCGGACAAGCCGATCGGGTCGCCCTTCCCAGCCTGGTGGAGATCGTGGATCGGGCGGAAGCCGTCCAGCTCGTGGGCGAGCCGGTGACCCGGGATTGTGCCCGCATCTGGATGGGATCAGGAATCCACCAGGGCTACTGGGTACGCGTGGAGGATCGGTTTGGCGACCAGGGCCTCGTGGGGCTGGTGGTTGTGGAAGTCGGCGAGGAAAGCTGGGGCATTGAGAGCTATCAGCTGTCGGGGCGGCTCCTGGAGCGCGGCGTAGACGCCGAGGTTCTCCGAGCTGTGGCCGAACTTGCTGTGGCCCAGGGTGCCCAGCGGCTGGAACTCCTTGGTGAGGGCCAGAACCGGACGGCCTTCGAGTCCCTGGGATTTGCCCCCAGTGCCCAGCAAGGTGTCGGTTCCCAGCTGGACCTGACCGGCGACTGGCGTTCCAGCGCCTGGCGTCCTTCCTACGTGGAAGACACCGTGGTGCTGGCGGATGAAGAAACCGAGGTCGCCGCGTAGAATTCCGCTGCACGGCGGCTCAAGATCCCGCCCTGCGGTCCGATGCGGGTCCATGGAAGAAGCCCCTTGGACCCGATTTGCCGCCCGCCAGGGCCTGGCTCCCCGTGACGATGCTGCCCATCCCGTGTTTGTCCTGGCAGCCGGATGGCGATCAGGCAGCACGCTGGTCCAGCGACTCTTGTGCTCCTCCAAAGAGGTGTTGATCTGGGGCGAGGCATACGGCCGAGCGGGCCTGGTGCAGTCCCTGACCGCCACCGCCATGGGCCTGAACGAGCAGTGGCCGACCCCGGGACACTTTGGCACCGAGTCCGTGTTCGCCAACCTGTCAGACAACTGGATCGCCAATCTCTACCCCCCCCCGGATGCCATGCGGGAGGCGCTGGGTGCGCCCCTCGAAACCCTGCTGGCCTGGCCGGCAGCAGAGCGCGGGTTTGATCGCTTTGGGCTCAAGGAGGTCCGTCTCCAGGCAGCCCACGCCCGGTTCCTGGAGTGGATCTACCCCTCCGCCCGTTTTGTCTTCCTGGTGCGCAACCCCTGGGATGCCTGGCGCAGTGCCCGGGGCCTGGGATTGATGGCCCACTGGGCAGGGCCGGTCATGGACCATCCCCAGAAGTTCGCTGCCCACTGGGCACGGCTTGCCGCGTCCTATCTCTCCTGGGACCAGGAGAACGGCTGCCTGCTCAAGTACGAAGATCTGCGCAGCACCTGCCTGAAAGAACTGGCTGCCCACTGCCGCCTGGGAACCCTGGATGTCTCGGTGCTGGACCGGGTGCAGACCGGGGTGAACCGTCCCACGCCGGAGCCCTTGTCAGCGGCAGAGGTTGAAGTGATCCGATCCGTGGCCGGGCCCCTGGCGCAGAAGTTCGGGTACACGGGGCCCACGCGGGCGAGGATGAGCGCCTAGGACGGCTCTTGCGTGGTATGAAAATGCAGTCCGAGGCTGCTCCATGCGCTTGCTGCCAGTTCTCCTTCTTGTCTCCTGCATCAGCCCCCGAGAAGGGTTGGAGGCGGGGGAGTGCAATGACTACCTGGACAACGATGGCAACGGCCTGGTGGATTGCGAGGAGGTGCTTTGTAGCGAGGAGCCGGATTGCGGGGGCTCGGAGTCAGATGCCGACGGGGACGCCGATGGGGCTTACGTCGGGACGCTCACTATCGACGTCGTGCATGCTAACTTGGCATTGACTGATACCTGCTCAGGGTCCATCTCCTTGGCCGTCTCCATGAGCAGCAGTCCGCACCTCTCTGAGACGCTGTACTGTTCGTTCTCGGGGGACCTTCGAACCCTCATTCCCTCGTTAGGCCTGACCTTGGAAGGGTCTTTTTCGCTGCCAACTGGAAGCGGTACAGTCGAAATTTCCGAATTCTCGACCTCGGACACCTGGACCGGCGCCCTTGCAAACGGAAGCCTGGAGGGCGCCTTTTCGGGGAGGGCCCCCCTCGGGGTGACAATCGACTACGCGGGGTCGTTTCAGACCACTCGGGTGGGCGGTTCCTAGCCCGCTGCCAACCACCAGGCCGCGCCTAGCAACAGTGCGCCAATGAGGGAAAGAACCCAACGGCTCACGCCAGCAGGAATCCAACGGCCCAGCTGCCACACCTGCTGTCCAAAGAAGTCGTCGGGCAGCTCCTCCATGTCCGGGTAGCCGAGCTTTGCAGGCGGATGGTCAGGAATCTGGGCGGTGCCGAAGATCCAATCCCAGCAGGAGAGGACGACGCCGAAATTCGTAGCGGGCCCGTCGTGGTCGTGGTGCCAGATGTGCATGGCTGGGTTGTTGAGCACGTAGCGCAGCGGTCCATAGGTCCAGGGCAGGTTCGCGTGGTTCAGGTGCCCGATGGCGGTGCCGACCACGGCCTGAATCCACAGGGCCTCGACGGAGAACCCCATCCACGCCAGGGGCAACACCATGGCGGCCTTGTAGACCACCACTTCCGTCCACTGGAAACGGAAGGACACAATCCAGTCCATTTCGCCGTCTTTCACCCCGTGGTGCAGCTTGTGAAAGCTCCAGAGAATGGGGAACCGGTGGAGCAGGTTGTGAATGCACCACTGCAGAAAGTCCAGCACCACAATGGCCACGCCGGCCTGGAGCCACAACGGCCAGTCCCGGGCAGCGCCCCCCCGGGGTCCACCCAGAAGCGGGCAGCCAGGCTGTAGAGGATGACCCCGAGAAAGTGTCCGTTGAACACCAGGTGCAGCACATCCCAACCCAGGCCCTTTCGGAGTTGGGGCTGCGCCGAACGCCAGGCAAAGAGCCGCTCCAAACCCGCTGCGCCCAGGGACAGCGCCGCCAGAGCCACCGGGTAGGCAATCACCGGATCGGCTCGGCGTCAGCGCGGTGCTCCGGGGCCAGCATCTTTCCCCAGGTTGCATCGTACGGGTGAACCGTCGTTACGGGCGCGCCGTCCTTCACCATGGGCAGGCCGGCGTTGGCCCAGGCGAAAATCCCGCCCGTGAGGTTCTGTACGTGGGTGTAGCCGGCACCCTGCAGCCGCTTGGCCAAAAGGGCAGATCGCACCCCGACCGCGCAGTAGACAACAATGGGCTGGGAGAGATCCCGGGTGAGCTCCACGGGAAGGTCAGGGGCATCGTGGGGGATGCGCACCGCCCCTTCCAGGTGCCCCTCCCGCCACTCCGCTTCCGTGCGCACATCCACGAGCAGCGGCCTCTTCACGGAAGCCTGCGCCTTCAACAACCCCGCAGCATCCACCCACTGCACCGAGGGATGTTGCACCGTGATGACCGGCCGCATCGCCGCCAGCGCCACGTCGGCCGATCCCGCCTGAGCCGGGAGGAGCAGCAACCACAGGGATAAGACAGTCATGGCGTGCTGGCTAGTAGCAAGCCTGGTCGGCGGTTTCCACGAGGGTCTGCCTGCACTGGTCCTGGCGTTCGGCACCCGCCTCCCAGTGGTCGTCGTAGCAGTCATCGAGCGTGGTCCAGCCCTCCTCTTCAAAGGCGGTGCTCCAGCCGTAGCCACATTCCTCCAGGTAGATCTCGTACTGCTGGCACAGGTCCAGACAAGGCTCGCTGCACCCCATCGAGGCCAGAAGGAGGATCAACAACTCAAGCCACCTGGGGGCCCTCTTGGGCCTCTCCGGCTTCAAAGTCTGTTCCCAGGAAGCAATCCGATGTGCCGCGCTCGTGCTGCTCCAGCAGGTCGAAATACCGGTGCACCCAGTCCTCGGCCTCGGTTCGGGAGGTGCTGTGGAAGATCCGGTCGCGCAGGGCAGTCCCGTGGGGAAGGGGACGCGTGAACTGCTTGGAGATCATCTTCATGCGACCGAGGGCACCCTTCTTGGAGTGGTTGAACGCGATGGAAATGGTGTCGAAGTAGGCCAACAACACCCGCTCTCGTTCCCGGGCTCCTACTCTAAGAGGCGGCTTTCCCGCCAGCCAGCGAGTGATCTGCAGGGGCAGCCAGGGATCGCGCATGGCCCCGCGGCCCACCATCACGCCGGCACATCCGGTGTCCTCCAACATCGCCTTGGCTGAGTCCAGGTCGATGATGTCACCATTCCCAAAAACAGGAATCGACACCGCGTCCACCGCCTCGGCGATCTTGTCCACCTGTCGCTCGCCTCCGTAGCGGTCCTCCCGGGTCCGCCAATGGATCGCCAGCCCATCGACCCCCTCGGACTCACAGATGCGGGCCAGCTCCGGGGCGTTTCGCCGAGATGCATCAAAGCCGGAGCGCATCTTCACCGTCAGGGGAATCGTGAGTGCGCCCCGGGCAGCCCGGACAATCTGGGTGGCCAACTGCAGGTCTTTCATCAGAGACGATCCACCTGAATTGGCGCAGACCTTCTTGGAGGGACAGCCCATGTTGATGTCGCAAATTGTGGCGCCCATGTCCTGGACGATGCGGGCGCCCTCTGCCATCTGCTCCGGATCCCGACCGAAGATCTGGATGGAGACCGGGAACTCATCCGGGTCGAATTGGGCCATTTCCCAGGCCTTGCCGCTTCCCCGCTTGAGCCCCGACGAGGGAATGAATTCGGTACAGGTCAGCCCCGTTCCGCCGATGCTGCGCACCAGGCGGCGAAAAGTCAGGTCGGTGACACCCTCCATGGGTGCCAGTACAACCGGCGGGTCGATCCGGACATTGCGGATCCAAATCGGGTTCTTGGCCATGGCTGAGACGGAGCGTTATCACGCCCCTCTTCAGTTTATCCCGCACTTTTCCTCCCGCAAGAAGCGGATTCTCCAGGTGGGCCATGTCCAGCGCCTTCAAGGCCACCAGCGTGACCGAGGCGGGGGAGCCCGATGGGTTCACGCCGCCGCTGCTTTATTCGCCCCAGGTGGGGCCAGACGGAACCACCCGTCTCGTGGTTTCCGCGCCGGGTTCCGACCTGCCGCGCATCCACCGTCTCCTGGTCAAATCGCTGGAAGCCCCCCTCGGGGTGTTGTGGGTCCAGCTGGTGGATCGGGCCAGTGGCCAGCGCCAGGAGGACGACCCGCGCCGCTGGTTGACCCTGGAGCAGCAAGCTGATGACGTGCTTTCTGCAGTGGACCGGTCCCCGCACCTGCTCTACGGCGATGCCCGCGGCCAACTCTGGATCCGGGGGGCCCTGGGCGAACAACTCATCCTGGATGAACTGGGAATGGTGTACCTGTACCCGGATGATCCGGCGTTTCGAACGGTTCTGGAGTCCGCTGGGGTGGACCCCTCGTCCGCCCCGACCATGGCTGATCGGGACTATGTCCGCGTGGAATTTGATGCGGCTGCGGACCCGGAAGAACAGGCCCTGTTGCAGGACCTGAGCATGCAGCCTGTGGCTGCGACAGACAATCTTGTGGACGCGTAAGTTCTGCCGGGGGTTGAGGTTCACACGCAGCAGGCAGTAGCATCACTCTCGAAACGGAGGGCACACCATGGTTGGCACCGGCTTGCTTCTGGCAGGAGTGCTTGCATGTGGAGGGGGAAAAGAATCCCCTGATGCGGCAGGTCCACAGGTGGACCTGCTCTCCGCTGTGCGCGCCTTGCGGGAGGGGGACCTGGATGCAGCCATGGCCGGGTTCAACGCGGGAGCCGTGGCCGACCCGACCTCCTACGATGCTGCCGTGGGGGCCAGCTACGGCGCACTCTTGAAGGGGGACCTGGTCCGGGCCGATGCCCTTCTTGCCAAGGCCCAGCCCCATGCAGGCGCCCGCACCCCGGACATCCTTCTTCGCCGGGCCATGCTGGCCTTGCGCGGCGGGAACATGAGGGTTGCCCGCGCGCATGCAGAAGCCTCTGGACTGGAGGCCGGGCAAGTCCTGGCAGCTGAAGCCGCCATGGTGGAAGGGGATTCGGGGGGGGCAATCACGCTGCTCACGGGGCTCTCCCAGGAGTCGGGGCCCCATGGGGACCTGGCCCGCAGCTACCTGGCACTTCTCCAGAGCGAGGATCCCATCGAGTCCGGCCTGGCCGAGTGCTACGCCCTTTGGGCCGTGGGCCAGCGCACTTCTGCGGTGCAGGCTGCAGAGGGCTTGCTGCTGGCTTTGCCCGAGGAAGGCGCGGACCGGGATGCGGTGCTCATGCTCTGGGCTGCACGGGCGGCTTCCGAGGGCGTGGGGGAAGCCGCCTTGGGCCTGCTGGACTCGGTGAAGTCCGCTCCCGCTGGACAGGGTTGGCGGATTTTGGCCACCCGCGCCGTGGCCCGTTGTGCCAACGGTGATGTGGCCGGGTGCAAAGACGGGCTGGCGGAGCTGGAAGGAAACGCGCCGGCGGATGGGCTGCTGTACGCCCGGGTGACAGCGGCCCTCCAGTTGGGTCCGGAGCACAAGGGGGAGGCGGTTTCCCTCATCGGGGAGAAGGTCTCCCATGCAACCGCACGGGCTGCCCTGCGCCTCGGAGAGCTGGACCTCGCCAAGCGGCTGGCGCCCGAAGGCCTCCTCCAACGAACCCTTTTTTCCCGGTGATGGCATGACTCGCTCGCTGATTCGCGCAGGAATGGTTCTGTTGGGCTTGGTGGCTGTCAGCTGCGCCAGCACGGGGGCGGTGGGGAAGTCTGGTGTGCCCGTGCACGTGACCGTTTTGGATGAAACCGGGCGCCCGATTCCCACGGCGGTGATTCGGCATCCTTCCGAGGCGGAGCGCCACCGGGTCAACAGCGTGGATGGCAGCTGGGAAGAAGAGGTGCTCTACCTGCCGGATGGCACACCCCTGGTGTTCAAGCCGGGCATGGCGCTGGACCTGGAGATTTCCGCGCCCGGCTATGTGTCCAAGACCATCCAGTACGAAATCGTGAAGCGTAAGAACTTCATTCGAATCCAGCTTGTGCGGCTGCAGCTGGATGCCGACGACGACCTGGACGAACCCGAGTTGGGATTCGGGCGAGACCGGCCCATTGAGTCGGGCGGCGCGGGGGGGCCTTCCAACTGATGGCAAAGAGACTTCTCGGTGTGGCCCTTGTCTCCCTGGTGTTGGGGGGGACCGCTGTCTCCCAGGGCAGCGGGAGTTCGTGGTTGGGGCTCTTCCCTGAGCGTCCCTGCCAGGATGGTTGGAGTGGCTGCATTGTGGAGGGCTTCAGTGTGGATGCCGGGGCCGGGCACGACAGCCGCGGCCGGCCGCAGCCTTCGGACCTGCGCCTTGGTTGGTTCGATCTCGCGCCCACACCCGTCTACTCCCCGTTCATGAGTCTCTCCACCTTCACGGGGGAAGAGGCCGTTGCAGCCCCGGCCACACTGGGGGAGGCCGAAGAGGCGGCAGAGGCCAGCATTGCCGAGGCCGATGAGGCATTCGCCGAGGCGGCGTTGGCCGAGGCCGAGGCCATCCCTGAGGAGCGGGAAGAGACCTATGCATCCGACAAGGTGAGGGACTTTCCCCGTCCAGGGGGGGATGCCTACGTGCCGGCAGAGGCGGCGTCGGACAAGGCCCCGAACTGGGGAGGCCGATCGGAGGATGAAGACGAGGCTCCCAATTGGGGCGCCCGTTCCGACGAGCAGCGCACGGGCGACGCACCCAACTGGGGCGGTCGCGGAAACGATGGGTTGACGGACATGGCGCCGCCGGGTGCGGACGTCGATCTGGCGCCTCCCGAGCCCGAGTATGACGACACCTGTGCGGACCTTTCAGCCCTGGAGCCCTCGGCGCTGATGGGGCGCCTGCGCGACGGCCAGAGGGAGTGCATCGAGGACCGGATGTTCTCCGCATCTCAGGTGGACAAGGACAAGCTCTCCCGGGTGCTCCTGGTGAACGCCGAGGCCAAGGACGACAAGCGGGAATGGGAGCGCCTGGTGCGACGTCACCTGGAAGAGATTGACCGCTCAGACCCGGACTTGTGCTTCAAGTACGCCATGCACCTCTCTCGAGGGGGCGTGTCTCGTGCCTACGGAGTCATCAAGTGGGCTGGATACGCCCTGGACAACAAGTCCCGGTGGTCCGGGAGCACCTTCAAGAAGAGGGTCAACGCCCTCTACAAGCTGCGGGCCCAGGCCGCGAGCCGCATCTGGGAGCAGGCAAACCGCGACCTGATCAACGCGGCTTCCAACCGGGAAGACCTGAAGTCCAAGGAGGGCAAGGCCCGGGGGCAGGCCAAGACCTTCGCCAAGGAATGGCTCGACTATGCCCGCGCATCGGGACAGGATTCCCGGGCTGCCCAGGCCCTGTGCGAATCGGCAGCGGGAAGCAGGGAGTTCTGCGAATAACCGTGCGCTTCTGGATCCTCCTTGGGGTGGCCGGCTGTGTCGGTGGGGAAGCTGAACCGGACCCTGTGGGAGCGACCCGGATTGTGTCCTCCTCGTCGGTCTCGGCTACTTGGATGGTCCAAGTGGCGCCGGGCCCGAAACTGGCCCCTCTTGTGCAGCACTCCGGATGGCAGGCCTACCACGGCCGGGACTACCAGGCGGCCATGGCTTCCTTTGGCGACCCGGGGGTTCCCACAGCCCGTGTGCATGCAGAGCTTGCAGCCCTCTATCGCCTGACGTCCCTGGCCCAGGCCAGGGCCCTGTTGCAGACCTATGGCGGGGACCAGCGCAGGGAAGGGGACCCGCCGGAAGTGGACTATCTCCTGGGGGTGGCCCAGGTAATTGTGGGGGAATTCGAGGCTGCCAAGGGGCTCTTCGGAAAGAACAGGTCGTCCCCCATCAAAGTCCTGGCCGCTGCGGATGCCGCCTGGGTTGAACGGGTAGACCGCCCGGATCCCAGGGCGTTGGGCACGGATGCAGCCCTCTACCCTCTGCCTCCCGTGGAGGAGGGAGGCCTTCCAGATTCCCCTGGTGCGCCCCACTTTGAGATTCCCATGGGGGACACCACCCTCAAGGCAGCGGACCCAACGGCCTTGATGCAGCTGTCCCAGTGGCACGCGGCCGCAGCCGAGAAGGCGGGCGGCGCCTCGGTGGCTCATGCCTTGCTTGATCCGTGGCGGTGGCCCGGAGAGGTCCGGGGCACACCGGGAGCGGAGGGGGCCGAGTCCGTGGAGGCGCGTTTTCTTTCGGGTTGGACCACCGCGGGAGACCTGCACCTGGTGCGAGCCCTGGCGGCAAGCGATGGGCTTGAATTGGAGGGGCTGCAGGCCCTGTTGGACGGGCTCCGCGATGGCTCCCCCTACGCAGCCGTGCTGTCCAAGTGCGTCAAGGCACCTTCGTTCGAGGTGGAGTGCGTGCTCCGGCGCGCCGCGGACCTCCCGGGACAGGTGGAGGAAGCCATGGAGTTGGCAGCTGGATCCAGCAGTGCTGATCACCGTGAGTTTGCCGCCCATTCGGGCTTTGGTGCCCTGCGGGTTGCGGTCCGTGCAGCGGAGGCCGTCTCAGACCCCCAGATGGCCGGACTTCTGCGTTTGAACGCCCTGGATGCCGGTGTCGGTCCTGTTTTTGAGCCCCTGTTCGCCATGGACATGGCAGCGTGGGATGCGGGCAACCGAAACCCCCACCGGGCCAAGGAGCTCTTTCATGGTCTCTCAAATCGTGCCCCAGGACTCGATGGAGCCCGGTATGCTTTGGACGCTTTGTACCTTCGCGTCAGTCGTGACGTGGGGGTGGGCGTGCCCATGCACTGATTTCGGAGGGTTCCGCGCGTGAGGCTTAGGCACCTGCGCCCTCGGCGCCAGTTTCTCGCAATCGCTTTGGCGGTTTCAGGCACGGCTCTGCTTGGTTCCAACCTGGCCTACTACGAGGAAAGCCTTCCCAGCACCCTGAATCCGCTGTTCGCGGAGTCCATGGTGGACAGCCGGGTGCACGAGCTGATTTTCGACCGCATCTACTACCACTCCCCAATCACCAACGAGCTCACCTCGCGGCTCGTGGAGGCGTGGACGGTGGCAGAAGGCGGCAAGGCCGTGCGCCTGACCCTGAAGAAGGGCGTCACCTGGCATGACGGGGTGCCGTTCTCCAGCGCGGATGTGTGTTTCACCATCGACGCGATGCTGGACTCCAACACCCCCAGCGTGCTGGGCGAAAAGCAGCGGGCAATCTTTCGGGGCTGCAAACAGGAAAAGGACCACGTGGCCCTGGTCCAGTTTCTCCGCATCTTCCACAACCCCCTGGAGCGCCTGAGCTTCTACGTGCTGCCCGCCCACTCTTTCAATGGCAACACCGCCGTGCAGCCGGACCATGAATTCTCCGCCCATCCCCAGGGAACCGGGCCGGCCTCTGGCGCCCGCGGCCGTCGGGGCGTCACCTTCACCCGGGCACCCAACCTGCACCACAAGGCGGGGGTGGGGCAGATGAGTCTCCAGGAAGGGCAGGATCCCCTGGTCCAGGTGCGCACCCTTCAGAACAATGGTGTGCAGGGAATCATCGCTGTCCCACCGTCCTACCGGGCAGACGTGTCGGCCTCTGATGACCTGGCCCTGAAGTCCTATGATTTGCGCTCCTGGTGGTTTGCTGCCGTGAACCAGAAGAAGCCCTACCTGAAGGACAAGCGCGTGCGCCAGGCGCTGAACCTGCTGCTGGACCGCACGGAGCTGCGGGAGAAGGCAGTGGGGGTCAAGCCCAACGAGCAGAACTCCCCGTGCGAGTTCATCTCCGGACCCTTCGTGCAGTCCTCGCCGTACTACAACCGGGCTGTTCCGGTGCAGGCGCGGTCGGACCAGGACCAGGCCGAATCCCTGCTGTTGGAGGCGGGTCTCACCCAGGCCGGCGGTCGGTGGCACTACAAGAACGAGCCCATCACCCTGCGCATTGGCATGAAGGCCAGCCTGGACATCGAGGCAACGGATCTCCTGTCCCAGATTGGCAACCAGCTGGAGGCGGCCGGGTTTGGTCGCCAGGAGTACAAGATCGGGGTGGATGACTGGAACCGCGTGGTTCTCACAGGGCAGGCCAAGGACTATGACCTCCTGGTGGGCAAGTGGTCCTTTGGGCTGGTGGAGGACGTGAACCCCCTGTTCCACACCCGGAACAGGGATGGCGCCGGCGCTCGCAACATCTTTGGCTTTTCGGATCCCCAGGTGGATGCGCTGATGCAGGACTATGACAAGGCCCGGTTGGACACCCAGGCCCAGGACGCCTACCACAAGCTCCATGCCCGCCTGGCGGAAGAGCTGCCGTACCTCTTTCTCTGGAAGCTCGACACCAAGTCCGCGTGGCGCTCCAACGTGCGAGGGAACACGATTGCTCCGTACTACTACTGGACCGAGTTCGACTCCTGGAAGTACAAGCCCTGATCGGGCGCATTCCGTGAGCGCGCGTTGAGGCTCTGGTGGGTCCGTACCCTCGTGCGGCTGGTGGTGGCCGTGGGCCTACCGTTCGCCGTGCCGTGCATCATCGTGTACCTGATCTGGTCCCTGCCCGGGGATCCCGCCTCCATTATCTGCCCCCCCGAAATGTGTCCCAACACCGAGGCCCTGGCGGCCCGGTGGAACCTGGACCAGGGGCCCTGGCACTTCTTCACGAGCTGGTGGCAGTCGGCCCTGGGAGGCGACTTCGGCCGTTCCTGGCGGCTGGAGCCGGGGGCCCAGGTGGCGGATCGGGTCTTTGAGTCCATCGGGCCCACCCTGGCGCTGGTGTCCCTGGCGGCCCTGCTCAATGGCCTGGGAGCGTTTGGCGCCCTGACGGGCCTCCTTTCCCGGCGGTTTCACCCGTTGATCCAGGTGGTGGGGTTGGTGCCGTCCCTGGTGTTGGCGCTGGTTGCATCGGCAGCCATCACCCTGGGGTGGGTGGGGGAGGGTGGACAGCTGGCAGCCCGCATTGGATTGGGGGCTCTGGCCCTGGGGGTGGCGGATGCTGCCCTTTCCTCCACGGTGGGGGGGGTGCATGCCCTGGTACAGTCCGAGCGGCGCCAGCGGTACGCCCAGATGGCGGTGCTTCGGGGGGAGGGGGTTCTGTCGAACATTCTGCCCAACACCCTGCCGGCCCTTGCGGGACAGCTGCGGGCGCGGATGGTGCAGTTGTTGTCGGGGGCGGTGGTTGTGGAGGTGGTGCTCGAGATTGATGGGCTGGGGGATCTCCTCTGGCGTGGCACCCTGCAGCAGGACTTTGTGGTGGTGGTGGCGGCCGCTTTCTTCTTTGCCCTGATGTCGGCGGCGCTCCTGTTTCTCCAGGCCCTGGTGGAGGTGGCTTGCGCGCTTTGGGTGCGTCAGGCGCCAGGGGGGGTGGCCCCATGAACCGCAAGCTTGCAGGAGGCCTCGCCCTGGGTTCCCTCGCGGTGCTCGTGGTGGCTGGAATGATGGCCCCAGAGCACCTGCCACCAGCAGACCTCGGGGCCCGGTTTCTGTCTCCGGCGGAGGCGCCGCCTTTGGGCACCGATGGACGTGGGAAGCCGCTTTGGGACTATGCCCTGCAAGGGGCCCAGGTGGTGGCGATTCCCAGCCTGGCGGCTGCTCTGGTGGTCATGTTCCTGGCGACCGTGGGGGGCCTCCTGGCCTGTGCAGGCTCGGGCAGGGCAGCCGCCGTGTCCCAGGCGATCGGGGAGATCGTGGGGTCCCTGCCGCGACTGGTGGTGGTGTTGGTGGTGGCGCTGCTCCTGACCGGGGGGGCCCGGGTGACCGACGACCCGCCGGGGCTGATGCCGATTGCATTGACCTGGGCGTTTCTTGCAGCACCCGGGGGCATGGACGAGGCGTCAGCGGTGGCATCTCGCCTGGGGGGCTCCCGGTTTGTGGAAGCCCTGCGGGCCCATGGATTCTCCGGTTCCCGCATCTACCTGTACCACCTGGTGGGGCTGAACCTGCGGCCGGTGGTGGTGCGCCATGGTGTGGAGACCTTCATGCAGGTGACGTTCCTGGAGATCGCCCTGTCCTACCTGGCCACCATGCCGCCGCAGCAGGCCAGCTTCACCCATCCTGCTTCCCTGCACTCCTGGGCGGAGATCCTCTACATGGGCTACCGCTGGATTCTGGGAGAGCACAGCTTTCATGCGCTGGCGCTGGGCCTGGGCCTGATCGGGCTGGTGGTGGTCGTGGCCCTGGCGTCCACAAGCGCAGCGAGGGCCCGATGAGCGAGGTACTGCTTCAGCTTACGGACTTCGCCATTGAGAGCCGGACCCGGATGTTGGTGGAGGGGCTCGGTTTTTCCGTGAAGGAAGGGGCTGTGACGGCGCTGATGGGGCCGTCGGGATCCGGAAAGACCCTGACGGCGCGGGCGATCATGGGGCAGATTGATCCGGATCTTCGCCTGGTGTCGGGTTCCCTGCACCTGCCCGCCCTGGGGGAGCAGGACTGGTTTGAGGCCACCCGTGCCCTGGGCAGGAAGGGCAATCTGCGCTTGTTGAAGGAGACCGCTGGCCTGCGGGGCTCCTACATGGCCTACGCCCCCCAGTTGGCCAGCTCGGCGCTGAATCCTGGGCGCACCCTGGGCCACCAGCTGGAGTTGGCCATGTCCCGGGGGACCAAGGTTCACGACGATACAGCGCGGGCCATGAAGGAAATCCTGCACGAGGTGGGGTTGGATCCCGGGACGGCGCGGGCCCTGCCCGGGGAGCTGTCCGGCGGAATGTGCCAGAGGGCGGCCCTGGCGGTGGCGGTGGCCTGCCAACCCCGGCTGGTGATTGCAGACGAGCCCGAGACCGGGCTGGATCCGGTGCTGACCCGCGGGGTCACCGAGCTCCTGATTCGGGTGTGTGAGCAGCGCGGGTGCGGACTGCTGCTTATTTCCCACCAGCAGGAGACCGTGGATCGCATCGGGGCCGAGGTGTTCTACACCCGCATGGAGGTGGGGGGATGAGCCATCTCGTGGAAATCAAGGGGTTGGAAAAGACCTTTCAGCGCCCGGGAACGTTTCCGTGGTCTCCCAAGCAGGCCGTACGGGCGGTGCGGGGAGTGGACATCACCGTGGGGGAAGGGGAGGTCATCGCCCTGGTGGGGCAGTCCGGATCCGGCAAGACGACCGTGGCCCGCATGGTCCTGGGCCTGGAGGAGCCCACCGCGGGGGAGATTCACCTGGAGGGCCGGCGCTGGGATGGGCTCTCCGAGTCGGAGCGGGGTCCGCACCGGATTCGCTACCAGTACGTGCCCCAGGACGCCATGAGCGCGCTGGATCCACAGCAGAATGCCATCGAGCACGTGGTGGAGACCCTGCGGGTGCTGGGAGGACGGGACAAGGCCTCTGCTTTTGAGCAGGCCCGGGAGATGCTGGATCGCCTCGGGCTGGGGGGGCGGGCCCACGCGCTTCCGCGGCAGATGTCCGGGGGAGAGCAGCGGCGGGTGACGCTTGCGCGGGTGCTGGCGCTGGAGCCGCGCTTGATCGTGGCGGATGAGCCCACAAGCGGCCTGGAACCTGACCGGCGCGCCGCCGTACTCCAGGACCTGGTGGGCAACCTCCCGGAGAAGGCCGGGTGCATTCTCGTGACCCATGACATGGGGGCAGCCCGTCGGTGGGCCCACCGGGCGTACGTGATGCTGGAGGGGAAGGTGATCGAGGAGTTGGATCTTCGAGAGGCGGATCCCGTCCATCCCTATTCCCAGATGCTGTTCGATCCCTGGTCCTTTCCCGTTCCCAGTGGCGACATCGCCAAGGCGGGGTGCCCCTTTCTGCCGGATTGTGGGCTGGCGGTGGAGCCGCTGCGCAAGCTGTGCGAGGCGAAACGCCCGGGCCTGGGGGTGGTGGGAGCCGGGGAGCATCGGGTAGCCTGCCATCACCACGCGCCCGCAAATCGGTCGGGGGAGACATGAGGAGAAGCCTGATGTGGAAATCCTGGAGGGCGCGGGTTGTCCTGGGGGCACCCCTGGCGCTGTTTCTGTCGTGGGCGCCGGTGGCCCGGGCCGGGGAGCTGGAGGCGGCTGAGGCGGCCCGGCTTTCCGAGGAAATGCGGACCCTGGCAGCCCGCAACGCGTGGGTGGGGGTCGAGGGAGACTTTCGACAGCTGCTGGTCCTGGAGAGGAAGGGGCAGTCCATCTCGCCTCAGGATTGGGTCATGGGGGCCCAGTCGGCCCGGGGTGTGGGCAACATGACTGCGTGCCGGGAGCGGCTGGCCAAGTCGGTGGCGCTCTCGCCGTCGGGGGAGAACATCAATTGGCTTTCCCAGATTGATGGGACCTTCGGGGCGGTGGATCTAAGCGCGGACAAGACGCTGCTTCCCCGGCCGAAGCTTGCGGCGAAAGTGATGCCCTTCATCCCCGACCAGCGGCAGGCCATCGAGTTCGCCCGGGCGGCGGTTGAGGAGACCATGGACTTCAAGGGGCTTGTGCCGGCGGGGGAGTACACCTATGGGGGCGAGACCCTGCAGGTGGTGGCCGGTGGGGAAGTTGTGGCGGTGCACCTGCAGGCCTCGGTGATCCAGCGCTCGGGGGATGAGCCCTTCAAGTTCGCGTTTCTTGGACCGCGGATTGAGATCGGGGGCGCCTTTACCCAGGGAGGGGAGGTGGCGGACGGCGTGGATGCACCTCCGTCCTTTGGAGGCATGGGCATTCGCAGTGGATTGGGCCTGGAGGCTGGGCTGAATCCCCGGTTGGGGGTTTTTGCCATGGTGGGCTACCACGGTCTCACGGCGAAGGTCGACAATGGCAACACGGAGGCGATCGAGGGGACCGAAAACTTTTCGGGTCATTGGCTCCGACTGGGCTTTCTTTCACTGGGTGCCAGCTATCGCCTCGGGGGGCTGCGGATTGCCGGGGGGCCGGTGGTGGGCATGGGCGTGGCGCAGGCCATGAACGAGGAAGAATCGGCTCAGGACCTGCTGTGGGTCACGAAGGGTCCCATGGCTGCTATTGGCGGAGGGGTGTCGGCTGGATATGCAGTGCTGCCTCTTGGAACATCCTTGGAGTTGTTGGTGTCCCTTTCCGGGGGCGCCCAACACGACTCCCAACGGCTCTATCCCTGGGGCCAGGCTGCCATTGTGGTGGCTCCCTCGACCCCGAGCAGTGAGTAGATGATGCGCAGGCTGATGATGCTCTTGGCTGGAACCTGCCTGGTGGGCTCCGCTGCAGCGGTGGAGGTGCAGAGCCGGGATGGGGGCCATGTACAGAACCCGGTGTTTTCGCCGGATGGCAGCTGGATCGCATTTGAGATCAACGACCTGGGCAACACGGTGGATCTCTGGGTAGCAGCCTTTAAGAGTGGGGCGGCGACCGGGGCGCGTCAGCTGAAGATTCCGGGGGCCAGCAGCAGCTTCGGAGGGGGCGGGGGATTTGCAGCAGCGGCTGAGTGGCTGCCGCCATCGCAGATGGTTTTTTTCGAGGGGGCAAATCCCGGAGGGGATCTGCGCATCTACTACGCATCTCCCGCGGGGGGGGCACCGGCGGAGTTCATTCCGTCGACCACTCTCCAGGGGAACCTGACGGCGCCCACGATTTCTGCGGATGGTGGCCGGTTTGCATTTGTGTCCGACTCCACGGGGAAGGGTGACATCTACGTGTGGAACCTCGCTGGGGGTGGGGCGCCCCAGACCGCCTCGCCAAGCCCGAGCACCGAGAACTTCCCTGCCTTCAATGGGGGGGGCGACAAGGTGGCTTTCTCCCGCAAGAGCAACGGGACCGAGGGGGTCTTTCACTGGATGGATGGGGGCGGTGGCGTGGTGTATGCCGGCTCCGGCGACCAGACGCGGCCCGTGTGGTCTGGGGATTCGGTGGTGTTTTTCTCCAGTGAGCGGGGGGCGGGTACCTGGGACATCGCCATGGCGGCGCCCGGGGGACGACGCACGGTGGTGGTGCGGAATGTGAAGCTTCCAGCGCGAGCCGCGCCATCGATTTCTCCCGATGGAAACTCGGTGTTGTGGGTCAGCTCCGAGCCCTCCAAGGCGGGGAGCATCATGGTGAGCCGGCTGGATGGCAGTGGCACCAAGGAAATCGACACGGGGCTGGTGGCCTGCGGGGAGCCGTCTCTGACCGAGGTGGGGGGGAAGTTCTTTCTGGCGTTCACGGCGCTGCCCCCTGAGGGGTCCGATTGGCGGCGGCTGCACGTCATCGATGTGACCGGGCGGCTGTAGAGGTCACCCATGATGCTGTGGTTGCTGGGGCTGGCGCAGGCGGGGGAGCTCGGATTTGGGTTCGTGCCGTCGCCGGGTCCCGGGGAGAAGCCCGGATTGCTGGTGACGCCGCCGCGGCCGGTAGAGCGGATGATCGTGGACTGCGTGGTGGGGGGGCGCACGTTCTCGTGGGATGAGCGGGGAATGCCTGCAGGGAAGATGCAGCGGTTTGAGTGGCCCCGGGACGAGTCCCAGACCCATGCGGACTGCGAGGTCCAGGTGGTGTTCCAGGATGGTTCGGCGGAAATGGCGAACCTGCCGATTGACTGGAGCTATGGGGCCGCGCTGAAGGTGGACCTCTCCCGGGCGGAAGCGGACCTGGACAAGCACACGGTGAGCGTGGATGTGACGGCCTGGGTGGATCGGGCGGAGGTGGTGGCGTTCGGTGCGAGGCGGGTACTCTTGGGCAAGAACGTCATTTCGATCCAGGCGGGGCCGGGTCGTATTCAGGTGCCCTGGGTGGGGGATCCGGCGCAGGTGGTGCTGCTGGATGTGACCCTGCACGGGGAGCGGGCCTGGTCCGGGTTTACGTTTTCCCCGTGGTTCTTGGATGTGCCCCATGATGACGTGCACTTCAAGACGGACTCGGATGTGATCGAATCCACGGAGGAGCACAAGCTGGAGCGGACCCTGGCCGACCTGAACGAGGTGTTGGAGCAGTACGGGGAGATCGTGCCGGTGCAGCTCTACATCGGGGGATGCACGGACACGGTGGGGGACCGGGCCAGCAACAAGGCACTCTCCCGGCGGCGGGCCCGGGCGATCGCCCGTTGGATCCGAGGCCATGGGTACGGCGGCCCCATCTTCTACTCAGGATTCGGCGAAAACTGGCTTGCTGTCGGCACCGGCGACAGCGTCGACGAACAAGCCAACCGCCGCGCCGTCTACATGGTCGGCGCCAGCGCCCCCCCCCGCGGAAGCGGCGTCCCCGCCACAAACTGGACCCAGGTTCCCTGAGCGGACATTTTGGGGGGGAGATGGGCTATCCCCCCCGGGAATTGCCCGCCTAGAACAGCGTCCCAATCCCGATCGCAAGGGCCTGCTGGCGGTCTTGCATGCTGGCGGTGGAGTCGTTGGATTCGAACTCCATGGTTCGCCAGTCCAGGTCGGCCCTCGCGGAGATGTACGTGCCGGGAAGGAGGACGTTCAAGGGAATGTCCAGGCGCACCCCTGCCCAGGTGTCCACGGGCCAGAATCCCGTACCGGCCAGGGTCTCGCCGCCCTCGAGTCTGAAGCGCCACCGGTAGTAGTCCCAACCCGCTGCACCGCTGACCCGCACGCCCCAGATGGGCACGTCCAGCAGGTGGAGTCGGGTCTGGGCCTCGTCTGCGTAGCGGAAGATCAGCACGTCCGAGCGGTGACCGCCGAGGCCGGCTTCCAGGCGGAATGGGCCCTTGGCACTGTGGCGCCACCGCAGTCCGATGGACATGGACCCGGGACGCCCTGCGGTCACCACCTCCTCGTCGACGGTGGGCCGCTTGCTGCCGCGCCACCGCACCGCCAACCCGTAGCTCCCCTTGCGGGGCCAGAGTTCCGCACGGGCGGAGAGGCCCAGGCTGTGGTCGGGCGATTCTGTGCCGAATCCCTCCTCGGAAGGGAACACCCCCGCCGACTCCGAAGCCAGGGTCTGGCTCCACCCCAGGTCCATGGTCTGCACCTCCAACAAGCCAAAGCTGGGGCCGGTGGGCTTCTTGCGTGGCGTCTTGGGAACAGGCGCTGCAGCCACGGGTGCAGTTGCTTCCGGTGCTGCCACGGACTCGGCTGCCAGGGGCGCCTCAACCGGCACCGGCGGCGGAGCAACTTCCTCCTCTTCCTCCGGAACGCCTGTCCGCAGCCACTCCAGCGCCGCCGCAAACGAAGGCCCGCTCTCCTCCTGCACCGCCACGGCCACCTCGGGAGCTGCATCGGGGCGGTTGATGGTCAGCCGTGGGAACAGTGCCTGCCAGGTGTCATTCAGGGCCACCACCTCCGGCGATCCTGTGGGCTGGGGCCTGGGGGCCATGTCATCGGTGAGCCACAGGGTGGTGTGGGCGTGTATTCCCCCAATGCTCGCCTGGATCACCACGGGGCCCGGCTCCGTGCCTGGCCGAACAATCACGGTCTGGGTGCCATCCTTGCCGGTCTTCAAGGTGGGGTGCACTTCCGCATCTCCCGCCAGGATGGTCACCTCGACGGCCTCCCCTGGAACAGGCAAGCCATAGGGGTCGACCGCTGCCACGCGAATGCCCCCCACCCGACCCGGCTGCAGCGCATGGACCGTCGGCCAGATCAGCACGCGGCTCGCAGACATTTTCGAGGGAGGCAGGAACGGCTCAGCCTCGGCGATGACCCGGGACACGCTTCCCCCGGGCCGCAGCCACCAGTCCGTCAGTCCGGTGGCCAGGGACTTGGGCCCTGAGATCACCTGGGCCCCCGACACCACCAGCTTCACCTTGTTCTTCAACGCTGTGCCCTGCGAATCGGTCACCCGGGCCTGGATTCGAAGATCCTCCAAGCCCTCCGACAGCTCCGTGGCATCGGAGGACAGGGCCAGGAGGGGAAGGTCTGCCACCACGTTGACCGTGATGCGGGCGGTGCGATCCCCCGCCGTCGCTTCCACCACCCAGGGCCCCGGTCGGGACGGCGCCGTGTACTGCACCCGGTACAGCCCACCGCCGAGATTCTCAAACGCGCCGCCACTCTTCAGCACCAGGGGCGCCTCCTCCCAGGGAGCACCGCCAGGATGCACTGCCGCCAGGTGCAGGGAAAGGACGCGCCCCACGGGCACCCCCGCCGGCACCGGGAAGAACGCGATCTCGCGCGTCGCCCCCGGGTGAATCGTCACATCACTCGTGGTCTTGCGCGACCCTTCGGCCACGGCCTCCAGCGTGCCGGTGGGGTGGGCCGGGTCCAGGTGCACATCAAAGGAGACCCGCCCCCCTGCATCGGCAGGAGTCGGTCCATAGGTGCGCTCCCCCACGGTCAACACGTTCTGGGAGCCCCAGCTGGTCTCAAAGGTGCGGCGGTGCGTGACCAACAGCGGAACTGCCACCATGCCCACGGCCTCGCCTCCGGCAGAAGGGTCGGTCAACAGCACCAGGTCCGTGGCCGGTCCGCCAAGCCGCGTCGGCGGCTCGTACCGGCCCAGCCATCCCTCATCGAGGGGAGCCGGCCCCTGGATCGACCCCAACTGTGCGGTGGCCAGCAAGGGACGGTCCCCCACGGACAGTCGATGGGCTCCCACGGGTGCCACCTGGATGCTGGCCCCGCCCTGCCCATGGACCAGTTCTGCGGGCGCTGCCTCGACAGCCAGGCTCCCGTGGGTGGGTGGCAACAACTCGACGGTCACCTTTTCCTCGATCTGGACCCCTCCCTTCACCGACAGGAAGAGCTCCGCGGTGCCCGCGCGTTCCACCGCCCGAGGCACCACCTCGAACCGCACGATTCCTGGCCCGGGCACATACACATCCCGCACCAGCACCTTGCGCCCCTTGATCTGGACCGAGTCTTCCGGCGCAATGCCCGGCACCAGCAGCTCCAGGCGCGTTCCGGTCTCGCCGTCCGCCCACACCGGCTCCGCGTGGAGCAGTTCCACGTCTGCGGCCCATGCGGGAGCCGACACCAGGACCAACAGAAGCAAACCACCCCAGGTCATCGTGGGCCATCCTACGCCAGTCGGCAGGGCCTCTGCGCGATAGTGGGGTACTCGATGTCCGTTTTCCTTCTTTCCCCAGCCTTGTTTCTCGCGGCGGGTTGCGTCGAGCCGGAGCTACCGACCGGCGCCTGGAGCCCCGGGGAT
Organism: uncultured Enterobacterales bacterium; assembly: GCA_964610645.1. Taxonomy (GTDB): domain Bacteria; phylum Myxococcota_A; class UBA796; order UBA796; family CAJQPC01; genus JAYZDK01. The sequence goes on along the minus strand of CAZSZE010000060.1, from coordinate 1,755 downwards.
GTGCACGTGCATTCCAGCCTGGGCAGCAACGACACCGACGGCTTGGGCACCCCCGATGCCCTGGGACCCGCCATGGAGGCCGCCGGGCTGGAGTGGGTGGTGCTCACGGATCACTCGAATTCAGCGGGATCCATGCACTGTGAGGACGTGGAGGACTGTCCGAACCTCGGCCCGGAGATCGTGGAGGCCAACTGGCCTGATGGCGTTTACGCCGGCTCGGAGATCTCCCTGATCCACGACCTGGACCAGACCCTCGTCGCCAATGGCCACATCGGGTGCGTTGCCGAGGACGGGGCCAGCTTTCCTGGACTCGACCACTTCACGGACCGGCCAGCGGGAACCCTGGAAGGGGCGGATGCGGTGCGCGAATGCCACGACGCTGGCGGGTGGGCCATCGTCAACCACCCCTACGCGGCCGCGGGCTGGATTGCCTACGACTTCACCAGCGAGACCTTCGAGGCGCTGGAGGTCTACAACGGCGGCGCCCGGTTCGATGCCTGGGACCACCAGACCCTCACCGCGTGGGAGCAGCGGGTGAAGGATGGGCGCAACGTGGTGCCCGTGGGCGGCTCCGACTGCCACCGGTGGGGTGTCGAGGCGCCAGGAGATGGCCTGCTCAACCCAGCTCTGGGCTGGCCCACCACCTGGGTGCATGTGCGGGAGGGCGAGACCCCCATCGATGCGATGATGGCCGGCCGCGTGGTCATCGCCGAGCCGGGCACGGAACTCTCGGTGACGGCTTTCAACAAGGTGGGGGTCATCGGTCCGGGGGAGTCGATTCGAGGGCCGGTGACCATTCGCATCGAGGCTTCCACCCAGGAGGCGGATCGCATCGTAGAACTGCGGGAAGTCGGGGGAGATCGGGTGGTCAGTCGGCCGCTGACCAGCGAGAAACTGGTCTTTGAGCGAGATGTGGGCGACGGGATCTTCTATGTTCGGGTCTGGCCAGCGGATCTCGACCCCAACCTGGACGAGGGAGGCGTGGCCATGACGGCGGCGCTGACCATTGAGGAGGCTCTGTGAAGTACGTGGGTGCCTACGCGACCGCCTGGGGCATCGAGGGCGTGGCCCGTCTTGCGCGGCTGGCCCCCAGGGCCCAGATGTCGGCCCACGGGGTGGAGTGCATTCGGAATGTGCCCTACCAGGACACGGGCTCCAAGTGGCATCTCTGCGACGTGTATCGACCCGAGAATGTGACCGGCCCGCTGCCGGTGATCTTCTATTTCCATGGGGGCGGCTTCTTCAGCCTGTCCAAGGACACCCACTGGTTGATGGGGCTGATCCTGGCGCGGCGTGGGTACCTGGTCCTGAACTTCAGCTACCGACTGGCACCGGAGAACCCGTACCCGGCCGCCCTGGAGGATGCCTGCGCGGCCTATGCCTGGGGGGTGGAGAACGCCAAGAGATGGGGGGGCGATGTGTCCCGGCTGGGCCTGTCCGGGGAGAGCGCCGGGGCGAACCTGGTGGCAGCCCTCACAGCAGCGGCCTGCCTGGACCGGCCCGAGCCGTTCTGCGCCAAGGTGCGGGAAACCGGCGTGCTGCCCAAGGCGGTGGTGCCCGCCTGTGGAATCTTCGACGTGAGCGGGGCGGGGTCCCTGGCGGAGGGACAGTCCCACTTCAACAAGATGCGCATCATGGAGGTGCCCGAGTACCTGCTGGGAGGGGCCAAGCCCCTGCCGGAAGGGGGACTGGACCTGGCAGACCCCCTGGTGGTGTTGGAGAACCAGCCGACCTTGCACGAGGACCTGCCCGATT
>CAZSZE010000059.1:0-27762 GCA_964610645.1 uncultured Enterobacterales bacterium | reverse complement strand
TCCTGGTGGCGAAAACGCCGAATCGCGATGGCACCGGGAACCACAAGGGAGAAGGACGCCAGTGAGAGATCCACAGTCTCTCCGTTCTCCTCCTCCTCTCCCTGCCAACCGGGCCCTGTCAGGGACAGCCGGCCGTCTTCTGTGGCCCCCAACAGCCCCCTTGGCGGCTGGATTTCTCCAAGATCTGCAGCCTTCAGCACGCTGACCCGCAGTCCCGTGGCCTGGCGGGTGCGTTCCGCCATTTCTTCCAGTGGCTCCTGGGACTCACCCCAGCGGGCGACCCGCCACCAGGTGGTACGCGCTACAAGCCGCGCCGTGACCCCATCGAGTTGCAGGGATTGAACCAGGTCCTGCACCTGCGCCTCACCGCCCCCTGCATCCGTAACCAGCAGGAAGGGTTGCACTAGGAGCCCCGCTCCCCCGCATGGTTCACCAGGTCAATTACCGTGTCCCTCAGGGTCTCCAGGGGATCCCGCGGCACCCAGCCGAGCTCCCGTCGGGCCCGAGAGGAATCGACGTACCAGGTGTGGCACCCCATCACCACCTCTTCCCGAGGGATCTTGGCACCGAACCCAAGCCCTTCCTCCTTGCCCAACTCCGGCAGAAAGGAGAGCACGTTCCGGGTGAATCGCGGCATCTTGAGGCGAACGGGAGGCTTGTTGGAAATGCGCGCCAGACGGCTGTAGAACGCCTCGAACGTCATGTTGGCGGCCCCCAACAGGTACCGCCGGCCGGTCATGTCCCCCGCCACAGCGGTGGCCACCGCCACCGCCTCAGCCACATCCCGCACATCCACAAACGACAGGCCCCCGGAGGGAATCGCCGTGAGCTTGTCTTCCAGGAAATACCGCACGGTCTGGGTCGCGCCCCCGGTTTCATCCCCGGGGCCTAAAAGCAGCGAGGGATTGATGCTGATGACCTCCAGGTCCTCCGCAGCCAACACCGCCTGTTCGCTGAACAGCTTGGATCGGTAGTAGGGCCAGGAGCCAATGAGGGCGAGGGGGGGCGGAGAGTCCTCGGTGGCGACAAAGTCCGCGTCCTCGGAACAGGCCACGGTGCCTGAACTGGAGATGTGTACCAGTCGCTTGACCCCCGCCAGGCGGCACGCAGCAAGCACATTCTCCGTGCCCAGCACGTGGACCTTCCACATTTCCTGGGCATCCGCCGGCTCGTGGCTGACCCGCCCCGCCGCATGTACCACCACATCACAGCCGTCCATCGCCTGCACAAGGGCGTCCTTGTCCAGGACGTCTCCCAGGGCGGTCTCCACCCCCAGCTCCACCGGCCGCCGCACCAGGGCCACCAGGTCGTGGTCCCCATCGAGCCGCGCAAGGAGGCGACGCCCCAGAAACCCCGTGGCACCGGTCACAAGCACCTTCATGGCCGCCGTGCCTCATCGGAAGGGCCAAAGTTGAACACCTTGGACAGCTCCATCAGGAGCGGGATCTCGTTGGTCTTGATCTTGCCCGACACAAACTCAGGCACCGAGGGCACATAGGCCTCCCGCACAATGCGCATCAGCATGTCCGGAGTGGTCTTCACCACGCAGTCCGCCCGCCCCCCCTTGGGCCGCCCGCGCCAGACCTCGCAGCCGCTCTTTTCCACGCTGACGGTCCACTTTCCGCTGTCGGCGCCATCGGAGGCACCGTTCTGGCCCTCCAGGGAGAAGTACCAGGACAGGGGCTTGTCCACCGCTTCGGGCTGAAACCGCCCCTCGAACTCCTCAAAGAGCGCCTGGACCCCATCATCGTGGTCCTCCTCCACCGGCCCGTCCTGGGGCTCCAGGGTGGCTACATCCAGGACCGACCCCTCCCGCAGGGTGGCCACCGCCAGGCGAAGCAGGCGGGAAGCCTCCCGGGCCGAGTCCGCAGCCCGCATGCCCTCGGTGAGGCGATGCAGCTCGCTGGACAACACGGGCGCCCCAATGCGCACAGTGACCGCCCGGCCCCGGGGAACAATCGCCCCCTTGGGAAGCACCTCAAAGGTGCCATCCAGGAAGATGGGCAGCACATCGACCCCCGTCTCCAGGGCGAGTTTGCCCACAAGGGGCTTGAAGGTTCCAAGCGTGCCGTCCAGGCGGCGGGTGCCCTCCGGGAACAGCAGCACCACGTTCCCCCCATCGATCACCTCGCGGGCCTCCTCAAAGCTCTTGCGAAAGCTGCCGGACCGATCCACAGGCTGCAGGTTGGTCAACTGCTCGAAATAGGCCACCACCCACTTGTTGCCTTCGAAAAAGTAGTCCTTGGCCGCCAGGGCCACGAGCTTCTTGCCGTAGGGGCCCAGGGCGTACTTCACAAGCCCCATGTCCAGGTGGGAGCAGTGGTTCGACACCACGATGACCGGGCGGTTCTGGGGAATGAAAGCCCGGCCGGTCACTTTGGTCCGGAGGAGCTTTCCGTAGAGTTCCCGTTGGCTGGTTCGCAGCATCGTGCGCAGGGGCTGCACCAGCGGCGCCAGAATCTTGACGGTCTCCCGCACATCCTCTTCCACCACGATCTGGGGCCGGGGGGCTGCCACGAGGGCCTCCACGTCCGCCACGCTCTCGCAAGCTCCCAACTCCTCCACGGAGGGCTGCCCCTCTGTGACCCCATCCAGGGCTGCCGACAGCTCCACCCACATCAGGGAGTCAAACCCCAGGTCAGCCTGCATGCCGGTGCCTTCCTGCACCTTGGAGAGTTCCACCCCCGCCACCTTGGCGATGGCGCCCCGCACAGGGCCGGATCCAGCGCGGACACCCGCCACGGGCTGGTTTGCACTGGCAATGCGTTCGAGAATCTTCTTCACATCGTTGCGCTTGACCTTCCTCGTGGCGGTCCGCGGCAGGTCCGCATCCACCATGTGGACCACAGCGGGCCGGAAGGTGACCGGAAGCTTGGCGATGGCGCCTTTGAGGCTTTCCCGCGCCCGGGCGTGCACCGTGTGGCGATCCAGGTCCTCATCGGTACCGGGAACAGCCAACAGCCCCAGCCGCTCCCCCCCCCGGGGGTCTTCGATGCCCACCAGGGAGTATTCCTCCACGTACTCCAGCGATCCCAGTTGGGTCTCCACATCGTCCAGGTAGATGTTCTCCCCGCTGGAGGTCACCACCACGTCCTTGGCACGACCCACAATGCACAAACGCCCCTTGTGGTCGATGCGCCCGAGATCACCGGTCAGGAGCCAGCCGTCCGCATCGATCACCGCATCGGTTGCCTCGGCGTTGCCGTAGTAGCCCTTCATCACGTTGGGCCCCTTGGCCACCACCTCTCCCACCCCGTGCTCATCGGGGTTGCGCACTTCCAGGGTCACGCCGGGAACGGGCTTGCCCACGTGCCCCAACTGGCTGCCCGGGTGGGCCTGGGCCACGGTCAGCACCGGTGCAGCCTCCGTAAGGCCGTACCCCTCCGACAGGTGAAGCCCGAGCCCCTGGAACAACTCCTGGGTGTCTCTCGGCAGAGCCGCCCCCCCGGAAATCAGGAACCGGATGTTCCCCCCGAGACGACCGTGCACAGATCCAAAGAGGATCTTTCCCACATCCAGGCCGGTCTTCTTGCCCAGCATGCGGTTCAGGGCGGTGCCCATGTCAAAGGCCAGCTGGAACGCAGGCCCCTTGTCCTTGACCTGGCCCAGAATGCGGCGCTCCAGAAGCTGCCACAAGGCAGGCACGCCCACCATCCCCGTGATGCGCCCCTCCTTGAGTCCCCGGGTCAAGCTGTCGCCGGTCAGCTCGTCCAGGTACAGAATCCGAACCCCCCGGGACAGGGGCAGCAGCAGGCCGCAGGTGAATTCAAAGGTGTGGTGCAGGGGAAGGACCGAGAGCATGCGGTCGTCTTCCTTGAGCTCAAACAGTGTGCCCAGGCTTGCGATGAGGGAGGTGAGGTTGCCGTGGGTCAGCATCACCCCCTTCGGGACACCTGTCGTGCCGGAGGTGAACAGGATGCTGGCCACGTCCTGGGAGGTGGCGGTTCGGTCTGGCAGGTCGTCTGTGGGCCCGTCCGCTGCGGCCACGTGCATGTCCAGCACCTGGCCCACCACCACGTCGCCGTAGGCATCCCGGGCCTCGGCATCCAGAATCCCACCCCAAATGGAAGCGGCCGCTGCGATGTTGGCGGCCTGCCCCTCGGTGAGGGTGGTCTCCACCGGCACCACCACCCCACCCGCCAGGAGGACCCCAAACCAGCACACCACCCAGTCCGGGTGGTTGAGACCCGACAGCAGCACCCGGTCCCCGTCGGAGAGTCCCGCCGCCTGCAAGCGCACAGCGACGGCCCGGGCCCGCTCGCGCAGGGCCCCAAAGGACATGCGGGAGAGCCCCTCGGAATGCACCTGCATCAAGGCAGGCGAATGCTCGTAGCGCTCGGCGATTTCGTCCAGAAAGCTCAGCAGGTCATCGTGGCTCCGAAGGGCCTTGGCCGGGCGGTCGAGCTTCTCCTCGATCAAGGGAATCACGTGGCGCTCGATGCCCGGGACATGGACTTCCATGGTCCAGTGTCGCCAGTCGATCTCCTCTGGATTCCAGACCAGCTTCGCCTTGTCAGCATCATCCAACCGAGCAAATGCCGCCCGGGTGTTGGCCGTGGAGAACCGGTAGTTGTGGGTCGCCATGAACGGCACAAACTGGTCCATGATGAAGGCGGTCTTTTCGTTGGCCTTGCCAAACCCCTTCAAGATGCGGGAGGAAGGCTCCAGGAGCGGCTTGAGGGCCAGCACCTCAGCGCCGACATCGTCCAGGACCTCGCTGACACCAAAGGCCGTCTCCGCCATCCACCGGGGACCCCACTTGTAGTAGCGATCCGGGGAAATCGGTGTCGGCCCGTAGTGCATCTGCACCCAGTTCCCCAGCGGACTGCCTGTGCCCTTGTTCTTGAAGTAGCGACGCTTGTACAGGGAAACCAGTTCGATGAACCGGTAGGTGTAAAAGGGGTTGGAGTCCGAGCTTCCAAACTGGTAGACCGGCTTGGCCGTGCCCTCGATAAGCTCGGCCATGGCCAGCATCATGCCGGTACAGACCAGGTCCACGGGGATGACATCGAGCACCGCATCCGGGTGGGAGGGGTAGGCCAGCAGCCCCTCCATGCCCATGTAGATCAGCGGAGCGGAGGTGTTGATTCCCTCGTTCCACCCGGGGAAGGGAAAGGCCAGGGAGGACTCGATGACCGCCGGCCGCACAATGGTAAAGGGCAGCCCCGACCCGCAAAGCACCTGCTCCCCGATGGACTTTGTGTAGGTGTAGACGTTGTGCCAGCCCCAGAATTCCGCACGCTCCAGACCGGCTTCGATCAGGCGATCCGACTCGTAGCGACGGCGCACCTTTGCCAGTTCATCCTCCAGGGCAGATCCCCGTGCCGGCTCGTCGCCTTCCTTGAGGTGTATCTTTGCATCCGCGAGGAACCGGGACTCCCGAAAAGCATCCCGGGATCGGTGGCGCACGTTTTCCACGAGGTCGACACACTCGGCGATCTCCTGGTCGGCGCTCCAGTGCTTGGGATCCAACTCCCCTGCCCGGGGGAAGGGAAACTCGTACGGATGGACTTCGTCGATCTGGCCCGTGCGGTCCCCCGCCACGTAGCAGGTGCTTGTGTGCAGAAAGGCGATGTCCCCCAAATCCTTGGCCAGGGCAACCAGGGATTGCATCCCAAAGGCGTTGACCTTGAGGGCCTCGTCCAGGGGCGGGTTGAAGTCCACGATTCCGGCGGAGTTGACCAGCAGATCCACGCGGCCCCGCAGCTTCTTCCGGAGCTCCTCGGACAACCCGGCGAACTCCTGGGACACGTCCCCGGGAATGGCCGTCACCTTTTCGGTGAGGAACGCCTCGTAGGCTGCTCCCGGATGCCGCACGCGCAGAGGCTCAAAGACGCCAGCCGGGGCCACATCCGCCCAGAACCGCGCTTCCGAGTCCTGGTCCTTGCGCGGGCGCACCATGAGCCACACATGGCCGATCTGCGGATAGTGCGTGAGCAGCATGGAGAGCCAGGTCTTGCCCAGGAAGCCTGTGCCTCCCACGACCAGGAGCTCCTTGCCTTCCAGCAGGGCACCGACATCAAGTCGGCCTGTGCCGTCTTTGGAGGACTCCGCCCTCACTTGGAGGCCTCCGCTTCAATGGCTGCGGGCGTAGGATCCGGCGTGACATCGGCGATGAAGACCGGTGGAAGGTGCAGGCAGGTGATGTCCGGGTCCTCCGGCGCGGTCTCCTTGGCCATGCGCAGGGCTTCATCGAAGTTGCGAGCGGTCTCATACCCGAGGATGCCCGGGATGTACTCGTTGTCCGCCCCCACCACGATGACCCGTCCCAGGTGTTGGCGGCCGTTTTCGCCCCAGTACCACATGTAGAACGGGTGGGCCGGGTGGTAGGCGTTCCCGGTCCTGTACATCTGGACAAACGCCGGGTTCTTGGCGAACTCCCGCTCGTAGCGCTTGTGCAGCTCCATGGCGTCCCGCGTCTGGGTGAGGAACTTGTGGAAGAACTCCACGTAGGCCGGGTGCTGCTCCCGATCGAACTTGTCCGTGCACGGGTGGAAGATGATCAGCGTCCCCCCTTTTCGAACCACCGGCGCCCCCCGGTGCAGGTTGTAGAGGTAGCCCTCTGCCATGACCGCCACCAACAACGGGTTCAGGTTGCTGTTCACGTTGTACGGGCTGATGTAGGGAATGCCGGAAATCATGATGTCGCACTGGCCCTCAATGGGCACCAGGTACTGGTCGTAGGCCTTCTTCATGGTGTGTTCGTGGACGGCTTCCGTCTCCCCGGCAAACACACCGGTCACACCGTAGGGGGCCGGGACCTTCGAGAAGATCGCCTGCCGTGCCGGAGCCGGCAGGATTCCCAGGGTGCGCACCAGGCCCTTGAGAGCCCGCTCCTCGGCAGCACTCAAGTCGTCTTCATTCTTGGAGAGGAACTCCAGGGGCTTGTCGAACATCCGGTTGTTGACGGTGGTTTCCACCGTGAACACCTTGCAGTGGCGGTTCACCAGCTTGCCCATGCGCACGATGCGCGTGTTCAGCTCGGAATCGTCGGGGTCCATGTAGGTCCCGCTCTTGCGGATGGCCTCGGGTGTGTGGTGGGCACACAGACTCCGGTACCCGCAAAGTCCCACCGCAACCGACTTGTGGCCCCCATCCATGGGGACGAAGTTGAGGTTCACGTAGATAATGAGGTCGCTTGTCGCCGCCCGCCGGCTGATCTCCACCTCTTCCCCTTCTTCGGTGGTGCCCAGGAAGGTCATGCCATCGGGCTTTTCCGCGTCGTGGTTGTACAGGCGTTCCGGCCAGTAGTCATTGAAGATCTTCTTTCCCGTGATGTGCTTGACCTCCGGAGCGGTCATGGGCCGGTGCAGTGAGGTCGCGATGACCAGGTGAATGTCCGTGACCGCGTAGTCGGCCAGCTGCTCCAGCACGACCTCCAACACCCGCTGCCGGATGTCCGGCTTCTTCATGGGAGGCAGCGGCAGGGAGATGTCATCCATGGCGATGGTGACCTTCATGCCGGGCTTCAGAAGCGCATGCAGGGGCTCACATCCGTAGGGGTGATCAATGGCATACCGAATGGCGGCATCCACATTCTCCAGGGGCGCCAGGGGGGGCTTCGGGTAGATCACGCGGGTGCCCACCGGCAGGTCCACCTCCACCAGCTGGGTGCCCGAGAAGAGGACCCGCGGCTTGGAGCGGTGATCAGTCGTGATGACACAGGGATGCGGCGTGCTCATGAAGCTTCCTACTAGGAGGCTGTAGCGCATTGCGGACCGAGAATGGCGCCGCACACGTGATTACAGGTGCTTACGGGAGGAGGGAACATGTCTGGACATGTGACCGACGAGCGGAAGTGCCTGGAATTGCGTGGGCAAGCCAGTCGACGGGAGCAATGCACTACAGCCTCCTAACCCGGGGTGGGTCGATCCACGTCGAGAATGGGCCACTGGTAGGCCCGCGCCAGGCGGCGCAGCTTCTTGTCGGGATTGATGCATTGGGGGTGGCCCACCACCGAAAGCATGGGCACATCTGAAAAGGAGTCCGAGTAGGCCTGGCAATGGGCGAGGTCGTCCCCGTTCTCCCGGGCGTCATCCGCCAGGATGCGGGCCTTGGTGGGGCCGGCCACCACCGGGCGAAGGAGCTTGCCGGTGGCGTAGCCGTCCTTCATCTCCAGCCGGTTGGTGATGGCATGGTCCGCCCCCAGGTACCGGGCCAGGGGTGCCACCGTGACGTCGAGGGAACCGGTGACGAGGACAATGCGGTAGCCGGCTGCCTTGCACTTCTCAATGAGGTCCACGGTGCCCCTGAAGATGCGGGGGCGAATCACCGAATCAAAGACCTCCTCCGAGAGGAGCACCATCCGGTCCTCGCTCATGCCCTTGTAGTGGGAAAAGAGCATCTCGTTGAAAAGGCGTCGATCCCGCAACTCGGCAGCCGCCATCAAGGGCGCCCAGATGGCTGCCCGGCCCATGCGCCGCAGGCTGTCCATGGGGGACGACTGGTTCGCGAGGTACATGACCGTCGGGTGCACCAGGTTGGTGCCGACCAAAGTCCCGTCGACATCGAAATAGGCTGCGGGCACACTGCCTCCAAGGCGCGGGCGAGTAACCCGCCACCCCAGGCGCTTCCACATGGCGGAGGGGGCCCCGGGCTACCCTGGGACCAGGAGTTCACCGTGCACCTCACCTTCTATTTCGACGTCGTTTGCCCCTATGCCTACCTGGCCTCGACCCAGGTGGAGGGCCTGGCAGCCAAAGCTGGCGTCTCTGTGCAGTGGCAGCCGGTCTTGCTGGGAGGGCTCTTCAAGCTCCTGGACAGCCCGCCCCGCCCCGCGGATGCGTGGCCTGTGGGCAAGAGGGAGCACAACCTCCGGGACCTGGCCCGCCAGGCAGAGCTGCTGGGTGTTCCCCTGTCTCCTCCCCCGGAACATCCCCGGCGCACCGTGGCGGCCATGCGCCTGTTGGTGGCGGCGGATGAAGGCACCCGCGTTCCACTCGCCCACCGCCTGTTTGAAGCCTATTGGCAGCGGGGCGAGGACATTTCAGACCGGGACATCCTCGACCGGTACGCCACCGAGGCCGGCCTGGACCCCGCATGTATGGAGGAACCCGCCGTGAAAGACGCGCTGCGCCAGCGCACCCAGGAGGCGTTCGACCGGGGCATTTTCGGCGTACCCACCCTTGCCGTGGGAGACGAGTGGTGGTGGGGTGTCGACCGCTTGGACCAGGTCGCGGCTGCCCTGGGGCTGAACCCGACTCCACCGGACCCGCTGACACAAACCGGGCGAAGGCTCCGCTTCTTCCATGACTTTTCCAGCCCGTTTGCGTTCCTGGCCTCCCAGCAGATGGAGCGCATCGCGAAGGCCCACGGAGCCCGCCTGGAGTACGTGCCCATCCTGCTCGGGGCGCTCTTCCAGGAAATCGGCACCCCCATGATCCCCTTGTTTGAAATGAGCGCCTCCCGTCGGGACTGGATGTCCCGGGACCTGCACCGGTGGGCAGAGTGGTGGGAGGTTCCCTTTCAGTTCGCCTCGGTCTTTCCCCTGCGCACCGTGGCGCCCTTGCGGGTGTCGCTCCTGGACCCTGCCACCGTGAACTGCATGTACCGGGCAGCCTGGCAGGAGGACCGGAACATTGGAGAAGCCGGGGTGCTGGTGGAGGTCTTGAACGCCTCCGGATTCGATGGTGAGGCACTGCTGGAGGGCACGCAGGCCCCTGAGATCAAGACCCAGCTTCGGGAGAACACGACCTTGGCGGCCAGGCTTGGCGTGTGCGGTGTCCCCACCTTCCAGGTGGACGACGGCCCGTTGTTCTGGGGGCAGGACCGGCTCTCCATGGTGGAGCAGGCCCTCCAAGGCTGGGTGCCCAGGTTCGACGAGGAGCGGGGGCCTGTGGGAGGATTCCTCTAGGAGACAACGGACTTGCTGGTACTCCAACGCACGTACAAGGACGGTGTGCCGGGCCCCTTGAACCTCTTTTTGGAGGGGACCCTCGTGGCCCTGCTCGGGGCGACTTTTGCCGGCTGGCTCTTTCCGGACGAGGCCAGCCTCCTGGCCGTGTTCCTGGCTGCGGTGTCCACCACGGACTCCATGGAGCGGCTGCTCCTGTGGAACCGGGACCAGATCTTTGACCTCCAACGACCCCCGCGGGAAGCCAACATCGAGCTTGCCCTTTTTCTGTTGGTCCTTTTTGCGGGCACGACCACGGGGTTTTCCATCCTCGCCCTGGGCCTTCCCCTGGATGCTGCCGAGTTCCTGTTCGATCACCAGCTGAAGGAGTACGGCGGACTGGCGGTCCAGAAACTTACCTTTGGTTCGCCCGGGGCCCTGCTGGTCCACAACACCTACGTGGTCCTGTTCTTCTTCATCCTGGCAATTCCCTTTCGCCAGGGCGGCATCATGCTGGCCGTGGCCTGGAACGCCTCGGTGTGGGCAGCAGCCTTCTCCACCATGGCCCGCAACTGGTCGGCCACGGACGGTCCGGGACTGATCGAGGCCTACGTTCGGATTCTGGGGGCCTGCGCCCCCCACATGGCCCTGGAAGCTGCCGCCTATTGCCTTGCTGGCCTGGCCGGCGTCTTTCTCTCCAAGGCGCTCCTGAAATACAGCCTGGAATCCGAAGAGCTTGGCTCGGTCCTGAAGTCCGTCGGTTTGATGCTGGCCCTGGCAGGGATTCTGGTAGTATCAGGCGCGTACTGGGAGGGAATCATCGCCCCTCGCTTGTTGAACCTACTCGTGGGATCTCCCGTGTGATCCCTTGCACGGTCCGGAGTTTGCTGTGATCATGTTTTCTGCTTGGAGGCCGAAATGAACCGCCGTGTCCTTGTCCCACTCGTTGTCCTGGTTGGCCTCATCGGCGTCGGCAGCCTCCTTGAATACACCGGCCGCATGGGTGCTCGCTCCGGGACCGGTAGAGCGGCGGGGCTCTCCGGGTACGCCGGTGGATGCGCAGGCACCATCAACGACCTGCCTGCCGAGCCCCCCGAAGACATTGAACTGGGCATGGCGCTTCCAAAAGGCACGGGCGGGGACAGCCCGGAGATTGACGGCGATGCAGACGTGATCCCCGGACAGTTCACCATCAAGTTCAAAGACCGGCCCTCCATCGCAGATCTGTCCAACATCGGGCCCAATGCAAGGCTTGGATCCGGCAACGATGACCTGGACGTGGTCCTGGCCGAACTGCCGGGTTTCCACATGGAGGGACTGCTCGACGACAAGGCCGATGACCTCCAGCCCGGCCAGGACTTTGGCTTGGATCGGGCCTTCCTGTTGGAAACCGACCTGGATGCCGGGGAGGTGTTCCAGCAGCTGAACCGCTTCCAGGAGATCGAGTGGATCGAACCCGTCCGCCAGGTGGCAGCTCTGGGTTCGGCCCCCAACGACCCCTACTATGGATACCAGTGGAACATGTCCCTCCAGGGCGTCCCACTGGCATGGGACAACAGCACGGGCAGCGGGGCCATCGTGGCCGTCGTCGACACCGGGGTCACCTCGGGACCGGACGGCATTCCCAACCTGTTGGCCGGGTACGACTTCGTCGATGGCGACACCGATGCATCCGATGAAAACGGCCATGGCACCCACGTGGCCGGCACCATCGCCCAGACCACAAACAACGGGGTGGGCGTAGCGGGAATGGCGCCGGATGCATCCATTCTCCCGGTGCGCGTGTTGGATGGGGACGGCATGGGCACCACGGCCGGCGTCGCCCAGGGCATTCTCTGGGCCGCCAACCAAGGCGCCCACATCATCAACTTGAGCCTTGGAGGCGACAGCTACTCCCATGTGCTGGCAGACGCCATTGACGACGTCACTGCCATGGGCGTGCTGGTCGTCGCAGCCACCGGCAACGAGGACTACCAGAACTTCATCTCCTTTCCAGGTTCCCTGACAAACACCCTGGCAGTCGGGGCAACCGGCCTGAACCAGACCCGGGCGCCCTACAGCAACCGGGGTCCGGAAATTGAGCTGTCCGCCCCGGGCGGAGACCTGAGCGTCGATGCGGATGGAGATGGATACCCGGACGGCATCCTGCAGGAAACCACTGTCGACGGCCAGACCAGCTACTGGTTCTTAGAAGGCACATCCATGGCTACCCCCCATGTGTCCGCAGCGGCAGCCTTGCTGTACGGCTTGGGCGTGACCCATCCAGATGAGATTCGTTCGCTGCTCCTTGGAAGCGCCGACGACCTGGCCGGCACGGGATGGGACTCAGGCACGGGCTACGGCGGCCTGAATGTGGTGAGTGCCCTGGAAGCTGCCCTCGCCCAGCTGGAGCAGGCCGAAGAAGAGGTGGAGGAGGAAGAGGAAGAGGAAGAGGAAGAGGAAGTGGCCAAGGACCCGGAGACTGAAACCCCCATACCCGGCGAACCAACAAAGGGAAGCGAAGGGAAGATCTGGAAGGTTCGAGTCCACCTGCTGAACCCGTACACCGCAACGGTCCGCTGGATGACCACAGTGCCCGGCACGACCGAATACAGCGGTCTTGAAGGCATCACCGTGGTGAACAAGGAGCTTTCTCTGCTTCACAAGGTGCTGGTCAAGGTGGAACAGGATGTTGGCGAGGAGATCACGGTGATCACCAGGTTTGAATCGCCCCCCAACTCCATGGCCACCGCAACGCGGGAAATCCACTTCGGAGCGGAACAAACCGGCGACGAGTAGGCTCAAGTTCGGCACCGCGGGTCCGTATTCGAACACGGAGGTTCCCGTGCGCCGCATTTCCCTGTGCACCATTGCCCGGGATGAAGAGCAGCTTCTTCCCGCGTGCCTCGACTCCGTAAAGGAGGCCGTGGACGAGATGATCGTGGTGGACACAGGCAGCCAGGACGCAACAGTTGCCGTGGCCACGGAGGCGGGCGCCGTCGTGGTGCACCACCTCTGGAGAGACGATCCAGCCGCTGCCCGCAACGCAGCCCTGGACGCGGCCAGCAGCGATTGGATCCTGGTGCTGGATGTGGATGAGGCCCTTGCGCCCGGTGCAGCCGTCACGCTGCGGGAAGCGATCACGTCGGAGACCATGGTGTGTGGCCTGTTGCCCGTCATCGAGTCCGACTCCCTGGAAGCCAGCATGGAAGACGTACTCCAGGGAAACGCGGAAATGGGTGTGCCCACCTACCTTCCCCGCCTCTTTCGCCGCGTGGATGACCTTCACTGGGTCGATGGCACCCAACAGCCTCTTGCCGAGTGGCTGGAAAAGTACGCGTCCCGGACCCGGCGAATTGCCGCCCCCATCGTGCACTACGGCTGGGCCCGGGTTCGAAACCTAAGTGACAGTGACGACGGCGACTTTCGGGGTCTTCAACAAGAGGTGCAGCGAAGACCCCAAGAGTGGCTTCCCCGCGCCCACCTGGCAGAAGCCCTCTTTGACCAGAACCTGGTCGATGATGCAAGCGCTGAGATCGACATCTCCTGGACTTTGCTCCAGACCGCCTGGCGGCTCCGCCACAACCAGGCCTCCACTCCCCGGGGGACCACCAAGGTCTCGCACCTGCGGGCTGCGGTCCAGCTCCATCGCGGAGAATACGCCGAGGCCCTGGAGACCCTGCGGGAAGCACGGCGTATGGGCGCCATTCACCCGAACCTGGACTACCTGTACGCCCTGGCCCACGAGCAGCTTGCCCGCTGGGCCCTGCTTCCCGCAGCCCGACAGGATCACCTGGCCAACGCCCGGGAGCGCTTTGTGGCCGCCATTTCACAGCATGGCAGAAGCTATGCCGAGCCCTTGCAACACGGTGTCACCAGCTGGAGTGCAGGGACTCGCCTGGGAACGATTCTCTTGCAGGAGGGGCAGGTGGAACGAGCAAGGCGCTGTTTCAAGGCAGCTGCACGGCGCTCGCCGGATCCCCTGGACGCGGTGCTGGGCCTCTCGGAGGCGCTCCTTGATCTGGATCGCCCCCAGGAAGCCCTGGACGCACTGGAACCCTTCCTGGACCAGGAGACTGCCGATGGCTGGCTGCTTGCTGCAGATGCCTATCTTCGCCTGGGCCGCTTCGTGGAGTTCAACCGCTGCCTGTCCGAAGCCTGGAATCTCGCAGACAAAAACCTGCGCAGCCTGCATCGAATGGAGCGCCTTGAAGCGCTCACGGAGATGCCCGAGGCGAGCTGATCACCGCGCTCGCGCCACCACGGTCAGGATGTTCCCGCCCCCTGCACGGTCCAACACCGGTGCGAGCAATACATCAAAGGCCGCAGCGACAGGCACAAGAGCCAACCCCACGCACACGACCGGCAACCTGATCAGCCAATTGCCCGCGTGTCGGCTCTTGCTCCCCACCGTGTGTCGCACCGTGAAAATGAGCGTGGCCAGCACCGTGGCCGGGTAGCCGGACGTGTGCTGGGACACCACATCGAAGCCGTGGTGCTCCAACAGGGTTTGAAACCCGTTCCTGGAAAAAAGCTGAAGATGCTGCGGCGGCAGGTGCGGCCAATACCATCGCCCGAAGAGGCGCCGCGCCCAGCCATCGAGGCGCGGGATCTCCACCTGGAGAATGCCCCCAGGTTTCATCAGGCCATGGGCTTTGGACAGGAATGCACCGGGATCGGACAGGTGCTCCAGCAGGTGGTTCATGCAGAGCACATCCACCGAGCCAGCGTCCAGCTCCAGGTTCTCAAAGGGCTGGGCCAGGATTCGCACCCCTTGTCTGCCAGCCGCCTCCGCAGCCTGGGGTGAGGTGTCCACTCCGATGGCCTCCGCATCGGGAAAAGCCGCTGCCAACCTCGCCAGGTAGAAGCCCAGACCTGCCCCGACATCCATGATCCTGGACGGGACCCCCTTCAGGGCACGTCGAATGGCCCGGACCCGCCGCTTCTGCAGCCGCTGCTCAAACCCGCTCTCCCCGACCCGCCGCATGATCTCCGTGTTCTGCGGCGTGTAGAGCGATGCGTAGAACGCGGCCAGGGCGGAGTCTGTCGGCCGTGGGTCCAGGTAGCCGTGACCGCAGGCGCTACAGCACACAAAGGGCCACTCCCCTTCCTCGCCCAGGACCAGGTCCTGCACCACATACTGGTGCGTGGGGGTGGTTCCTCGACAGACCACACAGGCTGCGGGCTGGGTCTCCACAGTTCGGCCTAGGGGTTCATCCCTTCGTCGATCCACGTCGAAATCATGTCCAACTCTGACTGACTGAAGGTGCTGCTGGCGTTCTTGGGCATCTGTTCACCGGCGCTGGTCCCGCTTAGCCTGAGCCAGATCAGACTCGTCTCATGGCACCCCGCATCCACCCGGGTGGTGAGAGCGGTGTAGGTCGAGGAACTCGAGCCAGACAGGGTCAATCCACCGTTGCTGCCGTGGCACCCCGTACAACTCGCGGCTGTGTTGGTGGACCACAGGGTGTGAATGTCGGATGCATAGCTGTAGGTGGGAGTTCCCGATGAACAAGCCGCGTTGGCTGCCCCGGGTGTGCCGAAGTCGCCACTTCCGATGTCGGTGTCTGCATCGCACCAGCTGTCGTAGATGTCGTTGTCTGTGGCAGTAAGAAGGCTCACATCCAGCGCCATGGCCGCCCCGGGAGCGCTCCGGAATCCACCGCATTCCCAACTCACCGAGTCGATGTCGATGGACCCGTTGTTCAGGGTCAGGTCGTCTCCGCCGTTGACCAGGTTGCTGAAGGAGGACACGTATTCGTAGTCCACGGTGACGCCGCCATTGGTCGCTGCGTCCGCGTTGTTTCCAAAGACCACGTACCCGCCGCTCGCCAGGGAGACGGTCCCACTCACGGTGAACGAGGTGGGGGTGCTGATGGTGCTGCTCACCACCAGTCCGTCCAGGTCCACATCGTCCGCGGTGGCGTTGTAGATCTCAAACCACTCGCCATCGGAGTTGTTGACAGCCAGGGGATCCGCCATCACCTCGGTGATGACCAGGTCGCCGGTGGTGAGGTCCGAGACGCCGTTCAGGGCATCCGAACCAGAGCAGTCCTCGTCAATGCCGTTCTGGGGAATGTCCGTGTTGCCGGGGTATTGATCGGCGCCGCCATTGTTGGGGTCATCGTTGCAGTCCGTGTTGTCCGACACCGTGCCCGAGGGTTGCTCGCACAGGGCCTGGCCTGCATCCGTGTCATCGCCAAACCCGTCCCCATCCGCATCCGGGTACCACATGGTGGTTCCGGTCACGCCCGGGTCGTTGTCATCCGCTGCGCCGCTGCAGTCCTCGTCCGTATCCAATGCATCGCAGACCTCGGTAGCCCCCGGATTGACCGCTGTGGCCTGGTCATCGCAATCGTCCGAACTGGCCACGTAGCCACTGGGAGCGACCGCATCGCAGTTGTCCAGCGTGCTGGCCGAATCTCCATACCCATCCGCATCGACATCCGCGTACCAGGTGGTTCCCAGGTACGTGGTGCCATCTGTTGGATCAATGTCCACAAAGCCATCGCAGTCGTTGTCGATGCCGTCACAGACCTCGGTGGCGTCCGGGTTCACGTCGAAATCGGTGTCGTCGCACTCCTGGCAGGCATCAAAGCCGTCCCCATCGCCGTCCACGCTGCCCGCGCTCCCATCGCAGTTGTAGTCGCCGGGGTCCCCACAGGTCTCAGGTGCACCCGGGTAGAAGCTGGCCCCATTGTTGTTGGGATCATCATTGCAGTCGGTGTTGTCCGCCACGGTACCGGAAGGGGCTGCACAAGCCGAAGATGTGACCGCTGCGTCTCCGAATCCATCGTTGTCCGCATCCGCGTAGAACGTGTTGTAGGTGGTCACATCCAGCCCGGCATCGGCATCGTCTGCAGTTCCGTTGCAGTCATTGTCAACGCCACCGTCACAGACCTCGGTGGCGCCGGGGTTGATGTCCGCAAGGCCATCGTTGCAGTCGTCGCCCCCCTGGGCATCGCTGTCGTGGCCATCCGCATCCGCATCGTTGTCCGACAGGCCGTCGCAGTCCGAATCGATTCCGTCGTACCAGGTCTCCGTGGCGTCCGGGTTCACCGCTGCATCTGCATCATCACAGTCGGTGCCATCGGTGGTCTCGGCCGCGCTGTCGAACCCATCCGAATCCGCGTCATATTCATTGCCTTCGTAGCAGTCCTGGTCAATGCCGTCGTACCAGGTCTCCGGAGCCGCCGGGTAGACATCCGCTGCTGCATCGTCGCAGTCCTGGTCCACCGGGAAGGTATCGCCGTCCGCATCGTTGTCATCCCCATCGTCACAGTCCTGGTCGATGCCGTCGTACCAGATCTCATCCACGCTCGGGCTGAAGGCGGGATCGTCATCATCACAGTCGTCCCCGTCATGGTCCTCGCTGTCGTGGCCATCCCCATCCATGTCGTAGTCCGAGTTCCCAGCGCAGTCCGTGTCCTCGCCGTCGTACCAGGTGTCCTCAGCATCGGGATTCACGTCCGCATTGGCGTCGTCACAGTCTCCCCCGTCGCCGTTTTCGCTGGAATCATGGCCATCCCCATCGGCGTCGTAGTCCGAGTTCCCAGCGCAGTCCGTGTCCTCGCCGTCGTACCAGGTGTCATCAGCATCCGGGTGGATGCTGGCATCCGCGTCATCGCAATCACCGTCCTCGACCGTCCAGCCGTCTTCATCTGCATCCGAAACGGGATCGCTCTTGCCCGGACCCGGTTCGAGGGTCTGAGGGCAACCGAAGAGAGTGAGTGCAAGACCGAGAACGAAAAGGGAATGGGCGCGCATGAATCAGGACCTCTGTGGCAAGTGCAGGTGGAGGATTTCAACACACCTTGGGCACAGGCGCAAGCGCTGGCCGGCCCCTGGATCAAGGTGCACTGGACAACACGATTTCCGTGATCTCCGCAGGGGCACCCAGGCGGATGGGCGGACCCCAGTACCCGGTGCCACAACTCACGTAGACCTGGAGATCTCCCAGGCGACCCAAGCCGGACCGAAAGGGCTGCTGCAAGGGCACCAGCAGGTGAAACGGGAAAACCTGCCCACCATGGGTGTGGCCGGAGAGTTGCAGGTGAAAGCCAGCGGCCCGTGCCGCTTCCGCTGTCCGGGGCTGGTGGGCCAGGAGAATGCGCGGACAATCCATGGGCGCCCCCTCCAGAGCCCGCCCGGGATCACACCGGTGGTGGGGCACAAAGCGTTCCGACTCGTGATCCGGCACGCCAGCCAAGACCAACCGGCCCTCTCCACGGGCAAGGATCCGGTGCTCCGCGGTCAGCACCTCGAGGCCCAGGCGCCCCACCTCCGCACACCAGTCCTCGGCTCCGTAGTAGTACTCGTGGTTCCCGGTGATGAAGAAGACACCCTCGGCACCCCGCAGCCGGCCCAACGGCGCGACCAGGCTCCGCAGCACCTCCACCGGTCCATCCGCCAGGTCGCCGGTGACAGCCACCAGGTCAGGGGCCAGTCCGTTGACCTTCTCCACCACCTGTTCCAGCCGGTCGGCACCGATGGTGAGGCCCACATGCAAATCGCTCACCTGGACAATGCGAAATCCCTCCAGGTCCGAATGCAACCCGGGCAGGGCCACGTGAACCCTCTTGACCGCTGGCATCCGGCGGGCGTTGAACATTCCCCGAGCGAGGCACACCCCCGCCAAGATCAACACACCCCAGGTGGTCCCGGTTTCCATGCCCATCCAATCCCGCCCCGGGGCGAAGACTTTCAGGCACCACCACACCGTGTCCCGCAACAGAAAGCCCACGGTGAGCAACCAGACTGCCCCAAGGCCGAGGTAGGCAATCCAGTGCAGGCGCACCGCGGCCCGGGAGTGCCCCCCGTACCTGGAGGCCACAAAGGTCATCGGCAACAAGAGAAAGTGGAGGGCCAGGCCCCATTGAAGGCCCTGTCCAATCGCCCCCCCCAGCCCGGTCCCGATGCGGGTGCCCACATACCCGTACAACGATCCCGCGAGAGACAGCACGAAGCAGGCAAACAGCACCAGAAGTACGGGGGGACGGTTCCTTGTTGCTATTTGCGCCTCCTATCCGGATCTCCGTTAGAAGGACCCATGACCTCCCCGAACCGGTACGCCCAGCGGATCAAGAGCCTCGTGGCCGAGTACGGTCCGGTGGCCATTGGGGTCTATCTTGTGTTGTGGGCAGGGGTGCTGGTCGGCTTCGGAGGGGCTCTGCTGCTAGGGTTTGAGCCGGAAGGTGCCTCGGGCACCGGCGGCATCCTGTTTGCTTCCTGGATTGCGGTCAAGCTCACTCAGCCGGCCCGGCTTGCCCTGACTGCAGTGCTCACTCCCGTCGTCGCGCGCTGGCTGCCATCGTCTCGTCCAAGGTAGACTCCAGGCGTGCGTTGGAATGCACTCCCATTGGCCTCGCTCTGGATCGTGCTCGGAACCTGGGGGCCCCAGGCCGAGGCCGCGCAAGACCTGGTTCCGCTCAACGGTCCTGGGCACATCCGCGTGGCCCCACCCAATGAAGAGCCCGCCATTTTCTACCCGGTAGATCCAGGGGCGGAGCTCCAGTACGCGTTTACCGGACCGGGCAAGGTGGTGATCTGGGTGCGGAGCACGCGCCCCCCGGACCAACCCTGGATCTACGGCCCGTACCTCCAGATGCCGTTCAAGGCCGATGGTTGGTCACTCGTGGAGTTGGTGCTTCGACCTCGACTGACCCCCATGGGCACAGTCGACGGCGAGGGCACTCCGTTCCCGCCCCTTGCCACGGCCATGCAGGTCGATGTGACCGGACCCTGTAGTTCCCTGGGAGTGATGGCCCCCGGCAACGGTCCTTCCCTTCTTGTGCGCGTCGTGGAGGTCGATCCAGGCGATGCGCTCCTGGCGCAGTCCAAGCCCGTGACCCCCGCACCCGAGGGCCCGGCAGAGACGCAGGAGCCAGCCGTTGCGGAACCGGATCCCACTCTCTGGGAGGCCGAAGACACCCTCGCGGTTTCCATCTTCGAGGAAGCCGAGGAGACACCGGAGGAAGAGGAGGCGCCCCTTGCACTTGGGGAAGGCGAGGAAGCAGGCGCAGAGGCAGGGGCTGTCGAGGCCGCGGTGACCCCCCCGCCTGCACCGGTGCTTCCCGACCTGACTTTTGCCTACCGCCTGGAGCAAACCCTGAACACCGCCCGGGGAGGCGTGCGCCTTGGACTGGGTGCCCCGATGCGAGGCAACCGAATCAGCCCATACGTGGGTGGGATCTACAACGTGGACGCCCTGCCCATTCTCTGGGATGGATGGAAGCAGGCCTGGGGCACCGTGGGCCTCCAGCTGGGGGTGGGTTGGTACCGGGTTCGCGTGGTGGATGAGCTGTACTGGCAGGACCCATACTCGGGCCCAGTTACCCTCGACATTGCCTACGCAACGGACGTGGCGCCCTTACAACTGGATGTCGTGTGGGCAGTCCCCTACTCCTTTGAGGGAGTCACCCCACAGGTCAGTTTGGGGGGCAACGTCCTCTACGCCCGCCGAATAGAGAAAAAGACCATCCACGCGGGATTCAGCGGCGGAGGCCAGGTCGCCGTCGGCGCCTTCATGAAGGCCGGCCCTGGGGAGGCTGCCGCAAACATCTGCTGGACCGGCGCCCGAAAGACATTTGGATTGGTCGATGACTCAGGCAGCGCTGCCCGGGAGGGGCTGGGCGTTGTTCGGTTGGATGTTTCCTTCTTGATCCCGTTTTAGGACCCATTGTTCTCGTTTCAGGACCCATGATGACTGCACGTACTTTCTTGATGTTCCCCCTGGCGGCGCTCCCCCTGGCAGTGCTCCCCCTGGCAGTGCTCCTGTCCTGCACACCGACGCGTGTGGTGCAGCCGGTCCTGTCCATCGTCAACATCTCCCCTTCCGGCGGGGCCACCGGCGTTGCGCTGGATGTGGTGGTGTCCGTGACGTTCACCCACACCCTGATGGCCGACACAATCACCGAAAAAGCCGTCCAGCTCCTGGATGCAGCGGCCGAGCCCGTACCAGCCGATGTGACCTATGTGTCGGAAAGCCAGGCGGTGTTGGTGGCACCCATCGATCCCCTGGACCTGGCCTCGGACTATGTCCTCGTCTTGAGCACCATCCTCGAATCCAGCAAAGGCGCCCCCCTGGTCACTGAAATCCGTTCCACGTTCCGCACCACAGGCGATGCTCCCTCCAACGAGCTGCCCATTGCCGATGGAGGCGCCAACAAGACCGTGGCGGTGGGGGCCACCGTGCTGTTGGATGGAACCGGCAGCATGGACCCCGAGGGCGCCTCGCTTGACTACACCTGGACCCTGCAGACGGTCCCGACTGGCAGCGTGGCCACGCTCTCCGCTGCGGATGCAGCCAACGCTTCCTTCCAGGCGGACCTGCCCGGCGACTACCTGGTCTCCCTGGTGGTCTCCGATGGCATCGACGACTCCAGCCCGGCCTACGTGCAGATCACAGCGACGGATGAGCCGGTGGACACGGGTGACACAGGTGACACAGGTGACACAGGTGACACGGGTGAGGCCGACACCTACGAAGGGACCTTCAGCGGGCCCATCCTGGTCAATGTGAAAGAAGAACAAGTGCTCTGGGCCGAGGATGTCTGCACGGGCACCGTGACCATGACCGTAAGCCTGGCGGTCAACCCACCCATTTCCGGGAGCTGGAGCTGCAATTTCTCCCCCAACGGGCCGTTCACGGCATTCTGGCCCACCATCGCAGGCACGCTGGACGGCACGTTTACCAGCGCGGACAACATCGCGGGCACCCTGTACGTTGAGGACGACTCGACCACCTGGACAGGCCAATTTGCGTCGTTCAACACGTTGAGCGCCAGTGTTCCGGAGAGCCGGGTGGATGTCGATATCGGCGGGGTGTTGCTCGACGTCGGATACAGCGCAGACTTCACCGCCACCCGCCAGTAGTCAGCCACCCTTGTCCAGGCGGGCCTCGAACGCGGCCGTCCGCGCCGGGTCGTCGTTGTGGCGGAAGTAGTACGACTGGAAGGAGGCGTACTCGCTGCGGACTTTTTCCTCGGGCATGTCGTTGATCTCAGCGAGGTATTCATCCAGGAAGGACGGAAAGTCCACAAACTTCACGCCGCGACTCGCCAGGACATCCAACACCTCCCGACGGTAGGTCAGGATGCGGCCCGTGACTCCCTTCCCAAAGTCAATGGAGGTCAGGTGCGTGACCGGCTGCTCCAACCGAAAGTCGAGGCGCACGTCGATGCCCCGGGACCGCAGAAAGGGCAGGTCTGCCTTCACTCCGTGTCCCAGGCGCATGCCCTCCTGGGGTGCCATGCGGGCCAATTCCCGATCGGTCAGGCCCACGTGGGCCTCCAATGCATAGGGAACATGCGTGTAGTAGGCCAGCATGGCCTGGGTGCCATGGAAGGCAAGGCGCAGGTCCGTGCCTTCAGCCGCCACGGCCACCACGCCCCCCCACCGCCGCGCCTCTTCCACCCACTCAGAGGGATACCAGTTTCGCTCCTCGACCACCCCGGACACCCCCACATCGTCGGGAGAGGTGAAGTCCAGATCCGCTGGAGCCCGGGCCAGCAACACCCCCGCCAGTGCCACTCCAGAGAACGCGATGAAGGGAACTCGCCGTTGCGAGCGCCCCCAACTCTCCAGCGCCAAGAGCGCCAGAGGAGAAATGGGCAGCAGGAAGCGGGCAAACATGAAATCCCCCCCCACCCGGGCGAGGTACACGCAGGTTCCCCCGAAAAACGCCGCGAGAATCCAGCCGGTGCGCGTGGCACTCCAGGAGTCTCCTGAACGTCCTTGGAAGGCCAGCGCGATGCCAGCCAATGCCCCCACCACCAGCACCCAGTACATGCGGCCGTACAACAACAGGTAGGCCCACCCTTCCTCCCAGCGGGGGCCGTGCCCGGCCTTTGCATAGAAGGTGTTTGGTACCAGGTCCCCAAACCACCACAGCTTCCAGGCAGCCACGGGCAAAAGGAGCAACGCACCGGGAATGGCAGCCGATTTCAACGCCCTTCCCCGCAGCGGAGACGCCAAGGCCGCTCCCAGGGCGATTCCATAGAACAAGGCACCGTCGGGTCTCGTCAGGACTGCCAGGGCCCCCCACAGCCCGACCTTTCGCCAATCACGGGCGTCTTTAGCCTCCACCGTGGCCACCCCAACCCCCGTGACCAGGAGCACAAACAGAGGCGTCTCCAAGCCGCTGGTGGCAAAGATCCGGGCATGGGAATGAAGGCACCAGGCGATGGCCGCCAGGGGCACAAAGACGGTCGACTTCCCAGGAGAACGATCAAATCCATGGGAGGTCCGGACCAGCAGCACCAGGCAACCGGCGTAGCAGGCAAGGCCAAGTCCCGCGGTGAACTGCACCGGGTCCAGACCCATCCGCATGGCCAGGGCGGTCGCCAGGGTCCACGAGAGATTCGTGAATCCCTCCACCCGCTCCCCCGTGTTGAAGACCAACCCCCTTCCCTGGGCCAGGTTCTCTGCGTAGCGAAAGGAAATAAAAGCGTCGTCGCTCACCCAGCGCAGATCGAACGCGCTGTACAGGGCTGCCACTGCTGCGGCCAGCGTCGCCCAAGCACCCATTCCTGCAAACCGGTTTCGCATCCCAGGGACAATACGATGTTCCACCCGCACCTTCCGGTTAGCCCTCGTCAGTGATCCAGAAACCTCTTGATGTACACGCCATTTCGCCTCCCCCGCCGGACAAGCGGGTGCGGCGCAATGCGCAGTGGGCCGAGCCCGGCACCCGTGCCAATCGGTACACGTTGCCGACCACCCTGCAGTCCGGATCCCCCGTGGGGTACCGGACCCGGCAACCCCTGAGCCATGACGAGGCCCGAGCCGCCATGGTCCTGCTCTCGCTGCCCCGGCCGGAGGGCTTTGTTTCCTCCGGTTCCGTTCGGGAGCAGGCCCTCTTCGAGGAGTCTTCCCTGGGGGTTCTCTCCTCCCGACAGTCCACCAATTTCCAGGGCCATCGACAGGTGACCCTGGGACCCGAGGACTCCACAGAGGCCGCTTCTCTGCTGCGGGAAATGACCAGTCTGGAAGCCACCGTGTTGGAAGACGCCTGCCACACCCACGTGGTGCTGACCCGCCCGTACCGGACCTCCTTCACGCTTCTACTGACCTTCATTGGCCACCTTCCATTCATAAGCTTGCTCACGGTGCCTTGGCGCGCCCTGCGAAAGCGCTATGCCCATGCGAATGACATTCCGACCATCGGCTACCTGCAGCACCTGCACCTGGGCATCCTGGCGGAGGCCATGGAACGGGCCGCAGTCCTGGCCTCTGATGGTCACCGGGGGGCCCAGATCTTCCAGGGGCCCTTTTCGGACCCCACCACCCGCGCCGTGAACCAGGACGCAATCGCACGATTGGAGTCCCTGTGTGGACTGACCGCCCGCCAGCGTTCCTCCGGTTGGCGGATCGGGCTGGTGGCGCAGGTGGGGCAGCTCCCCCAGCCCCACTCGATCTCCCGCGCCTTGTGCCGAAAAGTCGGTGCCAACCTGATGGCCTTTCGGAGCGAACGAATCCAACCCGGCGTCAATGCCGAGGAAAAGGCGCCGGCGCAATACCAGGTCCGCCAGGAAATGCACGTGCCGGACGACCTGGCCATCATGGCGGGACGGGCAGGCTACAACGCCTTTCATCACTGGACCGGGTGCGATCGAGAGCGGGCAAAGGATGTCCTTCTCCTGGAGCGAATCGATGTCCTGAGCCCCCATGGAAAGAAGCGGCTTCGGGAGATTCGACTGCAGCTCGGTGAGATCACCGATCGCTTGATCAAGGCCATGCCCAAGTGGGTGGACTGGCCCACGGGAAGGGCCCTGTCCCGCAACGCCAACCGGGGACGAAAGGCCTTTGCCCTGGCGGGGCAGCGCATTTACGTGAGCGGCCTGTCCCGCCAGGAGATCGCCGACGAGGGCATCGCCTGGGAGCTGGCCATTCGCGGACTGGGTGCCGGTGCAGCAAGGGGGGCACTCTACTGCGAGATCATGGGGTGCGTGGACCTCCCGTCGGACTGCGACCTGTTGGCTGGAATCTGCCTCATGGCCGGCCCGGTCAACCAGAACGACATCGGGAAGAGTTTCTACGGGTACGCCGACCTGCTGTCGGACGCCTTTCCGGATCGGGACCCCACCTCCCTGTTGGTCTGGAGCCTGAAGGCCAAGACCGTGGGCGACCCCATTGGAAACGAGGAACAACTGCTCAACGCTGCCCGCAAGGGTGTGCTGGTGGACCTCCGCCCCGCCCCCCATGAGATCGTGTCGACCCGAGTGGGCGGACGTCTTGTTCCCCTGCGCAAGCGCCATGGGCGCACCAACGGAGAGCGAGCGTTTTCGGACCCCGGAAATTTCGTGACCAGCCCCGAGGGAGAGCCGGTGCCGGGCAACGTGGGCTCCGCCTGGCCCCGTGCCTGGAGCCGGGCGCGGGTCTGGCAAGGAGCTGCAGAATGAGCGAGATCCTCCACCTCACCGAGCCCCCCAACGTCAGCCTGCTCAAGGTCCTCGCCACGAGGAAGCCCGGATTGGCACCCGGGGAGACGGTGCCACCCATCGCGATTCAGCTGGATGGAATCCAGCCCCGCGACGTGGATGCCTACGCCCAGGTCTGCGGCTTTCCCGCAGGGGACAGCCTGCCCCTGCCCCTGCCCCACATCCTGGCAGCGCCGCTTCACCTGGCCATCGCCACCCACCCGGAATTCCCCCTGCCCGGCATGGGGTTGGTCCACGTGTCGAACTCCATCCTGCAACACCGCCCCATCGGTCGGAACGAGACGCTGTCCATTGTCTGCAAAGGAGATGGCCACCGCCCCCACCCGAGAGGGGCCCTGGTGGACCTGGAGACGGAGGTTTTCGCTGGAAACGAGCGGGTCTGGCAGAGCAGCACCACCGTGCTCTCCACCGCAGCCCCCAAGGGAGGTGACCGGGTCCCGCGGCCAGAGGCCGAGCCACTGACACCGGACCGGTCCACAAGCTGGCGTCTTCCCACGAACCTGGGCCGGCAGTACGGCGCCATTTCCCGGGATCGCAACCCGATTCACATGTACCCGTGGACCGCAAAGCTCTTTGGCTTCAAGTCCCACATCATTCACGGCATGTGGCTCCTGGCGCGGTCCCTCTCCGAGATGGACCTGTCCACGGACGAGGGCCCCATCCAGGTGGACATCGACTTTCTGCGCCCGGTGTTCCTGCCCGGCAGCGTGCTCTTTGTCTCAGGACCCCAGGGGGATGCCCTGGGATTTTGCCTCTCCCATCCCAAGAGCGGGAAGACCCACGCCACCGGCCTCGTGCGGCGGTTCTGAACTCAGGCGGGGGGGGCGAACGAAAAGCGAGCCGCGAACTCTCGCAGCTGGGCCGCGAAATCCCCCGGCTGGAACAGGTCCATCGCCTCCAGGCGTGGATCCGGCCCCAGCAACAGGTTGCGCAAGCGCATGTCCTGCTCGATGAAGAGCAGCTCCAGGTCCGGGTAGACCTCCCCCACCGCCTGGGCCACCTCGAGGATCGTCATGTTGCGCTCCACCAGGTGGTAGGTACCCTCTGGAATCTGGCCCATGACCGCTGCCGTAAAGACCCGAACCGCGTTCTTCACGTGGACAAAGGCCCGGTGTTGCTCGCCGCTGCCGTGCACCGTGAGGCGCCGGTTGAACTGGGCATCGAAGAGGTAGCGGTTGATGACCGCCTCAAAGCGCATGCTCCGGGAGTACCCGTACACGTTCGCGCAGCGCATGACGATGCACTCCGTCTCCGGGCCGGCGGCCGCCAGGGCCTGCTCCCCCCTCCACTTGGACACGCCATAGGCTGTCTTTGGACGGGGGAGCGAATCATGGTCGAGGGGCGACTCCGAGGCCCCGTACACCGAGGCACTGCTGACATACAGCAGTCGCTTGCCCGGGTGTTCCCGCAGCAGATAGGCCAACTCCGCGGTGCCCCAGTGGTTGACCTGGTCCAACCCGTGAAAGTCGGCATCGGCAAAGGGTGTCGACACCCGGGCAGCCAGGTGCACCACCACGTCGGACTCCGCCACCAGCTTGCCCAGGGTGCGGGTGTCCAGGATGTCTCCCTGAACAAACCGAATGGGCTTGTCCGGCACGCTGTGCCCAAGAAACAGGTTGTGGTTCCGCCGGGAGAGATTGTCGAAGATCGTCAGCTCCGACACTGCATCTTCCGCAGCCAAACCCCCGACCAGCTCCGTGCCCAGGTACCCGGCTCCACCCGTGATGAGGACCTTCATCCGCTGCTCTCCACACCCAAGTGCAGTCCACACTCGGTCTTGTTCATGCCAAACCAACGCCCGGTTCGATCGTCACTCCCCTCGGCGGAGGGCCGCCGAGTGCAGGGCATGCACCCCATGGAGAAATAGCCCTGGGCCTCCAGGGGGTGACGCGGCAGGTCGTGCTGCTCGATGTAGAAGTGGACCATTCGGGCATCCCAACCCATGAGCGGGTGGTAGCGCAGGGTGTCCCCTCTTCCCGTGGCCTCGCGCCCCATGGCTGCCCGGTTGGCGCTCTGGGAGCCCCGTACCCCGTTGATCCAGAGATCATGGGCCGCGAGCACCGGGTCCAGGGGAAGGACCTTGTTGAGTTCACAGCAGCGATCCGGATCCGAGGCGAAGAGCAGTCGGCCTTGCGGGTCGCGCTGCTCGATGCGGGAAAATGCAGAGCGCAGGTTTCGGATTTCCAGCCCGAAGCGGCTCGCCAGGTCCTCCCGAAATGCCAGGGTCTCGGGGAAGTGGTAGCCCGTGTCCAGGAAGTAGACAGGGACCTCCGGCGCCAGCTCGGACAGCACGTGCAAGAGCACCACGCTGTTGGTCTGAAACGAGGAGGTGCTGAACATGCGCAGCCCGCGGGCCCGGTAGCAGTTGAGCTCCTCCTCAATCATCGCAAGCTGCTCGGTGAAGTCGATCTTCATGTCTGTTCCAACGGGTGGGTCGTTCAGATAACCCGAGAGTTCCCCCGGACCGAGCTACGCCAGCGCGACACTTCCGGGGGGAGATACCCCATCCCT
>CAZSZE010000058.1:0-28201 GCA_964610645.1 uncultured Enterobacterales bacterium | reverse complement strand
GTCGAGCGCCTATTCGGGCATGACCGAACCGCTCGCGGTCGTGTTGCTGCTGCTCTTGTTTCTCTTGCTTGGCTCCGAGCGGGGAGGCCGCCGCCGGTGGCTTCTGGCAGGAATCCTCTGTGGATTGGCCTGGCTTTTGCGCATGCAGCTGCTGGTCCTTCTTCCCTTCACAGGCGTGGTCGCGCTTGTGTCCGAGGAGCGGGGAAAGCGGGCTCGCTCCATCGCGCTGGTGGTCCTGGGTGCTTTCATCGTTGCGCTGCCATTGCTTCTCCGAAACCTGGCGGTGGCGGGCGACCCCGTGTTCTCGTTTCTTGCCTCGAGAAACCTGGCCCTCGGCGCAATCGGCGAGCACGTGGACATCGACATGATGCTCAATGCTCCGGTGTACACAGGCGCCGTGCTCGACCAGTGGGGGCGGGAGGTGCTTGCAAAGACCGCACACAACCTGTGGCCCTCTCTCATCGACCCGATTTTCTGGTGGAAAATGCTCTGGTCGCCCGTCCCCTTTCTCGCTTTTTTCCTCGCAGGATGGGCGAACCGGCGTGCGATCCCTGGCGGGCGCAGGTTTTCGGCCATGCTGCTCCTGCTCCTCTTGTTGAACTTCCTCGCGGTCTCGCCGGCCGTCCACCTGCGCCGGTTCTACGACCCCTTCCGACCACTTTTGATCCTCGGGGGCGTGCTCGCGCTCGCAGAGTTCTGCAGGAGCATCGAGCTACCCGAGCGCGCAGCACGAGCGGAGCAACGCCTCCTTTCCCTTCTTCTCTTCGCAAGCCTCGTGCAGGGCGCGGTCGTCCTGACCTATCGCCACGACGATTCAAGCCGCGTCGATGCCGAACGACAAGCCTACAACTCCCTGGGCAGCCTTGTACCTTCCGATGCAGTGGTGGCCTCGGATGCATCCGAGAAGGTCAGTCTCCTCATGGATCGGCGCGCGATTCGCCTTCCTTACAATCCTTCCGAACTCCTCGAAATCCACGAAGGCTACCTGGACCTGGACTACATCCTGCTTTCTCCGAAGGTGTTTCGACCACCTGCAGAGAAGCGTGGGTCGTCCACGCTCTTCGCCACATACGAGGCCTACGGACCGTTCTCCAGAAGTAAGCCGTTCCTGGAGCGATACCGGATGGTGAGCCAAGGGACGGACGGGAGCGTGCTGTACGCCAGCAGATCGGTGGGTTCGCGCGGCGACAAAGACAGGTAGCGCTACCTCGTTTCAGTGAATGTACCCCAAAGAACGCAGCTTCTCGAGACGGGCAGCGTCTACCTCTTCCGCGACCCGCACCGGCAGAGCGCGTGCCTCGGCATCTGCCAGGTATCGGACCAGCAACCGCTGCAACTCCTGTCTTTCTTCCGGTCGGCTGGCGGCGAGATTCTTCTTCTCACCAGGATCCAGAGCGAGGTCGTATAGTTCAAAACGCTCTCCAGCGCGGTCCCAGATGAGCTTCGAGTCGCCTCGAACGACAGTCTGCAGGTCGAGGTCCGTCCAACGACGTGTCTCCGCGTACACGGTGGAAGGTGAGCGCTCCTTTTCCTCATACTTCCCATCCACGAGGGGGAGGAGACTTCGGCCCTCCATCGCCGGCGGCACATCGACCCCCACCTGCGCAAGGATCGTAGGAGCGACATCCAAGAGGCTGGTCACCTCGCCGACACGGCGGGCGCTTCCCCGGCCCGGAAAGCGGAGAATCAGCGGAACATGGATCAACTCCTCGTAGAGGGTCCACGTGTGGTGGAAGCTGCCATGGTCGAGAAGTTCGTCCCCATGGTCGGAGGCAAAGGCCACCACCAGGTCATCCCACAACCCCCGCTGCTCCAGGTTCTTTCGCAGTGCAGCGATGGCATCGTCTGTGTAGCGCACCTCTCCGTCATAGAGCGCCACCGACTGCTCCCTCCCCTTGGGATCGCCGTCCCAGGGATAGGCTTGATCGTACGGCGCGGGAGGGTCGTATCGCCGGTCCGAGGGCCCGTCGTCGTGGTGGGGATCGAAATAGTGCACCCAGAGAAAGAAGGGCCGGCGGAGTCCTTCCTGCAGGAGCTGTTCAACTCTTTCGTTGACGCACGCGGCCCGTCCCCAGAGACAGCTGGTCTCGTCCACCCGGTCGAACCCCTGGGTGAAACCGACATCGGCAACCAGGTGACCGTTTGTGGTGATGCCAACGGTGGTGTACCCGGCGCCTGCCAATGTCTCCGCCAAGGTGACCGCTGCGTCTGGCAGCACCTCCTGGTAAACCACCTTTGCTTCTGTGCCGGGCACCCACCTCTTCCAGAGGGGGGACTTTTCAAGTTGGCCATGGACGATCCCATGCACCGCGGGTGGGAGCGAGGTCATCAAGGAGACCATGGAGGGTGCCGTCCAGGAAGCCGGGGCGTAGGCTCGCTCAAAGAGAACCCCCTCGCCGGCCAACCGGTCGATGGCCGGTGATATCCCGGGTGCCAAGGCGCCGTAGGTGCCCAGATGATCTGCACGAAGGGTGTCTACGGTGATCAGGAGGATGTCGGGGAGAGAGCCCTCTTTTTCCGAAGCCTCGACCCGGGGCTCCTCATCGTCGGATTTCTCCCCCCCCACACAGCCCGGCCCCGTGACAACACCTGGAACCAAGAGGGCGAGGAGGACTCTCAAACCAAAGAGTCCGCTGTGGGAGGGGTAGATAGAACCTGTCATATTCAGGAGCTTCTCCTATCCTGCCGTGGGTGATTCCTCATGGTCCTGACCACAGGACTGGCTGCCACGCTATACTGAACATCCGTTCAGGTACCTCCGTGTCATACGCCGAGCTTCACTGCCAGAGTGCGTTCTCCTTCCACGAGGGCGCTTCCATGCCCGCGGAACTGGTGGAGCAGGCGGCCCGGGAAGGACTGGCGGCCCTGGGAATCTGCGATCGGGACGGGGTCTACGGCCTGGTGCGGGCCTGGAAGGCCGGGCAACAGCATGGACTCCAGGTGCTTCACGGAGCGGGGCTGACCCTGGAGGGGGCGCCGAGCGTGGTGCTGCACGCCATGGACAGCACCGGGTGGGGAAACCTGTGTGAGCTCCTGACCCGGGGACGGGAGGGGCGCCCCAAGAACGACTCTCTCCTGCCCCTGGCAGACCTGTTGGAGTGCACGGGGGGGCTGATCGCCCTGGTGGGGGCGGCGTGGGGGGAGCACCCGGCGGCGGGTGCCCTGGCGGATGCCTTCGGGGATCGCCTCTACGTGGAAGCCTTCCGGCAGCGGCTGCCCACGGATTCCGGGCGGGTGGCTGCCGCCGAGGCCCTGGCCCTGCGCTTGGACCGTCCGGTGGTGGCCGTGGGCCGGGTGCTCATGCACACCCCCACCCGCCAGCCCCTCCAGGACGTGCAGCGCTGCATCCAGCACCACTGCACCCTGGAGACCGCTGGGCGGCTGCTGGAACCCAACGCGGAGCGCCACCTGCGCAGCCCCAGCGCCATGTTTGCCCTGTTCGGGGACCACCCGGACTGGGTGCACCGCACCCGCGAGGTGGCTGCCCGCTGCACCTTCGAGTTGGGCCAGCTCACCTACCGCTATCCCCGGGAGGTGGTGCCAAAGGGACACGACCCCATGAGCTGGCTGAACGTCCTGGTGGAGCAGGGCTGCCACAAGCGCTGGCCGGAGGGGACTCCCCCCAAAGTCCAGGCGCAGATTCGCCATGAAATGGCCCTGATCGACGAGCTGGAGTTCGCCACCTATTTCCTGACGGTCCAGGACATCGTCGCCATGGCAGACGAGCGCCATATTTTGTGTCAGGGGCGAGGCAGCGCTGCCAACTCCGCCGTGTGCTACGCCCTGGGCATCACCGCGGTGGATCCCAGCCGTTCCAACATGCTGTTTGAGCGCTTCATTTCCCGGGAGCGGGGGGAACCCCCGGACATCGATGTGGACTTCGAACACGAGCGCCGGGAAGAGGTGATCCAGGCGATCTATGAGAAGTACGGGCGCCACCGGGCAGCCCTGGTGAACGAGGTCATCTCCTACCGGCCAAGATCGGCCATTCGGGATGTGGGGAAGGCCTTTGGACTCTCCCTGGAGCAGGTGGGCCGCATGGCCAAAGCCACGGATCGGGGGCGGGATTCCCTGGGCCCCAAGCAGGCGCTGGAAGCAGGCGTGGATCCAGCGGATCCCCGGGTGGCTGCCACCCTGGAGAGGGCCATGGAGATCCAGGGTTTTCCGCGACACACCTCCATCCACGTGGGGGGCTTTGTGATCGCTGCGGAGAACTTGAGAACCCGGTGTCCGGTGGAGCCCGCTGCCATGGAGGGACGGACCGTGATCCAGTGGGACAAGGACGACGTGGATGCGGTGGGTTTCATCAAGGTGGATGTGCTGGCCCTCGGCATGTTGACCGCCATCCGAAAATGTTTCGGCTTGATACGGGAAACAGGGGGGCCAGATCTGCACCTGGCGAACATTCCCCCGGAAGATCCCGCGGTCTACCGCATGCTCTGCAAGGCGGACACGGTGGGCATCTTCCAGGTGGAATCCCGGGCCCAGATGTCCATGCTGCCCCGCCTGAAACCCACCTGTTTCTACGACCTTGTGATCGAGATCTCCATCGTGCGGCCAGGCCCCATTCAGGGGGGCATGGTGCACCCGTATCTGAACCGCCGCTCAGGAAAGGAGGAGGTGGTCTATGCCCACCCGGCCTTGAAGCCCATCCTGGAGCGCACCCTCGGGGTGCCCATCTTCCAGGAGCAGGTCATGGAAATGGCCATGGCCGTGGGGGACTTCTCCCCGGGACAGGCCGATGCCCTGCGGCGGGCCATGGGGGCGTGGCGAAAACGGGGGGGGCTGGACCCCCTGATTCAGCAGCTCGTGGCCAACATGAAGAACAAAGGCATCGACGATGCCTTTGCAGCCCAGATCGCCCAGCAGATCATGGGGTTCGGGGAGTACGGCTTTCCCGAGTCCCACGCCGCCTCGTTTGCCCTGCTGGTCTATGTGAGCGCCTGGCTCAAGTGCCACCACCCGGCAGCCTTCACCTGTGCGCTGCTGAACAGCCAGCCCATGGGCTTCTACACCCCGGGGCTGCTGGTGGCGGATGTGCGGCGCCACGGGGTGGAGGTGCGGGGGGTGTGTGCTGCCACCAGCGCTTGGGACTGCACCCTGGAAGAGGGGGCCCTGCGCCTGGGGCTGCGGCAGATCCAGGGCTTCGGAGAAGAGGCCGCCCAGCGAATCGAGGCGGCCCGGGGGTCGGCGCCCTTTTCAGGGGTGGCGGACCTGGGGCACCGGGCGGGGCTGAACAAAGGCGAGCTGCGCAAGCTGTCCCGCGCCGGGGCGTTGAAAATGCTGGGGCGCTCCCGGCGGGAGACCTTGTGGCAGGTGGAGGGGTTGTGGAATGGACCGCTACTCAATGGGGTGGAGCCCCCACAGGAAGAAGCCCACCTGCCGGAGCCCACCGCCCTGGAGGCCCTCCAGGAGGACTACCGGGCAACGGGCCTGTGCCTGGATGCCCACCCGGTGGGGCTGGTGCGGGAGCACCTGCGGGGGGTGCTGCCCATCGATCAATTGGAGGACCAGCCGGAAGGCGCCCGGGTCCGCATTGCAGGAATGGTCACCTGCCGCCAGCGTCCCCACACGGCCTCGGGGGTCTTGTTCATGACCCTCGAAGATGAGACCGGCATGGCGAACCTGGTGGTGTGGCCCAAGGTTTACGAGCGCCAGCGCCGCATGGTGCGGGGGGAGAACCTGCTGGTGGTGACGGGGAAGCTCCAAAGGCAGAACGAGGCCATCTCCATCCTGGCCTGGCAGTTCCAGCGCCTGCCGGTGGAGGGGATCGTGACGAAGAGCCGGGACTTCCGCTGATCCTCCAAGCCGAGTTGCCCTACAATGCCCGCTCCGGAGGCACTGATGACCCTACGCAGCCCCATGTCCCTTGCACTGCTCCTGGTCCTGGCCCCCGCCTGCCGAGAGAAAGACGCCACCGACGACACGGGAGTGGAGCCAGCGGATGACACTTCATCTGCCGATGACACTGAAACCGAAGACCCGGTAGACGCGGACGGAGACGGCTTTGACGAGACGGTGGACTGTGACGACACCTCGGTGTCCATCTACCCGGGTGCTGCTGAGACCTGCGATGGACTCGACAACAACTGCGACGGGCAGGTAGACGAGGGACTCCTGTCCACCTGGTACCCGGACGACGACCTGGATGGCTACGGGGACGAGACACGCCTTGAGGAAGCCTGCGCTGCGCCCGCGGGGTACATCGCCACCCCGGGCGACTGCAACGACAACAACCCACAAGACCATTCCGGTGCCGACGAGTTGTGCGACGGTACGGACAACGACTGCGATGGCATCATCGACGAGCCCGATGCCACCGATGCCACCACCTGGTACGGAGACAGCGACGGAGACGGCTGGGGTGTATCTGAAACAACAGCAGTCGCCTGCGCCGCACCCGCGGGTTTCGTGCTGAATGACGGAGACTGCAACGACGGCGATCCCAGCTACCACCCTGGAAGTCTGGAGAGTGACTGCACGGACCCCAACGACTACAACTGCGATGGCTCCGTGGGTTGGGCCGACGCAGACAGTGACGGACACGCCGCATGCGCCGACTGTGACGACGCCAACCCCGACGCAAATACAGACGCCGACGAGGTCTGCGACGGCGCTGACAATGACTGCGACAGCGAGATCGATGAAGACAGCGCCACGGATGCCACCACCTGGTACGGAGATGCGGATGGGGACAGCCACGGAGGATCGCAATTCCAACAAACCGCCTGCAACGCCCCAGGCGGGTACGTGGCCTCCTCCGACGACTGCGACGACCTGGATCCAAGCAGCTACCCGGGCGCCTCCGAAGTCTGTGACGAAGCCGACAACGACTGCGACACGGAAGTGGACGAGGGAGTGACCTCCACCTGGTATGCCGACTCAGATGGGGACGGCTTCGGGGATGCAACCACCACCACGGAGGCCTGCACACCTCCCCCCGGCTACTCCACCAACGGCGATGACTGCAACGACAACGCTGCATCCATCAGCCCTGCGGCCATCGAGATCTGTGACTCAGTGGACAACGACTGCGACTCGGACGTGGACGAGAGTGACGCCATCAACATCACCACGTGGTACGCAGATGCCGATGCCGATGGCTACGGTGACGCCTCCACCGCGACAGACTCCTGTGATGCTCCCACCGGCTACGTCGACAATGGCAGCGACTGCAACGACGACCCAAACGCAGGGGGAGCAAGCCAGAGTCCCGGCATTGCGGAGACCTGTGACGGCGTGGACAACGACTGCAGCGGCACCGCAGACGACAACGCCACGGACGCCACCACCTGGTACGCAGACCTGGACTCCGACGGGTTTGGAGACCCGTCCAATTCCGAGGCTGCCTGCAGCCAGCCCACCGGCTACCTGGCCGACAGCTCCGACTGCAACGACACGGACGCGGCCACCAACACCAGCGCCAGCGAGATCTGCGATGGCGCCGACAACGACTGCGACACCGACGTGGACGAAGACCCCACCGACGGCACCACCTGGTACGCAGACCAGGACACCGACGGGGCTGGAGATGCCTCAAACACCCAGATCGCCTGCAGCCAGCCCACCGGATTCGTGGCCGACGACTCCGACTGCAACGACGATCCCACCCAGGGCGGGGCAGCGATCAACACCAACGCCACCGAAGACTGCAGCGACGGCATCGACAACAACTGCACGGATGGAATCGACGAGGGCTACGGTGCACCGGGTGCCACCGGGACCTGCGTGGCGTCCAGCTGCCAGGACATCCTGACCCAGCGAGGCGGGACCGCGAGCGACGGCAGCTACAGCATCGATCCAGATGGCAACGGCAGCCTGGATGTGTCCTGTGACATGACGACCGACAATGGGGGTTGGACCGGGGTCACCGGCGAGATGATGAACACCAACAGCTGGATGACCTTCTCCCAGCTCGGTGGATCAGGCGGCAGCAGTGGCTGGGTGGGGGCCGGCGCCTTGGACCTGACCGCGAGCGACAGCGGCGACGTCATCCTGAGAGCCAACGCCACCCTCCCCTGGTCCTTCACCGAGATCTTCGGAGAGTGGATTGCCGCCGGAGAGAGCGGTCACCACGCCGAAGACAGCCGAACCACCAGCAGTTGGGGCAACTCTGCAAGTAGTTGTGAAGGATGGCTCCTCTTCGGAACGGACAACGACCTGCTCAAGGTGGGCGGCGAGTTCCATAACAACGGTACGTTCAACGGCAGTGGGGACTCCACCTGGACCCAGGTCCAGACCACCGTGTCCTCCACCAGCACTTTGCGCTGGGAGTCCAACCAGGAGTGCGCGATGCCTGACGAGAGCATCCAGGTGAACCAGATCTCCCTCTGGGTGCGGTGAATCACGGCCCTATCGGCCAGATGATCACACTCGAACTGCCCTACAATTCCCGATCTACCGGACTAGAATAGAAAGTCCACGCCCTCGCCTTCCAGGTGGGCCTTACGACTCGCCCACTGGTGGTGGAACTGCTGGAGGAATCCCTCTGGCACCTCAATGCCACGCTTGGCCTCTCTTCCAAGGGGCGTGTCCCCCTGCGAATCAAGAGACATGACAGCCCGGACTCTCTCCTCGTCGATCCGAGGGGACTTCAGCCCCAGTCTCCGCCCAATCTCCCCCAGCACCTCCACAGGGCGCTCGCACAGCGCCTCGTAGCGAACGATCTCCAGGGGTCGCCCGATAGCGCTGCATGCATGGACCGCAGAATGTGCAGCCGCCAGCGTGTCTGCAATGACCTCGGGAGAAAACGAGAAGGTCCGGTAGAGGGAGCTTGCCCAAGGCTCGATGTCACGCACAAGCATCAATCCATGAGCCTTGGGCAGCGACGCCATGAGCTGGTCTGCCATGTAGTTTGTCTGGGCCCGGAACTTGAGCACACCCGATCGCGAACCCACTGCATTGAGCAGGCCCACAATCACAAACCCAAGAACCTCGCTGATATGGTCGAACCCCGGCTGTTCTGAAGCCACAGGCAACGCCAACGAGTACTGCGTAAGCACGTCCGGCTCGGAGAGGCTGGGGAGTCCCATGGCACCCATGAGCTTCGACAACAACGTGGAACCGCAGCGCCCTGTCGAGAACAACAGACAAGGTGCTGCGGTGGCCGGAGTGACATCCCAAGCCACATCAGGGAGCAACTCGTAGGGAATGGACACCAATGTCTTCGCAGATTGTCGCTGGTGCTGGTAGACGAATGTGGCTTCGAGCAGCTCCTCTCTCGAGTCATAGACCACGCTCAGCAAGCGCTCGTCACCAAAACGAATCGCATAGGGTGCGCTTCGGGTCACGAGTTCGTGGTCGGGATCGCAGGTGCCCAGGTAGCAGGTCTCGAAGTCTGCGCCCGTCGCAAACCAAGGGATGTTGGCCGCCAACCCGGAAACGGAGAACAACTGGATTCGACGCTTCATCAGTCTTCCTCTAACCCATGCACCCCGCCCCCCGGGTACTCCACAAATGGATCGGACTGCGGCTCGCATCCCAACCGGCTCGACCCGACCCCAGACCGCTTTGGACACT
The DNA here is from genome assembly GCA_964610645.1 of uncultured Enterobacterales bacterium. Lineage (GTDB taxonomy): Bacteria > Myxococcota_A > UBA796 > UBA796 > CAJQPC01 > JAYZDK01. The sequence continues at coordinate 18,682 of CAZSZE010000058.1, read as the reverse complement.
GGAGCACCAGGGGCAGGACGAAGCGATCTCGATCCTGGCGTGGCAGTTCCAGCACCTGCCCGTGGAGGGAGTCGTGACGAAGAGTCGGGATTTCCGGTAGGACGGCGACCTTTAGTCCGAGACCCTGTCCTCCACCCATCGCACATACTCAGCCATCTTCTCAAGTAGCTCCTCGTGCCCGGGTTGGCGTGCCTCCTTCCAACTCAGCGCATCCCTCACCGAGTAGAAGGACCGAATTGCCTTCTTCCGCCAACTCGAACCCACCATGGCAGCCAGGTTGTGGACAAAACCACGCTCGCTGGAATGCTGCAGCGTATTGACCCGCTCGGTCGTGTCGTAGGGCGGCTCAATGATCTTCTGCTCATCCAGAAACGCCACCGCCTTCTCGAACGAGCAGACCCTGAACGCATCGCCAAAGAGGAAGGGCCAGGGACTGATCGCTGTGGGGATCAGGCTGTCCACAATCTGCCGATGGGCCGTCAGGAAGTAGGGCGCATGCCGGGTAGACACGGGCTCCAGGTTCAACAGGTAGCGATAGTGGGATGACAACCGATCCTCTGGAGAGTCCCGCTCCAGAATCAACACGGTGGCACCTGGCAGAACCCGTTGAATCAGGAATGGGACCGCCGGGTTCTCAAAGTAGAAGGTAGACATCTCAACGATCGTGGACACCCCCTCCACCCCCGCAATCCCTGCCCGGGCCAGGTAGTCCTTCTGCGTCAACGGAGGGGCGAGATCAAAGATTCTCGACTCCTTCGGCTGCACGAGGTGGACCCCATCCGGCTTGGAAGATTCGATGAGTCGGTAGAGGGCTGTCGAGGCACTCCGCGGCTTTCCAACAATGAAGACGGTGTTCATCGGGCCTGCATTCGGGCAAAGCGAGAGCAGTAGCTCTCGAACCTGTCCAGTCTACGCCGATCCCTCAGGTTGTGGGGGTGGAGCCACACCGTGCGAACCAGGTTCGGAAACAAGGCGAATGTCAGCATCAGCAGGGGGTACTGCACGACATAAGAAGCCGGGTCCATCCGCAGATACACCTCTCGAACCCGTCCCAAGGCCAAGAAGGGCGCCACAGTTGTGGCAAGCCGAATCGCACGGGACTTCCAGGAAAAATAAACCTCGGGGTCTGTGGTGGTGTACACATCGAGATCATTCGCCCGGAACCTGGCATATCGACCAAACACCGTGTCCTCCCCCCTGAACTGCTTATCAAAGCGGTTCTGCGGAGGAACAAAGTAGGCCGGCTCCTCGCCGAAATTCTCCTGAAGCAGCTCCCGGCAGATCCGCTCCTGTGACTCAAACCAGGACATGGAATCCTCCTTCACAGACAGGATCTGGTGAAGGAGGCTGTGGGAGCCTGTTTGAACGGAAGGGGACGCTCGAATCCTGGGAATGACCCCGGATACGCTCTGGAAGGACAATGGAGTGCACCGACGAAACTTGGCGAGCCGATCCAGCCACCCCCCAGTGTCCTCGCTGGACAGCTCGGGCAGGCGCTCTTCGAGTCCCGGCAGCAGGGCCCCCACAAAGCAGAGACAGGTGTCCACCTTGTAGCGCTCGACGACATCGAGAATGGCTGTGAGGTTGCTGTCCAGGTCCTCCCACGGCATGCCCCCGAAATACCTGGTCGCCTCCTCGGAATCCGAGATGAGCCCGTAGACTCCCTCCACATCAAAGACAATCGTGGGCGGTCCCGCGCTCTGTTTCATCGGAAAATGGCCGAGAAGAAGTCTGGTGAAACCCGGATGAGTAGAGGGATCATGCGCACTGGGAGATGGTCTCACTAGATGTCGGTTGACTTAACTAGAACCACGACCCTTCGCGTCCTGTCGGCACGCTTCGCCATAGAGTACCATCTGCCCTCCCCGGTCGAGAGCCCCCCATGAAATTGCTACACCGACAAGACCTCTTCAGCTGGTCGGGCTTTGATGCGGACCGGAACATCGACTTCAACCGCTTTGTCTGGGCAAGGCCCGGGGGAAGCGTGGTCATCGATCCCATGCCGGTGAGTGATCACGACCTTGCCCACCTGCAGTCCCTGGGAGCCGTGGCGTGGATCGTCATCACCAACGGCGACCACGTGCGTGCCGCCAAGGCGCTGGCAGAAGCCACATCGGCCCGAATTGCCGGGCCCGCCGCAGAACAACACGAGTTCCCCCTGGCCTGTGCATCCGTGCACCGCCTGGCGGAGTTGCCCGGCATCGAGGCCGCGCTGGTGGGAAATGGATGGCCTGTCTTTCGGGACGGCGGGCAGCGATTGCGGGAGTTGGCCGCCTCGGTGGGTTGATCCGTCCTAAGATGAGCCTCTTTGGAGGCACCCATGCCCGTTCGCAATTCCATGGCGCTCGCCCTGCTCGTGGTCCTCGCACCGGCTTGTCGGGGAAAGGACACCACGGTTGAGATCGGACAAGGCGAGACCGGCCAGGAGGAGACCGGGCAAGAAGACACCGGCCCAGTAGAGACTGGATTGGAGGACACGGGCCCCACCGACACCGCCCCGCCGGTGATCGACGACGATGGAGACGGGTTCGACGACACCGTGGACTGCGATGACTCGGATGCCGCCATCCACCCGGATGCGGAGGAGGTCTGCGACCTGAAGGACAACAACTGCGACGGCACCATCGATGAGAACGAAGCCACCGATGCCACCGCCTGGTACCCGGATGGAGATGGGGACGGCTGGGGGGCCGGCACCGCGACTGTGGCCTGCGTTGCCCCCGCCGGGTTTGTGCTCCACGACGGGGACTGCGACGACGCGGATCCCAGCTACCACCCGGGCGCCTCCGAGACCGACTGCACAGACCCCAATGACTACAACTGCGATGGCTCTGTGGGCTGGGCCGATGCAGATGGCGATGGGCACGCTGCCTGCGAGGACTGCGACGACACCGATGCCAGCGCCAATGATGCAGCCGACGAGGTCTGCGATGGCGTGGACAACGACTGCGACAGCGAGATCGACGAAAGCAGCGCCGTCGATGCTACCCCCTGGTACGGGGATGCGGATGGGGACGGGTACGGAGGCACCCAGTTCCAGCAGACCGCCTGCAGCGCTCCCACCGGCTTTGTGGCCAGCGCGGACGACTGCGACGACCTGGATGCCACCAGCCATCCCGGGGCCACCGAAATCTGCGATGAGGCGGACAACAACTGCGATGGCACCGTGGACGAGGGCGTGACCTCCCCCTGGTACGCCGATGGCGACGGGGATGGGTTTGGGGATGCATCGAACACCACCGACGCCTGCGCTCCACCTCCCGGGTACTCCACCAACGGGGACGACTGCGACGACACGGCCGCAGCCATCAGCCCGGCCGCCCTGGAGTTCTGCGATGGGATCGACAACGACTGCGACTCCCAGGTGGACGAGGCCGATGCCCTCAACACCACCACCTGGTACACGGACGCCGACGGGGACGGCTACGGCGACCCGGCCACAGGTGCCCTCTCGTGCAGCGCCCAGAGCGGCCAGGTGTCCGACAACACCGACTGCAACGATGATCCAAGCGCCGGTGGAGCCAGCCAGAGTCCCGGGCAAGCCGAGACCTGTGACGGCGTGGACAACGACTGCAACGGCACCGTGGACGACAACGCAGGAAATGGCAGCACGTACTACCTGGACGCGGACAACGATGGATACGGAGCGGCGGCGTACTCGGTCAGCGCCTGCAGCCAACCCTCCGGGTACATCGACAACAGCTCGGACTGCGATGATGGCGACAGCGCCGTGAACCCGGGGGGCACGGAGACCTGCGACGGGGCCGACAACGACTGCGACGGACAAATCGACGAGGGCTGGCAGGGAAACTCGGCCCTGTGTGCTGCAGCCAGCTGTGATGCCGTGCTGTCGAGCAACGCAGCAGCGGTGGACGGCCTCTACTGGCTGGACCCAGACCAGGACGGGGACCCCACGGATTCCTGGCAGGCGTGGTGTGACATGAGCGCCGATGGGGGGGGGTGGACGCGCATGTTCTCCTCGCACTACCCGACCTTCTGGAGCAGCAGCGCCCACACCGATGTCGGTTCTCCCAACGGAAACGACTACTCAAAACTCGTGGACCTGGCCGACTTCTCCGATGCCACCGGCACGTTCACCCTGCGTCTTGAGGTCGGAAACAGCGCCACCTGGAACACGGGCACGCGCTCCCACTTCACCGTGTGGACCCAGGGACACAACCCCTTTGGCGCCACCACAGACGGGTCGGACTACACGCTGATCGACGGCGAGGAATCCACCACCTGCAGCGGATTCAACGGACTGCACGACCGGTACTACACAGCCTCAGGCGTGTACGCCATGAGCAGCGATGTGGACATCGGCGACGGGGTCGGCTGCTGGTGGATGCAGATCGTGCCTTTGGCCCAATATTCCAGCTCCTCGAGCTACCCGGGGTACCTGGAGGGATACGGCGGCCCCAACACCCACACCTGGCAGACCCTGTGGGTGAGGTGAATCCAGTGATCGGCGGGCAGCCATGACCCCCTCCTACTGGCTCGACCCGACCCCCAACCTCTATGGCCCCCTGGAGGGGTCGGTGGACTGCGACATCGTGGTGATCGGGGGGGGGCTGTGCGGCACGTCGACCGCGCTGCACCTGGCACAGATGGGGGTGGACGTGGTGCTGCTGGAGGCCCGGCATCTCTCGGAGAGCGCCAGCGGGCGCAACGCCGGGTTCGTCCTCCAGGGCACGGCCGAGCGCTACAGCCGGGCTGTGGAGTTGATGGGGCGGGAGCGTGCCCGGCGGATTCACGGCTGGACCGTGGAAAACCATGAGCGCATGGCAGCCTGCATTCGCCAACACGACATCGACTGCGCCTACCAGAACCGAGGCAGCCTGCAACTGGCGGGGTCCAAGGCCGAGGAGAAGGAGCTGCTGGAGTCGGCTGCCCTGCTGAATGAAGATGGGTTCACAGCCCTCGAGCGGTCCCGGGATCAGCTGGCCCCCGCCCTGCAGAACGCCGGCTTCGAGTTGGGGGTGCACCTGCCGGGAGATGGGGAGTTGGATCCCGCGCGGCTTGTGCGGGGCATTGCCCGGGCTGCAGCAAGCGAGGGCGTGACCCTCCACGAGGGCAGCGCTGTGGTGGAGTTGGATGCATCGGACGTGGGGGATGTCCGTGTGCGCACGGCGGGCGGCGAGGTGCGGGCAGCCGTCGCGGTGGTGGCCACCAACGCAAAGGCCGGGGAGCTGCTGCCCTGGTTTGCCGACAAGGTCGACCCGGTGCGCGGCCAGATGCTGGCCACCGCCGAGTGCCCTCCTTTGTTTGACTGCCCGATCTACGCCAACCACGGGTACGACTACTGGCGCCAGGACGAGCGGGGCTGCGTGGTGCTCGGGGGCTGGCGCAACCTGGATCCGGAAGCGGAGATCGGCCACCGGGAGGTGGTGAACATGGACATCCAGGGCCACATGGAGGAGTTCCTGGCGAAGGTGGGGGTCACAGCCGCCATCACCCACCGCTGGGCGGGAATCATGGGCTTCTCACGGGATGGACTGCCCCTGGTGGGGCCCGCCCCCGGAGCAGCAGGGGCCGTGGTGGGCACCGGGTTCACGGGGCATGGCTACGGCTTTGCCTTTCTTGCTGGAGCTGCGCTCGCGGAGCTGGCTGTGGAGGGTAGGCACCCGTTCTGCGAGGATTTTCTGCCGCGCAGACTGGAGAAGTAGCGCTACTTGCCCTCGGTGTGCAGCCCGCCGATCAGGGGCGCAGTATCTTCCTGGGCATGGGCCAGGGTCTCCAGCGCCGTCCCCCGGGGGCGCTGCCCCACCTCGGCGCCCAGGGGTACCCCAGCATCGCTCAACTCCATTGACATGGAGGCCTCCACCGGCTCTTTCGTGGGCTCGGGGGGCAGGTTCATGCCGGCGATATTCGCCATGGCCATGATCGTGTCTGCCATGGGCGTGGTTTCATCCACCCCCTGTTGCAGGAGAATGTCCATCAGGGGCCTCTTTTCGATGGACTCATCCACCTCTTCGGAGCTGCCCTTTCGATAGGCGCCCAAGCGAATCAACTCCTCGTTTTCCTCCCAGGTGGCCATGATCCCCCGCACGTGCTTGGCAGCTTCCTGGTGGACGTCGGAGGTGATGTTCACCATCACCCGGGACAGGGATTGGAGCACATCCACCGCTGGATAGTGCCCATGCACTGCAAGTCTTCGGGACAACACGATGTGGCCGTCCACAATGCCGCGCACGGCATCCCCGACCGGATCGTGGATGTCATCGCCTTCCACCAGGACCGTGTACACGCCCGTGATGCTGCCTCCCTTGTCTCCAGCACCCGCCCGCTCCAGCAGCTTGGGCAAGAGGGAGAAGACGGACGGGGTGTAGCCTTTCGTGGTGGGAGGCTCGCCTGCGGCCAGGCCGATCTGGCGCTGGGCCATGGCAAACCGGGTGAGGGAGTCCATCATCAGGAGAACGTCTTTTCCCTGGTCCCGGAAGTGCTCGGCGACGGCAGCCGCCACAAACGCTCCCTTCACCTGAAGGACGGGGGATTTGTCGGAGGTCACCACAATCACCACTGACCGGGCGAGGCCTTCCGGACCCAGATCACGCTCGATGAACTCGCGGACCTCGCGGCCTCGCTCTCCCACGAGACAGATGACGTTCACATCAGACTTCACGTGGCGGGCGAGCATGCCCATCAGGGTGGACTTGCCCACGCCGGAGCCGGCCATCACGCCAATGCGCTGGCCCTTTCCGAGGGTCAACATGCCGTCCAGGACCCGTACGCCAGTCTGGAGCGGATCGGAGATCATCTGGCGGGACAGCGGATCCGGAGGCTGGGAGTGGACCCGTCGCTGCTCGGTGAGCCGCAGGGGCGGGCCACCGTCCATGGGACGCCCCAGCCCGTCGATCACGCGACCAATCAGCTCATCTCCCACCCCAATTCGAATGGCCCCTTCCATGGTGGTGACCGGTGCGCCGTAGGCAACCCCGTCCATGCTGTCGAGGGGCATGAGCAGTGCACGGTGCTCCTTGAATCCAACCACCTCACAAAGGGTGTCCTCTCCAATGCAACAGAGCCCCCCCACCATGGCACCGGGCAATTCGGCTTCAGCGAGGGTGCCCACCACCTCCACCACCCGGCCACGGACCCGCTCAAGTGGGGCAGATTCCAGGGCATGACGAAAGCCGTTCAGGTCGATCACCGCTGCTCCTCCAGCCAGTCTTCAACCGCCTGGCCCAGTCCGGCAAAAGCTGCTTCCAGGGAGGCTTCCACCTCTCCCACAGCGGCTTCCACGACACAGCCGCCCTCCAGATCTTCATCGACCTCGATCACAAAGGGCCGGCGCATCCCCAGGGCACCGCGCACGATTTCCTCTGCTTCCGGTCGAATCCGGATGCGGACCTCGTCGTCCCCGGGAAGTCGCGCAATGGCGCCCTCCACAAGCTTGATCAGCGCAGCGGGATGGACCGCGAGGGTCTCCCCCACCACGCGGCGGGCTGCAAAGAGGACCATTTCGGCCACCTCGTGGGAGATGTCCTTGTGGATCTTCTTGCGCAGTCCTTCCAACCCGTCCGCAAGTTCTTCCAGGGCCTTCTGCTGGACGCGAATGCGCTCCAACTCCAGCTCGGCTTCCTGGCGCCCTTCCAGGACACCCAGCTGAAAGGACTCGGTGCGCATGCGGTCCACTTCCTCTTCGGAATAGGACCGCACAACATCCGGGGAGGGTTCTACCGGCCCGGCTTCCCCACCTGGGGCCGCCTCCTCAGAAGCAGACTCCTCGGCAGCCCACTCTTCTTCCTCCTCCGTGGCTTCCTCCGGGCGGGCCAGGTCCTCCGGTGGGAGAAAGGCCGCCCGGCTGAAGGCCCGGCTGCCGGGCGACAAGAGCGGGGTGAAGTCGGACATCTAGACCATCTCGTCGGCTTCTGCGCCCACGGGCAGGAAGAGTATGCCTTCGTCGTGGAGGCGCAGGGCGGTCTCGACCAGGTTCTCCTGGGCGCGGTCCACCTGGCTCTTGGGGGTGGGCCCCATGATTTCCAGCTCTTCCTTGAGGTCGCCTGCGGCTCGCTTGGAGAGGTTGGACATGAAGAGCTCGCGCATCTCGTCCGAGGCACCCTTGAGGGCCAGGAGGAGATCTCCGCGATCCACTTCCCGCAACAGGGCCTGGATGGCGCGGAAGTCGAGGACCGAGAGGTCGCCGAACACCACCATGCGGCGCCGCAGGGTTTCCGAGAGTTCCTTGTTGGTCTTGGCCAGGCGGGCCAGGAGCGGCTCGCTCACGGTCTTACCCAGTCGACCCAGGACCTGTGCGGTCCTGTCGAGGCCCTTGACGCGGAAGCGATCAATGCCTTCGTCCTCCAGGGCGTTTCGAAGGGAGTTCTCCACGTCGTCGGCCAGCTCGCCGGGGATCTGGCTCAACCGTGCCATGCGAAGGGCCAGGTCGTATTGATCCTGCTCGTCCATGATCTTGATCACGCGGGCAGCGTTGTCGGACCCCATGAGCATCAGCGCCACAGACTGGGTCTGGGGATGCTCATCGGAAAGCAGGGCGCTGATGGCTGCTGCTGGTTTGGTCGCAATGTACTCCTGGAATTCCGTGGAAAGCTCCCGGCGAAGTCCACCGCTCACGCGATCCCGTCGATCCTCGCCGACCAGGTCCGGGAGGATGCCCAGGGCAAAGTCCTTTCCGGTGCGGGGAAGAATCGCGATCTCGTGGAGATCACGAACGAATTCCGCCACCACCGACTCGATGATGTGGGGCTCGACGCGTTCCATTTCCGCCATGGACATCCCGATTTCCCGGATTTCATCCGTGGAGAGGGAGTCCATCAGTCCCCGGGCCACCTCGGGATCCATGTACATGACCAGGATCGCCGCCCGGTGTGCACCGGTGAGTTCTGAGGGAAACGGGACTTTCAATGCGGCAAGTGCCATGCCTGACTCCTATCCGTGTCGTGTCCAGAGCCGGATGACCTGGGCAGCCGCCTCAGTCTCCCGCTCGACCAGCATGTTGAGATCGTCCGCCGTCACGGCCTGGTAGTTGTCCACCAGGTTGCGCAGGCGGGAAGCGAGGTTTTCTTCGTCTGACAGTTCGTCATCGTCGTCGCCACCGGGGCCTCCGGCACCGCCGCGAGCCGCAGCTGCTGCCAGCTTCTTCTTGGAGGGCTTGGGCTTGGCGGCCTCCGGCAGCTTGGCGATGACCGGTCGGACCACAAAGGCGAAAAACAGCACCAGTCCCAGGGCAGCGATGCCGTAGCGCATCCACTCGGAGGCGGACACGATGGATGTACCAGACGCCTCCACCAGGGCCACTTCGCTGAAGGGCAGGAAGGAGACCTCCACCTGGTCGCGGCCTTCCTTGAACCCAACGGACGTCTTGACGGCTTCTTCCAGCTGGGACTGCAAGGCCTGGACTTCCGCCTGGACCTCTTCTTCGCTTGCTTCTGGATTCTTGGTCTTCACCAGGGCGACGAGGCGCTCCTGGTTGATCTGCACAGCCACGGAGATGCGTTCGACGCCCCCCGCTGCGGACCGGGAAACCTCTTCCACCGTGGGGTAGGCATAGTTGAAGGTGGAGCCAAGGCTCTCAGCGCTTTCATCCTTGCCTGCGGAACGCTCGAGCCCCTGGGCTCCGCCGCGCTCGGGCAGGTTGGCATCCACACCGGGCACGCCTCCTGTGGCGGTATTGACCTGTGTGCTTTCCTCCACCTGCTCGGACATGACCGCCTGGCGATCCACGTTGATCTCCCGGGAGACCTTCTCCCTGGAGGTGAGATCCAGCTCCACTGCGGCCGTCACCGAGAAGTCCGTGGTGTTGCCGAGAACCGGGGAGAGTGCTCTGCCAACCGAAGAAGCCAGGCGCTGTTCCACGCCCGCCTTGTACTCCAGCAGCTTGCCAGCATCGCCCTCGCCAAAAAGTTCTTCCTGCTTTGCGCCCGTGGCAAGCAGCGTGCCCTTGTCATCCACGAGGGTCACGCCCTCGGACTCCAGGCCGTCCACCGAGTTCGCGACCAGGTTCGTGATGCCCCGAATCTGCTGCTGAGTGAGGGTGGCGCCGGAGACAGTGCGAATCAGAACCGAAGCAGAAGCAGACCGCTCCTCCCCGAAATAGGTCCCTTCTTCCCGCGGAACAATCGTGACCCGGGTGGCAGCCACCGAATGGATCTGGTTGATCATGCGAGCGATGTCGCCTTCCCGGGCGCGGTTGAAGGCCCAGTCCTGCTGACCGGGGGTGAGCACCTTGGGCATTTCAGCGACATCCGAGATGCTGGGCAGGACATCCACTGAGGCGGCCAACACCCAGGCCTTGCCCATGAGCTGCTCCGGCACGTCCAGGCGTCCGCCATCAGAAGAGATGCGATAGGCCACCTCTTCGGTCTCCAGGGCACCCGCAACCCGTCGGACCTGGTCCACGGGACTGCCGGAGAGAAGCGGTACGTAGATCTCTTGGCTGGCCCACCAGCTGGTGATTCCAACGGCCACAAGGGCAGCGACAAGACCCCCCACCAGCATGCGCCGACGGACCGCATCAAGCTCCGCGTAGAACTTCTTGATTTGCTCGAGGAAACGGTTCAAGGAGACACCTCATTGACCTTGGGACTCATTCGATATCGGTCGGTTGTCCCGATGCTTTAGCCTTGGGTGGGTATTTTTTTTCGTCGCCGGAAAACATGCCTTCCACCTTGGGTTTCATGATCAACAAACCACACGAAGAAGGCCCCGACACCAGTAGTGTCGAGGCCTTCAGACGCGGCGGACGGCGTCAGTTTCCAAAGCAAAGGGGCTAGACGGACATGTTCAAGATCTGCTCGTAGGCGCTGACGACCTTGTCCCGGACGGCGACAAGGGTTCTCATGGAAATGTCCGCCTTTTGCAGGGAGATCATCGTGTTGTGAAGGTCGACGCTCTCCCCACTGGCCAGTTTGGCGAGAAGCTCGTCTGACTGGTGCTGGGCTGCATCGACCTTTCCGATGGCGGTGTTCAGCTGGTCGGCAAAGTCCCCTGCCCCTTGTTTCATGGGGGGCGGGGTAACTTCCCGACTCTCCTGAATCTGGGCGATGGCCGCCTGAATCGCTGCGAGTGCCATGATTATCCTCCGAGCTGCAAGGCCTGTTGGGCCATTTCTGTGGTGACGCTTACAACCTTCAGGTTGGCTTCGTAGGTCCGGGCGGTGGTCATGAGATCCACCATCTCCTCCAGGATGTTGATGGCTGGGTAGGCCACGAAGCCCTCCGCATCCGCATCCGGGTGGGTGGGGTCGAAGACGCGCTCCACCTCGGAGATTGTTTCAATGTTGGCCACTTCCACGCTGGCCAGGTTCCGCTCCAGCTCATTGCCAAAACGGTTGACGGATTCGGTTTCAAATACCGGAACGCGGCGTTTGTAGGGCCCTCCCTCATCGGTCCGCGTGGTTCGGGCATTTGCCATGTTGGAGGAAACGGCCTGCAGGCGCACCCGCTGAGCGGAGAGGCCTGAGCCGGAGATGTTCAGGGTATCGAGAATGTCCATTGTGGCTCCTAGGCCTTGCCGTCTGAAGATGCGAAACGGAGGATCTTCATGCGGATGTTGAGTCCCCGCGCCACCGCTCCAAAGAGCAGGGAGTTTTCAGCAAGGCGGGTCATTTCGCGTTCCGGGAAAACGGAGTTTCCGTCCTCCCGCCAAGGGGGTGCCTCCAGCTCATCCACCGCTGGATTGTCGGTGTTGCCGATGTGTCCGGGCATGTGGAGTGCATGGGTCTGCGACGGTTGCAACCTGCTCGCACGATCCACCGCACTTCCAAGCAACTCCTCGAAGTGCATGACCTTGGCCTTGAAGCCAGGGGTGTCGGCATTCGCCAGGTTTGTGGCGCTCAGGCCGTGCTGCTGTGAACGAAGGTCCAGAACTGATTCCAGCCCCTTGTACAGCGAATCAAAGAGTAGTGAAGACATGGGCCCCCTCCTGGGGTCCCTCTCTCCATCGGACGGGGAGTCTTCAAGTTGAGCGCTATTTTCCTGGGGCACTACAGGCCCGGAGGAGGACTACCGGGGCAGTCTCTTCTTCAACTCCTCGCTCAAGGCATCGTCCTCGCGAAATTCACGGGCGATGTCGGCCCAAAGGTCGTCATCGGCCTGGAGCGCGTCGTAATACATCCCACCGCCCTGGCCCGACCTCTCTGCAGCCACGGCGGCCAGGTAGGTAGCGTAGCGCTTGTGGAGAATGTCGTCGGCCCGGCCCGCGCCCTCTGATGCCGCCGCGAGGGCTGCATCGTCCTGTCGATTGGAGAGGAGGCACCTGGCCAGAGCTATGTGCACGCGGCCATCCAGGATGTCATCAGGGACATCGCCCTGGTTGACCCGGGCAAGCTCGTCGAGGCCCGGAAGGGCTTCATCGCAGCGGCCTTCCAGTGCGTCCAGCAGCGCCAGGCGAGCAAGGCCCTCCACCCGCGTGGCGGGCGTCTCCATGGCACGCTGGAAAGCTACGCGGGCGCTCTCGCGTCGGCCCAGGTTTTCCAGTGCGATGCCTTCCAGCAGGGAAATCTCCCCTTCTCTGCCTGCCATTTCCTCCACCGTGCGGGCATAGGCAATGGTCTCCAGTGCCTCGCCGTACCGTTTGGTCCAGACATAGAGGCGCACCAGCTTCAACAGGGACTTGGGGGTGTCTTTGAGCTGCTTGGTCTGGATGGCGAAGACCTCCACCTGGGTGTAGAGCGCCATGTCGTAGAGTCCGAGGCTCTCAAAAGCCTCTGTGACCTGTTCCAGCTGGTAGGTGTTCGTGACGAGGGGCCTGAGTTCCGCTCGGTAGTGGTCCCGGTAGAATGTGGCCTGGTCGAGAATCCTCCCCTGGCGATCCAGGTGGGAGAGGCGCCGCTCCACCACGCGCCACAGACGCGCGGGGACGTCGCTTTCCAACACGGTAGAACGCTGGCGATTCATCAGGTTGTTGAGATGTTCCGCTGCCCCTTCCGTGTCTCCCAGAGACTCGGCGATCTGGGCGAGGAGGTAGCCGGCCTCCGCGCCGGACGCTGTACGACGGTTTGCATACTGGTGCAGGATGGGCACGTTCTCAGTCCAGGCACGCGGGCCCTTTTCCACCATTTCAACCATCTTCTGTCGAAGTTCGAGCACATTGCCGAGGTCTCCTTCTGCGCCCACCCACCGCCAGGCCTCGCGCGCTCCTTCCAGATCTCCATGGGCAAACCGGGCATCGCCCAGGTTGATCAAAGCCTGTTGGCGCAACGGACCCTCCAGGTGTTGCGATGCTGTTCTGAGCAGGGCCTCTGCTTCCTTGTGCCGATGGTCCAATTGCAAAAGCTGCGCGGCGAGGAGCAGTGCCTGGGGGCGCCCAGTGGTCGATGCCAGGGCACGTCCAGTCTCGCTTGGTGGGGGATTGGACGTTCCCAGGGACACGACGCCCAGGCATTCCAGGACATGTGATTCGGGGGCCTCCAGATCCATGGCTTCCCGGCAACGCTCGCGCGCCACGTCGAAACGCCCCAGCGCCAACGCTGCCTGGGCCCGGTAGAGGCTCACCGAATAGCGGTTCCACGGGCTCTTCCCGCGGACCACTTCCTTTCGCATTCGTTCCACTTCCTCCGGATGCAAAGCTGCCAGCTCCGAGAGCCGATCCAGGTAGTGCAGAGCCTCGTGGTTGATGCCCAGTTCGAGGTAGCCGGTTCCGAGGCGGTACAGGGAAATCAGCTTGGAGCGCACCAGGGGCGTAGAGGTCAAAACCTCGCGGTAGCCGTCGATGGTGAGCATCGTGACCGTCTCGGGCAAAGCCAACAATGCCCGGTCCGGCTGACGAACAGGAAGGACCGGCTGCCACTCGGGAATGAACAGCTGGTATTCCCGGGGATCCATCGTAATCGTCAGTGCATCTCCATCCAGGGGGTGGAGCGGGGTCGGTGGGCGCGGGGCTGACACGCGCTTCAAGTCCCCCGCAAGCAGCTCCGCTGCTCCCAGGGCAGGGGGCAGGTCCAGCACGTTCGCGGCGCCCTTTTCAATCTGGATGGTCCAGTTGTTGCCTTCCTGGATGAGATCCACGTCCAGGTCATCCGCAGACAGGTACAAGCGGGCAAGCCAGTTGCCGTCACCGATGGAGTAGGCCGCCATGTCGCTGGTCCAGGCGGTCGAGCGCCCCCGGAAAAACTCGCTGACGCTTCCCTCCTGGCCGGTGATGATCAACTCCACCACATCCGCTTGGACCCTGGGGAACAACTGTACGGTGGCGCCTTCGGTCAGCTCCAGCCCTACGCGGCCCACCGCTCTTGGGTCCTCTTGGGCCCAGGCAGTGCAAAGCGTCAGGAGCAGGAATCCAAGCATGATGACCTAGTAGTGGAAGGTGAGACCCGCACCGCCGCGCAATGCGCTCAAGTTCAACCCCTGGCGGACCTTGTTTCCATTGTCGTCCTTTGCCTTTCGCGGCAAAATGCCCGGGTGCCACCGGCCACCGGCAAAGATCTCGACTTCAACGGACTGCAGCTGCCGGCCCACAGAGGCGGAGGAGGGCATGGCAAGTCCCGAGTCAAACCGGGCGCCCACGCGCATGTCCATCCCGACCTTGACCCCGGTGGTGAGGGTCCGGGAGGACACGTTGCTGCCCATGTTGATGGGAGAGTGTTCTTCCTTGAACACGGCAAAGGAGGGACCCAGGCCCAGGAAAATCTCACCGCCGTCGACCAGGGGCACTCGGCCCTCGGCCACAACGGAGATCGGAACCAGCTGGAAGCGAGAGGCGATGGAGGTGCGGGCTTGGGTCTCCTCGGAGATCTCGTTGCCCGGCACACGCTTGAAGGTGGCTTCAAGGTCCATCACGAGGTTCGGGTGAATCGGCACCAGCAGTGCTCCGCCCGGTGCCAGCACGCCTGAGCGATAAATCCGGTTCAGGCTCTGGCCAGACCAGGCCTCCCCGACCGCTCGAACCGCCAGGCGTACGCCTTCTTCGGCGATCTGCTCGGCGGGATTCGGCAGGGTGAAGCCGGCAGCCAAGGCCGTCTTAGTCCACAGCAGGAGCATCCAACTCACGGCGTCTCTCTCTTCGTTGGTGTTCAAAGGCAAAAGCCACCACGAGGTCCCGGACATCCGGGTCCGCAGTGGCAAAGGAGAATTCACACCCGCCATCTCGAGGCTGTGTATCGGCCTCAATGGAGACGAGGTGCCGGGCGTTCTTGACGTTCAACAACAGGTGGAGTCTCGCGCAGCCGGTGTCCGGCGGCGCCGTGGCTGGCAGAAATGCACCATCAGCTCCCAACTCCACTTCCGTGTCCACCAACTCCAGGTCCCGGTGGCTCAGGAGCATCCGCCGGTGGAGCATCTCCACCTCGCGCTCGATGGCTTCCATGGCATCCAGCGTCAGTGACAGGGCTTCCTTCAAGTGGGCTTCGGAGCGATTGGAGAGCTTCTCCACCTGCATCCGTGCTTGACCAGACAACCGCCGCCCGAGGGTAAGGAACGGCGGAGCACCGGTCGTGGTGGCTTCGACAGGCTCAACAGCCGTCGGAATCACCGTCGAGACGCGAAAGGAGGAGGGAGATTCGGCTCGCATGGTCCGGAATGGTTGGAGGCCGGTTTCAGGCCTTGGTGACGACTTGTTGGCCTTGCTTGTTGGATCGGAGATGGCCATAGGCGCGAAGAGCGCGGCGGCTCTGTCCGAGGCTGCGGAGCTTCTCGCCCATTCGATCCCGGTGGGCCGCAACGGACTTGGAAAGCTCTGCGATGGACTGGGCAAGCTGTTGCCCTTCCTCCTGTTCCAAAGACGGTGCCACTTCTCGTGCTCCATTGGCCGCAGCGCGCAGACGATCCGGCGACACGAGGTCGTCGGCATCCAGCGCTCCGGTGAGCTCTTGAAGTTCCGCCAGCAGGAGGGCCAGGTCCATCAGGCAGCGCCTTCTGAAATCTGGCGGGCTGCTTCTTCCCAACCCTGCAACAGGCTCTCCGACACAGCCATCACTCCGCGGAGCATTTCAGGAGAACGCTCCCGCTCGGCAGCGATGAGTTCGCGGATGCACCAACCATAGAGGCGGCGCAGTCGAGAACACAGCTCGGGAAAGGCCTCATCGTCGAGACCGGTCAGAAGCTCCCCAAAAAGCGTACGCGCTTCGTGAAGCTTGTTGTGGAGTGTCTTGCGGTCATCGGCTTCGATGGCCACAATGGCGGCCTCCAGGCGCAACAACGTGGCCTGGAAGATCATCACCAGAACCTGCTCCGGCGGAGCTGATTCGACGCGGGTGGACTGGTAGGACGCCAGCCCTCGCAATGCTTGCTTGCTCATGTTTCCTACCCTCTAAGATTAGCTGGAATTCGATTGGAAGAGTTGGGTCAAAAAAGATTGGGTCGAGTTCAACTCGCCAAGCACCACTTCCATATTCGTGAATTGGTCACGAAGTCTGTCGGCGTAACTGCTGAGTCGCTTCTCGAAATCAGAGATTTGGTCCTCGAGATCTTCAATGGAGTCTTCGATTGAATCGGTGCGAGACTTTAGGGTTCCGTCAAGAGAATCCAGGTAGACGTCTTCCAACTGGTCTCGAATCGTCCCCATGGGGCCGCTGTCGCTCGTGATCAGCTCGACCACGTCGCTGTAGTAGTCTCCCAGAGAATCGCCGAAATCGGAACTTTCGTAGGAGAGAGTCCCATTCCGGGTGGTGCTGATGCCCAATTCCGCCAGGCTCGTGACCTTTCCGTCGAGGTCGTACTGGGACGAAACCATCATGCCCATCTTCGAAACAATGGAGCGAACGATGCTGTCGCCGGTCAGGGTACCCTTGGCGCCCTCGCCGGGATTCCACCCTGTGCTCGTGTTGTAGAAGTTGATCACGTCGTTGAACTTGTCAACGAAGTTGCTCATCTTGTCCGACATCTTGGTGGAGTCGCGGCTCACAACGGCGTTCACCGCAGCGGTGGTGACCGCCGTCAGGGTCAGGTCCACACCGGGAATCGGGTCTTCGACCGTGTTGGTCGTGCTCAAGACGCTGATTCCGTTGAGGGTGAAAGCGGCGTCGGAGGCTGTGACCGTCTTGGTGAAGCTCACATCCGGGATGGCGGACAAATCAAGGGTGTTTGCGGCGCCGGTGGCGTCCGAGCTGAC
Source organism: uncultured Enterobacterales bacterium (assembly GCA_964610645.1). Taxonomy (GTDB): domain Bacteria; phylum Myxococcota_A; class UBA796; order UBA796; family CAJQPC01; genus JAYZDK01. Next base: position 1,675 of record CAZSZE010000058.1, on the reverse strand, counting down.
CATCAGCTTGTACTTGTTGGATGCGGCCCCCGTGTCGAGCACGTAGGCTGTCACACCGGAGAGGCCGTTCAGGGCGCCGGCCACACCGGCAAGAGAACTGTTGGTGCTGTCGATTGTGACGTTTGTGGCGATCCCAGCCACCGTCACCGAGTAGGTGCCCTCGCTGACGGCTCCGCTTGCATCCTTGTCCGAGACCCCGCCGGTGGCCCAGCTCTCCGCCTTGGCGAGGGCGCTGATTTCCACGTCGAATGTGCCCGGGCTGGCATTGGAGTCCACGGTGGCCGTGAAGAAGCTGTCGTTCGACAACTTGATGTTGTACTCGGGAAACTCGTCGGTTTCGTCCATCGACTTGATGGCGTCCAACACGCTCTGCAGGCGGGTCTTGAAGGCAGCTACACCCGTCTTCTGGCCGTTGAGGTTGACAAGCTGGTTCTCCAGCGCCCGCTTGGAACCAGCGGATGCGTTCACAATGGCGTCGATCAACTCGGTGGTGTTGATCCCAGAAGCGATTCCATCAACGACAGGCATTAGATTCCCAAAAAAAGGACCGGGGCCAGACCCGACCGATCGTTGAATCGGACGACTCTGACCCCGGCTTTAGGATTCTTCGTCAGAAGAATGTCAGAGGCTTTCGCCTCGGAACCCCTCTACAAGAGACTCAGGACGCCCTGGTTGGTGAGCTTGGCCTGGGCGAGAACGGACAGACCAGCCTGTTGCATGATCTGGTTCTTGCTCAATTCGGCCGTCTCGTGCGCAAAGTCCGCATCGCGGATCTGCGACTCAGCAGACACCAGGTTCTCACGATAGACCTCGATGTTCGACAGAGCAGAACCAAGGCGGTTCTGGATCGCACCGTAGTCAGAGTGATAGCCGTTCACGGTGTCCAGAGCAGAGTCCAGCGAGGTGATCGCTGCACGTGCACTTGCAATCGTGTTCATGCTCATGGCAGAAGTCTTGACTCCAAGAGTAGACGAGGTCAGGTCACCAAGGGTGATGCTGATCCGGTCATTCGCACTGTTGTTGACGCCAACCTGAACGGCCAGGGACGTGTTGCTGTTGTTCGTCAGCTTCTTGCCGTTGAACTCAGTCACGTTGGCAATGCGCTCCACTTCCGAGGTGAGTTCAGCGAACTCATCTTGGATGTAGGCACGCTCGGTGGTGGCCAGAACTTCCGAACTGGACTGCACCGCGAGCTCGCGCATCCGCATCAGGATGCTGCCAACCTCAGAGGTGGCTCCTTCTGCGGTCTGAACAACGGACACGCCGTCGTTCGTGTTGCGAACTGCAACAGTTGCCGAACGAGACTGCGCTTCCAGGTTCTCAGCAACACCAAATCCAGCAGAATCGTCCGCTGCCTTGTTGAGGCGGAGACCCGAAGAGACGCGCTCGAACGAGGTTCTAAGGTTCCTGTTGGTATTAGTCAGATTTCTCTGTGCCAACTGGGAAGCCAGATTGTGATTAATGAACAGTGACATAGCGTTTCCTCCTTGCAATGTCGTTTAAAGCGGTTTGGGTTGATCCCGAGAAATGCTTCAATCAGGAGATCGGAACGGTGACCCAAAGGGATGACCCCTGTTCCAACTCATTTGAGCGGTTTTTTGTCACTATTTGTCACAGGGAACCGGCTCCGCACCACATGGAGGTCTCCCCTCAGCCCATAGCGCCTCCTCCCTGG
>CAZSZE010000057.1:0-28405 GCA_964610645.1 uncultured Enterobacterales bacterium | reverse complement strand
GCGTACCAGGTGGGGGCGTCCGTGGCGGCGTCCTCGTCATCCTCACCGTCACAGTTGTTGTCTTCACCGTCACAGACCTCGACGCCATCGGGGCTGATGGTGCCGTCTGCATCGTTGCAGTCGTTGGCGTTGTCCACGTGGCCGGTGGGCTCGGCACAAGCGGTCACTTCAACCGCTGGATCGCCATAGCCGTCAGCATCGGTGTCGGCGTAAAAGGTCAGCGCATCGACCGCACCGTCCTCATCAATCTCACCATCGCAGTCGTTGTCGATGGTGTCGCAGAGCTCGTCAGCATCGGGGTTGATCGCGGCGTCTGCATCGTCGCAGTCGTCCACCGCGCCCTCAAAGGAGTCGCCGTCGACATCTGCATCACAGACATCACCGTTTCCGTCGCCGTCCAGGTCCGCCTGGTCGTCATTCGGAACCTCGGGGCAGTTGTCGGTGGCATCATCAATGCCGTCGGCATCCGCGTCGAGAACCTCGCCCGTGTCGTCGGTGGGGTCTTTCGGTTCGCCGATACAGCCTGTGAGTCCGATAAAGAAGGTGATTGCTGTCAAGATACGCATTGGTTTCTTCCTCTAGAAGTGATTTGGGACGGTGAGTCCCCAGAATCGCAAGACGGGCGCCGTATATCCGGTGTCAGGAAAATGTCCAATGGTTGGGTGGGGTCGCAACCCCATCCCCAAGGTTGGCTGCGCCTGCCCCTGGCGGATACGGGGGTGCACCCCGGAGGCGCTGTCCATGAACCTGCTCGAGTTGCTCGAGGCCGGACGTGTTGAGGAGTTCAATGCATCCAGGGGCCAACGCTCCGCTCCTGATCTTTTTGCGGTGGATCTTTCCGGCAAGGATCTGCGGGGAGTGGACTTCTCAGGGGCCAACCTGGAAAAGGCCGATCTCTCGGGGGCGGACCTGAGGGGGTCTGTGCTGGCCCGGGCGAATTTTTCAGGCGCGGATCTCACAGGCGCCCGCCTGGACGACGTGGTGGCCATCAAGTCCCGCTGGACTGAGGCCTGGTTGGAGAAGGCCGGTCTTGAAAAGGCCGATCTCTCCGGGGCGGACATGGTGGGGGCGGTGCTGAACCAAGCCGAGGCGTGCGGTGCTGTGTTTCGTGGGGTCCGGCTCAAGAACGCCGAACTCAACGACGCAAAGCTGGCCAACGCCGACTTTCGGGAGGTCAAGGCCTCCGGCGCTGACTTCACGGGCGCGGATCTCTCCGAGGCCGATTTCGTGGATGCTCGCTTGAAGGGCGCAGACTTCACCGGCGCCAAGCTTGCAGGAGCGGATCTGTCAGGAGCGCATGGCGCAGGGGCTGTCCTGGCCAACACCGACATGCGGGGGGCTTGCCTCGCCCAGGCGAACCTGACGGAGGCGGACTTTGGAGGGGCCCAGCTCCAGGGGGCTGACATGACCCGCGCCGACCTTGCTTCTGCAGCCTTTGTTGGCGCTGGACTTCAAGGGGCGAACCTGCACGAAGCCCGCCTGGACGATGCCGAGATTTCCCCGGAACAACTGGAGCAGGCCCTGCGAGACGACTCTTCCAGTGGGGATCAAGCTGCTCCCACCGAGCTGTGCATCGGAGATGTGCTGGCGGCGATGAAGGGGGATCACGTGGCGGTTCTCTGGGAGAACGACTCGCCCACGGAGCCGCTTGCTCTCTGCGTGTCGGTCTTCACGTCCAAGCAGAAGGGTGCGCGAAAGATCAAGGTGTTGCCCGTGCCGGCGGAGCTGATTCTCGCCCGGGGACTGGTGGCGGTTGCAACTGGATTCGTGGCGGTCACGCTGGTGGATCGGCCCTCTGGGGTGGTGATCGGTTTCACAGAGGTGGGTCTGGACGGGGAGTTGGGCACGACCTCTGTGCACGCGTTGGAGTACAACCTGGCCGTCAGCCCGGTGGTGGTGGCCCACGAAAACGCGGTGTTGGTGTACGGATTGAGCCGAAGGGGCCCGGGGCTCTTTGTGCACCGCTACGAAGACGGCACCCTGGAGCGGGTTCACGCGGAAGAAGCGCCCACCGCACGCGGATTCGTGGGCAGCCATCCACCGGTTGTGGTCACCAAGGGGGGCTTGCTCATGCCGGCGACAGCCAAGGGCCTCTCGGAACCGGTGTCGAGTCCGGGAGGCTTTCCAGGGCGCCGCGCGGTGGCGGTGGAGCTTGCAGAGGGGCTGGGGCTGGCGTGGTTGGACACGGAGCGGGCGGGTGTCCAGTGGTCCCTTGGGAAGGAAGGAAGCCAACGAGGAGGCTGCGTCGACCACGAGGTGGAGGTCTCCAACCTGGACGTGGTCTCCACAGACAGTGGGACCCATAGCGGTGAAATGATGGTGGCCTACACCCGGGAGTCGGACGGGGAGATGAGTCCCATGGGGGTCTGGGGTTGTCGTCTGCCTGGGGGACAACCTTTCAAGATTCTTGTGGACCCCACCGTAGACGTGGACCACGTGCAATTTGTCTCGGGGGGAGAGGCGCCCACACTGCTTTGCCAGACCCTGGATGAAGAACTCGTGGTGATCACGGTGCAGGGCGATGCAGGCAAGCCCCAAGTCCGGTTCCCTTGAGTTCGGTTGCGTTTGAAGGGTGCGAAATCGTCGGAAAGCTCGGCGCCGGCGGCCTGGCCGATGTGTTTGAGGCAGTGGTGGAGGGGATTGAGGGCAGTGTGGCCCTCAAGGTCTTGAGGGAAGCAGAACGAGGCGATGCATTCGTCAAGCGCTTCCTGCGGGAAGGGCGGCTCTTGCAACGGCTTCATCATCCTGGGCTTCCCACCTGTCACCGGGTGTCTGGAGAGGGCGCCCGGCCCCACATCCTGCTGGAGGTGCTGCGGGGAGAGACCCTCTCCGAGCGCGTGCGCGAGTCCGGCCCCATCCCCCCGGAGGAAGTACTGACCATCGCCAGCTTCCTGTTGGATGTCCTGGACTTTCTTCATGGCCATGGGGTGGTGCACCGGGATGTGAAGTCCGGGAATGTCTTTCTGGAGAGTACAGGCCGGGTGGTGTTGATGGACCTGGGCCTGGCGGGGGACCCGGTGGACCCCCTCACCACGACCCTCGGTGATGTGATGGGCACCTTTGCCTACATGGCCCCTGAGCAGATTGCCGGGGCGCAAATGGACCACCGGGCAGATCTCTATTCCCTGGGTGTCACTTTGTTTGAGGCTGTGGTGGGGAAGAGGCCCTTTGGAGCCCGTGGGGCTGCAGGCACCCTGCAAGCGCAGCGAAAGCAGGGCAGTGCCCTGATCACCGATGCTGTCCCGGGGGACACTCCAGGAAACCTGGTGGAGTTGATCACCCGGCTCCTCACCTGGGATCCAAGGGGGCGTCCGTCCAGCGCACGGGTGGCCTCGGCGATTCTGATGGGGAGGGAGGGTCTCACCCAGGACCTGGACGAGCCGCCCCTGGTGGGGAGGCATGGTGCAATGGGCGCTGTGGAAGCCACCCTTGATGGAGGGGGCTGCATCCAGTTGGTTGGAGAGCCGGGTTCTGGCGCTGGCCGCCTCGCACGGACGTTGTGGCAGCAGGCCCGCACACGATCCATGGAAGTGCTCGGCGTTCGATGCCGGGAAGCGGCGCCCGACGACGACCCGGTGGATCAACTGGCACACCACCTTCAGCTGATTCTGGGGCGGTCCCTGGAGAGCCCGGCCGACATCGCTGCGGCCTTGGCGGACCTCGTGGGGGAGGGACCCCTGCTGCTGGTGGTCGAGGACATTGAACAGGCCCATGCCAGCGCGGTGGAGGCCTTGGCCGCACTGTTCGCGCTTCCGGGTTTGCGCGTGGTGGTGACGGGCCTGAGGCCTGCCCTGCCTTTCCCTGGAAGGGTGGTTTCATTGCGCCCGCTGGAGCTGGAAGAGGTTCGGGTACTGATTTCCGGGATGTTGAGGGGGGGAACACCTCCGTCAGGACTTTCCGAAGAGCTGCACCGGGTCACCGGGGGACTTCCTGCAGCGGTGGCAGCGGGGGTGCGGGAGCTTCATCGGCGCGAGGTGCTCTGCTTTGATGGTCTGGATGAAATGGGGGAGCTGTCCTGGCGGCTGGACGGGGCGATTTCCTTTGGTGAACCGGGCCCGATGGAGGATCTCTTCTCCCAGACCCTGGACGCCCTCTCCGACGGTGCCCGAGAGCTGCTTGGGGTCTTGGCTGTATCAGGGGAGTCCCTGCCCCTCGAAGTGGCAACGGAAGTGGCTGGGCTGGCACCTGGGGCCCTGGAGCCCTTTGAGTTGGTCGGACGCAAGCTGGTGGACGAGACCCGGAATGCCCGGGGGGATTGGCTACTCTTGCGCCGCCCGATCATTGGAACCCTGGTCCTGGCGGGAATGGACCACGGGGCTCGCCGGGAGGTACATGCGGGCATCGCAGCCTGCATGGAAGGGTCTGAGGACGAGACCTGGAAGGACTTTCGCCTGGCCTACCACCGGGCCCATTCCTCCAAACCGGCAGAAGCACCCCGGGCGTTGGTCAGTCTGGGGGAGTGGTTGGTGGCCAAGGGCCGCTATGTCCGGGCGCTTGGAATCCTGGAAGAGGTGATTCAGGATGAGAACCTTGACCCGTTGACTGCGACTCATGCGGCTCTCGCCCGTGGTTCAGCGTTGCTTGGACTTGCTCGTCCCATCGAGGGGGCGGAATCCCTCCAGGCGGCGCGTCAGCTGGCGGAAGAGCAGGGGCGAGGCGACCTGGTGGCTGGGGCGTTGTTGGAGTTGGGGGAAGCCCGTCGTCGCTATGGAAGCTCCAAGCGGGCAGCCCACGCCGCCGATGAGGCGATCGGACGTCTGAGTGGACCGCTCTACGAGAAGTTGAGTGCCCAGGCCCAGCTGCTGCGCGGCACTGCGCTGACCGCCCGGGGGGAGTATGGGTCTGCAAAGGCCTGCCTGGAGGATGCCCTGTCCATGGCGGCGCACCAGCCCCGGATCAAGGCCCGTGTCGAAGGCGCCCTGGGGCGGCTGGAGATGGAACTGGGCAACGTGGCGGAAGGCGTGACCTGGCTCGAATCACAGATTTCCTCGATGGAGCACCAGGGGGACCCGGAGCTCCTGGTGGAAGCCTGGTACCACATGTCCCTGGCGCACCTGGGCCAGGGGAGCATTGGCGATGCCTCCGCCGCCGCAGGAAAGGCGGACTCGGTGCTTCGGCAAGCCCGCCTGGCCAGGCTGGCGGTGGTGCCCAATGTGGCCCGTGCAGCGGTGCTGCTGGCCTGCCGAGACCTGGCCCAGGCAGGTCGCTGCATGGGACAGGCCCGAGAGATCGAGCACGCGCCGAGCCGGGTTCGCCTGGACTGGTGGGGCTTGCGGGCCGAGCTGCGGCAGCTGGAAGGGGACCGACCCGCTGCCCTGGCAGCCCACCACCGCGCAGTGGAGGAATCCGAGCGTGCCGGGTGGCAGATTCGTCGTGCCTTTCACGAGGCCATGGAGGCGGTTCTCACTGGCCGCGGGCAGGCTCTGCAGAAGGCACTGGGGACCCTGACCCAGCGCGGAGCAGATCACTTCACCGCGCGGGTGCTGCTCATGGGGGTGGAAGTAGGGGGCGACACGGAAGTTCTGGCAGCCGCGGTCCGATCAGCCCGAAAATCGGGGGATCGCCTTCTTCTGCTCCAGGTTCTTCAGGCTACCGGAGGAGATGCTGCAAGGGCAGAAGGGCTGATCCTGGCAGAAAACCTCCTTGCGGGCGCTCCGGGGGACTATGCGACAGCTCTGGAGAGGAGCACCATGGTGCGCTGGGCCCGGGAGGGCTGACCTCGGACGGGAGCGAGGAGGGGGCGGAAGCCCGGATCTGCGCAACCGGTTAGTCCCCCGGTTCGCTGGAGGCTGAATTGTCGAAGATGCGCTATCTCGGGCTCGACCTTGCGTGGGCCCCTCGCAGTAGCTCCGCGGGAGCTGTCATGGAGCCCACTGACGAGGGGGTTCGCTTGGTATCAACAGCCCATCTGCGAGCCCATGAGGATGTACTCTCCTGGGTCGCCCGAAACCGGGGCCACTTCGGGTCCGTGCTCATGGTGAACGCGCCGCTCATTGTGGAGAACAGCAGTGGACGTCGGCCCGTGGACGAGGAACTCGAGCACCATTTCGGCAAGTACCAGGTCTCTGAGTACATGGTGAACACGGTCAATGCTTCGCACCCCCGGACCATCGCCCGCTCCCTGGTTCGCATGGGCTTCGACATCAATCCGCAGGCCGAGTCGGATCGGGTTGTGGAGACCTGTACCCAGGCGGCCCAGATTCTGCTTTTCGGCCTGGAGCGTGTCATTCGCATCAAGTCGGGGCCCATGGGGGGTCGAAAGGACGCCACCAACCGGTACCGGGAGCTGGTCTACGGAAAGCTGCCGTTCCTGGAACCCTCCCTGGAGGACTCGGATGCACTGGAAGACCTGGTCAACGCGGACCTGGGCGCCATGAATGGTTCTCGCCTGGGGGAGCTCGAGGGCAAGCTGGATGCAACCATGTGCGCCTATGTGGCTGCGTACATGGATCTCAAGGGCCCCGAGGCCTGTGCTTTTCTGGGGGATCTGTACAACGGGTACGTGCTGCTTCCCCGCTCCCAGGACAGTGCTGCCTAGGACGGTCGCTGCTTAGGAGGAACGATGGGCACGGGAATCTCGCGGGACAAGGGGCTGCTGGAAGAGGGCCGCGAGGCAGGCTGGTTTCGAGACAGCATCCGTTCCTTTTCGGAACCGGGTGTGCAGCCCCACTACGGTCCGGATGCGGAATTCGTCCTGCAGGCCCTGTCTCTTTCCCTGACCCTGGATCCAGCGGCAGGGTCCTTTGAGGCAGTGGCAGACGTGTCGGTGGGGCCGACCCCCACGGGCCTGGGCATCGTGTGCCTGGATCTGGACGAGGTGACGGTATTGCAGGTCGTGAATTCCGCTGGGGACGATGTGGACTGGCGGCACGAAGAGGGCAAGCTGAACGTCGTGGGTCTGAATGCGGCCACCACACTGACAATCACCTACCAGGGCCAACCCCGCCGGGGGCTCTACTTTGTCGGACCGGATGCTGCAGCCCCGGACCGCAGCCCCCAGGTCTGGTCCCAGTGCCAGGACGAGGACGGGCACTTCTTCTTTCCCTGCATCGACCATCCCCGGCATCGCCAGCCGGTGGACATCTCGGTGACGGCCCCTGCGGACTACACGGTGGTCTGCAACGGCGTACTGAAGGAGACGGTCGCCCAGGAAAACGGTTGGGTCCGATGGGTCTGGAGTGAGCCCACCGCCATCCCGGCCTACCTGGTGACCGTGGTGGTGGCCCGCCTGGACATTCACGAAGACGGTGCTCACCAAGACGGTGCCGGGGATCTCCCGGTCCGGTACCTGGTCCCCGAGGGCACACCCCCAGAGGACTTGCCCCGGATCTTCGGGCGCACCCCCGAAATGATCGCGTTCTACGCAAAGCGCTTCGGCCACCTTTTTCCTTGGCCCCGATACGACCAGGTCGTGGTGGAGGAGTTCATCTTCGGCGGCATGGAAAACGCGGGGGCCACCACCCTCACGGACCTCACGCTTGTGGACGAGCGGGTCCAGCCTGAGTGGGACCCGGAATTGCTCATCGCGCACGAGTTGGCCCACCAGTGGTTCGGGGATCTTGTGACCTGCCGGGACTGGTCCCAGGCATGGCTCAACGAGGGGTGGGCCACGTACTCGGAGTCGCTTTGGATCGAACAAAGGGATGGCCCGCACATGGCGGCCTGGTACACCTGGAACACTGCACGTGGGTACCTGGAAGAAGCGGATGGGCGCTACGCCCGGCCCATCGTGACCTACCTCTTTCGAGAGCCCATCGACCTCTTTGACCGGCATCTCTACCACAAGGCTGGCTGCGTGCTGCACACCCTTCGTCACGAGCTGGGGGATACGTGCTTCTGGCCCGGGGTGCACCGCTACCTTGCCCGGCATGGGCACGAAGCCGTGGTGACCCGCGACTTTCAGCGGGCGCTTGAAGAAGCCACAGGCCGCACCCTGGACGGGTTTTTCCAGCAGTGGATCCACTCTCCCGGTCACCCGGAGCTGACCGTCAAGCTGTCCTGGGCCAAGGATCAACTCTCTGTGGCTGTCTCCCAGACCCAGACCGGGGAAGGGGTGCCATCTGCCTTTCACTTCACCTTGCGCCTGGGGATTCTGGATGCTGAGACCGGCGAGGAGCGCGTGGTGGACCTGGCGGTGAAGGAGCGGGAACAGACTTTTGTGCTTGCCAGCGCTTCCCCGAGGGCGGTGCGGGTGGACCCGGGATTCCGGGTGTTGGCTCGACTCAAGCTGGAGGCTCCCCTCGAGTGGAGGGTGGCACTCCTGGAGGCGGATGAGTGCCCGGTGGTTCGAATTCGTGCGGCGACGAGCCTTGGAAAGTCTGCTGAGCCGGCTGCGCTCGAGGCACTTTGCGCTGCGCTGTCCAGGGATTCCGCGTGGGCCGTACGGGTTGAGTTGGCCCGCCTGTTGGGCAAGGACCGGGGGGAGGTGGCCCGGAATGCGCTCCTGGGCGCTTTGGACGTGGAGTCGGACCTGCGGGTTCGTACCGCCATTGTTCGAGCCCTTGGCACCCTGCGCCATCCCGATGTGGACACGGCCTTGCACCGGGTGGCCATGGAAGGCGATCCGTCGCTCTTTGCGGAAGGAGCGGCTGCAGAGTGCCTGGGCAAGCTCCGGTCGCCGAAGGCGGTCGAGGCCTGTCAGGCTCTGCTGGAGCGGGACAGCTGGGGAGATGTCCTGCAATCCAGGGCCTTGTCCGGATTGGGGGCCTGTCGGGATCCGGCATGGCTTGATCTCCTGGTGACTCATGCCTCCATGGGCCACTCCCAGCGGGTTCGATCGGCGGCGATTGGCGCTCTGGCGAACTTGGGCGAGGCGGTGCCTTCTTGTCTGGATTTCGCGGTGGAATTCCTGTGTGAGTCGGCCACAGATGGACCCTTTCGCGTGGTGCTTGCTGCCGTGGCGGGCTTGGGACGTCTGAAGGATCCCAAGGCTCTGGGGGTCCTGGATCGCTTGCATGCTTCCGCAGCGGATGGCCGGGTGCGCCGCATGGCCTGGGAGGCTGCCCGGGACATTCGAGAGGGGCGAGGCACGAGCGATGCGCTGCGGTCTTTGCGGGACGACTTTGATGCAGCGGGGGGAAGAGCCGCGGACTTGCGGGATCGGGTCGCAAGCCTGGAACACAGGTTCGAAACATGAGCCGCTCGGTCACTGTCGCCCTGGATGCGATGGGATCCGATTCGGGTTGCCTGGCTGCAGTGCAGGGCGCAGCGCGTGTCTCCCGGGAGGAGGAGCACATCGAGGTGCTTCTTGTGGGGGATGAACCGACCCTGTCGAGTCTCCTGGCCCAAGAGAGCTACGATGCGAGCCGCCTTGCCGTCGTGCATGCAAGCGAGGTGGTGGGCATGACGGAAAAGCCGGGTCCAGCGCTGGACGAACGGCCGGATGCCTCGATTCTTCGGGCTGCGCAGCTGGTGGCGGGCGGCGAGGCACAGGCCCTGGTCAGCGCTGGGAATACCGGGGCGGTCATTTTGGCGGCATCACGCAGTTTCACTTGTCTGCCCGGGATTCGCCGGTGTGCATTGGCTGCGGTCCATCCCACGGAGCAGCGGCATGGACCCAAGGAGGATCCCTTCGCCCTGATGTTGGACGTGGGGGCCACCGTGGAGAGCACGGCTGAAGACCTGGTGGGTTTCGCCATCATGGGCAGTGCCTACTCCCGCATCATCTCAGACATTGAGCGACCCCGGGTGGGGCTGCTTTCCAACGGGGCAGAGCCCTTGAAGGGCACCCCGGCCATCGTGGAGGCCAACAAACTGCTCGCCGCTCACCCAGACGTGGAATTCGCTGGAAATGTAGAGGGCCTGGACATTCCGAGAGGCACGGTGGATGTGGTGGTCACCGATGGGTTTCTTGGCAATGTGATGCTGAAGACCCTGGAGGGAGTCTCCGAGGTCATTGCTGATCTGGCCAAGGATGCCTACGCGCGGAAGTTCTTGTGGAAGATGGGCCTGACGCTGTTGTCACAGGGACTGCGCCAGATTCGAACCATGACCGACTGGAAGCAGTACGGGGGTGCCCCACTGTTGGGATTCGACTCGGTGATCATCAAGGCACATGGGCGATCCAATGATCGGGCGATCCGGAATGCATTGAAGGTCGCCGCCAAGAGCGTGGAGGGCGACCTGGTCCAGCGTATCGCTGGGTCCATCACTCAGTCCTGAGGGTCTTTCGTGGCGTCCGTGGGGGAGGTGGCCTCCTCTTCGGCAGGTTTGTCCCGGCTCCCCAAGGGGCTGCGTTGGAGCGTGTGGTGTTTGGCGTCGTACCAGAAGTGGGACTTGTGTGTTTCTGTCTCAATGAGCATGCGGCTGCCGCCGATCTCAATCATGCACTTGGGATACACCGTCTCCTTGATGTCGATAATGGGGGGCGGGCGTCTTGCTGCCACATGTTTCTCGTCCAGGAGTGCCTGTCGAATCCTGGCCACTTCGGCGACGACCTGCGCTCGGCGTTCAAGGCGACGACTGGTCCGCTCCTTCAGGCGGCTGCTGGTTCGCTTGAGAATTGCCTTGTCAGGTTCGGTACCAAAGTCCTTGTGGAATCGCTCCAATTCAATCTCGTAGCGCTCAAGGACTCCCCTGATCTTCTGGAGGTTTCGTCGCTCCCCTCCGCAAACCAATTGGGTCCGGACCCACTGTGGAGTGCCCAGGCTGCACACCCTTGCTCCTGCGCAGGCGTGAATGACGCCCCCTGACACCACCCCGGGCTTGGACTCCATCAGGAGCCAACCGTCAATGGCCATGGTGCAGTTGAAGGCCTCCCGCTGAATGACCACGTCGCCACCGGCGACAATGTCCACGTCCCGGGCAAGCTTTGCCGACACATGGGACCCGGCATGTACCGTGCCGCCGTCTTTCTCTGGCCCCCCAAGAAGAGAGCCGCGCACCATGATGGAACCGCCGGCCACGAGCACGCAGCTGTCAGCGTGTCCGCCCACCTCGATGTCCCCTGGCGCTTCCACGTGGAAGCCGGGAAGAACCGCACCTGAGATCTGCACGGATCCGCTGTCTACCTTCACATGGCCCGTGTGAAAGTCCACATCCCCATCGATCACCACCAGGTCCACCACGTCGATGAAGTCCTCCCGGATACTCAAGACGCCATCTCTCAAGGCGAAGACGATCCCGGCATGCATCTCCACGCCGGGCCCCAATTGATGTTTCAGTGGCTTGCCGTCTTTTGCCTCCAGCGCCTCCCCGAAGATGGTCTGGCCATGGTTTCCATCTTCCGGGGGAGACATTTGTGCGACAGCATCTCCGTGGGTCACCCTGCGGAAGAATGCCCGTTCCCGGTAGTCAAACCGCCCAAAGGTCTTCCGGGAGCCTGCCTGTCCGAGATCTCCGCCTACGATCAACCAGCTTCCGTCTGCACCATGTCGGGGATCGACGCCCTTTGCTGCCAACACATCCTCCACCACGTCTTGGGTCTCCAGGGACTTCTCCAGCGCCTCTTCCAGCTCCCCCATTTGAATGCAGGCCTCATCGACTCCGGTCTGGATCAGGATCTTCACCAGGTCATCCAGGAAGACCTCCTCGCCATCGGCTCGGGTACCCACCACATCCATGCGACTTGTGAGACCATCTTCCGCATGGCGCAGCCCGGGAACCACAGAGATTGAAAACAACTCCGTGCGATCGATTGGCTTTCCAGGACGCTCGGTCACCCGGGGTTCTTCCAGCACGGCCCGTCCGTAGAACTCCGCGGCGACGGCATCGCCTTCTTGCGACATGAAACAGCCGCTGCGGGCCTTCAGCTTGGCCTCGGTGACACCCCGCATGGGGGGAATCTTCTTTCCTGTGACATCCACACCCTCCCGAGGGGGATTGGGTGCCACCACGTGCCCCATGACTAATCTCGGAAACACGCAGCCGTTCTCCAGTTCTGGTAGGGGCTGAAAGAAGCCGTCGTCACCGCCGGTCGCCCGCTTGTCGCTGGCCACCTGCATTTCCACGGGCCGATCTCCTGCAGATCTCGACCGGGAGAGGCCGGTCTCCAGGGCCTGCTTGTCGACTCGATCCTCGTGAATACCAGCCTCTACCAGCTGGTGGACCAGGGTGTTCAGCTCCAGTGCTTCCCCCTGGAAATGCCGTGCGCTCACATCCATGAAGGCGGCCAGTTGATCTTCGGCGATCCGAATGCCCGGCCTCACGTCGGCGGCGTTTCCCTCCAGGGAAGGGTGACCATACACAGTGGCGTGAGCGCTCTGGCCGTCCATGCCCACCGTGCAACCCTCCCCCGCCACCAGTCTCTCGGAGTCCCGAGTGGCCGCTGGGGGAATTGGGGCTCCGAGAACCGTTTGGCCGGGAGTCCCCGGTTGGCTTTGTTCAATCTGGGCAAAGACGTCGTCCGGGAGGACGCATCCCGCATGGTCTCCGATCGGGACTGCAACCCCGGAGGAGCCGGCGGAAGGAGGCGTGCCCCGGGCGCCGACCACCGCCCGGACGACGGAGATGTTCTTCCTGGCGATCTCAAGGGCTCCTGTCAGCGTCGGCTCGTCAATGGCCTCGGCCACGATGCCTGCATCCAGAAGAACCTGGACCAGGTCGTTTTTCCGCAGCTCCTGCTGTCCCAGGCGCCCGTGGAACACGTCCACCTCTGCAGTCAGGCCGTCCTCTGAGATTCGCAGGCCTGGTTGAATCCGTAAGGAACTGCCCTCAGCAAAGGGCTCACCAAACCCGGTGGACACCACGGTGTCATCGATCCGCTCACAGCCCTCTCCCAGCTGGATCGCCACCTCCTCTCCTGCATGGTCCGCTGGAATGACCGTCCCCATGACGTCGAACCCCTCTTCCGCTGGAACGGCCGGGACAATTCGGGCAAGAAGATCGCCCGGAAGCGCACAACCCGCTTCGGGCCCGAATTCCGCGGCGAGGTGACCGTCCTGCCCATCTACGGGTGGGCTTCCCTTGGCAAGGCAGACCCCGCGGCGCGGTTGGTCGTGCTTCCGGATCTGGGCAATGGACTTGTTGAGCTGCTCCACATCGATGCTAGTCGGGGCAATGCCAAGGCCCAGGAGCAGCTCCTCCACCTTCTCCCTCGTGAACGCGGCGCCGGTCACATCTCGTGGAAAGAGATCCATCTGGCATTGAAGGAGATCGCCCGAGATTCGGATCCCCTCGTCTACCGAGGCCGAAACTCGCGTGACCCTGGGCTTTCCGTAGCAGCTGCTGACCAGGACATCCATATCTTCCGATCGGACCACACCGGTTCCCAACCTGGGCTCAAGGTCTGGCTCCGACGCAACGGCAACGGGCTCTCCCCGAACGGTCATTCCCTGGACGGGCTCGATGTCAGGAACGATTCTGGCAAAGGCCATCTCCGGAAGTGCACAGCAGTTGTTGTCGTCTGAAATGGCTTGGATGTGCCACCCTTCTGCCTCGACGGGAGGCAGGCCCCGGGCAGCCGGTACGTCCCTCTGAGGCACGTCCACCTGAATGGAATTGGACAAGGCAACCTCCATGGCCTGGCCATCCATTCGATCCGGGTCAATCCCCGCGGTCTCAAGAACCGACTTGAGGGCATCGAGGGTCATTGTGGTCCCGTCCAGCCGCAGGGGAAAGACATCCAGACGCGCCATCATGCCGTCCTTGGTGATCCGGATTCCCCGCTGTACTTCCACCAGTAGACGCGGTGCTCCATCCGGTGTCTTGCTGTGGACAAAGACCGGTTCTCCGTACCGCTCGGAGAGTACCTGTTCTCCATCCTTGGACAAGGCACAGCCCTCGCCTGTGTCCAGGATCAGCTCTGGCGGTGGTTCCGGTGTCTCCAGGACCTGGCCGTGAACATCCCGCCCGGCCTGCCCCGGGGTAGGGGACATGCGGGTCACGATGGCCTCACCGGGGAGGGCAGCACAGGCGGGTGAGGACAGAGGAAGCGGGGCGTTGCCGGGTCGGCCGGGTTCCACGGAAATCGCCCGGGCAATCACCACGTTGCGCTGGGGTGCCTGGCTTGCTCGTGCGGTGTCGAGGGCGGCTTCAATTGCAGCGTGGTCCAGGGTGTCGGGATCCAGGCCAGCCCGAACGAACTCCGCCACAAGAAGGTCCTTGTCCAGAGGCCTGTCTCCAATCCGCATGCCAAAGATGTCTGCTTCTGCAGTGGAGGCATCCTCGGCCACTCGCACCCCTGGATCGACATGGGGTCCTTGTTCATCAAAGACGCCTTGCCCGTAGATCGTGGAGACCAGGGCCGCATCCACGACCTCGCAGCCCTCTTGGCTCTCCAGGGGCGGTTGGTCGGGTGGGGGCGGGGCGGGGAGTACGTCGCCATGCACGTTGAAACCGGGCAAGGAAGGCGAGGGAGAGACCCACTGGGCAATAGTGTCACCGGGAAAGACACAACAAAGACCGAGATCGCCTGCGCTTTCCAGGCGCGGTGGCATGCCCTCCCGGGGAGTCTGTCCCTGGGCCACGGTGACATCGAGCACTGCCAACCCGGATCGTCTGGCCCGGCCGAGAGCGTCGGAAAGAGCATCCATGTCGACTCGATCCGATGCAAGACCCTCCCGTTTGAGTGCGTCCACCAACACTTCAGCCTCCATGGGCGAGCCGTCCAGGCGCTCCGGGAGCACGTCCATGCGACAGACCATGGCCTGGGAATCAATGTGAACGCAGGACTCGACGCCCACCTCACTCCCCACCCGCGTCGTGCGCCCAATGGTGGTGGCTGTCACCGATGCAGCGTCCAGGGACAGCTCGGCGCCCGGTCCTGCAGTCAGGTCACCCGGTTCCGCTGTGATGGTGGAGTCCAGGACCTCACCGGTGACAGACCAGCCCGGCTCCGGGGACGTCTGGTCCCGACGCCTGGCAATGATCTCGCCCGGCAAGGCCAATTGGGTGTCCGGATTTCCCAAGAGATCGGGGGCACCACTCGAGCCCGTCTCGGGTGGTTTTCCGTGGGCGACGGCTCGTCCCAGGAAGGGCCCCATGCCTTCCCAAACACCCCGAACCCCCTCTGACAGTGCCGACCTGTCCAGCGCCTCTTCCACAATGCCGGCCTCGGTCAACAGTGCTTCGAGTTGGGTCTCGCTGACACGTCCGCCTGCCACCCGGTTTGCGATGAAGTCCAGCCGGGCGGTCAGCCCCGCGGTGTCAATCGTCAAGCCGGGCAAGACCCGAACGTGCATTCCACACAGCCAGGGACGGCCGTAGATTGTGGCCAGAATCGTCTCCCCATCCGGGGACAATTCGACGCCTTCTCCGGGATTGAAACGGGGGGGGGCAGGGTGGCTGGACAGAACCAGGGGATCGCCCGTGACCGAGATTCCCTGTTCGTCCTGTTGGGCGGGTGCAAATCGGGCCACTTGATCGCCGGAGAAGACGCACCGACCCTCAAGTGAGTCCACGGGTTCGAGCACGAGATGGCCGGCCTGAATCGCCGGTTTTCCGGCCGCCACCAGGACCTCAGGGTGACGCTGTCCTTCCTGTCTTGCGCTCTCCACCAGGGCCCTCAGACGATCATGGTCGATCAGGTCCTCGTGGATGCCCTGCTGGAGCAGGCCCTCGACCACCGTGTCGTAGTCCAGCGTGCGGGCCCGCACACCTCGCCACGGGAGGTCCATTATGCACCTCAGCCCGTCCTTTGAGATGCGGATCGCTGGCAGGGTAATGCTCACGAAACGGTTGGTTCTTCCTTTATTGGTTCTTCTTCTTGAGGGCGGGAATTGTCGGGTTGCTTTCCTTCGACAGGGCCGGTCCGGCGAGGCGCTCAATCTGAATGCTCTCGATGCGCGTTCCCGGATGGACCCGGTCCAGGGTGCCCTGTTCCACACTCATCTGGCCGAAGACCGTGTAGCGACCCTCCAGGTGAGGCTGTGGCGTGAGCGCAATGAACCACTGGGAGCCGGCGGTGTCGAGCCCGGCATCCGCCATGCCCAATGTGCCTCGGGTGTAGGTCGCCATGGAGGGCTCCGCGGGAAGCAACCGCTCCGGCCCTCCCCAACCGTCTCCACGAGGGCAACCGGCCTGGATGACAAAGCCTGGCACGACCCGGTGGAAGGTATTTCCGTCGTAGAAGCCTGATTCAGCCAACTGCGCAAACTGGTGCACAGCCAAGGGGGCGACGTCGGGCAGAAGCGTGATCCGAATCTCTCCCGCCTCCGTGAAGATCCGGGCCCCCCGGATGTGTGTGATCTGTACTCGGTCAGGAAGCAGCGCCGCGAGGGATCCAGGGGGCGGTGGGGGAGCCCCTCGGAGATGCCCCAGCTCTCGCGCCCGGTTTCGAACCGCAAGGTCCGGGTGAAGCAGTCCAGCAGCCACAGCGCCAAGCCCCACCTCTGCCAGCTCTTCCTTGTCCAGCAGGTCATAGGCCGCCAGGAGTACTTCCGCCGAGTCTCGGCCTTCAAGCAGCTCGTCCAGGCGCGTGGGCTCCAGCAGGTCCGGATGCTCGCCCCAGTGGGAAAGGCCAATGGCAACCACCACCGGATCCGGGTCTGACAACAGGGCTGGCAGCGCATCGCCAGCAGATGGAAGTGCCAGGAGCCGCTCGGCTGCAGCGGTGCGAAGTGCCGGCTCGGGAGAACCAGCAAGGATTCGCTGCAGCTGGGCGGCATCCCGCAGTCCGGACACCGCGCTGGCCCGTACGAGAAGGGGATTGCCCAAGTCCAACCAGGGGCGAGGGGAGATCGCAGGGTCGGAGGCAAGCCAGGCCTGCAGCGCTGCAGCGACGACAGCTGCCTCTGAATCCTCCAGGGCCCGGGCCAGCTGTTCCAGGTCCGGATTCTCACCCTGTACAAGCACGCGGGTGGCTGCAAGCCGAACCGACAGGGAGGGGTCGGTCAGCAGCGTTGCCAGGACGGCGCCTGGATCCGGGTGACTGGTGTCTGGCAGAGCCCGCGCAGCGGCAGCCCGCACCGCCGGGGTGGCATCTGTGGAGCCACTTGCCATGAGCAATTGGGACTGGGCTTCATCCGATGCGGGCGCCAGGGCCCGGGTGAGCAGGGCCCGCACGTTGGAATCCCGGTCATTTTCTTGCAGGGCAACAAGAACCTCCCGGGTCTCCGGTGCAAGGTGGGTCGGCTGCATGCGGCGCAAGGCAAAAGCAGCGGCCTGTCGCGCGGGGACATCGAATCCCTTGAGTGCTGCGGCAAGGGCTGACGCGACCTCAGGGGAGGCCGTGGCTTCCGTGTCGGTCATCGCCAGGCGACCGATTGAGATGGCGGCTTCTCTTCGGATTGCCGGGGGACCCTCCAACAGTTTCAGCAGCAGGGGCAGATCTCCTGGCTCCACCCTGTGCCCCAGGGCAGCCACAAGGGCGGTCCGCACAGCTGCGTTCGCCTCCTCGTCGATTCGACTCAGCAGAACCTCCCGGGATGCCGGGCTTTGGCCCAGGGCAAAAGCTGCCTGGACCCGAACAAGCGGGTCAGGGTCTTTGACAAGGGGAATCAACAGCGGGACGGCATCGGCCGATCGCAGGCGCCCCAGTGTGACCGCTGCGTTGGCCCGTACCACCGGGTCCTCATGGTCCTGCCACGGCTGCACCGTGGAGGCAGGCGCCCGCTGAACCTCCAGCTGCCACAGGGTGGCGCCAGGGTCGGCGGGGCCCGCATGGGCCGCGATCAGGGCCAGGAAACAGAGCAACACACCGGTCCCGTATGGAGGGATGAGCGCCTTGTCACGGGGGATGCGCTAAAAGGAGGACAAGAGGATCTCCGTGGACGAATTGGCCCGAGCGGAACTTGCCGAGCGCCTGGACGGTGCCCGCACCCGGGGGCTCCAAAAGGAGCTGGGTCTGTGGCTGGACGGGCAGGATCCTGCGGTCAAACAGGCCCTCGTGGATCTGGCCCGAAAGCAGGGGGTGGATCTGCCTGAGGATGCAGGCTCCTGGCCGGGAAAGCGCCTGGTTCGGCGGGCAAGGGGCCGAGAGGCACCGTCCCGGGAGCGCCGCAACCCCATCCGGGTGGATGAATCCTTTGACTGCTCCTGGTGTGGTTCGGAAGTCTCTCGTGGAGGGGCCATGGTGCGGGACCACTGCCCCTGGTGCCTGCGGTCGGTCCACGTGGACAAGGTGCCCGGGGACCGGGAGGCCGGTTGCAACGGCATCATGGAGCCGGTGGGCCTGGACCAGGTGGGAGGAACCTCCATCCTTCACTTTCGTTGCTCTCGTTGTGGACATGGACACAAGGTCCGGGCCCATGGAGACGACGACAAGGACCTGCTCATTGCCCTTTCGGCGCCCCGGACTGCTGACTCCCGGTTCCAATTGGAGGTGGTGGAACTTCCTCGCCGGGTGCGTGCATTCGGCGAATCAAACCGCCTCTTTGAACCGGGTCCCCTGGCGGTCGCGGTGTCCGGGGG
This sequence comes from uncultured Enterobacterales bacterium, assembly GCA_964610645.1. Classification (GTDB taxonomy): domain Bacteria; phylum Myxococcota_A; class UBA796; order UBA796; family CAJQPC01; genus JAYZDK01. Next base: position 10,117 of record CAZSZE010000057.1, on the reverse strand, counting down.
CGTGGACTCCGTGGTGTTGTTGCACCTGCTTGTAGAGTTTGGCCTGAAACCCACGGTCTTGACCGTAGACCATGGTCTGCGCCCGGAGTCGGCGGAGGAAGCGGTGCGCGTGGGGGACCTTGCGGAGTCCCTGGGGCTTCCGTTTGTCTCCCATCGCCTGGCCCTGGAGCTGGGATCCAACGTGGCCGAGCGGGCAAGACGGGCGCGCTTTGCCTGGCTGGATTCTCTGGAGTACCAGACCATCGCTCTGGGCCATCACCGCAATGACCAGGCCGAGACCGTCCTGGATCGCTTGGCACGTGGCGCTGGATCCGCGGGATTGGGGGCCATGGCACCGCGTCGAGGCCGGTACGTTCGGCCCCTGCTCCGGGAGTCTCGCAAGGTCATCGAGACCTGGGCTGGCCTGCGGCACCTCATGTGGATCGAAGACCCCTCCAACCGCGAAGGCACGCGGGGGGCCATTCGTTACCGCGTGCTTCCGATTCTCACGGAGCTGCGGGAAGGGGCGGTCGGTGCGATGGCGCGATCCGCCGAGTTGATTTCAGAAGACGACCGGTATCTCCAGGAGCTGGCCAGTCCGCTGCTTGTAGAGGACGGCATTCGATTGGACCTGTTTGATGCAGCCCCTTCGCCCTTGCGGCGACGAGCGGTCCAGAAACTGGTGCGTTCCTGCCGTGGCCAATCCCGGGACACGTCCGCTGTCCAACTCGATGCCCTGGAGCGGATGCAGCGCGCCGGGTCGTGGATTCCCTTGCCTGGAGGCTGGAGACTGGTCCGGGATTCGGACCGGATTCGCTGTCTTCCGGACCCGCCGGCAGCCGCCTGCATGGCGGAAGGGCACTGGGGCGTGTGGCGGATCAAGGCGGATGCCCCCGTGGAGGTCCGGGCACCCAAGCCCGGCGAAAGGGCCGGTGGGGCCCCGCTGCGTGAGAAGTTGCGGGTGGCGGGAATTCCCCCGGGTTTGCGGCCCTACCACCCGGTGGTCATCTGTGGCTCCCGGCGCTGGGTCCCCGGTGTCTGGTTGGAGGACGGGGAAGGGATTGGAAACACGAGGGTTTTCCTGGAGCGGATCGGCAGCCCTTCCGTGGCCCCTGGTGGCCCCTGGGAAGCCGCGCTATAACCGCCAGCCAGTGCTACCTTGAAAGGCAAGAGGTCTCCCTCGAATCCACATGAAGAACCACGGTCGAACCATTCTCTTGTGGGCGTTCATCGCCCTGCTGGTGCTCATGGCCTTTGTGGTCGCGGGCAACCAGGATGCAATGCGCCAGGTGGATCTGCCCTACTCGGAGTTCATGGCCAAGGTAGAGGCCGGGGAGGTCCAGAGCCTGGACATCCAGGGAGCCGAGCTTTCCGGGGCCCTCTACGATGGCACGGAGTTCCGGACAAACGGCCCTTCCGACCAGGACTTCCTGGTGCGGAACCTCTCCGAGCACGGCATCGTGCCGGACTTCAACCCGGAGCCGGAACAATCCTGGCTCATGCTGCTGTTGCTCAACGGGTTGCCCATCTTTCTCATCCTCCTGTTTTTCCTGTTCATGATGCGGCAGCTGCAGATGGGGGGTGGCAAGGCGATGTCCTTTGGCAAGTCCAAGGCACGCCTGCTCTCCGAGACCAACAAGCGGGTCACCTTTGAGGATGTGGCAGGCTGCGATGAGGCCAAGAACGAGCTCGAGGAGATCATCGAGTTTCTCCAGGACCCCGGGAAATTCACCCGCCTGGGTGGCCGCATTCCCAAGGGCGTGCTGCTCATGGGCGCCCCGGGCACGGGCAAGACCCTGCTGGCACGGGCTGTGGCAGGGGAAGCAGGGGTTCCCTTTTTCTCGATTTCCGGTTCGGACTTTGTGGAAATGTTTGTGGGGGTGGGGGCCAGTCGGGTCCGGGATCTCTTTGAACAGGGCAAGAAGAACGCCCCGTGCATCATCTTCATCGATGAGATCGATGCGGTGGGCCGGCAGCGCGGAGCAGGCCTGGGGGGTGGCCATGACGAGCGCGAGCAGACCCTCAACCAGCTCCTCGTGGAAATGGATGGTTTCGAGTCCAACGAGGGCGTGATCATCATGGCGGCGACCAACCGCCCGGATGTGTTGGACCCGGCCTTGTTGCGTCCCGGTCGCTTTGATCGCCGGGTGGTGGTGCCTTCTCCGGATTGGAATGGGCGCCTTGGAATCCTGGAGGTGCACACCCGCCGCACCCCCCTGTCCGAAAATGTGGATCTGGAGGTCCTGGCCAAGGGCACTGTGGGCATGAATGGCTCCCAGCTGGAGAACCTGGTCAATGAGGCTGCCCTGATGGCGGCGCGACACGACAAGAAGACCATCCACATGGAAGATCTTGAGGAGGCCAAGGACAAGGTCATGATGGGGCCGGAACGCAGAAGCGCCATCGTGTCCGAAAAGGACCGCCGCCGCACGGCCTACCACGAGGCGGGCCATGCCATTGTCTCGGCGGTGTTGCCGGACTCGGACAAGGTGCACAAGGTGACCATCACCCCCCGCGGTCTCGCCATGGGCCTGACCTGGTACCTGCCAGAGGAACGCCATGGCTTCACTGTCGATGAGTTTCGGTCCCGGATTGCCATGGCCATGGGCGGCCGGGCAGCCGAGGAGGTCGTGTTGAGCGAGATCTCCACGGGAGCAGCCAACGACCTACAGCAAGCCACCCACCTCGCCCGGGACATGGTGTGCAAGTACGGCATGTCCGAGGCGCTTGGGCCCGTGAGCTGGGAAGATGGCGGTGGCGAGATCTTCCTGGGAAGGGACTTTGCCCGGCGCACCTCGTACTCGGAGACCACCGCCAAGGAAATCGACAATGAGATTCGCAGCGTGCTCCAGGAGGGCTACCGCATTGCCTGCTCCATCCTGTTGGCCAACATCCACATTCTCCACCGCATTGCACAGATGCTCCTGGAAAAGGAGACCGTGGAAGGCGAGGAGTTCCACTCGGTGGTCGCCTCCATGAACCCGGTGTTGCCGGAAGGCGCCGGGGCAATGGCCTGACAGCGAGAGATGGCCCAGGACCTCCGCCAGGTGAAGCTGGTCGGCATTCTCAATGTGACCCCTGACTCCTTCTCCGATGGGGGATGCGACCGGTCCCCAGGGGAAGCCATTGCGCGTGGCCTGGCCCTGTCCGAGGCGGGGGCGGACTGGGTGGATGTGGGAGGGGAAAGCACCCGGCCGGGCTCGATGGGCGTGTCCCTGGCGGAGGAGCTGTCCCGGGTGATTCCCGTGGTGGCGGGACTCGCGGAAAAAGGTGTCGCTGTGAGTATCGACACATCGCGTGTAGAGGTGGCACGGCAGGCCCTGGCGGCGGGTGCCCAGGTGGTGAACGATGTCCGGGCCCTGCAGGCGCCGGGCATGGTGGAGACCGTTGCCCAGGCAGGGGCGGGGGCTGTGTTGATGCACATGCGGGGCACGCCAGGGACGATGCAGGACTCGACCCGGTACGAGGACGTGGTCGGGGAGGTGCTGCACTTTCTGGACACGCGCCTGGCGGTGGCCCGGCAGGCAGGCATTGCTCCGGTGTGGGTCGACCCGGGCATTGGATTTGGCAAGACGACGGCCCAGAACCTTGCCTTGTTGCGTGAGCTGCCCCGGCTCGCAGCCCTGGGCGCACCGATCTATGTCGGCGCATCCCGCAAGCGTTTTATCGGAGACGTCACGGGTGTGGCCCGGCCCGATGCCCGGCTGGGTGGTTCTCTGGGGGCAGCGGCTGCGGCTGCAGTGGGTGGAGCCGCGGTGATTCGCGTACACGATGTCGCGGAAACCCGTAGGATGTTGGATGTCTACCTTGCTTGCGCCGGGAGGACAGGAGAGACGCTGACGTGATCATGGATTTCATCCGATCGTCCCCGTTCGCCAGCTTCCGTTGGGCGGATTTCCTGGACATCGTCGTGATGACGTTCATTTTCTACCGGGCGTTTCTCGTGCTCAGGGGCACCCGGGCCTTTCAGAGCCTGGTGGGCCTGCTGGGCCTGGCGCTGATCTACATCATGGCCCATCGACTGCAGCTTCATGCCCTGCACTGGTTGTTGGAGAGCTTTTTCGTCTACCTGGTCCTGGCGGTATTGATCCTGTTCCAAAACGACATCCGCCGTGGATTGGCCCGTGCGGGGGGGCGGTTCTTCCAGGGATTCGCCACGGTGCCAGAAGCCTCCGCCCACGAGGAGGTGGTCAAGTCTGCCTTTGCACTGGCTTCCCGTCGGATTGGCGCCCTGGTGGTCATCGAGCGGGGCGCCAGTTTGGATGACTACGCAGAAAGCGGCCATCGAATCGATGCCCGGGTCAGCCAGGAGCTCCTGCTGGCCTTGTTCCATCCCACCTCCCCGCTGCACGATGGCGCGGTGACCCTCCAGTCGGGAATGGCCACGGCCGCCAAGGTCTTCCTGCCCCTCTCCCTGTCCAAGGACATCGCTCGCTATTTCGGGACCCGCCACCGTGCTGCACTGGGGCTCTCCGAGGAGACTGACGCGGTGGTGATCGTGGTGTCGGAAGAGCGTGGCACCGTGTCCCTGGTGGTGGGGGGGGCGCTGACCCCGGTGCAGGACACCAATGAGCTTCGCCAGCGCCTGCAGGAGATCTTTCAGCCTGCAGAGCCCCAGCGGCCTGCCGCAGCCACCGGAGCTGCCAGTTGACCCGGCCGCTTTCCCTTCAAGGCCAGATTCGCCGGTTTGGAGACGTGCTGGTGGCATGGATCCGTTCTCCTCTGTCCCACAATCCAGGCATCAAGCTGCTGAGCCTGTTGTTGGCCACAGGCATTTGGCTCTATGTGCAGGGGGAGCAGGTCATGGAGGCCAACACCCTGGCCCGGGTGGAGTACTCCTGGCCGGAAGGATTGGCCCTGAACGAGCCCGCCCCGCCCCAGGTTCGCCTCACGGCCAGCGGTGCCCGTGCCCTGGTCAAGCGACTGGAGGGACGGGATCTCCTCCTGGTGGTGGACATGAGCGAGGCCACGGCCGGCGTCCAGAGCGTGGAGTTTCTGGGCCGGGAGATCAAAGGACTTCCCAAGGGGGTCAGCGTGGTCAGCACGGCCCCGAGTTCCATCCAGGTGGAGCTTGTGGCCTCGGTCATGCGGCGGATCAAGGTCGTGCCTGCAACCGTGGGAAAGGTGGCCGAGGGCTACCACCTGGTGGATGTGAAGCTGGACCCCTCCTTGGTGGAGGTGCGGGGACCTGCCACCGTGTTGGAGCGGCTGCGATCCCTCCACACGGATGGCATCTCCATCGATGGGTTGCGCAAGTCCACGACCCTGGAGGTGGGCTTGAACGTGGAGCGGGGCTTGTTGGTGGAGGTGGGTGACGAGACGATCGCAGCGCGGGTCCAGGTGGAACCAGACACGGAAACCAGGAACTTCTCCAATGTGCCGGTGCTCATGGCCGACGTGGACCGGAGATGGAGGCCCCAGGTGGACCAGGTGGAGGTCACCCTGAAGGGTCCCATCGAGTCGATTCGGGCCATTTCAGCGGAACATGTGGCTGTGGTGGTGCGCTTGCCCAAGAACCTTCCAGCCTCCCAGCAGTCGGTGGTGGTGGGACCCGATGCCGATGCCTCCATTCGCTACGAGGTGCTGCGCCCAGGGGCGGATGTGGAGGTGGTTTCCGTGGTCCCGCAGCGATTTGTCATCGAGCGCCGTCGTTAATGGGGATTTTCGGGACGGATGGCGTCCGCGGACGCTGGGGAGAGCCGCCTCTGACGCCAGATCTCGCCCGGGCCCTGGGCCGTGCCCTGCGAGTGGGTGGCGCTGGAAGGGTGGCGATGGTGCGGGACACCCGGGCAAGTGGCCCCGACGTCCAGGCGGCCCTGGTGGAGGGACTGGGGGACATCGCGGTGGATGCAGGGGTGGTGCCCACAGCGGGCCTGTCTGCTCTCCTGGCCGGGGGGCATGCGGATCTGGGGGTGGCGATCACCGCCTCCCACAATCCTTTTTATGACAACGGATTGAAGATTCTTGGAGGGGATGGCGGCAAGCTTGATGACGAAGAGCAGGCCGCCCTGGAGGAGGGGATTGCCGCCGAGCGTGGCTGCTCGCCTTTGCGGGCCACAGCCCAGCGAATCGATGGCCCGTCCTTGTGGGCCGATGCGGTCTGTGCTGCCTTGCCGGATGGATGGAATCTCTCTGGCGTTCGGGTGGTGTTGGATGCAGCCCATGGGGCGGGGTGGGAGGTGGCACCGGCCCTGCTGAACCGACTGGGCGCCCAGGTGATCACCGTGGGCTGCGCACCGGACGGCCAGAACATCAACGAGGGGGTGGGGGCCCTGCACCCGGAGGCGCTTGTCCGGGCCGTTCGCTCCGCAGGTGCCCGGGTGGGCATCGCCCTGGATGGCGATGCGGATCGCTGCCTGCTCGTGGACGAGACGGGCCACGTCGTGGACGGGGATGGGCTGCTCCTGCTTCTTGCCCGGCCGCCTGGGCTTGTGGGCACGGTCATGTGCAACGCAGCCCTGGAAGGGGCCCTTTCAGCCAAGGGAATCGACTTTGTGCGGACCCCGGTGGGGGATCGGCATGTGGCCCAGGAGATGAAACGGCTTGGCTGGCCGGTGGGGGGGGAGCCCTCGGGCCACGTGTTGCTTGCGGATGGCCTGCCCACTGGGGACGGGCTGCTCACGGGTCTGCGGGCCCTGGCGGGAGGTGTGGATCTTTCCCATCGTCTTGCAGACTGGCAACCCAGCCCCCAGGTCCAGGTTTCCATCCGGACCCTGGTAAAGCCCTCCCTGGAGGAAATCCCGGGCTTGCTGGAGCTCGCAGCCCAGGCGGAAGAAGGGGCAGCTCAGCGGGTGCTGTTGCGTTGGTCGGGCACCGAGCCGAAGCTGCGGGTGCTTGTGGAGGCTGAAGCGCTGGAGGATGCCAGGCTCTGGGCAGATCGGCTGGTGGCCCATGTTGCGTCTGCGGGTCTCACCCAAGGCGTGCTTCCGCGATAGAGTCCACCGCGGAGGACCACCATGACCCCGCGTCGCTTGGGAGTGAATGTCGACCACGTGGCGACCCTGCGCGAGGCGCGGAAGTCGCCCTACCCGGACCCGGTCCAGGCTGCGATGGTGGCTGAGACCGCCGGGGCCGATCAGATCACTTGTCATTTGCGCTGTGATCGCCGGCACGTGCAGGAACGGGACATTCGCATCCTCCGCCAGGTGGTGACCACACAGCTCAACGTGGAGTGCGCAGCCACGGACGAGATGCTGGGCATCATGTTGGAGCTAAGACCCCACCGGGTCACCCTGGTGCCGGAGCGGCCCGAGGAGGTGACCACGGAGGGGGGGCTGGACCTTACGGGTCGGGGAGAGGAGATTCGCGCTGCCACCGCTCGCCTGGCGGAAGCGGGCATCCACGTGGCCCTCTTTATTGATCCGGAGCCTGCCCAGGTGGCGGCTTCAGCCATCGACGGCGTGGACATGATCGAACTCAACACCGCTCGCTATGCGGAAGCGGATCCCCAGGCTGAGCTCCTTCGGTTGCAAGCAGCATGGGAGATCGGCCACGGCCTGGACCTGGAGGTGGCAGCGGGACACGGCCTCACCCACTTGAACCTGCCGCTCCTGGTGCACTCGGTGCCCGGCATCGTGGAGTACAACATCGGGCACTCCATCATCTCCCGGGCGGTGTTCGTGGGGTTGGACAGGGCCGTGCGCGACCTCGCGGGGATGCTGGGGAATCGATGAGCCACCGGGTCGCCAGCGTGGACCAGGTGCGGGCCATGGATGCCCATACCATTGAGACTGTGGGCGTTTCGGCCCTGGCCCTGATGGAGATCGCCGGACGGGCAGTGGCAGCCGAGGTGATTCGCTGGGTGCGACAGGAAGGGGCGGGGGCGGTGTTGGTCTTCGCTGGTCCCGGCAACAATGGGGGCGACGGGTACGTGGTGGCTCGCCACCTGCACCTGGCGGGGGTGGCGGTACATGTGGTGGCGGTGTCCGGAACGCACAGCCCGGACTGCCTGGCGAACCGGGAGGCGGCAGTGGCCCTGGGGATTTCGATCACCGAGTCGGTGCCGGAAGTGGACAGCGCCCTGGTGGTGGATGCACTGCTGGGAACCGGAACCCGGGACGAATTGCGCGGGGAGATTCTGACCCGGGTGCAGGAGATCAACGCATTGGATCAACCGGTCCTTGCGGTCGACATGCCCACGGGGGTTTGCGGGGACACCGGCCGGATCCTGGGCGATGCGGTGGATGCGGTGTGCACGGTCACCATTGGCCGGGCCAAGCCAGGGGCTTTCGGTGCCCCCGGCGGCGAGCGGGTCGGGGACCTGGTGGTGGCGGACATCGGGCTGGTGGATGCCGGTGGGGACCCCGTGGCCCTGGTGGTGGATGGCGCCTGGGTGGGAGAGCGGATTCCTTCCAGGGATGCGGCTTCCCACAAGGGGAACCACGGACACCTGGGTGTTGTGGCCGGCAGCGTGGAGAAGGCGGGCGCTGCCGTGTTGGTGTGCAATGCAGCCATTCGATCAGGTTGTGGGCTCGTGACCCTGCTGGTTCACCCAGATGCAGCCTCTCGGCTCTCCAACCTGCGGGACGAGATCATGGTGCAGACCGTTGAGCGCATTGAGCCACAAGACCTCGCTCCCTTTGATGCCATCGCGGTAGGCCCTGGATTCGGGGTGGGGGAGGAAGCAGCCCAGGGTTTGATGCGACTCTGGCACGAGGTTCCGGCACCTGGGATTTTTGATGCAGATGCGCTGACGGCGCTGGCAAGGGACCCGAAACCCTCGAACCACCCCCGGTGTATTTCTCCTCATCCGGGCGAGGCAGCGAGACTGTTGGGCCTGGAAACTGCCGCGGTGCAGTCCGACCGTTTTTCGGCTGTTCGGGCCCTGTCAGAGTGGGGCCCCGCCCTGCTGAAGGGCCGCCACACCCTGGTGTGTGGTGAGACCCTCACCATCAACCGCACCGGCACGCCCGCCCTGGCCACTGCAGGGGCTGGTGACGTCCTCACGGGCGTGGTGGGAGCCCTTCTGGCCCAGGGGCTGTCCCCCACGAACGCTCTTGTGTGTGGGGCGTTCGTTCATGGCCTGGCAGGAGAGTTGGCTGGGCAGTCACCGATTGTGGCCGGGGATGTGATTTCCGCCTTGCCGGAGGCGTTCCGCAGCGTGGGGCTGCGCCTGGACATGGTGGGTTTCCGGCCGCTGTTGGGGTGAGGCTCGTCGCCCAATCTACCGCACGTAAAACCGACTGTTCCAGGTGAAGTCTGCCACGTGGTTTTCACAGTTGTGTGCCCCACAATGGCCCCCCCCACAATCAGGGTTTTCGGTGCCGGGTTCTGCACAGGTAGACCAGTGGCAAGCGTCTCCGTAGTAACTGCCAGCGGCCGGGCCACAATCTCCGCGATCCATCCCAGGAGTCTGGCCGTTAATATATGTGCCAAACCCACCCATTCTATTGCTTACGCACGATGTGACACTCCCCAGGCTAGAAACCAGGCGCGACACATCATTATTGCTCTCTGTGTTGATATCTGCATACAGACAACTGCCTTTCCTGATGATGCCATCCCATTGGCTGGTCGATCCCACATCGCTGGCATCTGAGTTCTGGGTGTCACAACTATACATGGCACCGCTACACGAATAGGGAATCTGGGTGCCGTCATAGAACAAGGCATCGAATGACTGCGTGGTATTGAACGGCCACCTCTTCCAGCCGCGAATCCCTCCTGCCGCCCCTGTGTCCGTAGACTGGATCATCAGGTGGGTTCCCTGGAGGAGATAGGCTGCTGGACTCTTGAAGTCCTGGGCAAACCGGTTGCCCAGGCTGCCGTACTCTGATTCGTCGTACCAGAAACCGGAGGGGTAGCCCAGGATGTTGCCATCCGTCGGGGCGACATTTGCCACCAGAGTCCATCCGCCGCCATTCGTCGTCATGTCGCAATACGCTTGGAATGCGTTGCCGGTGCTGCCGCCGTCCGGGTCGATCCAGTAGTCCCCGTCAGCGAGGCTCGAATTGGATGTGAGCAGGTCATCGCAGGAGGCCAGCGCCGTGTTGGCGTTGCTGCCACAATCGGTCACGCTGGCGTCGAAATCATCGCAATCGGGACCCCCTGCTTCCAGGTAGCTTGTGGCTCCGTCTCCGTCTGCATCATTGTCGTCGTCCCCGGCACAGTCCGAGTCCACGCCGTCATACCAGGTCTC
>CAZSZE010000056.1:0-28602 GCA_964610645.1 uncultured Enterobacterales bacterium | reverse complement strand
CCGTGTCTCTCACGGAGGGTTGCGGCGAGCGCTGGCAACAAGGTGCGCAACTCATCGGCCCGCACGCGGGATGCGCGTGCCTGCTGATCACGTCGTTTGCGCAGGTGCGCCAGGGTGTCGCTTGTGGAGACCGTCATGGTCCCATCATAGCGCTTGGGAGCTGATGAGACGCGTTCAGTCACCCCTACCGCACCCACATATGCCCAGCCTGGTTGGGGTAGATGCCGTTCATGGGGCTGTAGCCAAACAGCACGCACTGAGGATAGCTGACATTAGCGCGCTCGGTGGGTTGCCCAGGCTCACGGTAGCAGGCCCGGGCCGTTCTGCGGAGGCAGAATCGAGTCGTCCGACGGGCCAGGCAAGGGGGTCGGATCGCTCCGTGCCCGGGCGGCGGCGGGATGAAGCGCTGTGGATCGAGGGATCGTCACCTGTGGCGAACAGGGAACTGTCGCGGAATTCAGCCAGTCCGGAAACACGCCGGTCTGGCAATTGGACGTGAGTTGCGACAACGTGACCGGCTTTTCGCCAAGTGGTCTTAGCCCGTTGTATCGAGGACAACCGATGCGGTTTGAACATTGAATCCGCGCGCCAGTGGGGCCCCGACTGACTGGTCGGCTTGTTGACTCGCGGCTCGCCAACTCCGAATGAATGAGTCCGGAACGTGTTGTTGTGCTGCCCAATTTCGAGGCTACCTCTGAGGGGTGCCATCGAGCACTCCTTAGACCGAAAGGCGACGATCGACGTGATAGATTGAGAGTCATGAAGAGCGCTGGCACCATGGTCTGGTCATGAGAAACTGGTGGGTCCACCCCTTGCTACTGTGCTCCTGCAACGGCTCAACCGTGGCCGGGAAGGAGAAGGCTGCGGGCGACTCCCAGATTGACACTCAGGTCGTTGACGGTGACGACTCTACCGAAAAGCAGGACTGCGACGACCCAGACGGCACTGCGAACCCCGAGCCCGTGGAAACCTGTGACGGAATCGACAACGACTGTGATGGAAAAATTGATGAAGACGATGCTCTCGATAGTTTGACCTGGTACGCCGACGTCGATGGGGATGGCTACGGCGATCCAAACGAGTCCACGAGAGCTTGCTACGTCCCCATTGGCTATGTCGCGAACAATACCGACTGCATGGATCAAGACGCCTCCCTGAACCAGGATGATCGCGATGCCGACGGGTATTCCACTTGTACAGGCGACTGCGACGACGCTGACGCCACATCGACGCTGGTTTCTGAAGACGCCGACTGCGACGGAACACCCACGTCCGAGGACTGCGATGGCAGCGACCCGCTCTTCCATCCGAACGCTGCTTCAGATGGCCTGCTTTCAGACTATGACTGTGACGGTTTTATAAGCGTCAATGATCTCGCCTATGTGGAATACCATTTCATTGGTGAAACCAGCGAGGACGAGGCCGGGTACTCCGTCGCTGGCGCAGGCGATGTGGACGGAGATGGCCTTGATGACCTGCTGATCGGGGCCTGGGGCAACGACGAAGGGGGGGAAGACGCTGGCAAGGCCTACCTGGTTCGGAGTGGGCTGTAAGAACCGGACCAAGCCGCCCTACTGCTGCTGAATTCCCGCATCGATCAGGCTTCCGGCGGCTCCGCTCGCCATGTCATTTGAGAGCGCCGTCACGTTGCCGATGGTGGCGTCCTGGAAGGCGTACATGATGCCGATGATGCCGATGGAGATCACTGAGAGGGTGATCATGTATTCGACCACGGTCTGGCCACGGCGCATGGGAGGCTCCCGTCGGTGCGCTCCAGAGCATAGCTGACGGTTTGACCGTCCACAATACCGGAGGTATGCCCTCCTTCTGGAGGGGCCATGGCCAGCCACGCATCGGTGTCCGAGATTGCCCGGCATGAAGGGGAAACGGTTGTCCTGGAGGGCTGGCTCTACAATTCGCGCTCCAGCGGGAAGATCGCCTTTCTCTCCCTGCGGGATGGAACGGGGATCATCCAGTGTGTGCTTCGCAAGGACGCGGTCGACGAGGCCACGTTCGAGGCCGCCCGCCGCCTGGGCCAGGAGTCCTCCCTGCGCATCACCGGAGAAGCCAAGGCCGACCCGCGTTCCCCCATCGGGTTCGAGGTTTCGGTCACTGCCCTGGAGATTGTCCAGAACGTCGACGGGTACCCCATCACCCCCAAGGAACACGGGCCGGCGTTTCTCCATGACAACCGGCACCTGTGGCTGCGGTCCCGCCGCCCCCACGCGATCTTGAGCATCCGGGCCCTCTGTACCCGGGCGATTCGCGACTATTTCGACTCCCGGGGCTACCTGCTCCTGGACTCGCCGATCTTCACGCCCGCGGCCTGCGAGGGCACCTCGACCCTCTTTGAAACCGAGTATTTCGGCCGCTCCGCCTACCTGACCCAGTCCGGGCAGCTCTACCAGGAAGCCGGGGCGCTGGCCTTTGGCAAGACCTACTGCTTTGGCCCTACCTTTCGCGCGGAAAAGAGCGCCACCCGCCGCCACTTGACCGAGTTCTGGATGGTGGAGCCGGAGATCGCCTGGGCGGACCTGGACGCGATCATGGACCTCACCGAGGACTTTCTTGTGGAAGTCGTTGGCCGCGTGGTCGAAGAAGGCCGGGCCCACCTGGATGTGCTCGAACGGGATGTCTCCCTGCTGGAGAACGTGCAGAAACCCTTCCCCCGTCTCACCTATGACGATGCCTGCGCCCGCCTGGAGGAGCTGGGGGAACCGGTGAAGCCCGAGGATGACTTCGGCTCCCCCCACGAGACCAAGCTCACGGAGCAGTACGACCGGCCGATCCTGGTCCACCGCTTCCCCACGGCCATCAAGGCCTTCTACATGAAGGCGGATCCCCTAAACCCCCTGCGGGCCCTCGGGGTCGATGTGTTGGCGCCGGAAGGCTACGGCGAAATCATCGGCGGCGGCCAGCGGGAAGATGACCTGGATGTGCTGCTTCAACGCATCCAAGAGCACAAGCTGCCCCAGGAGGCCTTTGAGTGGTTCCTGGACCTGCGCCGCTATGGCACCTGCCCCCACGGGGGATTCGGATTGGGCCTTGAGCGGTTGGTGACCTGGGTGTGTGGCATTCGCCACGTGCGGGAGACCATTCCCTTCCCGCGTACCCTTGATCGCCTCGAGCCCTAGGAACGTTCATGCTGCTCTTCGCTCTGCTCTCGTTGGCACAGGCTGCCCCGGAGGCCCCGGGGGACTGGACGTCTGTTGACTGGGAGGCCACCCTGGAGCAGGTCGTCCCGGCGGTGGTGTCCCTGCAGGTCAGCTCCACCCGTCCCTTCGACACGGAGGGCGCTTCCTCCTCCGAAGGCACCGGATTTGTGGTGGATGCCCAGCGGGGGATTCTCCTGACCAACCGGCACATGGTGGAGCCGGGGCCCGTCGTGGCCAAGGCGGTCTTTCAGAACCACGAGGAGGTGGCGCTCCAGGCGGTGTACCGCGACCCGGTCCATGATTTCGGCTTCTACCGCTTCAACCCGGAAGACGTCCGGTACATGGACCTCGTGGAGCTGCCCCTGGTTCCGGAAGCCGCCAAGGTGGGGGTGGACATCCGGGTCATCGGGAACGATGCCGGCGAGAAGATCTCCATTCTAAGCGGCACCCTGGCCCGACTGGATCGCGCGGCCCCCCACTACTCGGGCAACGGCTACAACGACTTCAACACCTTCTACTACCAGGCAGCGTCGAGCACTTCCGGAGGCAGCTCCGGCTCCCCGGTGGTGGAACTCTCGGGCCGGGTGGTGGCCTTGAACGCCGGGGGCAGCGTGGGGGCGGCCTCCAGCTTCTACCTGCCCCTGCACCGGGTGGTCCGGGCGCTGAAGCTGATTCAAAGCCAGGAGCCCATCCCCCGCGGAACCGTCCAGACCATTTTCCGCTACACGGCCTTTGACGAGTTGCGGCGGCTGGGATTGAGCGAGGCCACCGAGACCGGGGTGCGGGCGGAGTTCCCCGAGGGGACCGGCATGCTGGTGGTGCGCCAGGTGCTGCCGGGTGGACCCGCCCAGAACGTTCTGGAGCCGGGGGACATCCTGCTTCGGGTGAACGGGGAGTGGGTCACGACGTTTTTGCCCCTGGAAGAGGCGCTGGATGCCAAGGTGGGCGAGACCCTCGATCTGGAGGTGGAGCGCGGCGGCGAGTCCCTGGTCCTGTCCCTGGAAGTGGGGGATTTGCACGCCATCACGCCGGATGCCTTCCTGGAGTTCGGAAGCGCCGTGATCAACGCCCTGTCCTACCAGCAGGCGCGAAACCACGTGATTCCGGTGGAGGGCCTGTACGTGGCCAACCCGGGATTCACCCTGGGCGCAGCCGGCGTGCCGGACGGGGCCTTGATCCGAGAGGTGGCCGGGGAGCCGGTTCCGGACCTGGATGCCCTTTGGAAGGTGCTCTCGGCGCAGCCCCACGGGGCCCGGGTTCCCATACGCTATTCCGCTATTCGCGACCCTCGCCGGGAGCAGGTAGTGGTCCTTGAGATGGATCGACTCTGGTTTCCCATGCAGCGCTGTCACCGGGACGATGTCACGGGGCTGTGGCCCTGTACTCCGGCAGATCCGCCGCCGGCACCCGAGGCGTTGGCCCCCGCGACGGCTTCTCGGGCCACCACGGGCCGGGGCCCGGAGCGCAAGCTGGCTGACTCCCTGGTGGTGGTGGACTTCGACATTCCCTACCGCACCGAGGGGGTCTGGGGTTCCCATTTCCGCGGCGGCGGGCTGGTGGTGGATGCAGAGCGGGGCCTGGTCCTGGTGGATCGGGACACGGTGCCGATTCCTCTCGGCAACCTGGCTTTGACCTTTGGTGGGTCGGTCCGGATTCCCGGGAAGGTGGAGTTTGTGCACCCGGTGCACAACTTTGCGGTGATCTCGTACGACCCGGCGCTGCTGGGGGAGACCCGGGTGAAGTCTGTCCGGTTGAAGACCACCACCCTCGAGGCCGGGGACCGGGTCTTCCAGGTGGGCATTACCCGCAGCCACGAGGTGGTCAGTCGGCGCACCCGCGTGGCACGCATCGAGCCGGTGGTGCTGCCTCTTCCATCTCCTCCCCAGTTCCGCGATGTGAACCTGGAGGTCATCGACACCCACACCGCAGCGCCGTCTGTGGGGGGTGCCCTCACGGACTCTTCCGGGGCTGTCGTGGCCTTGTGGGCATCGTTTCCCTACAAGGAGGACGGGGAGCGCAACTCCTTTTTCCGGGGCATTCCCACGGAGACTTTCCTGCCGGTGCTGGAGGCCCTGCAGACGGGTGGACCCGCGGTGGTTCGCAGTCTTGGGGCCGAGTTGACCCCCCTGCCCCTGGCGGATGCCCGGGAGCTGGGTTTGAAGGACGACCGTGCCCAGGCCCTGGAGGCGGCCAGCCCGGGGATTCGCCGGGCGCTGATGGTCAGCCGCCTGACCGCAGGCACCCAGGCGGCGGAGCGACTGGAGGAAGGGGACCTGCTCCTTTCCATGGACGGGGTGGCGGTGTCCCGGTTCATTGACCTGGAGCGGGCAAGCCAGAAACCCATTCTCCGGTTGGAGTTGCTCCGGAATGGCGAGGAAATCCAGGTGGAGCTTCCCACCGAGCCCCTCTACGGCCAGGGGGTGGACGAGATCGCCATCTGGGCTGGGGTGCTGCTGCACGCCCCGCACCGGGAGTTGGCCTCCCAGCGAGGACTGTCCCGAGAGGGGGTCTTTGTCGGTTTCTACTGGTATGGATCCCCCGCAGCCCGCTACCGGTTGCGGGCCACGCGCCGCATCATCGAGGTGAACGGCACTGCCACGCCAGATCTGGACGCCTTCTTTGCAGTGCTGGAACAGAACGAGGTGACCGAGCCGGTGCGCTTGACCACCCTCGACCTCGATGACCAGGTGCGGGTGGTGACCATGGAGTTGGACCCCCACTACTGGCCGACCCGGCGCTTCAAGCTGCGGGACGGGGTGTGGGCGCCCCTGGAGCCCGGCGATCAGTCTCCCTGAGGCCCCTGGATCTCGGATTCTTCCCCGGCATAGAGCCGCGTGATGTTGCTCTTGTGCCGGTAGACCAGGAGCACCAGGACCAGGAGCGAGGTGTGCAGGTACTCCGGGGCCCAGGCGGCGCAGAGCGGGGGCAGAGCACCCGCAGCAGCCAGGGAGGCCAGGGACGACTTTCGCCCCCACCAGAGCACCGCGCCCCACACGACCAGGTCCACGAGCAGCACCAGGGGGGCCAGGGCCAGGAATGCACCGGCTGCGGTGGCAACCCCTTTTCCCCCGCTGAAGTCCAGGAGCACGCTGTAGCAGTGCCCCACCACCGCCAGCAGGGCTGCCACCCCCAGCCAGACCGGGTCATCAAACGCGACCCGGGCCAGGCACACCGCCAGAAAGCCCTTGCCTGCATCCAGGGCCAGGGTCGCGGCGCCTAGACCGGTTCCAGCAATGCGGGCCACGTTGGTTGCGCCGATGTTTTCGCTGCCCTCGAGACGCGGGTCCTTCCCCGCGAACCCCATGCAGACAACCAATCCAAAGGGAATCGAGCCCAGACCGTAGGCCAAGAACAATGTGAATAGCTTGAGGAACACCACGACTCCAGGCTACGACAAATGTACCCTTGTCGGCTCGGGAGGCCTGCATGAGATTTCTGATGATGCTGGGTGTGGTTCTGGCTTTGGGTTGCAATGGCAAGGAGGAGGTGAAGGACACCGACGATGGGCCGGGGGAAGACACCTCCCTTCCGGACCGGGATGGGGACGGCGTTCCCGACGAGGACGACTGCGACCCCGACGACCCCTACACCTACCCGGGGGCCAACGACATTCCCTACAATGGGGTCGACGACGACTGTGCCGGGGATGGGGACCTGACAGACGTGGATGGGGACGGGTACGACTCCACGCAGGTGGAGGGGGGCGATGACTGCAACGATGGCAACCCGAACATCTTCCCCGGGGCGCCTGAGGTCTGCTACGACGGCGTGGACCAGGACTGTGCCGGGGACGAGGACTCGGACGACTGCGATGGGGACGGGTACGACCGGTTCAGTGACTGCAACGATGAGGACCCCTCGGTAAACCCGGGGGTGGCGGAGACCTGGTACGACGGCGTGGACCAGGACTGCTCGGGCCCCAACGGCTCAGACTATGACGCGGACGGTGACGGCCTGGACCACATGGACTGGGGAGGGGCCGACTGCAACGATGAAGACGCCACGGTGCTTCAGGGGGGCGATGAGACCTGGAATGGCGTGGACGATGACTGCGACGGGGACATCGACAAGATGGATGAGCGCGATGCGATCCTGGACTGGTTTGGCCTGGTGGCCGACGACCAGGGGGCGCTCGGGCTCGCCGCCGTGTTCATGAGCGACCTGGATGGCGATGGGGGCGACACCCTGGTGCTGGGAAGCAACGGGGGGTATCCGGTCGAGATCGAGGGGCTCACGATGTTTGGCACCGGGGTCTACCTGGTGGATGTGGCGGATGGCGCCGGAGGCGTGACTGCCCAGAACGTGGCGCACATTCCTGCGACTGGTGCGGATGGCACCGGGTGGGACCTGGCAAACCTGGGGGATGTGGATGGGGACTCCATCGATGACCTCGTGGTGGGGGCTCCCCTCGCCCAGGGCGGTGGTGAAGCCCGGATCGTGCTGGGGGCCGACCTGGCGAGCGGCGGCACCGTCAGCGATGTCCTGGCCACCCTCACCGGGAACACGTACCTGGGAGTGGATGTGGCGTCGCTGTTGGATGTGGATGGCGACGGCATTTCGGAGGTTGCAGTGGGGGAGGGCTGGGTGGGCCGCACCGAGGTGGGGGTCTATGCCAGCACCGCGTGGCTCTCCGGCGGCACCCACGATGCGGTCAACGCCCTGGCGGTGATCGAGACCAGCTCGACGAATGTGGATGACTACTTCAGTGGCCACTCCGTGGGGGGGCTGGACTTCAACGGCGATGGGCTGGGAGATCTCCTCGTGGGGGATCGCACGGGGCTGTCCGCCGGGCAGACCGGGGTCGTGGATGGAGTGGACATCGCTGCCGGCGGCACCATCAACCTGGGAGATCAGATCACCCTGGTCGGGTACACCGGGTACGAGGTGGGCAAGACGCAAGGGTGGATCGCCGACATGACAAACGATGGCTACGACGAGGTCGTGGTCAACGCCTCGGGGAACACCCCCGGCATTGATGCAAGTGCGGGCACCGTGATTGTCATCGATGGGGATGACCTGGCGCCGGGAGCCATTGCTGCTGATGCAGCGACGTGGTTCTACAAGGTGCACGGCACCCTGGGCGAGGGGCGGCTGCAAGGGGCGGAGGAGAGCGCGGACTTTGATGGAGATGGGGTGCAGGACTTGATCCTGACCCATGCGGCCACCCCCCGGGACTCGGTGAAAAACGCGACGTTCATCCACTTCGGGGCCGATGTGTTGGCCTATTCCTCGGCGAATGCCTCGGATCCCACCACCGATGCGGACAATGCCACCATGGAGTTCGTGAGCAAGAACCAGGGCACGCAGCTGGGCTACCACGCCCTTGGCAATGACGTGGACAGCGACGGCGACCTGGACATGGTGCTCACGGCACCCTTCGGGCAGAGCGCGGGCGGGTACGTGGCTGTGTTCTTCAACGCGATGGGGGATGGTTCGTGATTCGTGCCTTCCGCATCGTGTACACGGTGCTGACCCTCAATTTCTTGGTTCCCTCCCTGTACTACTGCATCGATGCGGAGGGGGCAGCGCAGATGTTTGCCTCCCTGGGAGAGTGGTTTGGGGTCATGGAGTACCCGTGGACCGAGAACTCCATGTTCTGGCGCGTGCTGGGCATTGGCAATGTGGCCACCCTTGGATTCTGTTGTGCCCTGCTGCTGTCGGACCTGGTCCGCTGGTACGCGGTGCTGGTGCCGCTGGTGTTCCTCAAGTCCTGCTCCGTGCTGGGGTTTCTTGTGGCGGGAATCTCCTCGGGGCATCCGGCTTTCTGGTTGGGGCTTGCCTTTGATGGCGTGACCGTTGGGGCCATGGTCTTCTTTGCCCGGGGCGCCCACAGGGAAATGGTGGCTTGAAAGCGCCAGCCTTTCTCCTGGCCGCGGGGTTTGGGACCCGGCTGCAGCCCCTGACCGAGCATCGGCCCAAGCCCCTGGTGCCCCTGTGTGGTTTGCCTTTGTTGGACCAGTCCGTGGCCCTGCTTCGCAAGCATGGAATTCAGCAGGCGGTGGTCAATGCACACCACCTGCCCCGGGCGATCGAGGCGTGGGCGGATTCTTGCGACATGGATCTCCATGTTTCCGTGGAGGCTCCGCAGATTCTTGGCACGGGCGGTGGGCTCGTGCACGCAGTGGAACACCTGGCGGATTCCTTTGTGATTCTCAACGGGGATGTGGCCTGCGACGTCGACCTGGGCCGCCTGTTCATGGGACTCACCTCCAGCCTGGCCACCATGGTGCTTCGGGTGCGGGCCGCCGGGGAGCGCTACGGGCTCATTGGTACGGATGCAAAGGAGCGGGTGGTGGACCTGGTGGGGCTTGCCCAGGCCGAGCCGGAGGGCGAGGTGCGCAAGGACCGGCACTTCACCGGCATTCACGGCATGCGCCAGGAGGCCCTGGAGTTGATTCCCAAGCAGCAGGCCTGCGTGGTGCGCACTGCCTACCAGGAGCTCGTGCCGGGTCGGCAGGTGGCGGCCCAGCACCATGACGGTCTGTGGTTGGACCTGGGAGACCCCGCCCGGTACCTGCAGGCGAACCGCAGGGTGTTGCGAGACGAGGTGCAGCTGCCCTTGCACCCCTGGGACCACGTGGCGTGGGGCATTCGCTTGAGCGGCCGGGAGATCGGCCGCAAGTCCTCAGTGGAACTCGACTCCACCGCGGCCCTGGTGGGCCCGATCTGGATGGGACCGGAGGCCAGCGTGGGAGCCAACGTGCGCCTGGGATCTGAAGTCGTCCTGGGCGCGGGCTGCCGCATCGGGGCGGGATCCCGCCTGCGCCGCTGCGTCGTATGGGATGGCGTGGAGGTGCCCCCGGAGACCGTGCTGGAAGACGCGATTGTGCACGATGGTGGGGTGCTGGAGTTGTTCTAGCCAGGGCTTCTGGAGCGCGATCGCCCTCCTAGAACCCAGCCATCTTGGAGATGATCTCCTTCATCACCTCCGACGTACCGCCCCCTATCGTTATCAACCGCACATCCCGGTAGGATCGCGCCACCGGGTACTCCTCGATGTAGCCGTAGCCCCCGTGGAACTGCAGGCAGTCGTAGGTGAGCTTCTGGGCCAGGTCCCCTGCAAAGAGCTTCGCCTGGGAGATCTCCATGGTGGCGTCTTCACCGCCGTTGATCTTGTCCACGGCGTGGTAGGTCAGCATGCGGGCCGCGTTCAGCTCGGTCATGAGCTCGGCGAACTTGTGTCGCCAGACCTGAAACTTGATGATTGGGCGACCAAAGGCCTCCCGCTCCTTGCCGTAGCGAATGGCATCGTCCATCTGCATTTGCATGCCGGCCACCGCCATCAGGGCTGCCGCGAGGCGCTCCCCCTGGAAGTTCTGCATGATGTGGATGAACCCGGTGTTCTCACCGCCCAGCAGGTAGCGCTTTGGAATGCGGCAGTTGTCGAAGTGCAGTTCGCTGGAGTCCACGCAGCGGGTGCCCAGCTTGTCGAGCTTGCGCCCCACGGTAAAGCCCGGGGTGTCTGTGGGCAGCAGCACAAGGGAGATGCCACCAAAACCCGGATCACCAGTGCGCACCGCCAGCACGACGAAGTCCGCGAAGCTGCCGTTTGTGATGTAGGTCTTCTGCCCGCTGATGATGTAGTCGTCCCCATCGGACCTCGCTGTGGTGCGAATGGCGGAGACGTCTGAGCCACATCCGGGCTCGGTGACGCCCAGGCAGGCGATTTGATCCCCCGTGATGACTCCGCGCAGGAACTCGTCCTTTTGTTCCGGGGTGCCGATTTCAGCGATCACAGGCGTGGCCATGTCCGTGTGCACCAGGACCGACATCATCAATCCGGCACTGTGGCTGTAGCCCATGGACTCGATGTACGCGGCGCTGCTCCACCAGTCCAAGCCAAGACCGCCATATTCCTCGGGAAACCGGATGCCCAACAGGCCCAACTCCGCCATCTCCTTGAGCACCTCCCGGGCCGGATAGGCCCCTGCCCGGTCCCACTCGTAGGCGTGTGGCGCAAGGCGCTCTGTGGCGAAGTCCCGCACCGTCTTGCGGATCATTTCGTGTTCGTCGGTCCAAGGGGGAAAAATGGACATGGGTGCCTCCGGAAGTGGGGAGTATAGGTCTACTTGGCAGGCGGGTGGTAGGCTCGCCGGAATGGCTGTCACCGTAGAGATCGGAATCGTGTGCACTCCGGGTCCAGAATCGGGCCGTCCTGGGGTGAACCAGGACAACTACCTCCTGTGCCGTGATGGAAAGGCTCGCTTTCGCAAGGGGGACGACGAGACCGTTCGGGAGGTCGGAGACCAGGGCATTCTGCTGGCGGTCAGCGATGGGCTCGGGAACGGCCGGGACGGCGAGATTGCAGCCAAAGCTGCCGTGCAGTCCCTGCCCCTGCTCCTGGATGCCACCTGGCCCCCCGGCGCGACCCCCGAGGAGCACCTGCGCTTGTTCATGTTGTCAGCCCACCGGCGCATCCGGGATGCCGCCAAGGCGGCGGGCCCGGTGCGAATGGGAGCAGCGCTCACGGTGGCGTGGCTGCTGGGTCCCCACGTGCACTGGGCACACATTGGTGACACGCGGCTCTACCATCTCCGCTACCGCCAACTTCACCAGCTCACACGGGACCACTCCCTCGATGAAATGGCCGCCCGCAGCGGCGCCGTGGGCCATCCCGCGGGTTCGGCCCTGGCCCAGACCTTCCTCGGGGGAGGCATCCAGGGCCGATCGGAGATCGAGGTGGTGCCGGGACTGGACACCGGGACAATCGAGTTGTTGAGCGGGGATCAGATTGTGCTGATGTCCGACGGCATCTGGCGCCACACCGACGAGGATCTCGTGGTCCAGGAGCTGCGCCGGGTCCCCATTCCGCAAGCTGCAGCGGAAGCCCTGGTGGCCGGGTCTCAGAAGCGCGGTGCCCTGGACAGTGCCACGCTCATTGTGGCTCGGATCTCCTGAACCGCGTCCCCCGTGGTCGGTCAGTCCGACACAGCGCCTGATGCAAGAAATACCGATGTCACCAGCCGGGCTGGTTTACCACCCGAGCGGTCGAACTTCATTCCCAGGATGGCTTTGCGCACACACCACGTGGTCTTTCTGGGAAGCCATGTGGTGCCCACGGATCGCACGGAGCCACTGGGTTCCACCACCAGGTCCAGCCGAAGACGATCCACGCCACCAAGGTCACATTTATTGATGGTGCCAATCTGGTCGTCGAGGGAACGCAGCAGGGATTCGTAGTCGGGCTGGGTGGAGGGATCGCCGGGTTGCAGCACTTCCGGCGCTGCCCCGCGCTTCTCCAGGGTGGTGGGCTTGAGCATGTGGGGCTCCCTGTTCCAGACCCACGTGGCAGTCGCAGCAGCCGTGACCGTGCCGACGGCGGCCACCGAGGCCAGGACTATCCCCGCAACTCTTGCCAACTTGCGCCAGCGGGCACGGCGTTCTGCTGCCTTGGCGACATCCGGATCTTCCCCCTCCTCCCCCGCTCCTTCCTCTTCCTCGTCCTCCCCCACCTCCTCGTCTTTCTTCTCTTCTGCCTCTTCCTCTTCGTGCTCTTCTTCCTCTTCCTCTTCGTGCTCTTCTTCCTCCATTTTCTGCGACACAAAGGGCTTGAACGCCGACAGGGCAGCCATGGCGTCGTTGTCGGTCATGGGTGCGTCGTCGTCTGTCTCCACCCACTCCGGGGTCTCCAACTGGCCGTCTTCTTCGTCGTCTACATCCAAGATGGACTCGAGGTAGTCCCGGACCTGTTCCAACCCCAGGCGGTCCTCAACCTCTGGATCCATGGTCGATGCAAGAAGTGCGTTGAAGAACGCGATTCGGGTCGGGTTTTCAGGGTCGGCGAAGTCGCTGTAGGGGGGAATCCAGCGCGGGGGAAGTTCCTGCTCCAGGCGGGTCGCCAGTACGGCGGGGTCCCGGATGCCGGTGGTGTTGAGCAGGGGGTGAAGGGACTGGCAGAACAGGAGCACCGCCCCCAGGGAGTAGGTGTCTGATTGCTGGTCTGCCTCGTTGCCCTTGAAGCGCTCAGGCGCTGCATACTGGGGATTCAGGCGGAAGCCGCCCCGGGAGTGGGTTCCCAGGACTTCCACAGCCCCGAAATCCGCAACCAGCAGGCTGGGAAGCTCCCCCTCTTTGGGGGGGGCCGTCAGCAGGATGTTCTCCGGCCGCAGATCCCCGTGAATGACTCCTCGTTCATGGGCGGAATGCAGGGCATCACAGACCTGGAGACCGAGCTGGGCCACCGCCGCCAGACTCATGGCCCCATGTTGGCGGAGGTGGTCCAAGAGCGAGCCCCCCGCCGGATGTTCCACCACCACAAAGGAGGACGACCGATCGGGCCTACCGACCTCCACAATGCGCAGGATGCCTGGGTGGTTCAGCCCTTGGAGCGTGCGGGTATCCTGCTCGAGGCGTTCCAGGTAAGGATCCAGGTCGTCCCGCTCCGACAACACCTGTACGGTCAACAGCTGCGGTGCATCGTCGGTTTTGGTCTTGTCCTCGCACAGGTAGCTGGCCCCCCGACGGCTCAAGGTCAGCTTTCGGTGCACATCGAAGCGCCCGTCGATGAGGTCCCCGGGGCCCAGGAGCACCCCCCAACCGTTCTCGGGCTTCTGAACCCCACACTCCAGGTTGGCGCAGGTATCCGGCCTGCCTGTGAACGTGCCCAGGCACTCCAGGCAGTAGCTTCCTTGGCTGGAGGTTTCGGCCATGGGGGGATCATTCCATAGTTGCGGCTGCATCCCAATTCGATTGACAGTTGGAAGTGGCGGCTTCTATGGTGAATCTGTCGAATGGCGAAGTCTGAACGGGGGTACGTCTTGGCGTGCAAACACCCAGAATTTGTCGATGGAATTCCCATTGGGATTCCGTTTGACTGGAGTTGACCCGCTGAATTCAAGTGGTCATCGCAACACGAACCTCGAGTCCCATGATTCTCTTACTGGGCTTGGAGGCACACGATGCGAAGAAGACGAGGGTTCAACGGCAACCGGCTGAGTAGGGCAGAGCAGCTCAAGCTCCTCCACCTCGTTGCGGATGGCGCCAAGCACGGAGATGCTGCTGTCGGCATGGAGGTCTCTACGAAGACCGTGCAGCGCCTGGTCGCTAGGACTGGCGGCTTGCGGCCAAGAAACAGGCCTCGGTCGCCACTCCGTCTGTCCCTTGCGGAACGAGAGGAGGTCTCGCTGGGGCTCCGAACTGGGCGCTCGTTCCGTGCCATCGCTGGCATGATCGGCCGGGCCCCATCCACCGTCTCTCGTGAGGTGTGGAACAATGGCGGACGTAGTCGCTACCGCGCCTGGCGCGCCGACGAGGCGGCTGCCGAGCGGTCTGGGCGGCCGAAGCCGTTCAAGCTCGCAATGAACAAGCGGCTGAGAGACGAGGTCGCACAGCGGCTAGCGAAGTACTGGTCGCCGGAGCAGATTTCACATCGACTGCGGGCAGACTTCCCAGACGAGCCGGAGATGCAGGTGTCGCACGAGACCATCTACCGCTCGTTGTACGTACAGACACGAGGAGCGCTCAGGAAAGAGCTTCAGGCCTGCCTTCGTACCGGCAGAGCGCAGAGGAAGCCCAGGGGAAGGTGCAGGAGCGTCACATCCGGGCGCATCAAGGACATGGTGCTGATCAGCCAGCGCCCTGCTGATGTGGATGACAGAGCCGTTCCCGGCCACTGGGAGGGCGATCTTATTCTCGGTCGCCACGGTCGGTCAGCCGTCGCCACATTGGTGGAGCGGCAGACTCGGTTCGTGATGCTCGTGCGGCTGGGAGCTGACCGCACCGCGGAACATGTCTCAGCTGTGCTCGCCGATCACGTCCGAACCCTGCCAAAGCAGCTGAAGCGGTCATTGACCTGGGACCAGGGGAAAGAGATGGCCGACCACCGACGCTTCAGCATCCAGACAGGAATCCCAGTCTACTTCTGCGATCCATACAGCCCGTGGCAGCGCGGGAGCAATGAGAACACGAACGGCCTGGTCCGGCAGTACCTCCCGAGATCGACTGACCTCAGCACATTCGACCAAGCACAGTTGGATGACATTGCGGCCGAGCTCAACGGCCGTCCTCGACAGACGCTCGATTGGGTGACACCATCAGAGAAGCTCGAGGCGGTGTTGCGATGATCGTCTGAGATCACGCCTGGGTTTGTTGATTCAAGCGCTCCACGTCACGGGAGCCCCCGCGTCCGCGCCGTCACCTGTCCGCTTCCCTTGACCTGCACCACGTCGAAGCGCTCCTCGAGAGGTCGGCCATGCCCGTCTTCCCCCTCTTCGGGGGGCGGCTCCCATCGGATGAGGCGCAGGTCGTCCAACTCGATGAAGTTGTCTCCCTCGGTGGGCGGGAGCAAGCCAAACTCCGGGAGCAGCATGGTGGCGCGGGCCGGCAGCTCCGTGTCGATCTGGAAGGTCTGCCATTCCTTCTTGGCCACGCGCTCTTCGAACTCCTGGTAGTGGAGGTCGCTGCTGGCGGTTTCATAGGTGCGCAGGCGAATCTGAAGCATGCCGTTGCCGCGCAGTCGCCCGGTGAGGGTGTAGGCCGCCCCCGCGGACAGGGGCAGTCGGTGGTCCGGCCGGGACCAGGTGGGGTCCAGGGCGTGGCGGGTGGAGGTGTGTCGGAGCAGCCGGCCTGCATCGTCGGCCGGAGCGATCTCCGCCCACTCACTGGCCATGCGCCAGAAGACGCCTTCGCTGCACTTGCTGTCCAGGTCCACCTCCTCGAAATCCCCCACGAGCAGCACGTCCCGCCCGACCCGCCAATCCTCGGCACCGGTCACATCGTGAATCCAGGACCCTTCCACCCCTTCCGGCTTGGACCAGCCACTCCCATCCGCCTGGACATGCACCACCCGGTCCTGTTCCGTGGCCCGGCCTGAAAAATCCACCTCGACGGCGCCATCATCAACCACGACGCCGGTCCCGGTGCGGCCCAGGTAGTCCCGGGCCAGCTGCTCCTGGAGGCGACCGCTCACTCCCCGTGGCCGGAAGTCCTCGAGAATGAGCGGCTCCAGGGTGGCGCGTTTTACCTTGCCATTCCACCCGATTTCCAGGGTCAACAGGCCGCTTTGGAGGGTGTCCCACAAGGTCTGGTCGAACACGAGATTGCCCAGGGAAAACGCCACCAGATTTGTTCCCTGCGCCTCCATCGCCTGTATGACATGCGGGTGGTTGCCCACCACCACGTGCGCCCCGGCCTCCATGGCTGTGGTGGCCAAATCCTCCACCAGGGTCGAGGGATCCTCCTGGTATTCCCAGCCCCCGTGCAGGAAGACCAGCACCACGTCCGATGCAATGCGGGCGTTGACCACGCTCTCGCGCAGCTTGTCCACATCGCACCCAGCCACCCCCGGGCGGTTCGGCAGCGCGTCGTAGCCGATGTCCTCGGCGGTTCCCGTGATGGTGGTGCAGGCCACCAGCCCAAGGGTGTGGTTGCCCACGATCAAGATCCGCGGGCCCCAGGCCTCCTCCTCGTTGCCGCCAGCACCAAATCCCTCCATCCCGGCGGCTTCCAGGGTCGAGAGGGTGCGAGTGACCCCCTCGTCCAGGAAGTCGTAGGTGTGGCTCGTGGCCAGGTTCACGAGATCGACCCCGGCCTCTGCCAGGGCAAAGGCGACCTCCGGTGGGTTGGCAAAGAGATGCTCTTTCGATGGGTGCGGCTCCGCACCCAGGATCAGGGGGCCCTCCAGGGTCAGGGCCGTGAGGTCGCTGGCGGAGAGCAGGGGCGCGATGTCCGCCAGGAGGGCTGCTGCATCGGTGCGGGCATGGGTGGGGCGCACCACGGCGTCCGCCAGATCCCCATCTTCATCCGGATCCTGGTAGCGCCGGGCAAACATGGTGTCCCCCCCCACTGTCAGGGTCAGGGTCTGCCCGTCATCCTCCGACAGGCGTACCAATACATGGTCGCCGGGGCGGGTCGGTCGGGTGCGGGACAGGTACCCCTCGGCCTCCACCCGCACCCAGCGGTTGCCGTTGCCTTCCGAGGTGAGGAAGCGGCCGGCGGCATCGGTGCGGGTCTCCCCGGCATCGGTGACCACCCTTGCATCCGGGATCGGGTCTCCCTCCATGTCCACCACCTCGCCCCAGGTGGAGGCCGGCGCGAAGCACGCCTCCTCCGGGTCCGGGCCGGGGCAGGCTGCAAGCAAGACAAGGAGAAGCAGGGACATGCCTCCCCATTATCTGCGGAGAGACGCCCGGCCGCGAGGATTGCGGGTCAACTTCCTTCCAGCAGGCGCTCCAGGGGCATCACGCAGAAACCCCACGTAGCGGCATCTCGCCAGGGCACCCGAAAGTGGTCGAACCCCTTGTTGCCGGTGAGCGTGTCCAGGGTGTAGCCGCAACCCGTGAATCGACGCCCCCCGCGCTGCAGGCGCTCGTGGCACACCGCCACTCCCTGGATTGTCTCCCCCGGGGTGCCCCCGCGAATCGGCCGGCACAGCCAGTCGGCGCGCACGTCGAAGATCGTGACCTTCCACGCCATGTCATCTCGCCACAGGGGGTGTTTGCCCACCAGGCCGAGGGCCTGGAGCAGGCGGGTCTGGTCGTTGCCGTTCTTCCTGACCCAGGCCCGCAGGTCCGAGAGGGGCACGGCCTCCATGTACCGGTTGGATCCCACCCGTTGGCGCACCGGGGAGATCCAGGCCACCTGCACGCTGGTGGAAACCCCGGAAACCTCCTGGCAGTCGGAGGCAGCGGTGGCGGTCGCGGAGAAAATTAGCAGCAAAGCGGTGAGCATTCAGTCTTCTCCAAGGGCACGGATGCGGTGCACAAGATCAGCGTGGGCGGTGCAGCGAAGCACCTGGGGGTCCCGAGCCACGGGGGGTTTCAGGTACCGCTCCCGCAATGCCATGAGGCGGGCATTGCTGTCCTTTGCCAGCTGGTCCTGTCCCGCATCGGCCTCTTGTAGCCGAACCAGGTGTTCAAACGCTTCGGCCTGCAGGGAGGCGCTCTCGCAGCACAGGAAGAGGTCGACGGTGGCCTCGCAGCCAAGCCGCAGCTGCTGTTCCAGGGGAAAGCGCCCCCGCACAGCCTTCATTTCCAGGTCATCGGACACCACCAGGCCGCCAAACCCCAGCCCCTCTCGCAGGATTCCCTGAAGGATCCTTCGAGACATGGTGGCGGGATATTCCTCATCCCAGGCCGGGTAGAGCACGTGGGGGGTCATGACCGCGGCCACATGGGCTGCGATGGCTGCCCGAAAAGGCGCCAGCTCCTTTTCCTCCAGCCCCGGCGGCTCCCGCTCCACGATGGGCAGGTCCAGGTGGGAGTCCACGCTGGTGTCCCCATGGCCGGGAAAATGTTTCACACACGCGGGCAGCCCGGCGGCCTGGGTGGCCTCGACCCAGCACGCCACCTGCTGTGCCACCTTGGGAGGGCTGTCCCCGAACGAGCGATCCCCGATGACCGGATTGTCCGGGTTGGAGTTCACATCTGCCACCGGCGCCCAGTTCACGTGAAAACCCAAGGCGGCCACCTCGGCGGCAAGGGCTTGGGCGTGGGCCCGGGTCAACTGGGCATCGTCCGCGTTTCCGACCCAGCGCAGGGGCGGAAAGAGGGTCGCGCCGTCTCGGATGCGTTGCACCCGGCCCCCCTCCTGGTCCACGGTCAAGAGCGCCGGCAGGGAGGCGGGAAGCAGCGATGCCAGCTCCCGGTTCAACTCCATGACCTGGGCGGGTTCCTCCACATTGCGGGCAAAGAGGATGAACCCGGCGGGTTGGACCTCCTTGACCAGGGCCCGGAAGTCCGCATCCACGGAGGGTCCGGCCAAGCCCAGGACCAGGCGCTGCCCAGCCCGCTGCTTGCGGTCAAACAGCGAGGTCTGCTCTCCCTGGGCTGTCACCCGCCAGCTCACGGGTGCTCGGCCAGCTCGATGAGCACACCGCCCGTGGACTTTGGATGGACAAAAACCACCCTTGCTCCATGTGCGCCGGGGCGGGGTGCTTCCGAGGTGAACCGGTAGCCCTTTTCCTGGAGGCGCTTCATGTCCCCATCGATGTCGTCTGTGCGAAAGCACAAGTGGTGGATGCCGGGGCCGCGCTTCTCCAGGGAGGCTGCAATGGGGCCTTTCCCTTCCAACGGCGCTACCAGCTCGATCCGCGTGCCCGGCAGCGGCAGGAAAGCCGTGGCGGTTTGCTCGGCTTCCACGTCCTCGGTGCCCTCCAGGGTGAGCCCGAAGTCTTCGACAAACCGACGGATGGCCTCCGGCAGGTTCGCCACTGCGATGGCCACGTGGTCCAGGTGGGTGATCATGCGGGCTCCTGACTCTCCATAATCTCCTGACGGGCAAACAGGGCGATCTCCGGGATAGGATGGCGCCCATGATGCATGGGACCTTGAAGGTCGGTGCCTGTGCCCTGGCTTTGCTGCTGCTGGCGTGCGGAGACAGGGAGGAGCACGACGACGAAAAAGACGGCCCCCGGTCCGATGCGCGGATCCTCGTGGAAGTGGTGCAGGTGGCCCGGGGCACGGTGGGGGACACCCTTACCGCCAACGGGTCGGTGGAAAGCGTGGCGGAGGCGAACCTGACGCCTGAAACGACGGGCACCGTGGTGGAGATCCGCGTCGAGGAAGGAGACCGGGTGCACAAGGGGCAGGTGCTGGCGGTGCTGGCCAACCCCAATCTGGATGCCAACCTTTCCCGGGCCCAGGCAGAAGTGGCCCGAACCGCTGCCGAGCATGAACGCATGGCGGAGCTCTTCCGGCAGGGGGCCGTGTCCGACACGGAATTGCAGGCGTCCCAACACGCACTGGCCACCGCCCGCACCTCCCTGGAGGAAGCGGAGCGGACCCAGGGCTTTACCCGGCTGGTGAGTCCCATCCGGGGGACCGTGTCTGCCCGGGACCTGCGCTACGGGGAGGTGGCCGGGGGACAGCGGGCGTTCCAGGTGGTGGATCTTTCGCGCTTGCGGGTGGTGGTGCAGATGCCCGAGCGGGACCTGCCGCGGCTTGCTGTGGACCAGCCGGTCACCTTGAAATCCGTGTACGAGGATGGCGGCAGCGCCACGGCAAAGGTGGCCCGCATCGCCCCGGTGGTGGATGCCACCACAGGCACGGTGCGCGTGACCCTCCTGGTGGACAGCCAGGACAACCAGCTGCGGCCGGGCCAGTTTGTTTCCGCCCGCATCGAGGTGGGGCGCCACGTGGACGTGCTCGTGATTCCCCGCTCCGCCTTGCGCTACGAGGAGGGGCGGCCTTTGGCCTACCGGGTGGAGATCAAGGAGCCCGAGGAGGAGGAAGAGGGCGAAGAGGGCGAGAAGAAGAAGGGCGACGACGAGGACGACGACGAGAAGGAACCGGACTACCCCGGCCCCCACCGGGTCGCGAAGACCGTGCCCATCGAGGTCGGCTTCATGGACCTGCAGTGGGTGGAGGTTGTCGGCGGCCTGGAGGAAGGAGACCCGGTGGTGACCCTGGGCAACGAGGGATTGCGGGACGATGTGCGGGTGCGCCTGCCGGACGACCCGGTGCTGGCCAGCGTTGAAGATGACGAATCTGAATGAGTGACGGCGCTGAGCGCGGATTCATCGCGCTGGTGGTCGACCGTCCGGTGGCGGTCATCATGCTCGTGCTGGCAGCCGCGGTGTTCGGGCTCGTGGCCTTTGCCCAGCTGCCCGTGGACCTGATGCCGGACATCAGCTACCCGACCCTCACCGTGCGCACCGAGTACCCGGGCGCAGCCCCCGACGAGGTGGAATCCCAGATCTCCGCTCTGGTGGAAGAGGCGGTGGCAACGGTAGACGGCCTGGCGGCCATCGAGTCCCGCTCCCGGGCGGAGGTCTCGGATGTGGTCCTGGAGTTCCACTGGGGCACAAGCATGCACCGGGCCTCCCAGTCCGTGCGGGAGATGCTGCAGTCCCTCTGGCTGGCCGAGGGTGCCGAGCGGCCCTTGATCCTGCGCTACGACCCCAGCCTGGATCCCATTCTTCGGATTGCGCTGTCGGGAGAAGGGTCGTCGACAGCGGAGGCGTCCGCCGAGGGATCGTCGGCGCCCGACAACAGCGTGGCGCAGCTGTTCGCCTTGCGAGAGCTGGCTGCGGAGCGGCTGCGCACCAGCCTGGAGGGCATTCAGGGGGTGGCTGCGGTGGGGGTCCGGGGGGGGCTCAAGCGCATTGTCCTGGTGGAGTTGGAGGAGGACCTTCTCTCTGCCCGGGGCATCACCCTGGAGACGGTGCGGGCCTCTCTGTCGGCGGAAAACGTCAACGTGGCGGGGGGGGCGATCTTCGAGGGGGGCTCCGAGTACCTGCTCCGGGTCCTGGGGGAGTTGAACACCCTGTCGGACCTGCGGGCCCTCGGCATTCCCCGCAGCGACGGGTTTCGGGTGCCCCTGGGCGAGCTGGGACGGGTGGTGGAAACCCATGAAGAACGAGACCTCGTGGCCCGCCTGAACGGAAACGAAGCGGTGGAGTTGGAGATCTACAAGGAAGCCGATGCCAACATCGTCCAGACCGCCCGGCGGGTGAAGCGCTGGCTCCAGGCGGCTGACCTCGAGGCCATGGGGGTCGATGCCCGCCTGTTGGAGGACCAGGCCGCCTTTATCGAGAGC
Organism: uncultured Enterobacterales bacterium; assembly: GCA_964610645.1. Taxonomy (GTDB): domain Bacteria; phylum Myxococcota_A; class UBA796; order UBA796; family CAJQPC01; genus JAYZDK01. Next base: position 6,973 of record CAZSZE010000056.1, on the reverse strand, counting down.
TCCATCGGAAACCTCGCCCGCACGGTGCTGGTCGGCGGCTTTCTGGCCATCAGCATCCTGTTTCTCTTTCTCCGGGAGTTTCGGGCGAGCGCCATCATTGCCACCGCCATTCCCCTGTCCGTCATCTGCGCCTTTGCTCCCCTGCACCTGGGGGGGGTCAGCCTGAATCTCATGTCCCTGGGAGGATTGGCCCTGGGGGTTGGTATGTTGGTGGACAACGCCGTGGTGGTGCTGGAGGCCATCAGCGTCCACCGGGAAAAGGGAACGCCTCGGAGAGAGGCAGCCATTCGTGGCACCCAGGAGGTGGCCGCAGCCGTCACCGCCTCGACCCTGACCACCGTGGCGGTGTTTCTGCCAATTCATTTCGTCGAAGGGGTGGCGGGACAGTTGTTCGGGGACCTGGCCCTGTCCGTGGTCTTTTCGCTCCTGGCCTCCCTCGTGGTGGCCCTGGTGCTTGTTCCCATGCTGGCAGCCCGGGGGGAGGTCTCCCTGGAGGAGGTGCACGACGCGGACCCCCTGGCGGCCTTTGGCTCCGTGGGGGCCCTCAAGGCGGCCAAGAAGTGGATTCGTGCGGGAAACCAGGTCCGGGGCTTTCTGTGGATCTGGGTCGGGGTTCGTTTTCTGTTGCACCTTGTTCTCGACCTGTGGCGGCTCCTGGTGCTCGCCCCTGGGCTGTTCCTGGTGGTCCATGGGGTGCGGCTGCTCCGCCGGATTCGTCGGCCCCTGGCGGCGGTTGCCCTGCGGGCCAGCGCCGGCTTCGGAGACTGGTTTGAGGCCCGGGCCGAACGGTATCCGGTCTCCCTGCAACGCACCCTGGCCCACCGGGGGCCGGTGCTGGTGGGGGCAGTGGTCCTGCTGGCTCTTTCCCTGGTGGGGCTGGGCTCCATGGGGCGGGAGTTGATTCCCCAGATTCACCAGGGGCGGTTCACGGTGGAGTTGGCCCATCCGGTGGGCACTCCCCTCGCGCGGAACCTGGCCCAGATGGACGCCATGGAAGCCCGGGTCCTGGCCCAGAAAGGAGTGGAGGGGGTCTACAGCATCGTGGGGGCGGAGCGCCGGTCGGATGCGCGGGGCGACGAGGGACCCCACACCGCCCGGCTGCTGGTGGAGCTTGCCCCCTCGGCCCGCATTGCAGCCCAGGAGGAAGCAGCCAAGGATGGACTTCGCCAGGCGTTTTCCGATCTCGCCGGCATCGAGGTGAACTTTCGCAGTCCAGCGCTGTTCTCCTTCCAAACCCCCGTGGAGGTGGTGATTTTCGGGCGGGACACGGCCCAGCTCCAGGAACTCTCGGATGCAGCCTTGGCAGCCTTGGCGGGCGTGGAAGGCTTGCAGGATCTCCAGTCCTCGCTGCAGCCGGGCTTTCCGGAGCTTCGGGTGCGCTATGACCGCCTGCTCCTGGAGCGCTTGGGGCTGTCAGCACAGGATGTGGCCCAGAGCATTCGGAACCGCATCCAGGGGGTGCAGGCCACGCGCATCTCCAGGGGGACCCGCACCGATGACCTGGTCGTGCGCCTGGTGGAGGGGGATCGTTCGGGGGTGAGCGACCTGGAGAGCCTGAATGTAAACCCGAAATTGCAGCCGCCCCTGCCCCTGTCCAGCGTGGCCCACATCGAGCGGGCGGAAGGCCCCTCGGAGATTCGGCGGGTGGACCAGCAGCGGGCGGTGGTGATCAGCGCAAACCTCGTGGGGTTTGACTTGGGGGGCGTCGGGCAGTCCATTGAAGACACGCTCTCCCGTCTTTCCTGGCCCCAGGGAGCGGACTTCGAGGTCAGCGGCCAGAGCCGGGAAATGAGCCGCTCTCTCTCCTCCCTGGGCTTTGCCCTGGGTCTGGCGGTGTTCCTGGTCTACGTGATCATGGCCAGCACCTTTGAGAGCCTGCTCCATCCCTTTGTGATCCTCACCTCTCTTCCCCTGGCACTGGTGGGGGTGGTGGGGCTCTTGTTGCCGCTGGGCTCCTCCTTGAGTGTGGTGGTGTTGATCGGCCTGATCGTCCTGGCCGGGGTGGTGGTGAACAACGCCATTGTGTTGGTGGATTTTGTGAACCGTCTGCGGGGGGAAGGCCGGGACCTGGAGACCGCCATCCTGGAGGCCGGGCGGGCCCGGTTGCGGCCCATTGTCATCACGACCTCGACCACAGTGCTGGGGCTCTTGCCTCTTGGCCTCGGGTTCGGGGAGGGCGCGGAGATCCAGCAACCCCTGGCGTTGACCCTCATGGGAGGGCTCGTGTCGGCCACCCTGCTGACCCTGTGGGTGGTGCCGACGGTGTACCGGACGCTCGGTGCCCTGGAGCGGCGGTGAGAGGCTGGCTGCCCCGGCTGGCGGTGCGCCGTCCCGTGACGGTGAGCATCGGCTTTGTGGCCCTGTGTGTGCTGGGGGTCATCTCTGTGATTCGCATTCCCCTCCAGATGATGCCCAGCGGCTTCACCCCCCCCTGGATGTGGATCTGGGTGCCCTACGAGGTCAGCTCCCCCCTGGAAGCCCAGGAACAGGTGGTCCGCCCCCTGGAGGATCAAATTGCCACCCTGTCGGGCATCAAGAACATGAACACCTGGGCGGGAGAGGGCAGCGCCCACCTGTCCCTGGAGATGGAATCCAGCGTGGACATGGACGAGGCCTACAACGAGGTGGTGGATCGGGTCGAGCGGGTGCGGGGGGATCTCCCAAGCTCCGTGGAACGGGTCGGCGTGTACCGCTTCAATCCTTCGGATGAGCCCGTGCTGGGACTGGGCCTTTCCATTCCCGAGACCGTGGAGGAGCCCTTCCGGGTAGCCCGGGACGTGGTGCAGCGAAAACTGGAGCGCATTCCGGGGGTGGCCCGGGTGGAGAGCTGGGGAATCCACGAGGACAAGGTGTGGATCGAGTTTGATCGGGAGCGCCTCATGGCCCACGGGGTGGACATGGGCAGCGTGATGCGTCGCCTGGGGGGAGACAATTTCCAGCTGACCGGTGGCCGCATCGAGGATGGGGGGCGCCTGCAATTTGTGCGCTCCATGGCCCGGTACGCCGGGTTGGAGGATCTCAAGAACCTTCCCGTGGGAGCAGGGGTCCGGCTTCAGGACATCGCCACCGTGGGCATCCACCCGGACAACGACGGCTCGGTCTTGCGCATTGATGGCCAGCCCGGGGCGTCCATGTGGATCTACAAGTCCTCCGAGGCCAACACCGTGGGGCTGGTCGAGGAGGTACGCAAGACATTGAAAGCCCTGGAGGGAGATGCCCGCATGGAGGGCACCCGGACCTTTGTGTTCTGGGACGAGGGGGAGATCATCGGGGAGTCCCTGGACAACCTGGTGGACACGGCCATCCAGGGAGGCATCTTTGCGGTCGGGGTGCTGTTTCTGTTCATGCGGGACTGGCGCATGACCTTGCTGGTGGCCTCGGTCATTCCCGTTTCCCTGCTGATGACGGTGTCCGCCCTCTACTTCACGGGGGGCACCTTGAATGTCCTCTCGTTGATGGGACTGATGGTGGCCGTGGGCATGGTGGTGGACAACGCCATTGTGGTGGTGGAGACCATCTGGAACCGCCGCAGGGAGGGAGCGAATGCAAGAGAGGCGGCGGTGTCCGGCACCGCAGAGGTGAGCCTGGCCATTCTGCTGTCTACCCTGACCACGTTGGTGGTCTTTCTGCCCATCATCCTCATGAGCGATGACGCGATGTTCTCGTTTTTCATGGGGTCCCTGGGGTTTCCGGTGTGTCTTGCACTGGCAGCCAGCCTGGTGGCGGCCTTGTTGTTCTCGCCCCTGTCTACCCTGGCTTTTCAGACCACGCGGGAGGCGGCATCGCCTTGGATGGAGCGCCTCTCTCGGGGGTACGAGTGGGCGCTCTCGGGCCTCCTCAACCACCGGGCGGATGCGGTGCTGGGGCTGGTGGTCTTGCTGGTGGCCACTGTCCAGATTCCGGGAAAGGCGGTGGAGTTCACCGAGGTTTCCGGGGAGTTCATGGGGGATTTTACGATTCACATGGACGTGGACCAGTCCTTCACCCACCAGGACATGTTGGATGTGGTGGACGAGGTCGAGGCGTTCGTGGAGTCGCACCGGGAGGACTGGGGGGTGGAGACCTACCGCACGAAATTCCGTTCCACCGACGGCTGGGGATGGACCCGCGTCAGCCTCCTGGAAGAGATCGATGGGGATGCCCGGGAGGCTCTTCAGGAGGAGGTGGAGGAGTTCCTGCCAGAGAGGCCGGGGGTCGACTTGTGGCTGGAGCGGGACTGGGGGGGAGACATGGGGAGCAACAGCGTCAGCGTGTCCCTCAAGGGCGACAACAGCGAGGTGCTCCTGGACCTTTCCGAGGAGGTGATCCGGCGCATGGAGAGCCTGCCGAGCGTGCTGACAGCGGACCACAACCTGGAGGATTCTGGCACCCCGGAGATTCGCCTCGTGCTGGACCGGGAGGCGCTCGAGGAGCATGGCCTCACCGCCGAGTGGGTCGGGCCCATGGTGTCGTTTGCCATGCAGGGACGGCAGCTGCCCTGGTTGTACGAGGGGGACACGGTCTTTGAGATGATCGCCCGCTTCGAGGCGGAGGATCGGACCAGCGTGGAGGCGCTTCTTGACTTCCCTCTCGTCAGCCCGACCACCGGCGCCGTGGTGCCCCTGCGGTCCGTCGTGCGAACCGAGATGTCCAAGGGGTTTTCAGGCATTCATCGCCGCAACCGGGAGACCAGCCTGCAGATCGAGGCCAAGCTGGGGGGCGAGGTGAAAAACGAGCTGGCCCTGGCCTCCATCGGGGCGGTCCTGGAGCCCATGGAGTTCCCCCCAGGCTATCGCTGGACCCGGGACGAACATGACCGCCAGAAGGCCCAGGAGGACGCCACGGAGCAGCAGGCCCTGCTCATGAGTGTGGTGCTGGTCTTCCTGCTCATGGGCATCCTGTTCGAGAGCTTCCTCCTTCCCTTCTCCATTCTGTTCACCATCCCCATGGCGCTGGTGGGCGTGGCCTGGACCCTGTGGTGGACCGAGGACTCTTTTGACCAGATGGCCGGCATTGGGCTGGTGGTGCTCATCGGGGTGGTGGTGAACAACGGCATTGTGTTGATCGACAAGGTGACCCAGCTTCGACGGGAGGGGCTGCCTCGAAGGCAGGCACTGTCCCAGGCGGGGCAGAGGCGCCTGCGCCCGATTCTCATGACGGCCCTCACCACGGTTGTGGGCCTGATGCCCATGGCCATCGGGTCCCGCGCGATCGTGGGCGTGCCCTATGCGCCCCTGGCCCGGGTGGTGGTAGGCGGGTTGCTGGCGGGCACGGTGTTGACCCTGTTTTTCCTCCCGCTCGTCTACGATGCCCTGGACGAGATCCGGGATCGTTCCCGGGGCACCTGGCGGCGTAGACTTGGAGAACGCGCATGATCGGACTGATCTTGGTGTTTGGAGCGACTCACGCGGAGTCGCTGTCCTACGAAGCAGCGCTCTCCGATGCCCTGTCCCACAACGCCACCCTCCAGATCGCGGACGCAAGTGCGCGGGCGGCCGAGGGCAGCCTGTCAGCAGCCCGGGGCACGTGGGATCCAATGCTCGGCGCAGAGGGCTGGTATGCGCCCATGGTTTCGGAGGGCCGCTCCCAGAGCGCCCAGTACCGCCTGGACATGAGCACTTTCGGGATGGGCACGGACCTCTCCCAGCAGCTGCCCAGCGGGACCGGCGTCAGTCTGAACTGGCGGGCTACGCGTGTTCCTTCTTCGACCTATGACTTCACCGTGGTGGGCCAGGAGTTCAGCGAGGAGGTGCCGAACACCTACACCACCGAGCTCACGGCGAGCTTGTCCCAGCAGCTGTTGGAAGGGCACAAGATGGCCTACAACCTCCAGCAGGTGCGCCGGGCGGATCATGCGTGGGTGCGGGCGCAGGCGGAGCTTGCATCGGCCAGGCAGCAGGTGATTGCCCAGGTGGCTGTGGGCTACTGGGATCTGGTGGCGGCCCGGTCGGCCCTGGAGAGCTCCCGGCGTTCCATTGCGGTGGCAGAAGAGGAGCAGCGGGTGGTGCGGGCCCTGGTGGAGGCAGGCACCCTGGCCCAGGTGGACCTGACGCGGGTGGCGGCTGCCCTGGCCCAGGCCCGCCTGGAGGGAATCCAGGCGGAACACACGGCGGTGGCGGCCTCAGATGCCCTGGCGCTTCTCCTGGGGCGGGAACCCGGCCAGGACCTCGTGCCCACGAGCCCTCCTGGAGACGTCCCCCTGGGGTTGGAGATCAACGTGGAAAGGGCGGTGGAGGCTGCCGTGTCGGGCAATCCGGATCTCGCCCTTGCGCGAATGGACCTGGAGGCCGCGGAGGCGGAGGTGGACTGGGCCCGGCATGCCTTGTTGCCGGAGCTCACTGCCACCGGGACCTTCGGCGTGAGCGGGTACGAGGAGGGGGAGTTCTCCGCGGCGATGCAAGAACTCTTCAGCCGAGCACTTCCCAGCCACTACCTCGGGTTGCGCATGTCGGCGCCTGTGGGGAACCGCGCAGCCCGAGGGACGCTGCAAGCCCAGATGGCGCAGCTGGAGATTGCCCGCCGGAGTGTGGAACAAAAGGAACGCTCCGTGGCCAGCGATGCAGCCGCCCAGGCGCGAATTGTGGGGAGCGCACGGCGACAGGTGGAGCTTGCGGAGCTGAACCTGAACCTTGCGGAGGAGACCCTCGCTGCGGAAAAGGCGCGACAAGCGGTGGGCCGTGCCATTCAGAAAGATGTGTTGGAAGTGCAGCGAGCGCGGGCGCGGGCCGAGGTGTCTCTCGTGGAGGCCCGGACCGGGTACCGGAAGGCGCTTGTGTCCCTGGAGGCGCTTCAGGGCGGGTTGTGATCTTGCCTGCCCTCGTCTCGCAGTAGTTCAGCGATTCCCATGGGGGGCTCTTCAATCCTGTTGCATGATCCGGGAGGTCGCCGTGAGCGATCAGGAGGCGCAAGACGGGCAGCACCAGTGGCAGCCGCCCGAACCCCCGGTTCGGGTCGGATCTGGGCGCGAAATCCGACCTCAACGGCCGGGGATACG
>CAZSZE010000055.1:17777-28952 GCA_964610645.1 uncultured Enterobacterales bacterium | reverse complement strand
GACAGAGCAGAAGCAGCAATTGTGCGAACCCCAGGGGGTTTGCACCGTGTGGGGAGCAGTCCCCACCGGAGACAAGCAGACGGATTAGCAGATGGCCCTCTTTCAGAAAAAGACACATACCATCGGCCTCGACATCGGTTCGAGTTCGGTGAAGCTCGCCGAGTTGGAGCAGGACCTCAAGGACGGGACCTGGCACCTGAGAAATTTCGGGATGGCCAGTCTTCCGCCTGAGGCCATTGTCGATGGCGCGATCATGAACACCAACGTGATCGTGGACGCCATTCGCGAGCTCGTGGGGCACCACAAGATCAAGACCCGGGAGGTGGTCTGCTCCGTTTCAGGGCACTCGGTCATCATCAAGCGCATCAACCTTCCCCTCATGACACCCGATGAGTTGGATGAGTCGATTCAGTGGGAGGCCGAGCAGTACATTCCCTTTGACATCAACGATGTGAACATCGATGTGCAGATCCTGACGGAAGAAGGGGATGAAGCTGGGCAGATGGAGGTGTTGCTTGTTGCTGCCCGGAAGGACCTTGTGAACGAGTACGTCTCCATTGTGCAGGAGGCCGGGTTGACGCCGTCCATCGTGGATGTGGATGCCTTCGCGGTCGAGAACATGTTTGGCGTGAACTACACGGATGTCGCCCCGACGGTGGCTCTCGTGAACATCGGGGCCAGCAACGTGAACATCAACGTGCTGGAGCAGGGAGTGACCGCATTCACCCGCGACGTGGGAATCGGCGGCCGCCAGTTCACAGAGGAAATCCAGCGCTCCCTGAACATCTCCTATGAAGAAGCCGAGTCCATGAAGGTGGGAGGGTCCGAAGAGGACACGGCTGCCGTGGTGCCCGAGGAAATCGAAAACGTCCTCGCTGCCACCGCCGACAACCTGGCCACGGAAATCCACCGCTCCCTGGACTTCCACCTGTCAGCCTCCAGCACGCAGTTGGAGCGCATCTACCTGTCTGGTGGTGCTGCCCGGACCCCCGGACTGGCCCGCGCCATCCAGGAGCGCACGCAGACCCCCATTGAGATCGCAGACTCCTTCCGTCGCATTGAAATCGACGAGCGGGAGTTCAACCCCAACTTCTTGCGGGATGTAGCTCCCCAGGCCGGTGTGGCCGTGGGACTTGCCCTGAGGAGACTGGGCGACCGATGATTAGAATCAATCTACTCCCGATTCGCGTCTCCAAGAGAGAGGCAGCAGTTCGCCGTGAGCTGGCGTTCGGCGGGATTGGATTGTTGGGCACGCTGCTGGTGTTCGGCAGCTTCCAGATGCTGCTCCAGGGCAAGCTGGCGGATGTGCGGGCGCGAAACGCCCAGATTCAGCAGGAGATCGACACCCTGAAGAACGTGGTGGCCCGGGTCGACGAGGTGGATGTCCTCCGCCAGGAGCTGCAGAAGAAGCTCAACGTCATCGGGTCCCTGAAAATCGCCAAGTCCGGCCCCGTGCACATGCTGGATGAGATCTCCAGCGCCACCCCGGAGAAGCTGACCATTCTGAGCCTGCGAGAGGAACGCCAGCACCTGAACATCACGGGCTACGCGGTCTCCAACGAGGTGATCTCCCAATTCCTCTCCAAGATGGAGCTTTCCGACTGGTTTGACGAGGTCTACCTGATTGAAATCGACCAGGAAGAACAGGACGGGTACAAGCTGAAGACCTTTTCCATCACCGCCCAGCTGGTATTGCCGGGGCAGGAAGCCGTGGAAGAGACAGAAGAGACCACGGGCCCCAGCGGCAGGAGGCGCAGGTAATCCATGGATTTCCACGTCGTCCTTGAGCGCCTTTCCAAGCTGCCCCGCGCACGGCGGTATGGGCTGATCGCCCTGACCTACGTGCTTGTGCTGGCGGTGTGCTGGGCGTTGTTCTGGAACCCGGCCTCCGAAAGGCTGTCCGTGCTGGAGTCCGAGACTTCCACCCTGGATGCCAAGCGCTCGCAGGTGCGGATTCGCGCGGCGGACCGCGACAAGTTTGAAGAGGAACTGCAGAACCTCACCACCAACCTGAAGAATGCCCTCAAGGAGCTCCCCAACAGCCGGGAGATTCCCGACCTCCTCAAGCGCATCTCCCTGGTGGGCAACAAGGTGGGTCTCGAGGTCCAGAAGTTCCAGCCTCTGCCCGAGCGCCTCATGGAGTACTACGCCGAGGTGCCCGTGGCCCTGGAGGTTGTGGGGACCTTTCACGAGGTCGCCATGTTCTTCGACCAGCTCTCCAAGCTCGGTCGAATCGTGTCGGTGCACGGGGTGAACATCAACGAGCCGGAGGAGCGTGGGGGGCGGGTTGAGCTCTATGTCACCGGGAACGCCGTCACCTACCGCTTTCTCTCGGATGAGGAAAAGGAAGCCAACGACGCCAAGGCCCGCGGGCCAAGGGGTAGAAAGGGGGGGGGACACTGATGCAGCGCCTGTTGTTTCTGTCTTTCCTTTGTCCTCTGGTGCTCCTGGGGCCGGTTTCCTGTGGGGACGGGGATTCCGAGGACGGGGCTGCTTCCGAGGCCGGAACAGATGCCAAGAAGAAGGGCGAGGAGGAAGACCCGGGTGACGGCGAAGACGAGCGACCCTCACTTGCCGGAGAACCGGTGGTTGCCGGGACCTTTGTCTACAACCCCATCGGCAAGCGGGATCCCTTCCGCAGCTTCATCTCGGGTCGGCTGGACGAGGAAATCCGGGCGCCCACGCCGCTGCAGCGCTTTGACATTGAAGAGCTGCTCCTGGTGGGCATTGTCTGGGGGATTGATCATCCCCGTGCGTTGATCGCCGATCCAGACCAGACCAGCCATGTGGTCGAGCGGGGAACCTATATTGGAAAGAACTGGGGGAAGGTCTCGGAGATCACCAGCCGCGCGGTGGTGATTACCGAGGAATACCAGACCATCGAAGGGGAACTGGTGACCGAACAGGTCGTCATGAACCTGCCCATTGAGGATGATTTCTAGGGGAGCACAAAGCGGCCCCCGAGGAGTAAGCAATGCAAATCCAAACCACGATACGCCACCTGGCGGGATGGGCCCTCCTGGCCGTCGTCGGTGTGAGCACGCCGCTGATGGGGCAGGAAACGGAGATCACGGTGACTGGCGTCGCTGCCACGGAAGGCGGCGTGGAGATCCTGCTTTCTGACCTGGTGGACAGTGGTTCGGTCAGTGCGTTTGTGCTGGAAGAGCCGGCCCGGGTGGTGGTGGACATCGTGGGTGTGGCGATGGGGGATGCCCCCACGTCCATCGATGGAGAGGGACTGGTGCGCCGTATCGAGTTGTCGGACTTTGCTGAAGACGACGCCCGGATTGTTCGCGTCAGCATCCAACTGACCGAAGCCGCCTCGCACGAGCTGAGCGTAGAGGATGACCGCGTGTTTGTGGCCCTTGTCGCGGGTGGTGCGGAAGACAGCCTGCTTGCCGCACTGGGGGAAACCACGACAACGGAGGAGGGAAAGACCCTGGACCACACCAAGGGCGTGTCCGAGGGTCCCGGGACCCCGTCGGGACCGAAGAAGGTCTCCGGCCTTGCCCTGGCATCCCTTGACTTCATCGACGGCGACACCGTCTCGCGGGTGGTCTTGGCAACCACGCAATCGGTGGACTACGTGTCCAGCCAGCCCGAGCCCAACCTTGTGGTGCTGGACATTCCTGGAGCCACAGTGCCCCGCTCGTTGCAGCGGGTCCTGGATACCTCCCGGTTTGTGGCTCCCGTGCGCATGGTTCGTGCCTATGCCACCCGCGGTGGGGCGCGTGTCGCCGTCAGCCTTCGCGAGAACACCCCCTGGAGCGTGAGCGCTGGGAGCGGCAGTGATTCAGGGAGTGGCAGTGTCCTCCACATCGACTTCAACGTGTCAGATGAAATGCAGGCCACCCGGAAGTTGGCGGCCCAGAGTTTCAGCGAGGTGGCACCCTCGGATTCCTCGACCTCCGGTGGGGAAGGACTGGAAGGGGCCTACACCTCGGAGACCTTGATCGGAGAAGCCGGGCGTACCATGGATCCCCAGGCGGTCTTTGGGACCGGGCGCGGCGCCGACAGCCCCGCCAGTCTGCTGGGGGGAAGCTCTGGCTTTACGTTTGATTCGGGCACCGCCAGCCAGAGCCAGTGGCAGGGCCGCCGCATCAACATCGACCTCGTGCAGGCGGACATCCACTCGGTCTTTCGCCTGATCTCCCACGTGTCGAAGCTGAACATCGTGTCGGGAGACGATGTCTCCGGCGCCGTCACCGTGCGCCTGGTGGATGTGCCCTGGGACCAGGCGTTCTCAGCCATTCTGCAGGCCAAGAGCCTGGCGGCCCAGCGCTTTGGCAACATCGTGCGCGTGGCGCCGATTGAGACCATCAAGACGGAACAACAGGCTGCCCTCGAAGCGATGCGGGCCCGAGAGGAGCTGACTCCGCTGCAAATTCTCATCCTGCCCTTGAACTATGCCAAGGCGGACGAGGTCAAGGAGCAGATCGAGCCCCTGCTCTCCGCACGCGGTTCCATCGAGGTGGACACCCGTGCCAACCAGATCATCATCAAGGAAACCGAGGAGCGCCTGGCGCAGATCCGGGAGTTGATTCGCAGCCTGGACAAGGCCACCCCGCAGGTGCTGATTGAAGCCCGGATTGTGGAAGCGAACTCCCGGTACTCCCGCTCCCTTGGCATCCAGTGGGGCGGGGAGCTCAATGCTTCCGCTGCCACCGGCTACACCACCGGCCTGTTCTTCCCGAGCAGCGTGGGCGTGTCCGGCGGTGTGGATCAGAGTGGTGCGGGCACAGGCATCTTCTACAGTCCAGGATCGGACAACCTTGCTGTGGACCTGCCCTCGGACGGGTCCACCGGCTCCCTGGCCTTTGCCCTTGGCAGCGTGCCTGGGCTCGTCAACATCGATGCCCGCCTGTCCGCCATGGAAACGGATGGCTGGGGGGAAATCGTCTCTTCCCCGCGCATCCTGACCCTGGACAACACCTCGGCCACCATCAAGCAGGGTGCACGGATTCCCTTCCTGTCCACCTCTGCAGGTGGTACGCAGGTGCAGTTCGTCCAAGCGGCGCTCGAGTTGTCCGTCACCCCGCACATCACCTCGGACGACAAGATCTTCATGGAGATCAACATCGAGAACAACCGGCCGGACTTCTCCACCGTCATCCAGGGCCAGCCGGGTATCCAGATCAAGGAAGCCCAAACCGAGCTGTTGGTGTCGAACGGCGACACAACGGTCATCGGGGGTGTGTTCTCCACGGAGCAGGGCAAGTCCATCAACCGGGTTCCGGTCCTGGGCAAGATCCCCCTGCTGGGCAAACTGTTCCAGAGCCAGACCCGGACCACCTCCCGCAACGAGATGCTGGTGTTTGTGACGCCGCGCATCGTCACCGAAGCGGTGAGTTCCAACTGACTGCGTCCTCCCTGGTGCTCGTGGGATTCATGGGCGTAGGCAAGAGCACCGTGGGGTCGATTCTGGCGCCCCGGCTGGATCTGCCGTTCGTGGACCTGGATGACCTCATCCTCCACCGGGAGGGGCGGTCTGCGCGGGACATCCTCGAGCAGGATGGCGAGGCTGCCTTTCGTCGCCTGGAGACGGAAGCGCTGGATTCTGTGCTTGCGGGTCCTTGCGTTGTGTTGGCCTGTGGGGGCGGCGCCCCCTGTCAGCGCGGGGCCATGGACCGGCTGAAGCAGTTTGGTCAGGTGGTGCACCTCTTCGCTCCCATCGAGGTGCTGCAGGGGCGGGTGGGCGGTGCCCAGAGCCGGCCGCTCTGGGATGACAACGTGGATGCACTCCATGCCTCTCGGCAGGCCCACTACGAGCGGGCCCACCACCGGGTGGATGTCTCGGGCACGCTGGATACGGTGGTGGAGCAGGTCTGGGAGTGGCTCGATGCCTGAGTCGGTGCCGGTCTCCCTGGGAAAAAGCTCCTACGAGATCTCCTTCGGCCCGTTGGACGGGCTTGGCCCCGGATTGGCTGGACGGCTCGGAACCCCGGGACCGTGTGTGGTGGTGACCAACCCCGTGGTGGCTGCGCTGCACCTGCAGGTGCTGTTGGAAGGCCTGGGACAGGCCGGCTGGGCGCCATCGGTGGTGCATGTGCCAGACGGCGAGTCCGCCAAGTCCCTGGCCCATTTCGAGACCCTCGTTGAGAAGATCCTGGCCGTGGGCATCGATCGGAGTACGCCGCTTCTGGCCCTGGGAGGAGGGGTGACCGGGGACCTCGCAGGCTTTGCGGCGGCCACCCTGCTTCGCGGCTTGCCATGGATGCAGGTTCCCACCACCTTGCTGGCCATGGTGGATGCCTCCGTGGGGGGCAAGACCGCCGTGAACTCCCTGGCGGGCAAGAACCTCGTCGGCGCCTTCCACCAACCGCGCGGGGTGTGGGTGGACGTGGAGGTGCTGCGCACCCTGCCCCTGGAGGAGGTCCGTTGCGGGTGGGGAGAGGTGATCAAGCACGCCTTTCTCGAGGGGGAGGATGCTGTTGGATGGCTGGAAGGGCTCTCCCCAGCACTTCTGGCAGGGGACCGGGGTGCCCTGGAAGAGGTGGTGCGGCGCTGCTGCAGGTTCAAGGCCAGTGTGGTGGAGGAGGATGAGCGGGAAACCGGCCGGCGGGCCATCTTGAACCTGGGCCACACGGTGGGGCACGCCATGGAAAAGGTGGCGGGCTACGGGGCGCTGGGCCATGGACAGGCGGTGGGGATTGGCATGGTGGCCGAGGCACGCTTCGGGGTTGCCAAAGGGTGGGTGGAGCCGGGGGTTCCGGTGCGAATGGAGGCTCTTCTCCAGCGCTTTGGGCTTCCAATTCGGGCGGCCAACCTCTCGTTGGAAGCGCTGCAAACCGCTGTGATCGTAGACAAGAAGGCTCGGCGTGGTACACTGGTGCTGCCACTGGTTGCGGCCGTGGGCGAGGCGTGCCTTCGCGAGGTGCCCCTGGAAGCCCTGAAACAGGCCCTGGTCCTGGCTCTTGAGGAGACATCATGAAACTTCCAATCCTGCTGGCCGTGGTGTCGGCCACCATGGGATGCTTGGTGCCGGACGCAGGAGTCGAGGCCCCGAGTTTTGCCAAGATCACGCCCCCCGAAGACGTGGAGTTGGCCTGGAACGTGGCCTACAACGAGGTCGATGACGGAATCGGTGCCCTGATTCTCCTGGACTTCTTTGTCTTCAGTGGGGAAACCGGCCTGCCCATGGACAACATCAAGGTGGAGATTCTCACCTCCTGGGGCGGTGCCTACCTCATTCCCAAGACCGCCGTGAAGATCGTGCCGCCACCGGAAGACCTGGATCTTGAGGACTGCGACGCCAACGCGGATGGCGCCATCGATGAAGACGCACCGGATGCGTGTTCCTGGAACTGGGACACCAGTGGAGACCAGTACTTCGAGCTGGCCACGGAGTTCGCGGATGCCTACCATCCCAACTACATGGAGGCAAAATCCAACGAGCACGGTGTGCTCCGGGTCTGGACCTACGTGGATGCAATGCCCATCAAGAGCGCTGATGAGGCAGGCAACTACAGCTTTAACGAGTTTGCCGTCTGGGCTAGCATCGGCCACATGAGTACCGACGTGGCGATCGGGACCAGCACCGACTGATCCCCCCCACTCGACCGGCCCACCCACCATGCGCATCCTTGTGCTCCATGGCCCCAACCTGAACCTGTTGGGCACCCGCGAGACGGAGACCTACGGGTCGCGCACCCTCGCGTCAATCACCGACGAGTTGGATGCCTTGGCTGCGGAGCTGCAGGTGGAGTTGGAGCACTTCCAGAGCAACTCCGAGGGGGAGCTCGTGGATCGAATCCAGGCGGCCGCCTCCCTCGACGGCGCCCTCTTGAATCCGGGGGCCTATACCCACACCTCCGTGGCCCTCCGGGATGCTGTGGCAGCGGTGGAGTTGGCCTTCGTCGAAGTGCATCTCTCCAACATCCATGCCCGGGAATCCTTCCGTCGAACCAGCCTTCTTTCGGACCTGGCAATCGGGCAGGTGGTCGGGTTCGGGCCATCAAGCTACACCCTGGGTCTGCGGGCGCTGGTCGAATCCCTGGCCCTCTCGCAGCGGTAGGAGAGCGAGATGGATCTGGATCGGATCGAGTCATTGTTGAAGCTCCTCAAGGACGAGGGCATCGCGGAGTTTGAGTACTCGGAGGGGTCCGAGAACGATGGTTTTTCCGTGCGTGTACACCTCGCTGGTGGAGCGGCCACAGTGGCTCTGGCCCCCGCAGTCGTGGCCACGCCAGCCCCTGCCCTGGGCGCGACGACCGAGACAGCCGAGGCCACCTCGGATGCAAGCAGCGGTGACCACGAGGTGCAGTCCCCCATGGTGGGCACCTTCTACCGGGCGCCCTCTCCGGAGGCGGACTCCTTTGTGCAGTTGGGGGACAAGGTCACCGAGGGACAGACCCTGTGCATTGTGGAGGCCATGAAGCTCATGAATGAGATCGAGGCCGATGCCGCGGGCACCATTACCTCCATCCTGGTGGACAACGCCCAGCCGGTCCAGTTCGGCCAGGCCTTGTTCCGTATCAAGGCGGAATAGCCGTGTTCGAGAAGGTACTCGTCGCAAACCGGGGCGAGATCGCCCTGCGTGTTGTTCGCGCCTGTCGCGACATGGGCATCAAGACGGTCGCGGTCTACTCCCAGTGTGATGCAGCATCGCTCCACGTCCGATTTGCGGACGAGGCGATCTGCATTGGCCCGGCTCCCGCGCTGGAGTCCTATCTCTCCATTCCCAACGTGCTCTCGGCAGCGGACATCACGGGCGCAGATGCGGTGCACCCTGGCTACGGGTTCCTGGCCGAGAACCAGGATTTCGCCCGCAAGGTCGCCGACCACAACATGGTCTTCATCGGTCCCTCCGTGGACAGCCTGGCAATGTTTGGGGACAAGCTCTCCGCCAAGGAGGCTGCCCGGCAAGCGGGGCTGCCCCTCGTGCCCGGTTCAGCAGGTGTGTTGGGGTCCGCCGATGACGCGGCCCGTGTTGCCAAGGAAGTGGGCTACCCCATGATGCTCAAGGCAGCAGCAGGGGGCGGCGGAAAGGGCATGCGGGTCGTGGAGGACGAGGCGCAGCTCCGGGGCGTTTTTGAGTTGACCTCGGCCGAGTCCATGGCGGCCTTTGGCAATGGCGCCCTGTTCCTGGAGCGCTTCCTGCCCACCCCTCGGCACATCGAGGTGCAGGTGGCCGGCGATGCATTTGGAACCGCTTTGCACTTTGCGGAGCGGGATTGCTCGCTGCAACGTCGTCACCAGAAGCTGGTGGAAGAGGCGCCCGCCCCGAATCTGTCAGATTCCCTGCGCACCAGAATCCGGGAAGCTGCGGTCAACCTGGTGGCTGACTCCGGATATTGCACCGTAGGCACGGTGGAGTTCCTGGTGCAGGAGGAGGATTTCTTCTTCCTGGAGGTGAACCCACGCATCCAGGTGGAGCACCCGGTGACGGAGGAAGTCACGGGCGCCGATCTCATTGAACTCCAGATCCGCCTGGCAGCGGGCGAGGCCATGCCCATGTCCCAGGAGGACGTGAAGGTCCAGGGCCATGCCATCGAAGTCCGGGTGAACGCCGAACATCCCAAGACCTTTGTCCCTTCTCCGGGCACCGTGACCGGGTACCACGTGGCGGGGGGGCCGGGAGTCCGCGTGGATTCGGGCATTCATGAGAACGCCGTGGTGCAGCCCTACTACGATTCTCTGGCTGCCAAGATCATCGTGCATGGCGAGAACCGGGACGCTGCCATCCGCCGCATGGGCCGTGCTCTGCACGAGTGCGTGGTGGAAGGTATCCACACCACCTTGCCCCTCCATCGAGACCTGTTGGCCTCGGAGGCCTTTCGTGAGGTACGCTTCCATACCCGCTGGTTGGAAGGTTGGCTCGAGGAGCGGGAATAGGGGAGCGACAGTGGCACTGGATCGGCAGGCTGAAGAACAGCAGGCGCAACGGTTCCTGAAGAAGGGACAGTTCGACGAGGCCATTGGCGTCTACAAGAAGATTCTCAAGGAGGATGTTCGGGACCGCCGCATGCGGCAGAAGCTGGCGGATCTCTACGAGCGCTCCGGACGCACGGACGACGCGGAAAAGCACTACGAGGAACTGGTTCGCCTCTACACCCAGGATGGCAACCACCGCGCTGCCCTGGCGGTGAACAAGCAGCTGGTGAAAATCGCCCCCAAGAACATGGAGCGCGTGGCTCAGCTCGCGGATGCCTACTTGAATGCGGGTTTTCCGGGAGAAGCGGAGAAGAACCTCGTGGTCGCTGTCGATGGGCTGGCCCACAAGGACCCGAGCATGGCAGCGGACTATGCCCTCAAGCTCCAGGAGCTGCGTCCTGGGGATCTGGCCCTCCGCATTCGCATCGCGGAGATGCTCTCGCAGGCCCGTCGAAAGGACGAGGCCTACGACGCTTTCGTGGACGTGATTGGAGAGATGCGCCGACGCGGGCGAATGGACGAGGTGGGACGCATGGCCTCCCAGGCCCTTGTTCTTCGGCCCGAGGAGCCAGACCTGCTCCAGGATGCTGCAGATGCCTGCCTGGCAAGTGACGATGCGCCGAGTGCGCTGAAACACCTGCAGCTTGCCTACCAGAATGACCCCAAGCATCCGCGGACCCTGGACCTGTTGGGCCGTGCTTTTGAAATGGGAGAGGACCCGTCCAAGGCCCGGCCCGTGCTGGTGGCGTTGGCGGAGATTCTCCACGAGACCGGTGATTACAAGGGACGGGCCAGTGCCCTTTCTCGCGCTGCGGCAGCGGGGGAGGCCGACTCGGATCTTGCTGCCCAGGCGGAGCAGGCCAGGCTGGTGGAGGAGATTGCGGGTTTTCGCCTGACGGCACTGGATGCCCTGGCTCCGGCCGACGAGGACATGGCCCGCAAGATGGTGCGGGCCGAGGTGCTCTTGGCCTATGGTCTGGCTCAGATGGCGCTGGATGAATTGGATGGCTCCCCGGAAGTGGAAGAAGAGGCACCTGCGGACCCACCAGGGCTTGTGGCAGCCCGGGCCGAGTTGTTGGCTGCGCTTGGCAGAACGGAGGAGTCCGCGGAGCTGGCTCGCACGCTCCTGGAGGGGGTAAGCGGTGCGGACCGGGACACGATCGAGAGACGAATTGCTGCCCTGGAGGGGCGGGATCTTTCAGCCTGGCTGGAAGGGGCCACAGGCGAGCCAGCGGTGGACGAACCGGATGATGCCCCACAGGAGGCCCCCGAGGAGGCAGCGGACGCTCCCGAAGAGGAGGA
>CAZSZE010000055.1:9953-17677 GCA_964610645.1 uncultured Enterobacterales bacterium | reverse complement strand
GAGGAGGCAGCGGACGCTCCCGAAGAGGAGGATGACACGGACGTGGACGATCTTCTCAAGCAGCTGGACCTGGGCTCCCAGGATGCCTTTGCCAAGGACGATGCCGGGTTGTTGGGTTCCCTGTTCGAGGGAGACGGGGCGGTGGCAGATGTGGATCCAGATGACTTTGGTGGGGACGACGCCGATGGAGGTCCAGCCGAGGGCGAAGGCGGGGAGGCTCTGGAAGAAGCACAAGGGCTCCTGTCCCTGGGTTTGGTGGCGGATGCCCGGGCAAAGCTGGAAGGCGTGCCTGGGTTGGCTGCAGCCGCCCTGACAGCACGGTGCCTTCGGGAGGAAGGCGACGTGGGGGCTGCCATGTCCCATCTGCGCAACGCCCTCGACGATGCGGATGATGCGGACGCCGGCCATCCAGATGTCCTGTACGAGTTGGCGGATCTGACGGCTCGCCAGGGCAAACACCGGGCGGCCTTGCGGCACCTTCGGGAGTTGGAAGACCTGTTCCCAAGCCACCGCGCTGCCGAGGTCTCGACGCGGATCCAGGCCATCAAGAAATTGATGGGAGGATAGGGCGCCAGTCGCAGGTTGCCGCAACAAGCGATGCATGTGATATCGGATGCGGCTCGCGGGCGTAACTCAGTTGGTAGAGTGCGAGCTTCCCAAGCTCGATGTCGCGGGTTCGAGTCCCGTCGCCCGCTCCACTTTTCTCGCCATGGTTGACAAGCCGATTCCGCATTGGAATCAACGGGCCCCGGTCCCTGTTATCCATCCCCGGGCGGGGCTTGCGACGGAGGCATTCTGGTGTCGAGACCACCTGCCTGGGTGAAGCCCGTTGCGAAGAGGGCTCTGGGTGCGGTCGTGGCGCTCTGGGTGGCCCATTGGGTCATGCAGACCGCGACCTTTCGGGGATGGCTGGCAACGGCCGCAGCCCAGCAGATCGAGGCGGCCATTGGCGCTGAGACCAAGGTGATTTCAGCACGCCTGGGCCTGTTTCCTCCCCAGGTGCGCCTGGGAGGGGTGCGCATCTTCAAGGATGGAGAAATCATCCTCCAGGCAGACCGGGTGCGGGCTGTTGGAGGCCTGGATCTGGACCTGGATGTCCTGGAGTTGACTGCCCCCCGGGTCCACCTGCGCGTGCGGGACGGCAAGCTTGCGGACCTTCCGGGCCTGGAGTGGTACGCCACGGGCGAACCGATGGAGGCGCTGGCGTGGAGGCAGCTCGTTGTCCGGAACGGGGCCCTTCGCGTGGAGGTGGCAAACTCCGATGGCACCCGGGCGATGGTGGCACTGGAGGGCCTGGAAATCCTGCCGGATATGGGAGAGGCCGGTTCCAACCTTCTGCTCGACTCCCTGGAGGTGCGGGCCGGTGAATTCCACCAGGTCGCCGAGGACGTGCGTGTGCTCTCCGCTTCCATTGGTGCCGAGGGAGTGCACCTGGAGGACATTGACCTGGCGTTTGACGTTGCCGCGCTCGGCGGAAGCTTCTCCTATGCTGTTGCTGACAGTGCACTGGGAGGGGACCTCCAGGTGTTTGTCGACCTGGGTGTTGTTTCGGAGATCGCCCCGGCTGTGGAGGGCGTTGAGGGCTCCGTCTTCCTGGATCTCTCCCTGTCGGGAACCCCCGAGGACCCTGTGGTGGACGGTGCCGTCCTGGGGCGACCGGTGTTGGTGGGCAAGGAGGGAAAGAGGACGGCGCTGGGAGAGATCATCGCGGCGTTCCATGCCACCTCCGATGCGCTCGTGGTGGAAGGGCTGACCGGGGATTGGCCTGCTCCCGGGGTGGTGGTGGATGGCGTTCTTGGGTGGGATGGGACCGTGCGGGAGGCATCGATCCAGGCTGAGAACCAACAGTTCACCGAGCACTGGGAGCGCACAACCGGCAGCCCGAATGCCCGGGTGGAGTTCTCCTGTGATGTGGAGGCGCACCTGGCCGGGACCTTGCGTCCGTTGTCTCTTCAGGGAGACCTGGAGCTGGCGGGCCAGGACATTGTTGTGGGGGCCCGGCCTTTGCGGCTGGAGGACCCAGGGGTCCTGTTGGAGGTCCCCTGGGCTTCGGTGCGGGGGCACATGTCCCTCACCTCTGCGGGTCTCGACCTGGAAATCGACCGCTTGCTGGCCCGGAATCTAGGTGGAACGGCCAAAGCGCATGTCGGTTGGGGCAAGGGAGCCACCCTTGACCTGAAATTGGACCTGGACACCGCGGACCTGGCGCTTCTTCGCCCGTTTGCCAACCTGAAGCCGGAGGGGCGGGGCCGGGTGAAGGCTCGCGTCTTTGGCCCCTACAGGTCCCTGCAGGCCCGGGCCAACTTTGACATGCGGAACTTCGGGTTGCTGGGGATTCGCTGGGCGGATCGGGCCCGGGCGGAGCTGGTGGCGACCCACTTGCGGGACCTGGAGTTCCAGCGCTTTCGGGCCAGTCTGGGGGAGACCCTCGTGCAGGGCAACATCGCCGTCCACATTCAAGAACCCCTGACCCTGGAAATGGACATCCTGGTGGAGGATGCGCGGGTGTCAGACCTTTCGGGGATCTTTCTGGACATTCCTGGGCTGGAGGGCACTGTGGATGGCACGGTGGCCCTGGAGGGGGAGCCGCTGCACTTGAACGGGGAGGCCCGACTGGAAATCCGGGATGCGGACCTTTTCGGGGAGACCTTCTCCGAAGGCCGGGCCCGGGCCCACATGGTCGACGGGATCATGCACATCGAGGAGTTCCTGCTCCAACGTCACGGGGGCGCTGAAAGCCTCTTTGCGCGGGGCCAGATCGGCCGGGGCTACGGACTGCACCTGGAGGTGCTGGGCGACGGGTTTGCAGTGGAGCGCCTGGACCACACCCGGCGGCTTCAAGGACCGTTGACGGGCTCCTTGATGATGAATGCCCAGGTGGGGGGCACGCTTTTTGCGCCGGAACCCGCCGGGCGAATCGCGTTGCAGGGCACCCGACTCTTTGGAGAACCCGCCGGTTCCAGCCAGGTCCGTTTTGTTTCGGCGGAGGGACGCATGGACTTTCGGGGCAGCTTTCTCGGAGACTCCGGTTCCTTTTCGGGAAACGTGGGCTTGGGCAGCCGCTGGGCCTATGACATCCAGGGGGAGATGATGCGGGTGCCGTGGCACCTGTTGTATGCCCGGGCGGCGGATGGCAGTCCGGTGCGGGGGGAGCTGGACGGGTCCTTTGTCCTGGAGGGTGCCTTTGGGGGGGAGGAGCACACAGCGAAGGCCCAGGTGGACCGGGTCACCGCATCGTGGCGGACCCACGCGTTGGAGAACCGGGGGCCCTGGTCGCTTGTGTGGCGCAATGGGCAGATCACCCTGGAGGGGATTCGACTGGTGGGGGGTCGAACGGACCTCACCTTGGGTGGCACCATGAGCCCCCGGCAGGTGAACCTGCGCGGTGGAGGGGAGCTGGACCTGGAGTGGATGGAGGCCCTGACAGGTCATGTGAGTCGGGCCGAGGGGCAGGGGCGCCTGGATTTTCTGTACCAGGGTCCCAGGGACGATGCGGCGCCGCTCGTGGCGCTGCGCACCGAGGAGGTCTTCCTGGAGACCCCCTGGTTTCCCCATGTCTTCGAGTCCGTGGCCGGGGTGCTGGAAGGGGGCCCGAATGGGTATCGCCTGGAGAAGATCCGTGGGCGCCTGGGGGGCGGGACCTTCAAGGGGGGAGGGCGCATTGAGGCCCGGGAGTGGAGTCCGACCCATTTCGATCTCCAGGCGACCCTTGCGAATGGAACCATTCGGTACCTGGAGTTCCTTCCCCCCATGCACGGAGATGCTGCCCTTTCGTTTGATGGGCCGGTGGATTCGCTGCTCCTCTCCGGAGACATCGAACTGGAAGACATTCTCTTCGCCGAGACCATCCAGTGGGAGGAATGGGTCATCGACCTTCGGGAGAAGCGCCTTGTAGACCTGGAGGACGTGGACGAGGGCCAGGGGATCTTCTCTTTCGACATGCGTGTCCATGCGGACGACACGGTGCGGGTGTCCAACAACGTGGCGGATGGCACCTGTGATGCGGAGCTGCGTTTCGTGGGGGACACGTCACGTCCGGGGCTGTTGGGGTGGGTTCGCATGAACCCGGGTGGGCGTTTCACCCTGCAGGGGCAGGACTTCGAGGTCTTGCGGGCGGAGCTCCATTACGTGGAGCCGTGGACATTCGACCCGGAGCTGGATTTCCTGTTGCAGGCGGATGTCCGCTCCCGGGAGGAGACGTACCGGATCCAGACCCAGGTGGCGGGACCGTTTTCAGGCTGGACCACAATCTCCAGTTCGGAACCCTCCCTGGCGCAAGCCGACATCAACGCCCTGCTGGTGTTTGGCATGACCCGGGAGGAGCTGGAGCGCTTTGGGGGCATCAACACGGCGTTGTTGGTGGAGGGGGCGGACCTGGTGTTGCACGGGGTCGGGCTGGAGCAGAGGGTCCAGCAGGGCTCGGGAGGGCTGGTGGACCGCGTCCAGGTGGTGACCGGGGTGACCGAGCGAGGCACACTCGTGAGCTCGGAACCGCGCATTGTGGTGGAAAAACGGGTGGGTGCTCCCTACGAGTTTGATGTCATCGGGGAATTCAATCCCAATCGCCCGGCGGACACCTACCTCGGTGTGGAGAAGCAGCTCACCCAGAACTTCTACATGACCTTCTACCGCTCCGGCCTGGAAGAGGACCACGGAATGAGCCTCGGTGGGGCCTATGGGGCGGATTTCAAGCTGCGATGGGACTACGACTGATGTTCTGCCTGTTGCTGGTTTTCGGCCTGGGAACTCCGGCGATGGCGGAGCCCGTCCCGGAGTCTGCTCCTGCCCCCTGGTACCAGGGGCAGTCCTTGGTGCAGGTCGGGTTGGAGGCGCCGGAGGGGGGGCTTCCCCAGGAAAACCTGCAGCCTCTTCTCAAGGCGGCACAGGGGGAGCCCTACGACCCACGAGCGATTCGCGCGGACCTGGCGCTGCTCTACAGCCTGGGCCTGTTTGAGGCGGTGGAAGCCCACGTGGAGCCTTGGGCAATGTTTGATGAGACCGATGGGGTGGGGGTGCTGCTCACCTACCGGGTCTACCCGGCCACGACCCTGCGCCGGGTGGTGGTGCGGGGCAACCGGGCCATGCGGGATGCGGAGCTGCGGGCCGAGGCCGGGGTGGATCGGGGAAGCCGCTTTGTGCCGGAGGAGGACCTGGAACCCTTGCGGTGGCGCCTGGTCGCCGCCTATGCCATGCGGGGGTACGCCGAGGTCTCCCTGGACATTTCCGTGGTGGATCATGGGGAAGGGGCCCTGGACCTGGTGATTGAGGTCCGGGAGGGCAAACCCCTGGTGCTTGGGGAGCTTCGGTACCAGGGAACGGATGCTTTGTCGGCTCGGAGAATGGGCTGGTTGGGATTGCGCAATGGGCTTCGGTCCGGTGGAAGGTACACCCTGGAGGAGGTGGACCGGACCCGGGAGAGATTGGAGGCGCGGATGCACGCGCGGGGGTGGCCAGACGCCAAGGTCACCCCGGTGTTGTCGCCTCCCTTTCGCTCCGGACAAGGGGACCTGCTGTCCTTTCTGGTGCAGCCGGGTCTCCGGTTGCAGGTGGAGGTTCGCGGGGAGGACATGCCCCGCCAGGCAAGGGTGGAGGCGCTTCTTGCGCCTCGGCTCACCGGGCGCCTCGGGGAGACCGAGCTGGAAGTGGCCCGCCGAGAGTTGGAAGCGGCCTTTCAGAGAGAGGGGCACCGAGAGGCGCAGGTGACCTTGCGCCTGGAGGAAACCGCGAGCGTCCGAAGGGTGCTCGTGGAAGGTGCGTTGGGGCCGGTCCATCGACTGGCTCGGGACGGCATTCGGGTGGAGGGGACTGCCTTGTTTGACCCCGGATTCCTGGTCAGTGCGCTGCGGGAGTCCAGTGACGTGTTGGCCCAGGGCTTCCTGACCGAGGAGGAGTTGGACCAGGGCACGGCAGCCCTCGAGGACCTGTACCGGGCCCAGGGCCATCTGGACGTGCGCGTCCGGTCCGATGTGGAGGAGCTGCAGCGGGAAGCGGATCGGGTGCGGTTGGCCCTGCGGGTGGAGGTAACTGAAGGGGTGCGCACCGTGTTGGAGTCCATCGAGTTGGTGGGTGTCGTTCCCGACCTGGAGGCCGGCTTTCAGTTGGCAGCACAAGCGCTGGAAGGCGAGGCCCTGAACCCGTCTGCAGTACAGGACCTGGCCCGCCGGGTCACGGAAACCCACCGGGAGCTTGGGTACCTGCGGGCGGACACGACAGCCAATCTGCAGGTGTCCCGGGACGGCCACAGCGCGAGCTTGCGCATGGCTGTGGTGCCCGGCGCCCAGTCCCATCTTCGCAATGTGATCATCCGAGGAAACCGCCGAACCCGGAGGAGCATCATCGCCCAGCAGGTGGCGCTGGAGACCGGGGCCCCCATCACGCCCTCCGCCTTGGCCAGGACCCGCCAGCAGCTCTATTCCCTGGATCTCTTCCGGGTGGTGGATGTGCGCCTGGAGGGAGACGATGCCACGGTGCGGGACCTGGTCATCGAGGTGCGGGAAAAGCCAACGACCTCCCTGGAGGCGGGTGGTGGGGTTGCCACGGACACGGGAGTCCGAGTGTTTTCGCGGGCCACGCGGCGCAACCTGTTGGGGCGAGGGCACCGCATCTCCGCCTTGGGAGAGGTGGGAATTGGCTACGAGGGGGACGACTGGCGGCTGGATACGACGGCGCTGGAGTGGCGAGCGGCGGGGAGGTACGAGGCCCCCCGGGTTCTGCCTGGGGCCAGCCTGGTCTTTGTGGATGTGCTGGCCCGGGAGCGGCAGCAGGAGCCCACCTTTCGGTTGGAGCGCACCGGGGTGGGGTTGGGGGTCCAACTGGGGGAGGCGGAGCGCATTCGGGTGGTGGCCACGTACCAGGTGCAGCAGCGCTGGCTGCAGGATGTGGCGGCGGGTTCCCTGGTGGGGGGCGATCCCTGGTTGGAGGGAGCCGACCCCACCGAGGACCTGGCGTTGCCCATGGGGCCGAGGCTTCACAAGGGCCCCAGTTTCTCAGCCTTCCTTGATCGTCGCGACGATCGACTCAACCCGACCCGGGGGGTGTTGACCTCAATCCAGGTGGATGGGACCAACCTTGTGGCCGGGGACCGCACCGTGCGCCTCCTGGGACAGGGGCGGGCCATTGTGCCCCTGGGGCCGATCGGCCTGCAGTTGGGGGGTGGAGCGGGCCTTGGCTGGGCGGAGGGCCGAACAGCCACGCTGCCTTTGGAGGAGCGCTTTCGCATCGGGGGTGCCAGCACGTTGCGGGGCTATGCCCTGGACTCCGTGGGCCCCAAGAACCGGGTGGCCCTGAGTGACATCGACTGGCCCGAAGCCCTCGAGCCCCTGGTCGAGGAGGCTGCGAGGGACGCCACGGACCGCTGGGTACCCACCGGGGGGGATGCCATGTTGCACACCTCGGCAGAGCTGTGGGTGCCGCTGAAGGTGATGGGCCTGTCTCGCACGGACACCACGTCCCTGGTGGGCTTTGTGGATGCGGGAAACGTGTTCTTCGTGGACCCCACCGTCCTGGCCACCTCGGCAGTGGTCGACCCCGAGCCACTGCTTCGGTACGGCGTCGGTGCGGGCCTCCGGATTCGCACCCCCGTAGGCCCGATGCAGGTGGATGTCGGCGTAAACCCCCAGTACTTCGCCGCCGCCTGGCCAGAGGAGAGAGGAGAGGACCCCTGGCGCCTCCACTTCAGCCTCGGGGCCCTCTGATCGCTCTCCCAGAGTGACCAAAACGCCGAG
>CAZSZE010000055.1:0-9853 GCA_964610645.1 uncultured Enterobacterales bacterium | reverse complement strand
CGAGAGATAGCCTATCTCCCCCCCAATTCGGTCACTTTCCGGCGCCCAGAGTGACCAAAACGGGGAGGGATAGCCTATCCCCCCCACCTTCCGGTCACTTTCGGGGCGCGCCCGGCGGCCACTCCGGCACCATCAGAATCCCGTGACGCAGACCGCGAATCGACACGGTGCAGGCTTCCAACCCCCACGCATCGAGCACCGCATCGATGACCGTGGCCCCGGCCGCCAGGTAGTCGGCCCGCTCCGGGGACACCTTCACCAGGTCCCGGCGCTGCCCGGAGTCCGCAGCCAGGAGCTGGTTGCGCAGGTGGAGCAAGTTCTTCCGATGCAGCACGTGCCCGTGCACCCGGTCCGGGTCCCAGACCCACAGCCCCAGGTCCATCGCTGCCAGGGTTGTCGCGGTTCCCGCCACAGCCAAAGCAAGCCCAGGCTCGCCTTCCACATCGTCCCCGACAACCCGGGCAACGTGTTCCTCCATGGGCCGCACATCCTGGGGGTCCACAATGCCGGTCCCCAGGTACCCCTCCGTCAACCGGACCGACCCCACCTCCAGGCTCACCCGGGTGCTGATCCCCGAAGCCATCCCGGTGATCACCTCCGTCGAGCCGCCCCCCAGGTCAATGAGGCCCAGCAGGTCCCCCCCCGGCTCCATTGAGGAAGTCGCCCCCAGCCACGAAAGCCGCGCTTCCCACTCTCCGGAAATCACCGTGAGAAGCAGCCCGCACTGGGCCTCCAGGGCCCGGGCGAAGACATCGATGTCCTGCGCACGCCGCGCCGCAGAGGTGGCCCCCAGCCGCACCGCCTCGGGCGGCACCCCCAGGGACTCCGCCGTGGCGGCGTACTCCCCCAGCGCCTCCAGGGCCATCACCACCCGGCCCGGTTCCAGGGTGCCCCCGTCTCCGAGACCGCGCCCAAAGCCGATCACCCGGGCCTCGTCGTGCACCACTGTCCCATCGGCCTCCTGCACCAGGAGCAGCACCGAGTTGCTTCCCAGGTCGATCGCTGCGGTTCTCACCAGTCCAGGGCCGGGGACCAGGCCGGGTTGGTGAAGGTGCCCGTCCCTCTCGTGATCTGGACCTGGTGCACTCCATCAGCGGTGGAGACCCAGATGTGGGGGCTGCCGCTGCGGGTGGAGGAAAAGGCGACGTACCGCCCGTCCGGCGACCAGGTCGGATCCTCGTTGTCCCCCTGGTACTGGGTCAGGCGCACGGTGCCGCTGCCGTCGGGTCGGGTGGTGAAGACATCAAAGTCCTTGTCCCGGCTCACAAAGGCGATGCGATCCCCCTTGGGCGACCAGGCGGGATCCGTGTTGTGGTGGCCCTGGAAGGTGATCCGCTTCGCCGGGCCGCCTCCGGTGGGCATCACGTAGATCTGCACGCCCCCGGAGCGCTCGGAGGCAAACGCCACCTGCGTGCCATCAGGAGAGTAGGAGGGCGACACGTCAATCCCCGGCGCCCGGGTCAGGCGGCTGGTCTTCTGTCCGGAGGTGGGGTCCAGTACCCAGAGATCCGAATTTCCCCCATTGGAGAGGGTCAGAGCCAGGTGTTTCCCCGAGGGGGAAAAGGCCGCGCCCACATTGATTCCCGGCCGGGCGGAGCGCCGGATGCTCCTGCCAGCAGCCAAATCGAAGATGTACAGGTCCGGGTTGCCGCTGCGATAGCTGGTGTAGGCCAGCTGCCGCCCGTTCGGCGCCCAGGCCGGCTGGAGGTTGATGGATCCGTTGTGCGTAATCGGGCGGACCTTCACGCCGTCGATGTCCACCAGGGCGATTTCCTTGTTGCCCCCGGCCTTGGTGACACAGGCGAAGCGCGTATTGAAAATCCCCGGCTCGCCGGTCACGTAGCGAAGCACCTCGTTGGACATCCAGTGTCCCAGGAGCCGCGCCTGGTCCGCCCGCGCCGTGAGCCTCTTTGCCCCCAGCTTCTTGCGGCCCGGCACGTCGTAGACCCAGACCTCCGCGGAGATCTTGTCCCCCTCCTCCTGCACCAGGGTCTTCACCAGGGCTGTGGCCCCCGGTACATCCCAGTCGGTGTACTTGAACTGCCCGGGCTTGACCCCGGCGTTGGGCCCCTCGATGTATGCCGCAGGGTCCAGCAACCGGAAGTACCCGGAGATCTCCAGGTCTCGTTGGATCACCGCGCGGATTTCCGCAGACACGTCCGCGGGACCCCGGGGATTGGGCAGCGCCAGGGGCAGGTTGCGGCCCCCGGGCTTGTTCACGTCCACCACCATCCCCTCGATTGTGGGGGTCTTCTCCCGCGCCGCCACGGAGGGCGACACCACCCCAACACACAACAGCAGAAGGAACAGTCGCGACATGCAATCAGTCCGAGTTGGAGAGGCGAATGAAGAAGGTGGCGGTGGGCCCCGGCATCAACTCTTCGGGCGGTGCGGGCACCCGACCGGTGCGGCGGACAGCGGTTCGGGCCGCTGCATCAAACGACGGGTCGCCACTGCTCTGGGCCAGCCCGGAGTTGAGGATGTTCCCCCGGGCATCGATGGTCACCTGGATCACGGCCGTGAGCGCCTCGGTCTGCAACGCGCTGAAGTGGGCCATGGCCGCCTGGCGCACCTGCTCCTGGAAGGCGGCCAGGCGAGGATCTCCCGCGACACCTCGCGTGCTTCCCGGAGGTCCATCCTCCCCGTCCGGGTCGGTCAGCGGCTGGTCCCGGGGTCCCTCAGCGGCCAGGCTCTCCAGAGCCTGCTTTCGTCGCATTTCCCGCAGGAGCTTGTCTCGCGCCGCACTCCGATCCGGCTTTTCCACCGCCGGCTCCTTGGGCTGCTCCTTCTCAAGGGCCATTTCCGAGGCGGGAGCTGCATCCGGGGGAGCCGGTACGGGTTCCGCAGGTTGGGAGGGAGGGGGATCCGCCCGCTGCATCACCTTCTGGGGCAGGCGCGTGGTCTGCTTGGGAAGGGACACCAGCGACACCTGCATGACCTCGTCCGGGCGAATGAGGGTCTCGGCCCGCGGCCCGCGGCTCCCGAATAGCGCCAATACGACGAGCATCCCCACGTGAATGCACAGGGACAGGGGGAGTGCCCGTCCCGGTCGAAAAGGAGGAGGGGCCAGGGCGGACTTCATGGACTCCCCGCCGCAGGCTGCGTCACGAGTCCCACCCGGGGAATGCCGGCCCCCCGCGCGGCAGCGATGAGCTGGGCCACCTTTTCATAGGGAACCGACCCATCGGCCTTGACGAACACCTCCTGGCGCGGGTTCGCGTTGGCAATGGCGGTGAGTTTCTCCTCCAGGGCCTCGATCTTGATCTCGGTCTCGTTGATGTAGTACAGCCCTTCCGCGCTCACGGTCAGCACCATCTGCTGTTCCGTCGACTCCAGCGCGGGCGCTTCCGCCTGGGGCAGCTCCACCTGCATGCCGGTCACCATCAGCGGCGCCGTCACCATGAAAATCACCAGCAGAACCAACATGACATCCACAAACGGCGTCACGTTGATCTCGGCCATCATGCCGCCGGGTTCGCCTGGACCAATGACTGCCATCAACCCGCCCGAAAGTGGCGTTTGACGATGTTGAGGAAGTCGTTGGAGAAGTTGTCCATTTCCGACGACAGAATCCGCAACCGGTTCACGAAGTAGTTGTAGGCCATGACCGCCGGAATCGCAGCCGCCAGGCCCACCGCGGTGGCGATGAGTGCGTGGGCGATGTCCGGCCCCACGGTCTGCATGCTGGCCTGGCCGGTGATGCCGATCTTCTGGAAGGCCCGGAGGATGCCCCACACGGTGCCGAGGAGGCCGATGAAGGGGGCGGTGGAGCCTGTGGTGGCGAGGAAGGGAATGCGGCGCTCCAACTGCATCAGCTCTACCCGCGAGGCCCGTCGAAGAGAACGGGCCACATTTTCCGTGGCCCCCAGGTCATCGGCGATGCTCCCCGAGTCGCCCGAGAGCTTGTTCAACTCGACGTACCCGGCCTTGAACACCTCGGCGACGGGGGCATCGGGGTATTCGCCCGCCCGCTCGTAGATCTGATCCAGGCGGCGGCTGTTCCAAAAGAGCTCGAGGAAGGCAGCGGATTGCTGGGTGGCCAGGCCGATGCTCTTTTGCTTGGCCAGGATGATGACCCAGCACCAGACGCTCATCGCCAACAGGGAGACCAGCACGAACTGGACCACGATGTCCGCATCGAGCAGCAGGGCCAGGATGGAGGGTTCGGCCATGAGGGGAAGGGTGGGGAACATCAAGGGGCCTCTACGTATGGGGCGTCTGCAGGCGGTCGCCTTCCCAGCTGCTCATGCCGCCGGTCACGCTGTAGATCTCGCGAGAGCCGATGGACGTCATGAACTCCCCAGCAGCGGCGGATCGTCCGCCGGCCTGGCAGACGAAGATCAGGTGATCCGTTTGTCCGAGTTCATGGTAGCGGTGGGTGATTTCATCCACGGGGATGTGGATAGCGCGGGGGGAGTGGTCGGCGTCGTACTCGGACCTGGTTCGGACATCCACCAGGACATAGAGCGAGTCTTCTTCCGCAAGCATCTCGACCGCCTGGGGAGATTCGATGTCCGTGACCGATTCCTGGGCCTCTCCAGGTGCCTTGGTGCGAACCGGCTCGTCGGTGGGTGCAGCAGCGGGGGCTTCCGCCTCGGCCACCTCGCCCCCTCCTTCCAGGGTTCGTACAGCCGCCAGCAGGTCGTCGGGGCTGGGAACGCCCTCCCGGACAAAGGCGATCTGCTGGTCCTTTCCCACGAGAAAGGCCACGGTCTTGCAAACAGGTGAAACCCGCCCGGCAGCGCCGAAGGCCCGGGCGGTGAAGGCGAGAGGATCGTAGAGAAAGGGGAACTCCAGATCCATCTTCTCCCGCTGGGTCCGCAGCTGTTCCGGTCGGCTCGCGTTGATGCCGAAAATGCGCGTGTCCAGCTCCGCCAGGGGATCCACCAGGGCGCTCAACGCCACCAGCTTCTCCTGGGTTTCTTCCTTGGCCACGCAACGCAGAAACAGCAGCACCACGTTCTGGCGATCGGCGAGGTCCCGCAGCTTGATCCAGGTGCCCTCGTCCGCGGTCAGGGACAGGGCAGGGGCTTCCATTCCCACCGGGAGCGGCGAGAACCGGAACAACTCGCGAATCATGGCAACTCCATGCCTGGGAGGCTGTAGCGCATGCAGGGGCGCTAGACCACCCAGGCTTCTTCGATGTCCTCCCCCGGATCCGGGTCCCCTTCAAAGGCCCCCCGATAGACGGCCTGCATGCGGGCGCCCTGGCCCGCCATGCGCTTCCTGGCAGCGAGGGCCGAAACCCCCATTCCCACCCCCGGAATCCAGCGGCTGGTGCGTCTCGCAATGGTGCGGGTGGTCCGCCGGAGAATCTGCTGCAACATCCAGGTGGCTGCATAGGAGGGCTCCGTGGGCCGCTTGCCCAGCACCTGTTTCAGCTCCCCGAGGCTGACGTCCATGCGCCCGGCCGCCGGCATCTTCACCCCGTGGGCCGCCGCCATGGCACGCCACAACAGCTGGGCACCGTCTTCCGCGTGCGGGTCGAATCCATAGACCACCGCCAGGCGCTGGGCCAGGCGAAGACTCCCAATGAGCTGCCCCAGGATTTCTGGGGCCAGCGCTGCAGCCCCCCCGAGGCCTCCCACCGCGCCCAGGGCCGTGGCCGTGCGGGCTGCTCCCGCAATCAACGCATCCGCTGCCCGGTCCCGATCCGCGGGAGTGGGTCGATCCCCCAGGTGCCCGCCTTGCTCCAACTCCCGTTGAATCTGCTCTGTGGGCACCGACAGCGTGGCGTACACCGCCGGCACCAACTCCGTGTCCAGGCGTTCCTCGATTGCCTTCGCGATTCCCTTCCAGCCGGTTGCCATGGGTTGGGCCTATCCCGGCCCCCGCTGGTCTTGATCGGATTTCGCCCCTGGATCCGACCGAATTGGGGAGAGATAGCCTATGTCCCTCGGTTTTGGTCGGATTTTGCCCCTGGATCCGACCGAATTGGAGAGAGATAGCCTATGTCCCTCGGTTTTGGTCGGACTTTGCCCTTGGATCCGACCGAATTGGCGGGAGATGCCGCATCCCCCCCGGGTTTTGGTCACTCGCTGGCGCGCTCTGTGGCAGAGTGGCCACTGCGTGGTGCGTGATGCCCAGACCCAGGCCTTTTGCGGCCGCCGAAGGGACAATTTGCACCCACAGAATGCCGTGATTCGCCCCCCGCGCTGGGCCGCGCTCTTTCCCGCCCTCCTCGCGCTGTCCGCCTGTGTTCCGGACCTCGGCACCTACAAACTCCACGACAATCCCGGCCACGACTTCGACGGCGACGGCTTCACCGAGGATGACAACGACTGCGATGACCAGGACCCGCTGATCCACCCGGATGGCGAGGAGCGCTGCAACGAGATCGACGACGACTGCAATGGCCTCGTGGACGACTCCCCCGCCGACCCCACCGCCTGGTACTACGACGGCGATGGCGATGGCTACGGCTGGGCCGCCAGCGAGCAGACCACCTGCGTGGCCCCCGGTCCCGCGTATGTCACCCTCGACGACGACTGCGATGACACCCGCTCCGACGTCTACCCCGGCGCCATCGAATACTGCGACGGCGGCACCGACGAGGACTGCGACGGCCGCATCGACGAGGGCGTCACCCTGACCTTCTACGCGGATGCCGACGCCGACGGATTCGCCGACTCCGACTACGCCGTGGAAGCCTGCACCCAACCCTCCGGCACCCTGCCAGTCCCCGCCGACGGCCGCTGGGACTGCGACGACACCCGCGATGCCGTCCACCCCGACGCCGACGAGCTCTGCGACGACAGCATCGACAACAACTGCGATGGATCCGTGGACGAGGACACCGCCGTCGACGCCCCCACCTGGCACCTCGACGCAGACGGCGACGGTTTCGGCGACCCGGCCTACCCCCTGCCCCGCTGCATCCAACCCGTCTCCTATGTCGCCGACGCCACCGACTGCGAGGACGGCCGCGCCAACGTGTTTCCAGGCGCCACCGAGACCTGCCTCACCCTCTACGACGACAACTGCGACGGCGACACGAACGATGCCGGCGCCACCTCCTGCACCGACTGGTACGCCGACACGGACAGCGACGGATTCGGCAACGCCGCCGACACGATCTGCCAATGCGGCACGGACGCGGCCCACCCGGTGACCGACGCCACGGACTGCGACGACACGCAGGCCGCCGTGAACCCCGCCCAACTCGAAGACTGCACCACCGCCGTGGACGATGACTGCACCGGCTCCACCAACGACGAAGCCGCCCAGGGCTGCACCAACTTCTTCTACGACTACGACGGCGACGGCTACGGCCTGACCGCGGACCGCCAGTGCCTTTGCACCGGAAGCGGCGCCTACGTGGCGGTGGCCCCCGACGAGTGCGACGACACTGACCCGAGCGTCAACCCCGGCGCGGTGGAGGTCTGCTTCGACGGCGTGGACAACGACTGCTCAGGCGATGCCGACGGCCCGGATTCGTCCGATGCCACCACGTGGTCTTTGGACGCGGACACCGACGGCTTCGGATCCGGGACGTTGACCCAGACCGCGTGCAATCAACCGAGCGGGTACGTCGACGATGGCACGGACTGCGACGATGGGAGGGACAACGTGTACCCCGGCGCGGGTGATGACGTGCCTGACCGCTTATGACGACAACTGCGACGGCAACGCCAACGACCTGAACGCCGTGAGCTGCCACGACTACTACCGCGACGACGACGGCGACAACTACGGGTTGGCGAGCGACACCCTGTGCCGGTGCGAGGGGGAGGGGGCTTACACGAGTCGGGTGCCGACGGACTGCGATGATGGGGATGCTGGGATCTCCCCCGCTGCGAGTGAGACGTGCGATACGGCGGATGATGAGAACTGCGACGGGGTGGCGGACGAGGCCGGGGCCGAGAACTGCACGGACTACTTCCACGACGCGGATGGCGATGGGTACGGCATCGATGACATGGTTTGTTCGTGTACGATGGCGAGCCCGTATACCGCCACGTTGATGGGCGACTGCAACGAGGGCGACATCGCGATCAACGTCGGCTTCGGTAATTGCGGGATCATGGGGGATGTGAGTGGGAGTGAGGCGGTGGCGGTGACGAGTGGGGGGGCGGCGGGTTCCAGTTTCGGAAGGGCCTTCATCGGCGGCTTCGACTACAACAGCGACGGATACGACGACCTGCTCTTTGGCTCCAGTGGTTACGATTCCGCCTACACGGACGCTGGGGCTGCCGTGCTCTTTTTGGGCCCTGTGAGTGGCTCGCTGGACCTCTCCGGGTATGTTTCGGCGGATCTCATCTTCAGCCCGAACGCGCCAGCCAGCCAAGCTGGCTCCCACGTTTCCGCGGGGGACTTCGACGGGGACGGAGCGGTGGAGTTGATGGTGTCCAGCTTCGGGGTCGGCACCCTGTGGGTCATTGATGACGGCCTCACGGGGCTCGGGGTCTTGGACGCTTCAAGCTACGGCGTGACCGAATACGCCTATGGCGCCGGGGAGTCCATCGGGGATGTGGATGGGGACGGAGCGGACGACGCCATCCTCTGCCCCTATTCGGTAAACACCACCAACTGCGCCGTGTCATACGGCGGCGCCGGGGGGTTGGTGGCGTCAAGCGTGAGCCTTTCCGCGAGCGGACACCACGGGTATATCGGCATCCCGGGCCCCGCCACCACCAGCAGCGGAGACCTGAACGGCGACGGTGTCAGCGACTTGGCGCGGCAGTACAATGGCACCGCCTTCATTCACCTCGGCGCCCAGGGCGTCGGGCTTAGCACCAGCGCCGATGCGCTGGTGTGGGGTGGCAATGACGAAACCTCTCGTGTAGACATCCTCCAAGACCTCACCGGCGATGGATACGGGGATCTCGTGTGTACCTACTACGATCACTCCGGTTTCGACCCATTCGTGGGGTCCATTAACCGAGTCGGCATCGTCGCCATCGTCGCCATCCTCCCCGGCGCGGCCACCATGCCCGCCTCCACCGCCATCGACGCCACGGGCACCTCCATCGTCGGAGACAGCACGTACGACCAAGTCGGCTTCGACGCCGACACCGTCGACGTGGACGGCGATGGGGTCGGGGACCTGCTGGTGTCGAGCCGTTCAAACTACGAGCCCCCCCGCCTCTTCTACGGCCCCACTACCCCCGGTGCATACACCATCGCCGACTCCGACGCCCGGTTCACCTCCTCAAGCCTCAACCAACAAGGCGTCGCCACCGCCGGCGACACCAACAACGACGGCTACGACGACTTCCTCGTCGGCCACATCGACGACTCCAACGGCTCCGTCTACCTCTTCCTCGGCACCTACAACTGACCCCGGTGGGTGTGCCAACCCGGGCGGGCACAGGGGCCCGCCCCTACAATCCCCGGCCCCCCGTGGCCGCCCGCCCCCACCACAAATCCCCGCCCCCCCGTGGCCGCCCCCCCCCAACCCCAGGAGAGGGGCCAAGACCCAGATTCTGAACCTTGGGCGGGCACCCATCCGACGCCCGAGCCATGGACGGTGCCGCGCCTGGCGGCTGCATGGACAGGCCGTGGACAACCCGGGGGGTTGCCCACCACCTGCCCACACACCCTTGGACAACCCGGGGGGTTGCCCACAGCCACTTGGACAACCCGGGGGTTGCCCACACCGCCCATCGCTCCGATGACTGTGAGGGTGAAGGGCAGCTTGGCCTGGTTCTGCCTGGAGGGGCGGACCGAACCGGGGGTTCGCAACTTGCGATGGGGGACTTCGGTCCGCTATGCGGACTGAACTAGGGGTTCGCGGCGTGCGAGTAGGGACTTCGGTCCGCCAGGCGGACTGAACCGGGTGTTCGCAACTTGCGAAGGGGGACTTCGGTCCGCTTTGGCCGCCGGGTGCGACAGAACCGGGGGGGGATACGCC
>CAZSZE010000054.1:0-29946 GCA_964610645.1 uncultured Enterobacterales bacterium | reverse complement strand
CCGGCGGCGTCGACACGTTGAACGACATCTTCATGTTCATGTGCTTCAGCAAGACCCCGGCCCTGAGCGCCAGCGGAGACTGCCGGCCCTTCTCGGACCAGGCGGACGGCACAATGCTTGGCGAGGGTATCGGCATGGTGGCCCTCAAGCGCCTCGACGATGCCGAGCGCGATGGAGACCGGATCTACGCGGTGATCACCGGTGTGGGCACCAGCTCCGATGGCCGCTCCAAGAGCGTTTATGCACCCATTCCCGAAGGGCAGGCCAAGGCGATCACCCGAGCCTATGAGATCGCGGGCTACGGCCCCGAGACCGTCGAGATGGTCGAGGCCCACGGCACCGGCACGACGGCCGGGGATGCCGCGGAGTTCGGTGGCCTGTCCATCGTCTTCGATGCGGAGGCCCAGGAGAACAAGCAATGGTGCGCGCTGGGCTCGGTGAAGTCCCAGATCGGCCACACCAAGGCAGCAGCAGGCGCTGCAGGCCTGTTCAAGGCCGTCATGGCCCTGCACCACAAGGTGCTGCCCCCCACCATCAAGGTCGAGCAGCCCAACCCCAAGCTGGACCTGGAAAACTCGGCCTTCCATATCAACACCGAGGTGCGCCCCTGGATCCGCAACAGCGAGCATCCTCGCCGGGCCAGCGTCAGCTCCTTTGGCTTTGGTGGTTCCAATTTCCACATCGCCCTGCAGGAGTACACGGGAGCCGGCACCCCGGCCCCTCGCCTGCGCACCATGTCCCTCGAGTTGGTGGCCCTTTCCGGTTCCGACGGCGCAGCCCTCGCCAAGGAGGCCCGTGCGTTGGCCGCCCAGGACCTGCCGACAGGAATGCTGCAACGCATCGCCTGGGAGAGCGCCCAGCGCTTTGATCCCAACGCCGGGGCTCGCCTTGGGGTTGTGGCCGGATCTGAAAGCGAGCTGAAGGACAAGCTGGAGCGCCTGGCAGCCACCATCGATGCGGCCCCTGAAGCAGCCTTTGAGCACCCGGATGGCAGCGCCTACGGAGTCGGACAGCACGAAGGCGGCGTCGCCTTCCTGTTCCCGGGCCAGGGCAGCCAGTACCTGGGCATGGGGGGCGCAGTCGCCATGGCCTTCGACAGCGCCCGCGGTCCCTGGGACCGGGCGGCGGATCAGCCCCTCGATGTCCACAAGCGCCTGGAGCACGTGGTCTTTCCTATTCCCCGGTTCAACGAGGACGCGCGCACCGCGGACAGCGACACCCTGCGGGCCACCGAGTGGGCCCAACCCGCCATCGGCACCACGAGCCTCTCTTTGCTGGCTCTATTGAACGACCTGGGCGTCAAGCCCGCGGCCGTGGCCGGTCACAGCTTTGGCGAGGTGACCGCGCTGCATGCAGCGGGGGTCATGACCGAGCAGGAGCTCCTGCAGGTGGCCCGAAAGCGCGGCGAGCTCATGGCTTCTGCAAGCAAGACGCCCGGTTCCATGAGCGCGGTGTCGGCGCCCATCGACCAGGTGGAGGCGGTTCTAAAGAACCTGGGTCGCTCCGACGTGGTGGTCGCCAACCACAACTCCCCCAAGGAAGTGGTGATTTCCGGGACCTGCGAGGGGATCGATGCTGCCGAGGAGGCGTTGGAGGCCCAGAACCTGACCTACCGTCGCCTGCAGGTGAGCACGGCCTTTCACTCCCCCCTCGTCGCGGAGAGCTCCGCCCCCCTCGGCGCCTTTCTCGCCGATATCTCCTTCGATGAAGCACAGCTGCCGGTCTGGTCCGGCGAGGTGGCTGCACCGTACGCAGGGAGCGCCGATGAGCGACGCACGCGCCTCGCCCAGCAGGTCGGCCGCCCCGTCCGTTTCGTGGACCTGGTCCAGAACATGGCCAAGAGCGGAACGCACACCTTTGTCGAGGTGGGCCCTGGTGCAGTACTGACCGGCCTGGTTGGCCGGGTGCTGGAGGGACAAGACCACAAGGCCATCGCCCTGGATCGGCGGGGCCGCAATGGGGTGGAGTCGCTGATTCGCGGCCTGTCCCAGCTGGTTGCTGCCGGCGTGACCCTCGACCTTTCCGGACTGTGGAATGGCTACGCCGAGCCGGAAGACATCTCGGCCCGCAAGCAGCCCAAGCTGGCTGTGTCGTTGAGCGGTGCCAACCACGGAAAGATCTACCCACCGGAGGGTGGGGCCGCGAATCTGCCCAAACCCAACCCGGCGAAGCCTGCGGTACAGGCGGCGCCCACCCTGGCACCCGTGGTACAGGCGGCGCCCACGCCGGCACCCGCCCCGACCCCAGCTCCCACTGCTTCCCCTTCCCCTGCTTCCCCTCGGCAGCTGACTCCCGCACTGCCACCTGTGGAGACCCCCATGTCCGCACACCCGAACACCCCCCTCCCCGCTGGCTGGCTGGCCGCGTGGCAAGAGGCGCAGCGCCAGAACACCGCAGCGCACACCGCCCTCCAGCAGGCCATGGCCCAGAGCTACGGTGCCTACGCGCGGTCCATGGAGACCTCGATTGCAGCGCTTGCGGGCCTCGCCGGCCAGCCTGGTACAGCTCCCCAGCTCGTGGCTCCAGCCGTCCAGGTGGCTGCTGCTCCGGTTGCAGCGGTGCCCATGGCGCCCGTTGTGGCTGCACAGCCCATCCCGCTGGCAGCACCGGTTGCGATGCCCCCGGCCCCCGTGGCCCCGGCAGCCGCTCCGGTAGCAACACCGGCCCCCGCCCCGGTTGCCGCCGTAACCGCAGCGCCGGCCATCGACCTGCACGCCCTGATGCTTACCGTGGTCTCGGAGAAGACCGGCTACCCCGCCGAGATGCTCGAGCTGGAAATGGACCTGGAAGGAGACCTGGGAATCGACTCCATCAAGCGGGTCGAAATCCTGGCAGCCGTCCAGGAGCAGGCCCCGGGAATGCCCGATGTGGACGCCTCCCTCATGAGCACCCTCAAGACCCTCGGCCAGATCGTCGAGTACATGCAGGGACTGCTGGGTTCCTCCCCGGCTGCAGCCGCTACGGCAAACACTTCCGCACCCGCAGCGCCCGCCTCTGCACCTGCAGCGCCGGCCATCGACCTGCACGCCCTGATGCTTACCGTGGTCTCGGAGAAGACCGGCTACCCCGCCGAGATGCTCGAGCTGGAAATGGACCTGGAAGGAGACCTGGGAATCGACTCCATCAAGCGGGTCGAAATCCTGGCAGCCGTCCAGGAGCAGGCCCCGGGAATGCCCGATGTGGACGCCTCCCTCATGAGCACCCTCAAGACCCTCGGCCAGATCGTCGAGTACATGCAGGGACTGCTGGGCGGCGGACCCCCGACCCCCACGCCCGGTGCGGCGGAACCCAACGCCCCCACCGAGACAGTCGCCGCTGCCACTCCTGTCGCCGAGTTGGGTCGGTACGCCCTGGAAATGGAGGCCAGACCCGCCGTGGGACTTGCACAGCCCGGACTTCTGGGCACTTCCGAGGTGCTGGTCACCTCAGACGGAGGCAGCCTCGCCGACGCCCTGGTGGCCGAGTTGAAGAGCCGCGGCGTCTCAGCCCGTTCCACGGACACGGTGGGGGCCGATGCCAGCGCAGTGATCTTCCTGGGAGGCCTCCGGGCTGTCGCAGATGCCGATGCAGCCATCGCCACCCAGCGCGAAGGCTACTCGGTGGCCCGCAACATGGCTGCAAGCATGACTGCCAATGGCGGCTTGTTTGTCACGGTGCAGGACACCGGCGGCGCCTTTGGCACCACGGACTTCGCCCCCGAACGCGCCTGGATGAGCGGCTTGCCCGCTCTGATCAAGACCGCCAGCCAGGAGTGGCCCACCGCATCCTTGAAGGCCATCGACTTGGAGCGAGGCGGGCGCACGGACGCAGTGCTTGCAACCGCCCTGGCCGATGAATTGCTGCTCGGTGGAGGGGAGATCGAAGTGGGTCTGACCGCCGCGGGAGAGCGCCTTGCCCCCCGCTCCGTTTCCTGCGATGTCCAAAAAGGCACCTCCCCCGTTGGCAAGGACGACGTGATCCTGGTCTCCGGAGGCGCCCGGGGCGTCACGTCGGCCTGCGTCATTCGATGGGCGGCCGAGTGTGGAAGCCGCTTTGTGCTCCTGGGCCGCAGCGCACTTGCGGACGAACCAGCCTGCTGCGCGGGCATCGACGATGATGTCGGGCTCAAGCGGGCCTTGCTTGCCCAAGCCAAGAGCGAGGGGCAATCGCTGACACCGGCAGATCTGTCGGCACAGGTCCGGGCTGTCCTTGGCAGCCGGGAGATCCGCGCCACCCTGGATGCCGTACACGCTGCTGGTGGAACCGCACGCTATCGCTCGGTGGACGTCACCGATGCCACGGCGCTGGCCGCCATGCTCGACGAGACCCGCTCCGACTGGGGCCCCATCAAGGGACTGGTGCACGGCGCAGGCGTCCTGGCCGACCGCTTGATCGTGGACCAGACCGATGGACAATTCGACCGCATCTTCAACACCAAGGTCGAGGGCCTCCGGACCTTGCTGGGAAGCCTCTCGGAAGACCCCCTGAAGGTCATCTGCATGTTCAGCTCCGTGTCCGCCCGGTGCGGCAACAACGGCCAGTCCACCTACGCAATGTCCAACGAGATCCTCAACAAGGTCGCCTGGGCCGAGTCCCGCGCCCGCGGAGGCGATGTACTGGTGAAGTCCCTGGGTTGGGGTCCCTGGGAAGGCGGAATGGTCAGCCCCCAGTTGAAGGAACACTTCGCTCGGCTCGGCGTACCCATGATTCCCCTGGACATCGGCGCACAGATGCTGGCCGATGAACTCTGCGGGGCCCAGGCCGAACAGGTAGAGCTGGTCCTGGGGGGCGAGCCGCGCCCCGAGGCACTGCTGGTGGTGGGTGCCGATGCCCGCAAGCTCACCCTGGAAGTGAAGATCAACCAGGAAACCCACAGCTACCTGGCCGGCCACGCCATCGACGGCGAGGTGGTCGTGCCCATGGTCCTGGCCCTGGAGTGGTTCAGCCGCATTGCACGCGCCTTCCGCCCGGACCTGAAGGTTCAATCCATCAATGATCACAGCGTCCTCAAGGGAATCCTGCTGCCAGACTTTGAAGGCCAGGGAGACCGATTTGTGTTGTCCTGTACCCAGATGAGCAATGGCCATGGCGCCCTGCTGGCGTTGGAGTTGAGCAGCCCGGATGGCACCCTGCACTACCGCGCTCAGGCCCAGATGGTGGAGGACCGCATTCCCGCGAGCACCGAGCCGCTCGTCGAACCCTCCCTGGGTGACTGGGGCGGCGCTCCCATCTATGGAGACGTGCTCTTTCACACGGACCAATTCCAGGTCATCCAGGATCTCCACGGTGTGGGGGATGCCGGCATTGCGGGAACGCTCCACGGCGTGGAGATGGCCAGCTGGGGCTGGGAGTCCTGGAACACGGATGTCGCCGCGCTGGACGGTGGACTGCAGATGCTCCTGTTGTGGGCCCGCGACCACATGGGAGGCGCTGCGCTGCCCATGAGCATTGGCAAGGCCGTGGTCCACGCATGCGCCCCCCCCGAGGGAACCATTCAATGCATCGCCCAGTGCGAGCCCTCTGGCAGCAGCCGCGGGCGGGCCAATGTGCACTTCAAGGATGAGTCCGGCGCCCTGTTTGCCGAGCTCCAGGACGTGGAGTTCATCCTGCGACCCACGCCGAAGGGAGCCAAGTAGGGCCCAGCCATGCGCTTCTCGCCCATTGCAATTGTAGGACGCTCCTGCGTTCTGCCCGGCGCCCACAGCCCCGAGGCTTTGTGGACGGCTGTGTCCGAGGGACGCGACCTGATCTCCCAGGTGCCGGAAGGCCGCTGGCGGACCGACCCAAGCGATGTGCTCTGCCACCCGGACGAGGACGCCGCCAACCGCACATGGTCGGATCGCGGCGGGTACGTGCAGGGCTTCGAGGGCGCCTGGGACCCGGAGGGGTTCGCTGTAGCGGCGAGCGACCTGGACGGTTTGGACCCTCTCTACCACTGGGCTCTGCACTGTGTGCGCGAGGCTCTGCGAGATGCCGGGGACGATCGCCGAGGCACCGTCGACCGGGGCCGGATGAGCGCCGTGTTCGGCAACCTGGGATTTCCTTCCGCTGGAATGACACGCTACGCCGAGGCGGTCTGGCAGGGAGACAAGGATCTCCCGGATGCACGCAACCGCTTCATGGCGGGCGGTGCTGCCGACCTGGTGGGCAAGGCCCTCGGGCTGGGCCCACTGGTGCTGTGCCTCGACACCGCTTGTGCCAGTTCCCTCTACGCCATCAAGGTGGCCTGCAACCAGCTGCAAGACGGGCAAGTGGACGTGGCCCTCGCCGGGGGGGTGAACTGCGCCGACGACCTGTTCATCCACATGGGATTCACGGCCCTGGGTGCCATGAGCCGCACCGGAACCAGCCGCCCCTTCCACGCCCAGGCGGATGGCCTCGTGCCCGCCGAGGGCGCCGCATTTGTGGCCCTCAAGCGCCTGGCCGATGCCCGTCGAGATGGGGACACCATTCACGGCGTGATCCGAGGCATAGGCCTCTCCAATGACGGCCGCGGACGCGGCTTCCTGGCCCCCGCAGAGGAAGGACAGCGCCGGGCCCAGGAGCAGGCTCTGGCCATCTCCGGCATTCGGCCCCAGGAGGTTTCGCTCCTCGAGTGCCACGCCACCGGGACCTCCGTAGGCGATGCTACAGAAATCCGCAGTACCTCTTTGGCCTATGCCGACTGCATCGACCTGCCGATCGGCTCCCTCAAGTCGAACATGGGACACGGGATCACCACGGCGGGGACCGCCGGGCTGATCAAGGTGCTGGAGGCCATGCGCCACGGCCAGCGGCCGCCAACGCTGCACGCGGAAGAGACCAACCCCGCCCTTGAAGGCAGCCCGTTGCGCACCCTGGAGAAGAGCGAGCCGTGGGAATGTGCCGGCCCGCGGATTGCAGCGGTTAGCGCCTTTGGGTTCGGGGGCAACAACGCCCACCTGCTGGTCAGTGAGGACCACGAGAGCATCGCCGCGGAGGATTTGGCGAGCGCTGAGGCACCGGAAACCCTGGCGATCGTCGGCGTGGGGGCCGTTGTGGGGAATGCCCTGGATCGGGAGTCACTGGTTCGCACACTTCTCGCAGGCGAGTCCCTCGTGGTGCCCCAGGAAGACCAGGGGCTTGCAGCCCGCACGGACAGCATCGCGCTGGAGTTGCGTGGAAATCGGTTCCCCCCCAAGGACTTGCAGGACGCCCTCCCCCAGCAGCTCCTGCTGCTGAATGCCGCCCGGGAGGCTGTGGAGCAGGTAGAGACTCTGCCCGGCGAGCGCACGGGCGTCTTCGTGGGCATGGAGCCCGATGTAGAGGTCTGCCGCTACGGGCTGCGCTGGCGCCAGGCCCAGCGACTTCGGGATGCAGGTCTGCCCCCCGAACAGCACGCCGCGTGGCTGGCGACCACCGAAGACAAGATCATTCCAACCCTGACCTCGACCGGCGTACTCGGCACGATGCCGAACATTCCCGCCAACCGCCTCAACAGCCAGTTTGACCTGGGGGGGGCCAGCTATTCGGTCTCCGCGGGGGAGGATTCGGGCCTGGCGGGACTGGCCCTGGCCGTGCGGTCCCTGGTGCGGGGCGAGCTGGATGCAGCCCTGGTGGGGGCGGTGGATGTGAGCTGCCAGGAGGTCCACACGCAGGCGGTCCGATCGGTCACCGGCGAAAACCGGGCCCCGGGTGATGCTGCGGTGGTGCTGGTGCTCAAGCGGCTTGCGGATGCCGAGCGGGATGGGGACCGGGTCGTGGCGCTCTTGAAGGCGCGCCCCTCAGATGAGAAAGCATCCGCAGGGATCGATCTGGATCCGGTGCTTGGTCAGAGCTGGGCGGCGGGGGACCTGCGAGATCTGTGCGCTGCCGCCTTGTGCGCCAGCCACCGTGCCGATCCAGATGGCCGACCGTGGATTGGGTCGGACAGCGAGACACGCGAGGTCCATGTGGGGGGGCGCTACCGCTTTTCCCTGGAGGCCCATGACGCTCCCAACCCCGCTCTTTCTGTGCCCCGCCTTCATCTCTTTGCTGCTGCCGACAAGCAGGCGCTGCTTGCGGAGTTGGAGGCCGGCCGAGAGAACGGCGAAGGGCCCTGCCTCCTCGTGATTCTGGCGGCCAGCGCAGAACAACTGGCCGAGAGGAAGAACCTCGCCCGGGCCCACATCGAGGGCCGCACCCCTGCCCTCCCTGGCATCCACTTCCGGGAGCAGCCGGTGGAGGGAGAGATCGCCCTGGTCTTTACCGGGGCTGGTTCGGCCTACCCGGACATGGGCCGGGAGTTGCTTCAGGCACTTCCAGGTCTGGGAGAGGACCTGCAGCAGCTCTCGTCCGAGGCAGCCCTTGCCTTGGCCACGCCATGGACCACAGATGTGGACACCCCAGCCCTGCAGAAGCTGTGGTCGGCCTCGGCCCTGTGCCAGCTGCATGGCTTGCTGACCCAGAAGGTGCTCGGCCTCAAGCCAGATGCGGTGATTGGCTACTCGTCTGGGGAGAGCAACTCCCTGTTTGCCACGGGCACGTGGACCGACATGGACGCCATGATCCAGGATGCAACCGCAGGCCGGTTGTTTACCCAGGAGATCGGCGGTGACTTGAACGTGCTCAAGACCGCCTGGGAGGGTCCCGCGACCTGGGAGACTTGGACGGTGCTGGCCCCCGTGTCGGAAGTCCAGGCCCTCGTGGATCAGCACGCTCGGGTCTACCTGTCGGTGATTCACACGGACGAGGACTGCATTGTCGCTGGCGAGGCCGCTGGATGTGCTGCTGTCATCGAGGCTGTGGGTCGCCAGCGCTGCCTGCGACTGCACTACGATCTGACGGTGCACGTGCCCTTGTTGGATGCCGTGCGCGAGCCGTGGCTCGCCCTGCACCGACGCAC
Source organism: uncultured Enterobacterales bacterium (assembly GCA_964610645.1). Classification (GTDB taxonomy): domain Bacteria; phylum Myxococcota_A; class UBA796; order UBA796; family CAJQPC01; genus JAYZDK01. The sequence continues at coordinate 21,125 of CAZSZE010000054.1, read as the reverse complement.
CATCACCCCCCAGGCCAACCTGCGCATCTACTCAGGGGGACACGGCGGAAGCTACCTGCCCTCTGAGGAAGCCTGCGCCGAGGCGATTCTGGGCCAGGCCAACCAGACCCTCGACTTCCGGGCCGTGATCGAGTCCGCCTGGCAAGACGGCGTGCGGATCTTTGTGGAGCACGGGCCCCAGGGGAGCTGCAGCCGGTGGATCCGGGAAATTCTGGGCGATCGGGAGGCGGTGGTGGTCTGCCTGGACCGCAAGGGCAAGGGGCTGGAGCCTCTTGTGGACGCAATGGCTGCCCTCCTGGCGGCCGGTGTCTCCCTGGACAGCCACACCCTGCTGCAGAAGCTGCTGCCCACCGAGCAAGAAAGCGGCCCGACCTTGGACTTTGCAGTCCACCGCACCCCCCTATTCGACTTGCCCCTTCCAGAAGAGAAGCCGGAGCTTTCCATGCAACACATGCCTCCCGCACCGAAGCTGCGGCCCACGACCAGCGATGTGCCAGTCGCGGGCCCCATGGTCTTGCCGCCGGTTCCGACAGCGACGCCGGTTCCGACAGCGACGCCCACTCCCGCAGCGACACCCATGGCCGCAGCCCCCACCGACGAGTCCGCCGATCCCCGCTTGGAGGCCCTGCGCGGCCAGGTGATCGCCTTGAGCAACAGCGAGCAGCAGCAGATCGCCATGCAGGTCGAGATGTACGAGCGCTTCGTGGCCCTCCAGGAGCAGTCCATGGCTGTGCTGGTGGGTGCGGCTGGAGCGGTGCCTGTGACCGAGCCTGCAGCGCCCACCTTCGCACCGCCTGTCCCCGCGCCCGTTGCCACCTTGCCTGAACCAGCGGTCATCGTGCCGGATCCAACGGCAACACCCCTTCCGCCCGAAACAAAAACAAAGGCGCTTCCTGTCGCATCAAATCTTGTGGCTGAGGCGCCGGACGCTGCTCCGGATCCCACAGGACCCACCTTTGACTTCGAACAGCTGAAAATCGACTCCAGCGGGAAGATCAGCGAGATCTTTGGCGAGATGTTCGAGGTCCAGGACGACTACCACCGCCAGGTCCGCATGCCTGAGCCCCCGCTGCTGCTCGCAGACCGGATCACGGGACTCGATGCCGTGGCTGGCTCCATGGGCAAGGGCACCATCTGGAGCGAGTCGGATGTGGAGGCCGATCGCTGGTTCATGCACCAGGGCCACATGCCCGCCGGCATCATGATCGAGTCCGGCCAGGCCGACCTGATGCTGATCTCCTACCTGGGCGTGGACTTCACCAACCGGGGCGAGCGCATCTACCGCCTGCTCGGTTGCGAGCTGACCTACTACGGTGGCCTTCCCGCCACCGGCGAGCTGCTCAAGTACGACATCCACATGGACGGACATGCCACCCAGGGCGACGTGCGCCTGATGTTCTTCCACTCCGACTGCCGCGTGGACGGCGAGGTGCGACTCTCGGTGCGAAAGGGCCAGGCCGGCTTTTTCACGGACGAGGAGCTCGCGGACTCCGATGGCTGCCTCTGGACCCCACAGGAGCAGGAAATCGTGGAGGCCCCGCGCCTGGATGCGCCCCACCAGCCCTCCACCAAGAGCGATTTCACCCGCGAAGACGTGCGGGCCTTTGCCGACGGCCGCCCGTGGCAGTGCTTTGGGGAGGGCTTTGAAATGTGCCAACCCCACACCCGCACGCCGCGCATTCAAAACGGACCCATGCTGCTTCTGGGCGACATCAGTGGATTCGATCCCACCGGCGGTCCCTGGGGCCGAGGCTATGCGAAATCCACGGTGAAGATCACCCCGGACACCTGGTTCTTTGACGGCCACTTCAAGAACGACCCCTGCATGCCCGGCACCCTGATGTTCGAGGGCTGCCTGCAGCTGATGGGCTTCTACCTGGCCGGCATGGGCTACACGATTCAGCGCGACGGCTGGCGCTTCGAGCCGGTGCCCGGAGAGTCCTTCCAGTTGAGCTGCCGGGGACAGGTCACACCGACCTCCAAGGAGCTGACCTACGAGTTGTTTGTGGAGGAGGTCCATGACGGCCCCGTGCCCACCCTCTACGCGGACCTCTTGTGTACCGTCGATGGCCTCAAGGCCTTCCACGCCCGGCGGGTCGCCCTCCAGTTGATGCCAGACTGGCCCCTGAACGAGGGCAGCCCGCTCTTGGAGGGCTACGTGGAACCCAAGCCAGTGGCCACGACCGGAGACTTCCCCTTCGACTACCGGTCGCTGCTCGCCTGCGCCAACGGCCGCCCCTCCGAGGCATTCGGCCCGATCTACGAGCGCTTTGATGCACCCGGACGAGTCGCGCGTCTGCCGAATCCTCCCTACCACTTCCTCTCCCGGGTCACGCGGGTCGAGGGCGAGGTGGGCGCCATGGGCGATGGAATGGAGGTGGATGTCGAGTTCGATATCGACTCAAATGCCTGGTATTTCGAGGAAAACGGCTGCCGCGCCATGCCATTTGCTGTATTGCTTGAGGCCGCCCTTCAGCCGTGCGGCTGGCTCGCCTCGGCCATGGGCTGTGCCCTGACCACCGACATTGAGCTTTGCTTCCGCAACCTCGATGGCACCGGCACCTTGCACGTAGATGTATTGCCGGACCACGGCACCCTGCTCACCCGTGTCAAGAGCACCAAGACCTCGTCCGTGGCCTCGATGATCATTGTTGGATTCGAGGTGGAGTGCTCCATCGACGGCGTGCTCGTCTACTCCCTGGACACGGTCTTCGGCTTCTTCCCCGAGGCAGCCCTGGCCAACCAGGTGGGACTGCCGATCACCGACAGCGACCGGGCCGTCTTTGAGGCAACGTCCACCGGTGTCGTCGACCTGACCACCCGTCCGAACGGCTTCTGGGAGCCGGGCCGGCCCACACTCGCCGAGCCCATGCTGCTGATGCTCGACCGCATCAACTACTTCGACCCCACCGGGGGCGAGGCCGGCCTGGGCACGGCCCGGGGCGAAAAGGATGTGAACCCGGGGGAGTGGTTCTTCAAGGCCCACTTCTTCCAGGATCCGGTGCAGCCGGGCTCCCTGGGCATCGAGGCGATGATCCAGCTCTTGCAGTGGACCATGCTCGAAAACGGGCTGGACGCCGGCATCGACAACCCCCGCTTTGAGACCCTCGGGCTCGGCGAGGAGATGTCCTGGAAGTACCGCGGACAGGTGGTGCCCACGAACAAGCTCATCTCCAGCACCCTGGAGATCACCGAGGTGCGCCGAGAAGAAGGCGCGGTCCTCGCGCTGGCCAAGGCCTCACTCTGGGTCGACGGCAAGCGCATCTACGAGGCGAGGGACCTGGGCATGCGCATTGTCTCCGGCGGCACACCCGGTCCTGAACTCCAGGTCCTCGATCCCGCCAAGGACACCTGGCTCTCCGATCACTGCCCCACGTGGACCCTGCCCGCCCTGCCCATGATGTCCATGGTCGACCTGTTGGCCAAAGGGGCCTGCACCGCGGACCCGATCACTTCCCTCCGAGACGTCCGCGTCACCGGCTGGCTGGATTTCGAGGGGCCGCGTTCCATGTGCACCCGTCGAAAGGGGGAACTGGTGGCCCTGTACCAGGTGGCCGACGACGGCACCGAGACCGAGGTAGCCCAGGCCAAGGTGACCACCGGCGAGTACGCCTCCCGGCCCGAGGCACTTCCCGCCCTGACCGGTGAGGAGAGCCCCCTGCCCTACGAAACCGGCGAGTTGTTTCACGGTCCTGCTTTTCGGGTTCTCCAGTCCCTGGTTCGTACCTCTGAGGGTGCCTCATCGGTGCTCAATGCCACCTCCGGCCTGCCTCTGGGCCGGCTGAACCCCGCGCTTCTTGATGGAGCCACCCACGGCATTCCCCACGACCACCTGAACCTGTGGGACGACCGTCTCGATGGAGACAAGGTTGCCTACCCCGCCCTGATCACCGAGATGCAGTTCTTCGGCGCCACTCCCTCCAAGGGCACCATCCGGTGCGAGGTACGGCCGGACGGACTGCTCGGCAGCACGGACTTCCCGGCATTTTCGGTCCAGATGATCGGCCCGGAAGGCGTCTGGTGCACCTTCCGGCTGGTGGAGTCCTGCTTTCCGAAGGGATCCATCGGCAGCGCAGATCCCGCCGACCGCATGGCCTTTCTCCGAGACCACCGCTTTGTGACCGGGCTGCACCTGAGCCAACACGAAAACGGTGTGACCTCCCTGGCCCAGGAGGATGTGGACGAGATCGACTGGCTTCCGGGCACCGTCCAGGGGACCTTCGGCAGCCGGGATGTGGAGATCATCGCCCGCAAGGAGCACATCGCCCGGGCACACGAGCTGCACCCGGGCCTGCTCCCGGAAGGGTTGCCCCTGCACCGGTTCGAGCTGCTCGCGGACAAGAACGAGGACGCAGTTCAGGTCACAGGCGACGGCCTGGGCACGTTCGACCTCTCCCCGGTCCGGGACTTCTGGTCCACCTGGTTTGACCGCGGACCCTGGCCTGTCGAGGACCTCTACTACGGCCTCATTGAGCGCTTTGTGGGGCGCGTCGTGCTCGACGATCCCTCAGCACTTGCAGCACAGAAGGGCCGGAGCGTGCTGTACCTGGCCAACCACCAGGTGGGGGTCGAGTCCCTGCTGTTTTCGGTGATCGCCTCCGCCCTGGGGGAGGTCCCCACGGTGACCCTGGCCAAGGCCGAGCACCGCACCACCTGGCTGGGCAAGCTCATCGCCCACTGCTTCACGTACCCGGAGGTCAAGGACCCAAGAGTCATCGCGTTTTTCGACCGCCAGGACAAGCGCAGCCTGCCGCGCATCCTGGGGGAACTGGCCGCTGAAATGACTGGACCCGGACGGAGCGTGATGGTGCACGTGGAGGGAACCCGTTCCCTGGACTGCACCACGCCGGTGGAGAAGATGAGCGGGGCCTTTCTGGACATGGCCATACAGGTGAACGCCCCCGTGGTGCCCGTGCGCTTTGTGGGAGCCCTTCCCCGGCAGCCCCTGGACAAGCGCATTGAATTCCCTATTGGGATGGGAACCCAGGACATCTATTTCGGCCGCCCCATCCTGCCGGAGGAGCTCCAGCAGATGCACTACGGCGACCGGAAGAAGTCGGTCCTGAATGCCATCAACGCCCTGGGCCCCTCCAACGACCTGGAACAGCCTGGCACCGGCGATGCGGCCTTCGACAAGAAGGTCCAGGCCTGGCAGAAGCAGCACGGCGTCAGCCACGAGCACGCCGTCCTGCGAGAGGTCTTCGCCGAGGTGGCCAATCCCACCGAGGAGGTCATCCGCCTCCTGGCCGCGAAGACCGCTGCTGAGTTGGACTCCGGCGCCTCCGGTCCCTGGTTGGCGGAGTTGGGCAGGCGATTGATCGGTTCTTAGGTGGCGGGCGATGGGGCTCAACCACAGGAGTCGTGACTGACCCCTAGCATTGAACGTATTTCCCCCACTCCACCGTCACGCCCGGCCCAAACGCGAGAGTACCGAGACGGTCCTCCTTCAGGTCGGGAAGGGTTTGAGCGAGCACGAAGAGCATCGCTGCCGAGCCCACGTTGCCGTTGCTACGGAGGGTCTGGTACGAGGTCTCCAGCATCCCCTCCGGATAGCCGCGGTCCCTGAGGATCTCGGCGATGTGATTCAGGATGTCCGGCCCGCCTGGGTGAACCGCGATTGCGGGCAAGGGGCTGGCGTCCTCCACCAGTGCATCCAGGATTGTGGCGCCAGGCCCGTCCTGGAAGTAATCGCCGAGGAATCTACCCACCCTTCGGTCCAGGAACATCTGGTAGGTCGCCCGGCCAGGCACCATCGGTGGAACCATGCGCAGCAGCTCACGGCTCCCCGGCACGAGGCTCATACCGCTGCGCTCGTAGCGCCACGGGCCGTCGGGCCCCAGAATGAAGGCAGCAGCGCCATCTGAGAACAGGCAGTTCGCGATCAGTGTGGAGACGTCGGTCTCGACGGGCGAATAGTGCGTGGTCGCCGACTCTGCCGCTACGACCAGGACGTGTCCGGCCTCCCCACCGCGCACAATGTCGCGCGCGAGCCGGAGACAGGTCGCTCCACAGAAGCAACCGTTGAAGTTCAACTCGGCCTTTTGGCAGTCATCCCTCAACCCGACCTCGTGGATGACGTGGCAGGCAATCCCAGGCTCCATCCAACCGCTCGTGCCAGTCGTGATGATGTGCGTGATGTCCTCCGGATCGCCGCCCCATGAAGCCAACGCCCGCTCTACAGCCTTGACTGCAAGCAAGGGGACAACCTCGCTCCACAACCGCATGCGCTGCCACAGGTCGGGGTTGAAGTCCGTTTCGGTGTAGATGTCCTCGACTTCAACCTCGGCCTCGGTGCCAGGGGCCAGGAGCGCCGGGTGAATGCTGTGGCGGACCTCGATCCCCGTTCCACGAGCCAGCCTGCCCACAAAGTCGATGATGTCCTCAGATTGACCGTGAAGACGACGCGCGGCGCCATCCCACTCCAAGAAGTGCTCCGTGGAGAACCTTGCCGGGACAGCTGTCCCGAAGCCGCAGATGTGTGCGTGGGGCATGTTGGGTGCTAGGCTTTGGAGGTCAGACCGAGAGGCAAGAGGAGGGGATGGAGTCGCCGGCGGTGGCTTTCTTCAACGCTTGCAAGTGTTGATGGAGAGCCGCAACCCCTCCTAACACGTCTATGACCCCTGTTGCAGGGCGCCAAGTCGTCAAGCCGGCCGCTGGGCGTCCGGTTGCCCTGGCGTCTCGATTCGGCCCTCGGCCCAGGCGGTGTAGTCTGACAAGCGGTTCATCAGGGCGTCGGCATCGACGCCGAGCTGTTCAAGCGAGCGATCAATCCTGTAGCCGTCAGGAGGTCTCGCGGTGTGGGCTTGGGGCAGGCCTGGAGGTGGAGCCGGGCGGTCGAGGCACTCCCGGTACACCCGCGCCAGGGTACCGGAGAGGTCCCGCACGTATGCCTCGAAGGGCACGCTGCAGCGTCGGATCGGCCCGGCTCGGGTGAACCACTCCTGCTCGACCTCGCAGTAGACAGGCTCTGCCGCCATGGCGTTGGCCACGATCCACTCCCAGGGCACTGGGCCCAGCAGTTCGTCGCTCGGGTTGCTGCGGTGGAAGTTGATGAAGCTCTGCAAGCGGCTCTCCGGGCGGCGGACGACGTTGAGGAAGCGGGCGTTGGGGTATGCAAGGGCGAGGTCGTCCGCGATGGCGAGAAAGTGGCCCTTGATCATCAGGCGTTTGGCCTCGGGCCCGGCAAAGAACAGCGCCTTGCGGCCAACCCGATCAATGAAGGCAAGCGCATCGGACCAGAACTCAGAGTTGGTTGTGGTCTTGTACGAGTGTGAGAAGCTCGCAGCAAAGGGCTCGGGGCCGAGGCAGCGAATGAGATCGATGTGGTGAGAGAGGCCGAAAACCACCTCGAGAGTGTCGGTCCGGAAGGGGTCGAACTCGTGTCGGCGCAGGAACTCCTCCGGCATGTCCTTCTCGACGAGCCGCCGGATTCGTTCAGCCGAGACCAGGCCCCCCAAGGGGCCGGCTGCCAGGCGCCAGAGCCAGACGAAAGGGAGGCGCATCTGGAGCATTGAAGGCGCCACGACTTCGGGATCGACCTCGAGGTAGCGGGCGAGCCGGGTGCTTCCGCTGCGTGCAGCCGACAGTTCAATAAGAGGGGCTTGAATGTGCACCGCATCGAGCTGTCGGCCGTAGAGCAGATCATCGACGATGGAGGCCGCTCCGAGAAACGGGCTCTGCACAAAGCGAGTAAGAAGGTCCAGGAGGATGCTGAAACGAGCTGCAAGGGGGAGGCCCGGGTCTGGCGGTCGGGCAGTCAGAACCTGGTAGAGGTGCTGACCCGTGCGCTGCAACGACGGGAGTTGGGGAGGTCTCGGCCAGCCAAGGCGAAGGAGCATGTAGGTAAGCCACGCTGGTGAGCTGACTGCAACCGCGGCCACCAGGAGGAGGAGGCGACGGGCCAGGACTCTCGCGGTGCGGGCCGTGGTGGCGGGTGGCGGGAGCGGCTCGCCAGGGAGGTGCGCGGGGATGGAGTCAACGGTGAGCGACATCGAGGCTCCGCCAAGAGTCCATCAGACTAACCCGAGCAACGATCGTCTCAATGCCGTGCGCGGGTCCGACCGCACTGGTGTGTCGACGGGGCCTGGGATAGCCTCCCCCAACCCGACGCCCCAACCCACGTGGATCGCGCCATTGAGCTACTCGCTTAGAAGAGCATCCCGGACCTGGTCACTGGGCGACACCGACGTGGAGGCGCTCGCGCCCTGCGACGTGGTCTTCGAGCGGGGCGAGTCGACCGTGCTGCTGGGGCCCTCGGGTTCGGGCAAGAGCACGCTGTTGCAGGTCGCTGCCTTGCTGGACCCGCCAACAACCGGCGGAGTGTGGCACGACGGGCGCTGCCTTTCAGAAATGAGTGACGACGCCCGCAGCGACTTCCGTCTGCATCACATTGGCTTCATCCACCAAAGCTATCCGATGGTGGCGTCACTCAATCCGGTTGATAATGTTGCGTTGCCGGCAGTCTTCGCAGGGCTCTCCCGGCGCAAGGCTCGCGAGAAGGCCATCTCGCTGCTCAAGGCCGTGGGAGTGGACGCCCTGGCCGAGCGCGAGGTTCGGACCCTCTCGGGGGGGGAGCGACAGCGAGTGGCCATCGCCCGTGCGCTGGTCAACGATCCGGTCATCGTGTTCGCCGACGAGCCCACGGCCACGCTGGACCTACGGAATGGCGAGGGCGTCCTTCAGGTGCTCTTCGACGCCACCGACCATGCCGCGCTGGTTGTCGCCAGCCACGACCCACGCGTGGCGGATCGAACGGATCGGGTGCTCCACATCGAGGACGGTTGCTTAGGATGAGCCTCGGATGGTTGGCGGTGAAGAATGTTCGCCATGCGCCCGTGCGGACCGCCATTCTGGCCCTGGGCCTGTCCGTGGCCGTTGCGGCCGCGCTCCTGTTCTTCGGCTTCACCCGGCACACCTACTGGTCCCTGGCCGAGACCTTTGCTCGCAGCGGACAGGGGCACATCCAGGTGGCGGCAGCGGACTGGTTCGAGAGCCCCGAACCCGATCAACACCGCACATCGGTCGAGGAACTCCGGGCCTTCGAGCGGGTCTTGAACGAGCAACTTGGCGAGCGGGTGGTTGCTTCGACGGTGCGACGGGACCTCACGGGACTGGTCGCTTTCGAGGGGCGCAGCGGTGTGTTCCTGGGCGTAGGCACCGAGCCATCGGCAGAGGGGGGGCTGGCGCCGCTCGCGCCGCTCGTTGCCGGTGTGAGTCTGTCAGAGGCGCCACCCAACGGCGTCATCCTGGGGCAGCCCCTGGCGCAGCGCCTTGGAGCGCACCCGGGCGACTGGGTCACCGTGCTGGTCACGACGGACGACGGGCTGACCAACGCAGCGGACTTCCAACTCGTCGGGCTCGTCCGCACGGGGGTTCGCACCCTGGACCGGACCCTGGCTCGATTCCCTCTGGACGCTTCCTTGAGTCTGACGGCGGCAGTCGAAGCCGATGTGCTCGTCGTCGCACTGAAAGACACGGACGACACCGACTTCGTGATGGAAGCAGCCCGGCAACTCACCACCGAGCACCCCGGGTTGGCGGTCAGGCCCTGGTACGAGCAGGCCCACTACTACATTGCTGTAAAGGCTCTGTATGATCGGATCTTCGGAATCTTCCAGCTGCTGATGCTGGCGGTCGCTGGGCTGGCCATGAGTCACGCCGTGGCCGCGGTGGTGGTTCAGCGCCGGGCCGAGATCGCGCTGCTGCGGGTGATCGGGTTGAAGCGGAGGCAGATCCTGTGGCTGTTCTTGTCAGAAGGCGCGCTGCTGGGGCTGCTCGGCGGCATGGGGGGGGTCATCCTCGCGAACCTCGTCGCGACCGTCACCGCAAGCTTGGGCGGCATCCCCATGCCCCCGCCTCCCGGCTTCGCGGACGGCTATTCAGCCCAGTTCCACCTGGCTGCGTGGGGCTACCTTGTCGTCCTGCCCACCACCTTGATCGTCGCCATGGCAGCGTCGTCGGCCCCTGCGGTTCGCGCTTCAAGGGGGGCTCTCTCGCGGGCGCTCATGACCGCGCTGTTACTCCTATCGATGCTGCCCACCAGCGCGTCCGCCCAGGATCGCCTGGCCCGGGCCGACGCTGCAAATGCCTTGCCGGTCGACCAGGTCTGCACGGTCCAACTGCTGGTGACCGAGGGCGAGAACAAGGTGGCTTGGGAGGTGAACATCAAGGGGACCCGCAGCCTCGCGCGCACCCTGAGCCTCCCGGCTGAACGGGCCCAGGTGGTGCTTTACGACGGAGATCAGACATGGTTCCAAACCGCCGCAATGCGGGGGCCGATGCGCATTGGAACGAGTCAGCGGTTGGCGGGTCGACTGCCCCTTGCCGACCTCATGGCTCGACCCCTGGCCGAGCGCTGGGAGATCACCGAAGAGCGAGTTGACACCGTGCTCGTCCAGGCTCGCCCGGGAGGGACCGGGGCGTACGCCTCTGCCGAGCTCGACTTCGAGGGCGACCAACTTGTCGCTGCGCGGATGGCCGGGCCATCGGGGCGAGTTGTTCACAGCGCGACCTGGAACTGGCGTGAAGACAGTGTCCAAGTCGAAATCACGGGGGCGCGGAATCGGGGCGGCACTACCGTCGTCACAGCCACCAAGCCTCGGTGTGAGCCGGGAGAGCTGGCAATCGACGCTGCGGACCTGGGGGGACTCCTCTCACCAGGATAGCGTCGACTCCTGGTCTGCCTGGCCCTCCCGGAGGACGATGTGGCACAGCGTTTCGTCGATTGTGATACGACGTCGACGGTCTTCGGGATCGGAATAGCTGCTGGCCCGGCTGGGCCCTTGACGGAGCGACGATGATGCAGAACGGACCAGGCCGGCCGGTCGAGGGCCCTGGCGAGCCCATCGCCGTGGTCGGAATCGGCTGTCGGCTTCCTGGTGGCGTCCAGTCGGTCGATGATCTCTGGAGCGTTCTGTCGGAGAAATTGGACTGCGTGGTCCCCATTCCTCCCCTGCGCTGGGACGAGCGCCGTTTCCTCGATGCGGACATGTCCGCCGCAGGCAAGTCACGGGTCCGAGAGGCAGGCTTCCTGCACCAGGACATCACCGAGTTCGATGCGTCGTTCTTCGGACTCTCCCCTCGCGAGGCCGCGGTGCTCGACCCCCGACAGTGGCTGGTGCTGGAGAGTGCCTGGGAGGCCTTCGAGGACGCTGGAATCCGGCCATCTACAATGGCGGGCGACGATGTGGGCGTCTTCATGGGCGTCTTCCTGAACGACAGCACCTTGCATCGCATGGGCCCGCGAGGCTTGTCCGGTATCGACGCCAACCTGAGCCGCGCTTCGAGCCAGACCATGTTGGCGGCGCGGGTGTCCCACTTCTTCGACCTTCACGGTCCCTCGCTGGCCCTGGACACGGCCTGCTCCGGATCCCTCGTGGCCGCCCACCTCGGATGCCAGGCCATATGGCGAGGAGAGTGCACGCGGGCATTGGTCGGAGGCGTCAACTTGATTCTGCGCCCCGAGCCCATGGTGGTGTTGGACAAAGGGGGTTTCCTCAACCCCGAGGGCCGCTGCCGCCCCTTCGATCGCGATGCAGGTGGATACGCCCGTGGCGAAGGCGCCGCAGTGGTCGTCCTCGAACCGCTCTCGGTCGCCCAGGCCGCCGGGCACCGGATTTACGCCGTGATCTGCGCGTCGGGGTGCAACCAGGATGGGCACACACCTGGAATCACGGTGCCGAACATCGACTCCCAGATCGCGCTGTTGGGTAGCTTGTGTCAGCGAGTTGGGGTGGCACCTGGGGCGGTAGACTTCGTCGAAGCCCACGGCACCGGCACGCCGGTGGGCGACCCGGTCGAGATGAGCGCTCTCAATGCCGTGGTGGGTCAGGGTCGCGAAGGCGGTGAACCCTGCTGGGTCGGGTCCATCAAGTCCAATATCGGCCACCTGGAGGCCGCGGCTGGCATCGCTGGCATGATCAAAGCCTGCCTGTGCCTGCGGAATAGAAGGGTCGCGCCATCTATCCAGTTCGAGTCACTCAACCCGGCCATCGATCTGTCTTCGGGAGCGCTCGCCGTGGCTCGGGAGGGGGGAGCGCTGAAGGGGTCGGGTCCCTGGCACGCGCTGGTCAATTCGTTCGGGTACGGGGGCACCAATGCAGCGATGTTGCTTCGGTCGGCGCCGCCCCAACGGCAGTTGTCAGCCGACGACACGTCTCCAGGGCCCTGGATCGTTCCGATCACAGCCCGAAGCGACGAGTCTCGTCGTGCCCTTGCGGCTCGCTACGCGGACTGGCTCGAGGCCCGACCTGAGGTCACGGTCGCCGCGCTCGCTCGGACGCTGCACGCCACGCGCGACCTCCACCGATACCGGGCGGCGCTTGTGGCGAACGACCGCGACCGACTCCTCTGGCAGCTGCGCCAGCTCGCGGCCGGCGAAACGGCGGATGACATCGTCCTGGGCACAGCGGAGACCAACGCGAGCGGCACGGTCTTCGTGTTTACGGGAATGGGAGCGCAGACGTGGGGCATGGCCGACGAGTTGGTACGCACAGACCCGATTGCGCGGGCTGCACTCGAAGAGTGTTCGGAGATCTACCTGGGCCTGACAGGATTCGACCTGCGGACCCTCTTTGATCCCGACTCGCCCCTCCGCCGGGATCCGGCCCACGGCGAGGGGACGCCCATGCAGCAGCCGGGCTACGCCCAGCCCGCCAACCTGGTGGTGCAGGTGGCCCTGACCCGTCACTGGGAATCCCAGGGGTTCGAGCCCGCGGCCGTGGTCGGGCACAGTGTCGGAGAGGTGGCAGCAGCCTGGGCAGCCGGCGTGTTGTCCCTCCAAGACGCCTTCTGCATCATCGCCGCGCGGGCCGATGTACTGACCGAACTCCAGGGGTCGGGCACGATGCTCGCTGTCCAGGGGCCGGTAGAGGAGCTCGCCGAGCTCACCGTAAGGCCCCACCTGAACGTTTGCCTGGCCACCGTCAATGGTCCCCGCCTGTGTGTTGCAGCCGGCCCTCGAGAAGGGTTGGCCGTCCTGGCCACGGAGCTGCAGGAGCGTGGTGCGATCTGCTCCTTCTTGCCGGTCGCGGTTCCGTACCACCACCCATCCATCCTGCCCTTTGGCGAGCGGTTCCAGCAACGAACCGCCTCGGTGGGCGCATCTTCCCCCCGGGTTCCGTTCTACTCAACCCTCACTGGATCTCGCCTGGAGAGCCTTCCGGAGGGCCCCGAGCACTGGTGGCGGGCGTGCGCCGAGCCGGTGCGGCTCGACAAGGCTGTCGAGCAGCTGCGAGAGGATGGCCACCGCGCCTTTCTCGAGGTGGGACCCCACCCCAACGTGGGCCCCGCGATCATCGAGGCCTTTGCAATCGCAGGCGAACGCGCCGACGTGCACTCGTCTCTGCGCCGCAAGCTGACCGACGGGGCCGCGCTGGCGGCAACCCGGGCGCGGCTGTTTGTCCGGGGCGCCTGGAGTCCGGCCCCAAGCTCCGCAGCGGACCCCGACCTGCTCGACCTGCCCCACTACGCCTGGCACCGAGAACACCACAACACACTCACGGAAGCCACCCGTCGGTACCTCTTTGGTACGAACGAGCACCCGTTGCTCCAATGTCGGGAAACAGGCCCCGGGGTGGGCTGGCACAGCGATCTTCGCCCGAGCTTCCTGCCATACCTCTCCGAGCACCGGGTCGCGGGTCAGGTGGTGTTACCCGGGGCCGCCTTTGTTGAGGCGGCGTTGGCTGCGGCGCGAGAGCTCTACGGGCACCCGATCGAGCTGGAGGAATTGCGGCTCCTTAAAATGCTGATGCCGGAAGAACGGTCCCGGATGCACCTTGCCATCGACCGGGACAGTGGACAGATCTCGTTCTCGAGCGCGACACATCCGGACGAAACCGACTGGGTCCAAAACTCGGTCGGACGGCTGGTGCGGGGCGGTGGCAACCCGCGCCTCGAGCACCTCGATCTCGACAAGGTCCGCCAGCACTGTTCGCAAGAGGTCGACCCAGAAGACCTCTACGACCAGTTCGAACGAGCTGGCTTTGGGTACGGTTCGGCATTTCGCTGCATCCGAAGCCTCCGCCGTGGCGCGGGCCAGGTGTTGGCGGAGCTGAGCTTGGACGGGGACGCCTCCGAGTACCTGGTTCACCCGGCGCTTCTCGACGGGGCTTTTCAGGCCATGATCGCTGCCCTTGGAGAACAGCCGGAGCTCGTGCCATTCGTGCCCGTTGGCGTTGGGCGAACGCGCCTGCGCTCCCGGGTTGGACGCAAGGCTTGGCTTTGGGGACGACTGGAGCATCGCGGCGAAACCAGCCTGGTCGGCCACCTGGTGCTCGCGACGCCGGAAGGAGAGGTGCGCCTGGAGATCGACGACGTGCGCTACCAGAAGCTGCGGATGGGCGATCTGTCCGAAGGCGTCGCCCAGCGCTACCACCAGATCTGGGAGCGGGATGAGCCGATTCAATCGGAGGAAGATGAGTCTGACCGCACCCCCTCCAACCTCGAAGCCCCTGTCAATTGGCTGCTCCTGGAGCAGAGGCCGGGGGTGGCCCTTGGGCTGGCCCGCGAGCTGACCGCGCGGGGGCATCACGCCGTTGTCGAGCCCCTGACCCGGGCCACTGCGGCAGAGAGGATCGCCGACACTTCGCCATCGGACACGGGCGTTGTGCTGGTCACCAGCAGCGCGCTACCGGCGGACATGCCCGCAGGACCGCCGACCTGCCTGTCCGAGCACGGCTGGTTCACAGCTGGGGAGGCGGGAAACGGCGATGCACTGGCAGCTGCGGTTGCTGCAGCACGGACCGTCTGCGCCGCTTCCCAACCGCCAGATCGCTTCATCCTCCTCACGGACCGAGCGTTCCGCGTCGAAGTGGAGGATCCTGGCGTCGATCCGGTCCAACATGCCCTGTGGGGGCTCGGGAGGGTGGTCGGCAACGAGGCACCGGCCGTGACCAGCCGCCGGGTGGATGCAACCGGTTGTGACGCTGCGGTCGTGGTCAACGAGCTGCTCCTCGATACCGATGAGGACGAGGTGGCGCTCCGCCCCGGCGCTCGATTCGTGCACCGGTTCGTGACCCGTCGTGGCGCGGATCCCGGGCTTCCGGTGCTGCTGCCCGCGCAATCTCCGTTGCGCCTCGTGCCGGACAACAGGGGGCGACGGGGTGTGCACTTCGAGGAAACGCACCGCGTGGAACCCCTAATCGACGAGGTGGAGTGTCGGGTCTGGCTCGCCGGGCTCAATTTCAAGGACGTGCTCAAGGTCCAGCGGCGCTTGCCGCAGGAGTACATGGAGCGCTCCTTCTCCGGCGACAGCCTTGGCCTGGAGTTTGTGGGCGAGGTTGTCCGCATGGGGGCCGAGGTGAAGGACTTGTCGGTCGGCGACGTTGTTTACGGGCTGGCCCGTGAAGCGCTGGGTACCCACGTCAACCGACGTCTGACCTCGCTCGTGCGTGGACACCGGGATTGGGCGCCGACGGTCTTTCGCGTTCCCCCCGGGCGCCCCCCAGAGGACTTCGTCGGTCTGGTGAACTACCTCTCGGCCTGGCACTGTCTGGTCGCCATTGCCCGCTTGCAGGCCGACGAGACCGTTCTGATTCACAGTGCTGCCGGTGGAGTGGGGCTTGCGGCCCTGCACATCGCCCGGTTGCGAGGGGCGCGGGTCCTGGCGACAGCGGGCACCGAAGAGAAGCGTGCCTACCTCGCATCCCTGGGAGTGGAGCACGTCGGGGACTCGCGCAGCCTGCGGTTCGCCGACGACGTGCAGGCCTGGACCGATGGCTGGGGCGTGGATGTGGTGTTGGCAGCGGTACAGGGAGAAGCCATGACACGCACGCTGGATGTGCTCGCGCCCTTCGGCCGATACGTCGACATCGGCAAGGCAGACATCCTCCGCAACGCGTCCCTGCCCATGAGGGCGCTGGATGGCAATCGGTCCATCACAGCGTTTGATCTCGACCTCGCAGATGGGGAGCGAGCGCTGTACCAAAGCGTCCTCGAGGTCCGGGACGCACTGGACCGAGGCGTCCTTCCCCCACTCCCTCTTCGTGTGTTTTCTGCCGACAAGGCCTCGGACGCGTTCCGCCACCTCGCCCACGGTGCCCACATTGGGAAGGTGGCCGTGGACATGCGGAACGACAGTATCCCCGCTGTGCGCTCCGGAGGTGTCGCCTCCCCCTCTGCGCCTTCCGAAGGAGTCACCCTCGTGGTGGGTGGCCTGGGTGGGCTGGGTCTGGCCCTTGCGCGCTGGTGGGTCGACAGGGGCGCGCGGCACCTGGTTTTGGTTGGGCGGTCCGGTGCGTCGACGTTGGAAGCGGAAGAGGCGGTGGACCGCCTCCGGAAACGGGCGGAGGTCCAGGTGGTCGCCGCAGACGCGACTGATCGGGAACAGATGCGCAGCGTCCTTGCCGAGTTGAGGAGGTCAGGCCCGCCGCTTACCGGCGTGTTCCACCTGGCTTCGGTGTGGGACGACTGCCTGCTGGCACAACAAGACGACGAGTCATTCGAGGTGGTGTACGCCTGCAAGGTCCACGCTGCCACGATTCTGCACGAGCTGACGCTGGATGATCCGATCGAGCGATTCGTGTTGTTCTCGTCGATCTCAGCGCTGCTGGGCAACCCCGGACAGGCTGCATATTCAACGGCAAACGCATACCTCGACGGACTCGCCCAGTTCCGCAGGGCCCACGGGCTGCCGGCCCTCGCCTTCGACCTTGGGTTGATTGGCGATCTGGGTGTGGCGACGAACGACGCAGATCTGACCCAACGGCTCCAGGCGCGTGGCGTCGAGCCCATCGCCTTCGAGGAGGCACTGGACACCCTCGGGCAGCTGCTCGAGGAGGATTCCATCCAGTGTGCATTTGCCGGCTTCCACTGGGCCCGGCTCCAGAGGAGTTGGGGCCTGGCACCTCGCTTTGCCCGTCAGTTCACTGCCCCGGGTGGGGGGAATTCGGCCAACGCAGGCTCCGACGTAATCCGAAGCGCCTTCGCTGCGCTGAAAAAGGCGCGGCCAGCCCAGCGCGAGCGTGCCGCCATCGAGTTGTTCGTGCAGGTCGTGGCCGACCTAATTGGGGTGGACGCGGACCGGGTCGATCCCGAAATGAGCCTGACGGACATGGGATTCGACTCCCTCATGGCCGTGGAATTCACGGTGGGGCTCAGCAACGTCACCGAGGTCCAGATCCGTCCTGAACTCATCACGTCGGGCAGCTCCTTGCGGGAGTGCGCTCTTGCCGTTGCGGCCGAGGTCGCTGGCCAGGCTGACCCCGTCGCCCTCTGACCCCGTCGCCCTCGGAGCCAGCCGCGGAGGATCAGCGCGTCAACTCTCCCCGAATGTACATTTCACGCGCACGAAACCGCTGCAGTTTGCCGCTGGTCGTGGTGGGGAGTGCGCCCCGCCTCACTGCCACCACCTCCGCAACTGTCAGCCCCACACCCTCGAAGATCCGACGCTTGACGCCGCGTCCAATGCGTTGGCGAGCAAGAGGGTCGGTCGCAATGGTCTCTACCAGCACGATGACGCGCTCCCCACCGTCCTCGGGTCGCAAGGAAAAGGCAGCGGCCTTTCGATCAAAGACGCCATCGGCCTCAGCGGCAGCCCACTCGACCTCTTGGGGCTGGTAGTTGCGGCCGTTGATGATCAGCGTGTCCTTCAGGCGGCCGCACACGTGCACCCGTCCGTCAGCCAGGTAGCCAAGGTCTCCGGTGCGGAGCCATTCCCCAGCGAAGAGACCGGGGTCCGCAGCGTCTCCGCCCCAGTAGCCGGACGTCAGCGAGGGGCCCCGTAGGCGCAACTCACCCACCTCGCGTTCGTCGAGCGGACTGGCGCCAGACAGATCTTCTGGCGCGAAGGCCTGGACCTCCATGTCCAACAGGGGTCGGCCACAGGAGGGGATCTCCACACCGTCAAGTTCCTGCCCAACCGAGACCGCTCGCCCCTCCCGTTGTAGGACATCCGGGTCGACCCGGTCGACCTCCAAGCCTCTCGCCTCGCTGTCGAAGGACACGCCGACGGTTGCCTCTGCCAGTCCATAGGCGCAGGTCAGGGCGTTGGGATCGAATCCGACAGGCGCAAAGCGACGGGCGAAGTCGCGCAGGTCGCGCGGACGGATGGGCTCGGCGCCGCACCCGGCAACCTTCCAACACGACAAATCCAATCCCTCGAGGTCCTTCGAACGAATTCGCCGGGCACACTGCGCGTAGGCGAAGTTCGGCGCGAACGAGACCGCTGCACGGGTACGTGAGATCGCCTCCAGCCATCGCTGCGGACGTTTCAGGAAGGTCAGCGGCGTGAGCAGGCGCACCGAGTTGCGAACGTAGAGCGGACACAACACAGCGCCCATGAGCCCCATGTCGTGGAAGAGCGGCAGCCACCAAACGGCGGGGTCTTTCCCAAGTTCGAGGCCGCGGTCGCGACAGGCCGAGCTGATCGACCGGGTGTTTGCGGCGACGTTGCGATGTCGAATCAAGACGCCACGGTTTGGTCCAGTAGACCCGCTCGTGAACTGCAGGAAGCAGATGTCTTCCATCGATGCACGCTCCCGAACAAACCGGCCGTCGCTGCTCAGGGCGTCGAACGGCAGCACCTGCAGGTCGGAATGCCGCTGCTGTAGCGTCGACAGCAGGTGGGTGAGACGATCGTCGATCACCAGCGCCATCGCACCGCACTCGTGCACCAGTCGGGAGACGGTCTCCAGGTAGCGGTTCGCTCCGCCAAAGCCCAGCGGCGGGCTGATGGGGGCCGGGATCAAGCCCGCCCGGATAGCCCCGAGAAAGGTGACAATGAAGGGCTGGTTCTGGGGGAGGACCAGCACGATCCGGCAGCCTCTGGGCAGCCCGCGGGCCTGCAGTGCGCCCGCCACCCGGGCCGTCTGTCGCTCCAATTCGACAAAGGTGAGCCGATCCACCGCGCCGTGGTCGTCTTCGAACTCGATTCCTCGCTCCGGATTGGCAGACACCAGCTCTTCGATCGCCTGGTCAACCGTCTTTTCAAATAGGTGGCTCGGAAAAGACGCGCGCGGCATCAGTGTGCCTTCCGGGTGGGACACGTCGTGATGGCGTGGATGAGATCGCCTGCGCTCACCACACTCTGCAGCGCCTCGTCGTCGAGCAGAATGCCAAACGTGTCCTCAAGGTCGGCTATGACCTCCATCAGGGCCACGCTGTCCATCTGCGTCTCTGCAATGAGGTCGATCTCCGGGCCCAGGGCAACGTCGGCCTTGATGTGTTGCCGAAGCCGCGAGAGAACCTCGGCCTCTACCCGTTCAGGATTCATGGGACTCGAGAGCGGCGCGAGCCGCATCGACCAGCACAGTGGTCCGTCTGCGGGCCTCTTCCGCCGTCGCCCTCGAATCGACCGATGGAATGAACGGCTCCCCGATGGCGATGCTCACGGGAATCCACCCTCTCCAGAGGAGCTTCCAGAGGTGCATCGGCATCGTCTCCTTTCGGAGGTACTCGAAGCCAGCGGGGTAGGCCAAGCCCATGCACAGAACCTGCCGCCCCCTTGCAGCAGCGAACGAGCCGTGCTGAAACGGACCCACTTCGTCGCCCGCACGGGTCATTCCCTCTGGGAAGACGATGACGCTCGCACCCCCTTCCAGGGCGGAGGCAATGCCTCGGAGGGCGGCGACGCGGCTGCCCGCACGCTCCCGGTTCACGAAGAGAGTGCCCCGTGCGCGGGCGATCCTGCCGAACACAGGCCAACCCAAGACCCGGTCCTTCGACAGGCTTCGGGCATCCACAAAGCTCTCAACAATTGCGGTGTCGAGTCCGGTGCGGTGGTTGGCAACCACGAGCAGCGGCTCGTGTCCAGGGGCGGGTGGTTGCCCCACCGTCACCTGCTTGACGCCAAAGAGCCGCAACGCCAACCGGAGGCCAACGTGCATGTTTCGTGCGAAGGCCCGGCGACGTTGATCTGCAGGGGTCACCATCAACTTCAGCGGGAAGAACACCAGCATCCCGACGATGATCCCGACGAAGACAAGGAGGCGAACAACCACGAGCGGCCAAGGCCACAGGAGACCAGGCAGTCCTGTGGGCCGACGTTCTTGCGCAACCGATCCAGGTGCAGTTGGGGTTGGTCTGCAAGGTGCTTCCACCCCTGCGACTACCATGGCCCTCCCCGGCGGGCAACGCGGCCCTGGCAGCCGTCGCGGGCCTGGGAGGGAGGCTGCGCCAGGCGACGGGTAGGGGGGCACAATGCAGTGTCACCCCCTACCCGGTGCCGGTTGCGCCTACTGGGCTCCGTCGTGCTCCACAGCGGTGAAGTCGTCGCCCTCGCTCAGCTCGGTGCGGCTGGCGGTGAACGTGGTCCATGAGGTAACGACCTGGGTCAGCTCAATGTTGCAGCGATCCCCCTCGCATTCGTCTTCGTCGTCGCTGTTGTAGCTGCCGTCGCCCTCGAGGTAGCTGGAGGCGGGGATCTGGCCCCAGCCACCCACATCGTCCGTGGACCAGGTGTCGGACTCCAGCCATCTCACGGTGCTCTCGTGGGCATCCATGATGACGCCCACGGCGTGGCCTCCCAGGTCGCCGTCGAAGGTGATGGTCACCTTCGAGGAGTCGTACTCTCTCTCGGTGAAGGAGTAGCCGCTGTCGTGGGTGCTGGTGGTGGTGTCGTCTTCGAAGCTGTCGAACTCAAAGGTCCACAGGTCATCCTTGACGCCGGGGACCACCTGGTCGGCCATGAACATGAAGGCCTCGCCGCGGGGGCCGCCGACGATCTCGGCCATCATCAGGCCAGGGGAGCTCTCGTACTCCTCAACAAACGTCCACTCGCTCTCGACCCCTCCGCCCTCGGACGGGCAAGCGGCATCGTTGAAGTTCTCAGAGCAGTCGTATTCGTAGTCGTAGGTGCTGTCTGCGTCGAGTGAGATCACCCAGATGCCCTCGATTCCGTTGCTGCCGCAGGCAGTCAGTCCAAGCGCCACGGTTCCGATGGTCAGTGTCCAAAGCTTTATCATGTTGTCTCCAGTGTTCGCTGCGTTCGAAGATCCTTGATTGGACCTGGCCGACACAACGGGGCGGGGAGAAGCCACTTTCAAGTTCTGCTCGTCCCCAGCCTTGGGGTAATCAATCTCTGGCTCCTTGACTTCTGAAAAAATCCGGAATCCCGCGGATTCTACGGCGATCGCCTCGGCTTTTGGTCAGGACAGGCACCTGGCCGCAAATGGCGGCGGGCGATGGGA
>CAZSZE010000053.1:29670-30251 GCA_964610645.1 uncultured Enterobacterales bacterium | reverse complement strand
CGAGATCTGCGACGGCCTCGACAACGACTGCGACGGAGACATCGACGATGCGGACTCCTACGTAGAGAACACCACCACCTGGTACGGGGACCTGGACGGAGACAACTTTGGCAGTGTGCAGTCCCAGGTAGAGGCCTGCTCCCAGCCCACAGGATTCGTGGCCAACGCCACGGACTGCAACGACTTCAATGGGGCCAGCTATCCGGGCGCCGCTGAGATCTGCGATGAAGAAGACAACAACTGCGACGGCACCATCGACGAGGGCGTGACCTCCACCTTCTACGCCGACGGCGATGGCGATGGCTATGGCGATGCCGCCAGCACCACGGCCGCCTGCAGCCTCCCCGGGGGGTACAGCGTGCTGCCCACCGACTGCGACGATGCAGATCCCTCGGCTCACCCCGGCGCCTTTGAGATCTGCGACGGCGTGGACAATGACTGCGACAGCACCATCGATGAGAACGCCATCAATGCCCAGACGTTCTACGCGGACACGGACAGCGACACCTACGGAGACGCCACCAGCACCACCAGTGCCTGCACGGCGCCATCCGGGTTTGTCTCAAACGCCACCGACTGCG
>CAZSZE010000053.1:0-29570 GCA_964610645.1 uncultured Enterobacterales bacterium | reverse complement strand
ACGACTCCACCTCCGCTGTGAATCCCGGCGCCACCGAGACCTGCAACGGCATCGACGACAACTGCGTGGGCGGTGTGGACGAGGGAGTCACCACCACCTTCTTCGCGGACACGGACACGGACACCTACGGAGACGCCACCAGCACCACCAGCGCCTGCACGGCGCCATC
The DNA here is from genome assembly GCA_964610645.1 of uncultured Enterobacterales bacterium. Classification (GTDB taxonomy): domain Bacteria; phylum Myxococcota_A; class UBA796; order UBA796; family CAJQPC01; genus JAYZDK01. The sequence continues at coordinate 29,401 of CAZSZE010000053.1, read as the reverse complement.
CGGGTTTGTCTCAAACGCCACCGACTGCGACGACTCCACCTCCGCTGTGAATCCCGGCGCCACCGAGACCTGCAACGGCATCGATGATGACTGCGTGGGCGGTGCGGACAATGGACTGGAAGGCAGCGAGGCTACCTGTGCAGCGGAGAACTGTGAAGCGATTCTCACCGCACGTCCCAGCGCGACCAACGGCACCTACTACGTAGATCCGGACAACTCGGGAAGCGCCATCGCCCTGTCCTGCGAGATGACCATCGAGGGAGGCGGTTGGACCCAGGCCACCGATGCCTATGTGAGCCGCCTGTCCGGCGGCGTGGATCGCCGCTACCTCTATTCCAGGGGAAGCGCGTTCTACCTCTCTCCTGTCACCCAGTTGGTTTGGACCTGGAACAGCTACCAGGCGCTGAACGGGACCTACGAGTACGCCACCAGCGGCACCACTGCCACCAGCTCCTTCGGGTGCAGCAGCGGAGAGGGGGGCCACTTCGGCGTCGGGTGCAGCAACGGAGGTGGAGCCCAATGGAAGGTGCTGCCCATCTACAACAGCAATGCATCCAACGGTACCTGCACGATCTGCCAGGACCAACCCGATGCATTCGGTGTTGGGGCTTGCGCCAGCAATGTGCAGATCTGGGCCCGCTGACCCACTGCCCCACCGTTGACAGCCATTGGGCCTCGCAATACGAGCCGTCCGCCATTTAATCACCACCGTGCGCGGAAGTGGCGGAATGGCAGACGCGCTAGGTTCAGGTCCTAGTGAGCTTTACGCTCGTGGGGGTTCGACTCCCCCCTTCCGCACCCCCTTTCGGCCGCATCCTCTCGGGTGCGGCCGTTCTGCTTTCCCCTGACTTCTGTGTCACGGTGCAGGCATCTTCGGGATACACATTTGGAGTGCGTGTTTCGAAAGCCCCCTCATTTCAGCGTTTTGGCCAATTTGGCACAGCGCTTGCTTTCTCTCTGCACGAGAGACCCCCGGACTTCTGTCCACATCCTTCCCCCCTGAACCCACTGGAGATCCCATGCAACGCATAGGACTGCTTTCCATTTCCCTCTTGATCGCCGCTGCCGGATGCAGCGACAGCAGCTTTGATGGTGCTTCCAAGGAGTCCGACGACTGGGGCGACACCGGCTGGGATGGCGCCCCCGGAGAGGCCGACGCTGACGCCGATGGCGACATGGATGCCGATGGCGACGACGAAGCCTGGGGCAGCGAAACCGAAAACGACTTCCTCAAGCTGCTCCCCGCAGTCACCGACCGCTATGTCTTCGTGGCCAACCCGGCCCGCAACACCGTGACCCGCATCGGCGTGCCCAGCCTGGAAGTGGACACGGTGGAAGTCGGCGTGGAACCGGACCAGGTGATCACCACGGAGGACTTCGCGAAGGCCGTCACCTACAACAAGGGTTCCGACGACCTGTCCATTATCGATGTGGATGGCGAGGACCTGGAGGTCTCGACGGTCTCCGTGCTCCAGAACCTGAACTCCCTGGTGCTCTCCCCGGACGGCATCTGGGCCATCGTCTTTCACGATGCCGACCTGGACGAGCAGGGGACCGGCAGCGGCACCCAGTCCTTCAACGAGATCTCCGTGGTCAACACGGACACCCTCGAGCACTTCCCCATGGTGGTCGGGCGCAACCCGCACCAGGTGAAGTTCACCGACGACTCCTCCATTGGCCTGGTCATCTCCGATGAGAAGCTGGCCCTGATCGACCTGGTAAGCGGCATCCCCGATCGCCGGATTATCGAGATTTCCGATGACCTGCTCGATGCCCCCCGGGCCGAGGAGCTGGAGATCACCCCGAACGGCGCCTATGCCTTCATCCGCCAATTCGGCACCACCGAGATCAAGCTGGTCGACCTGACCAGCGAAGAGGTCACGGACCTGCCCGTGGAGGACAACCCCACGGACCTCGACCTCTCCCCGGACGGCTCCCTGGCTGTCGTGGTGGACCGCGGAGCCGGCAAGTTGTTCCTCTTTCCGACAGATGAACCGGAAACCGCCATTGCCGAGGAGATTCTCCTGCCCGAGAACGAGCTGATCGGCTCGATGCAGTTCTCCCCGGATGCCTCCAAGGCCATCCTCTACACCACGGCCGCTGCGGTCTCCCACTACACCACCTGGGACCTGAACGCTGCGGAACCCGACGATGCCATGACGGTTCGCCCCCTGGTGAAGCCCGTGAAGAGCGTCCGCATCACCCCCAATGGTGGGGGCCTGGTGGTCTTCCACTCGGATGAAAGCGGCACCGACTCGGACCCGGCCTACGCCGGCAAGCACGCCCTGACCCTCATCGACTTGGGAGACTTCCTGGACAACCCGATGATCCTGCCGGGCGAGCCCACCGCGTACGCCAACGCAAGCAGCGGCGACGTGGGCTTCTACATCATGGAAGGCCACAAGACGATGACCATGGTGATCTTCGACTCGCTCCTGCACCAGGACATCCCCCTGAAGTCGCCTCCCGTGCATGTCGGCGTCCTGCCGGACACCCACTACGCGTACGTGAACCAGGAACACGACCTGGGACGCCTCACGTTCTACGACCCCGCCAACCCGATTGATGCAGACGACGACGTGGTGAAGACCATCACCGGTTTCGAGCTGAACTCCGCCACCGAACACCACGAATAGGAAGACCCCATGACCCGCTCAATATTGATTGGAATGGGCGTTCTCGCCCTCGCTGCCTGCAACCCCTGGGACAACCTGCCCCAGGACGGAAACAACTCCTGGTCCCAGTCCCTGTGGGATGCCAACGTGACCTCCACGTTGACCAGCCTCTACGTGCTCTTGCCCGGGGGGGAATCGAATCCCTCGGAAGACGACGCAAGTGACACGGGCTGGTACGACTACGGGTACTACAGCGAGTCCGCCCGGGGAGTGGGACAGCTCCTGCGCCTGGACGACTCGGGCAAGGCCGGAAAAGTCGAGACCGTGGATCTCGGGGGCGCAGCCGCCACCCGGATCGAGGTGGCCCCAGATGGCGCCTCCACGCTGATCTTCTCGCGCCTCCCCGGCTGTGACACCACCGATGAGGACATCGAGACCCTCGAGGAGTGTGTCGAGGAAGGTGAAACCGTCGAGTGGAAGAGCGAGGTCCACCTGGTCCGCGGCGAGTCCGTGGAGAAGACCTGGGACCTGCCCCTCCACCTGAACGCGATCTCCTTTTCCGCAGACAGCGCACATGCGGTGGCTTTCATGGATGCAAGCCAACCCACGGAAGTGGGCGCCGGCGGACTGGCCAATGTGAGCGCCGTGCAGTTCATCAACCTGGCCAACCCCCAGGACGAGCTGAAGAGCGTGAACATCGGCTACGGCGTGGAACGCGTGCTGTTCACGGAAGGCAACACCAAGGCGGTGGTGCTCTCCGAGTCGGAAGTGGTCGTGGTGGACATGACCGACGACTACAAGCCGATCATCACCTACCACCTCGCCCTGGATGTGGATGACGAGATCACCCCCAAGGATGCGGATCTGACCCCAGATGGGAACACCGCGTTCCTGACGGTGGAAGGCAGCGGCGACTTGTACGCCCTGGACCTCTTGGCCGAATCCATCAACATCGTGGACCTGGATGCCTCGCCGGCGGACATGGTGGTGAACGACACCGCCAACCGCACTGCCCTGGTCTATTCCAGCCGCGCACAGGTGGACCTCGTGGATCACGTGCTGATGGATGTGGAAACCATCTCCCTGGATGAGCCCGCCAACGAGATGATCGAGTTCCAGCAAAGTGGCTCGGTGCTGCTGTTCAACACCGGTGGCTACAAGGATGTCTACAAGGTGGACCTTGTCACAAGTGAGGTGCAGGAGTGGCGCCTGAAGAACCCGCCGAATCGGGTGGTGGTCACAAGCGACGAGACCCGTGCGGTCGTGTTTACCCAGCCCTCCGGCGGAAGCGGCAACTACGGGGTGGAGATCCTGGATCTCACCTCCGAGAGTGGCGGCGCCACAAACCTTGAGAGCCAGAGCCAGCCCTTGGACCTGGCCCTCACGGAAACCCACGCCCTGGTGCTTCTGGCCGGTGTCAGTGACCTGAAGCAGGTCCGACTGGCCGATGGCTTCACCCAGGCGGTGGAGCTGGAAGACACGCCTCTTGGCATTGGAAACTTCGGCTCCAGCGACTTCTGGATCACCCACGATACAGCGCTGGGCCTGGTGACCTTCTACGACCCCGCAACCGAGGAACTGGTGAGCATCGGTGGATTCGCCACCGCTGGCCTGTTCCAGGACGAGACCCCCCTTCCCGGGCAGGAGAACTGATCATGAGAACCACAATTGCATTGCTCGCCCTCCTGCTTCCCTCCATGGCGCTTGCCGAGGCCGGCCCTCGGGAGGTCAGCCTGGAGCGAAACCAACTGACCAACACAGGCGCGGCCTGGAACGTCTTTTCCGATGCGGACGGTCTGATGACCTCAGGCATCGCGGTGGCGCAGGACCTGGACAAGAACCTGTCGGTGGTGGCCAGCTACCACTTTGGACAGGCGGGTTCCGAGAACTACGTGCCCGAGGACCCCGGAAGCGCCGAGGGATTCGTGGCGGCCTTTACCGCCAAGCAGATCACCGCTGGCGTTCGGGGTGATTTGGGAGGCACCGGCTTTGTGCAGCCTTTCGTCTCCGCCAAGGCCACCGTGCTCTACGGAATGGTCCGCCTGGACGACGACCTGGACTCCAATGAAAACCTGACCCAGACCCAGGCCACGGGCATTGCCCCCGGCGCGGTGCTGGCGGGCGGAATCTCGGGCCTCATTCCCGTCGGTCCTGTTCAGATTCGCTTGGACACGGAGCTCGGCTACGCCTACTCGCTGTCCATGGGCATCGGGGAGATCGGCTCCCTGCAGTTCTCCGGGTTCCACATGCGGTGGGGCGCCGGGGTGCGCTTCTAAGAGACCAGATAGCGCCGATAGGTGTTCGCGGTGAGGAGCTGTCGCTCAAGCCGCAGCACCATGTCGGCGGTCTCATTGATCTCCCCTTCGTAGCGGTCGCACAGAAGGGACAACTCCTCGTCCCAATCCAGGGGCTCAATGGGGTCGTCGTGCTGCAAGCGACTGAACACAAGGTGCACCGCTGCTGCGAGGCACCCGGGGTGGCCAACGATTTCTGACTCCCGGAGCAGCGCCACGGCAGCCGCGGTCTCATCCAGGCGAAAGCCCGTGTCCAACATGCCGGCCACAAGCTCCTGCTCCGCCATGGAGAGTTCGCCATAGCGTTGAACAGCGATGGGGTGCGTGCCCGAGAGCACATCCCAGATAGGGCCGAAGAGTTCCTCTCCCTGCCCGATTCCCAGCACATCCAGGCGCTGGATTTCCCACTTCTCACCGCAGCCCACCAGGTGGATGCGGGTGCGGGTGAGCGCCTGTCCTGACCGGGTACGCCCGACCAGCAGGGCCTGGGCACGCTTCTTGGAATGGGTCTCCACCCCCACGTCCAGGCGGTACACGCCATGGCGCAGGCCGAGGACCCACTGAATCATCTGCGTGCCGAACAGTTCCAGGAGCACCGAAGCCATGGAGCCCGGCTGCATCAGTCCCTCGAGGGTCGCGCAGTCCCCTTCCAAGAGGGAGCGGGCCAGGTCGTCCAGCAGGGTGCGGGCTTGCAGGTCTCCCACCACGAATCCAAAGCCGTCCTTGGAAACCGGAAAGAGTCGCTCCTCCACCAGGTGGCCCAGGAGCGCCCACTCCTCGGAGGGGTCATTTTCCTTCAGTCGACAGATGGCGCCCGCCACGAGGGTGCGACAGTCATCGAGGCTGCGGGCCTCCACGTGGTCCGGGTGGCGATTCTCAAGCACCCCTTCAATCCAGCGCTCCCCGCTGACGGGCCACACGCTGACCTTCTCCACGCCTTCCCCCAGGGTCAGGGAGAAGAGGGTGTAGTGCCCGGGATATTCCCGGAAAATCATGACCAGGGAGTCGTCCACGAGGAAGCCCTTGTGGAACGCGTTGGACTCCCGGTTGAGCACAAAGGGGGCCACGGGGGTCTCGTCCAATTCCGAAATCAAGCGGCCCAACTGGGACTGGAGATTGGTTGCGGGTGCCACCTCGTGCATGGCGGCCAAGAGCTCCCCCGCGTTCTTGATCCGCGCCAGGGTCACGACCTGGGCGGAGAGCACCGGGAGGAGCGTCCAGATGGAAGCCGCGAAGAACAACTTCTCGGAGGCGGTTCCGCAACAACCATAGGCCTTCAGAAGAGCGCGTCCGCTCTTGCTGTAGGGGTCGGCGGGCAGTCCAAGTGCACGGCGAATGGCGGATACGCCTCTCGGGTCGGACACCCGCTCGGCCTCCAGCACCGCCTCCACCATTTCGGGCCATTCCTTGAAGTTGGCAAGAAGCGCGTCGGAGGGCGTGCTGCCGTTGCCCAGCGTGCCGCGGACCGCCATGCGGGTGCGAAGCCTGGGGTCCGGACCCAAAATGGTCCGCTCAAGGCCGCGATTCAAGGTAGAGGATTCAGACATGTGCCGAACCCCGATTCGGCCATGCCCGCCCCAACCTGAGAAGAAAATGACCCTTTCCCTTTCCGGCACCCGCTGGGTCCTCAAGGAAGCAGACCCCGGCCTGGTCGCATCCCTGTCCACAGAACTGCAGGTCTCCCCGAGTGTGGCCCGCTGCCTGGCTGTGCGGGGAGTCACCTCGCCGGAACAGGGCCGGCTGCTGCTCCATCCCACCTCCGAGGCCTTCCACGACCCCTTTGCCATGCACGGAATGACGGAGGCGGTCGCGCGGCTCCAACGAGCTTTGGCGGACAACGAGTCCATTCGCGCCGTGACCGACTACGATGTGGACGGCACCACTTCCTCGCTGATTCTCCAGGGTGTGCTGCGCCTTCTTGGGGCCAAGCGCCTCTCGTACCACATCCCGGATCGCATGGACGAGGGCTACGGGTTCTCGGTGCGGGCCGCGGAGCAGGCAGCAGCCGACGGGGTGAGCCTCATTCTCACCGCAGACATCGGGGTCAAGGACCACGCATCGGTCACCCGCGCCCGGGAGCTGGGGGTCGACGTAATCGTCTGCGACCACCACCTGCCCCCCGATGCAGACGTCCCCCAAGATGCAGCCGTGGTCTTGTGCCCCCCCCAGAGAAGTTGCAGCTACCCCAACCCGCACCTGGCCGCGTGCGGAGTCTCCTTCAAGCTCGCCCAGGCGCTCCTAGCCGACCACCCCAAGCGCGATGCGATTTTGCGGTCCCTCCTGAAGCTCGTCGCCATCGGGACCGTGGCGGACGTGGTGGACCTTCGCACCCCTGAGAACCGGGCCATCGTCTCCCTCGGGTTGGACTCCCTGAACGAGGGGCCCCACAAGCCGGGCCTCGCCGCTCTCCTACAGGCCAGCGGGCTCACTCCGGGAGAGGTCACCAGCACCGACCTCGGCTTTCGCATCGGCCCCCGCATCAATGCCGCGGGCCGCATAGCCTCTGCCACCGCGGTCGTGGAGCTCCTGTCCACCACCGACCCCGCCCGAGCGCAGTCCCTCGCCCGGGACCTGGAGCGCATGAACCAGGAGCGCCGCCGGGTGCAGGACCAGGTCCAGGACCAGGCCATGGCCCAGGTGACCGAGCCCGCCCCCCCGATGATTCTTGTCCATGGCTCGGAGCAATCCGGCTGGCACCGGGGGGTCACCGGCATCGTCGCCGCGCGCATCCGGGACCGGTTCCATCGGCCCTGCGCGGTCGTGGCGATCCACGGGGAGGAGGCCGTGGCCTCGGTGCGATCCACCCCGGAGGTCCACGCGGTCCACATGCTGGATGCCGCCTCGGACCTGCTCCTGCGCTACGGCGGCCATCCCGCTGCAGCCGGGTTCTCCGTGCGGACCGAACACATCGAGGCGCTGACACAGCGCCTGAGCGCGGCTGCCCTGGAGCAGACCGGGGGCACAATCCCCACACCCACGCGATCTGCAGACCTCCAACTGGATCCCTCCCAGGTCGACCGTGGCCTGCTTGATTCCCTGGCCCGCCTCGCCCCCCATGGAAAGGGCAACCCCTCCCCCCGGATCTGGATTGCCCCCACGCAGGTGCAGAACGTGCGCGTCCTGAAGGAGAAGCACTTGAAGTTGCGGGTAGGTGGACCAGGCGCCGGCCTGGATGTGCTCTGGTGGGGGGCGGTCGAGCACGAGGAGCTTCTGCGATCCCGCCCCCAGGTGGAGCTGCTCGGTAGCTTGAGCCTCAACAAGTGGCGGGGGCGAGAAACCCTGCAGATGACCCTGGACGATGTGCGCGTGGCGGACCAAAGCACCCACGCCCACTGAGTCGCGGACTACGGCTTCTTCAACCTCCCGGGCAGATCCTCCAACGCCACCACCTCGAACCCTTCCGGCGCGGGCAGCGCAAACGGAACCGGCGAGGACTCCAGCACCTGCCAACCGCTGTAGGTCAGGGTCATCGTCATGCCCGTGGAGGCGACCTCCAGAGTGCTTTCACTGGGAAAGGCTGCAGCGCCCGCGGTCTCGCCTGGGGTGTGGCCCAGGCGCACCCACACCTTCTCGTCGGCATCCCGAAACTCCGCGCGGGTCACCATCTGGCTCCCGGCATCGATCTCCAGGCCCACGCTGGTTCCAGAGGGTCCCTCCACCCCATAGGACAGCCCGGACTCCGTGCGGGACTCGAAAACCACAGGCGCATCCAGCCCCGGCAGCTGCCCCACCAGGAGCGCCCCCAGCTCGGCCAGGCCGGCCACCCCACCGCTGGCCTCGCGAATCTTGTCCTCCCCCCCTTCCTCCCCCGCCCAGAGGCGCTCCCGGGGAATCAACAGGGCCAGGGACTGCCCATCGGAGGCACAGGTCATGACCCGGGGACCAAACGTGCTGGCGACTTCCGTGTAGAACGCCCCCCCGGGGCCCAGGATCAGCACCCCTTCCAGGCCGCCCGGAATCGCTGTGTCGACCCCCTCGATCTTCATGCGAAAGCTTCCCCGCACCACCGGGGGCACCTCGCGGCTCTGGGCCGCCTCGACCAGGGCATCGGGATCCCAGTCGGCAGCCACGGGAGCCGGGGCCGAGCGGGGACAACCCACAAGCGCCGGCAGAAGCAGGAGCGACCAGGCCTTCATTCCCCCGCCTCACAAGCAGCGCTGCGATGTTCGGCTTCCGCTGCCAGCCAGTCGTTCTTGGCATCGAACATCAGGGCGGTGCGCATGGCCTTTGAGCCCGCCTCGCACTCCCCGCGATCAAAATGAAGAATGGCCAGCACGTACTGCTCCCGCGCTTTGTGCCACACCGCGGTCTCCCGGCGAGGAGACGCCTCCGCCACCGGCGGGGGGACAACCGGGTGAAGACAGGCAAAAAACGTCCAGAGAACCATCAGATGGCTCGCTCCCAGAGACCCCGGGCTGCCTTCCGAATCGGCACGATCGTCACCGCAATGCAAATGGCACACACCACGGTGATCAACACCGCTGAAATCTGGATCTCCCCCACGCTCAACGCCCGCTCCTCAAACCCCGCCCGCAGGATGAACCAGACCACCGGCGCCTCCAATCCAATCACCACCCCCACCAACACCAGCCCCAGGACCATGAACAAGAGTCCCCCCAGCCCCGCCGAGGCCTTGGCCGCGTTGTCCGCCTTGAAGTCGGGAAAGCTCGCCCCCAGGCCCATGGCGAGTCCCGAAAGGGAAAAGGCCAGGAGCAGCGCGGTCAGCCCGCCGATCAACGACAGGGACAACGGAGAGTCCAGGATGGAATTCGACGCCAGGATCAGGGTCTCCCCCACCACCAACATGGGCAGCATGCCCGGCAGGGCCTTGGCCAGGAGGTAGCGCTCCGCCTTTACGGGGCCCGACCGCAGAATCCAGAAGGCGCGGCCCTCCCCGCTCACCGCCGTGAACTGAAAGCGCACCGCAATGCCAGCCATCACAAACCCCGCCATGCCCAGGTTCAGGAAGGCCAGCGCGTTCTTGAACCCCTGCATGAAGGGCCCCCGCACCACGTCCACCGGCAGGGCCTGCACACTGAAGAGGTAGATCATGATCAGACTTCCCAGGAGGAAGACCTGGCTCCACTGGGAGGGGTCCCGAAAGAAGACTTTCACGTCCTTGGTCACAACCGGGCCCATGTCCGCAGGCAGCACCCGGCGCACCACAGACAGGATTCCATCCAACCACCCGGCGGTGGCAAAGCGGGCATCCCCCGCCTCCTGGCTCTTGGACCAGCCCCCATCGAACAGGGACATCACGAGCCACCGGCTACCCGCCAGGGCCGCTCCAGCACCGCTGACAAGAAGGCCCAGGGATAGGACCGGAAAGGGCCGCCCCTGAAGCTCACTGATGAGCACATCCCCAGCCCAGCGGGGGGGGAAGAAATCAGGAATCGGTGACTGCAGCTCCGCCACGTAGGCCGCAAGGGATTCAAAGGCCTGGGCATTGACCAGCTGCTCCGGTCGCACCAGGCGCAGGAAGAGGAACACCGCCACCACAAGGAGGAGCCCCATCACCACCAGGGCCTCCCGGGCGCGGCGGGCGGGAAACACGTTCACCAGAATGGAGGCGAAGCTCACGCCGATGGCAGCGGGAATCAGGAGAAAGGCCGGCACCACCACGAGCAACAGGGCGTAGTAGGCGAGCCCCGCGCCATGCACGTAGCCATAGGCGAGAAAGAGCGGCATGCCGAACATGGCCATCATCCAGCTGGACTGGGTCATGGATTCGGCCAGGCGGGCGTAGTGAAAGCTGCCTCGCGCCACGGGAAAGGAAAGCACCAGCTCCAGGTCGTCGGAGAGGTAGAAGTTGGACAGCGTGGTGATGACGTTCGAGAAGATCAGCATCGCAAAAAGCGACACCAGCAGGATCTCCAGCAGCTTCCGGGTGAGCAGCGGCCCAAAGACCTCGACCTCCTGGAAGGCCCCCACGAGGTAGGCCAGGCCCACCAGGAGCCCCACCCAGAACAGGACCCCCCCAAAACCAAAGGCACCCACAATCCACTGCATTCGTTTGTCCGCTGTGCGCCAGCGGTTTCGAAGCCCCAAAAACCGGGGCCGCAGCAGGTAGACGCTGCTCACGCCTTCCATGTCGAACTCATTCCTCGGGGGTGTCGGACCAGCTGGCGGCGTCGCGCTCTTCGCCCTCTTCAATGGTCTTGCGGATGTAGCTCCTCAGGAGCTTCGAGCGCTGGGCTCCCCCGACGAGCGACCGCATTTCCTCGTACAAGCTCGGGTCCTGGGCCAACATGCCAATGGTGCCCTCTCCAGCCTCGACGCCATCCACCAGGGTGCGCAGGTCGGACACCACCGCCTCCAGGTCATCCACCATCTCCGTGCGCTCCGGGTCATAGAGCAGCGCGTGAAGCAGGCTCTCCTCGCTTTGCAGGTCGTGCACCACCCCCCCGATGGCATCCGCCAGCCCCGACAGCTGCCCCGCCAGCACTGGACCCTGCTCGCCGTAGATCAGCTGGTTCGCCAGGCCATCGCCCGTCCGCACCGCATCGGCCAGGGCCGAGAAGTCCCGCGCAGCCAACTCCAGCTCGCTGGCCACATTGTTGACCCGCGAGGCGAGAGCGCCGTCGTAGACCAGGGAGTGGATCAGCCCATCCCCCTGCTCGGCGGTGACCATGATGTTTTCCAGGGAGCTGATGAGCCGGGCCACGGAAGCCGCGGAGACCTCGGACTCGTCCCCCATGAGCAGCTTGACCTTCCGGGCGATGATGGCCACGTCATTCAACACCTCGGTGGCCCGCGCCTGGTACTCCAGCAGGCTGGTGCTGGTCTCCGTGCCCAGCCACGCGTCGTGGAGCAGCTCCGGCTCCTCCGGGGAGCCCACGGAGATGCTGATGTACTTGTCACCGAGCATTCCCTCGGTTTCGATGCGGGCGATGGAGTCTTCGCGGATGCGCGGCGCAAAGCTCGCATTCATGGAGAGCTGGACAAAGATGTCCTTGACCTGCGGATCGTCCGGAAGGCGGATGGCTGTGACCTCCCCCACGTCGATTCCGGCCAGGCGAACACTGGCCCCCTGGCGCAGTCCAGCCACGTCCCCAAAGGAGCAATGGAGCTTGTAATAGTCCTCGAACAGGCCCTTTGTCCCACCCAGCATCACCGTGGCCACGATGCCGAGAGCCAAGGCAATCGCGAGAAAGAGACCCACGCGCAAGTTCTGGCCGCCCTGCTGATCCATGTTCCTCCCCGGCCCACAACAGGCCGAAAGCACTCTCATTCTATCCCGGAGTGGCCCGCGGAACGACCCTTGCAGGATATGCAGGGCATCGGGAGGCGATGGTGGCGGCATCCAGTCGAGGAGCAATGGCCCGTGGATTGATGCAGTCCGTGGCCGGAACGGGCTTCTCCCGGGCCATGGGGGCGTTCCGGGACATTGCCATTGGCCATGTCTTTGGCGCGGGGCGTGTTTCGGATGCATTCTGGGTGGCGTTCACCGTTCCCAGCGTTTTTCGACGATTTGTTGCAGATGAGGGCCTGACGGGGATCCTGGTGCCTGCGATCCAGCGGGCGGAGGCGGAAGAAGGGCCGGAAGCCGGGTGGAACCTGGCCCGGAGCGCACTGGCGGTGCTGATCGTGGCCTGTGTCGCAATCTGCATCGCCGGCATTCTGGGGGCCCACTGGCTGGTTTCTGCGTTTGCGTGGGGGTTCACCGGAGATCCCGAGCAGTTCCAGCTGACCGTCACCCTGACCCGGATGTTGTTCCCCTTTGTGCTCCTGGTGAGTCTGCTGTCCTGGTGCGAGGGCATGCTCAACCTGCGGCGGCACTTCTTTCTGCCCAAGATGGCGCCGGGCTTTGTGGGGGGGGCGATGGCGGTGTCGGCCCTGCTCCTGGCCACCCATTTCGATGAGCCCACCTATGCGCTCGTGGTGGGCACGCTCGTGGGGGGCATGATCCAGGTGCTGATCTGCCTGCCCCGGGTCATTCGCACCTTTGGCCTGCCCACCCCCCGCTTCCAGGGCCTGGGATCTCCCCGACTGCGGGGGTTCATCACGGCCATGGGGGAGGTGGCGATTATCGGCATCTTTGCCCAGCTGAACCTGGTGGTCCTGCGGCTGCTCGCGTCTCTTCTGGAGCCGGGCAGCGTGACCCACTACTGGTACGCCACCCGCATCAACGACCTGGCCCAGGGGATCATCGCGGTGGGCGTGGGCAGCGCGGCCCTGCCGGAGCTTGCCTCGGCGGTGGCCGGCAAGGACTGGGATCGCTTTCGCCAGGACCTCGCCGGGGCCCTGCGCCTGGTGGGGGTGCTCTTGATTCCCGCCGCAGCCCTGACCTTCGCCCTGGCGATGCCCGTCACGTCGGTCCTGTTCCTGCACGGGGAGTTCGCCCTGGAGGATGCCCGCCACACCGCAGCCACCCTGCGAATGATGCTGCCGTTCATGCTGGCGCTGGGGGGAATCCACATCTTCAAGCGGGCCTATTTCGCCCTGGATGATCGGCGGCTGCTCATGGGGGTTGCCTGTTTCGGGCTGGTGCTGACCGCGTCGCTGGGCTGGGTTCTCTCGACGCGCATGGGGGTGGCGGGGTTGGCCTTGGGGTTGTCGGTGGCAACCACGGGGCAGCTGGCGGCTTATGCCTTGCTGCTGCCGCGCCGGGCTGGGGAGCACATGGGGCTGCGATCCATAGGGGGGCCGCTCCTGCGCATGGCTGTGGCAGCCGTGCCTGCCGCCGCGCTGTCGGCGATTCTGGCGGGGCTTGTTTCCTGGGACGGTGGATCGTCGCTGCTGAACTTCGGAGTGCTTGCAGCCGCCGGCCTCGCCGGGCTTGTGCTCTACAGCGTGCTTGCCTCGGCGCTGGGCATTGCGGAGATGCAGGCGGTCCTTGCCCGCCTCGGAGTTAGAAGGAACGCATGAACGCACTTGTCACCGGATCTTCCCGCGGCATCGGCCGCGCCATCGCCACCCGACTCGCAGCCCACGGGGGCACCGTTGTCGTGAACTACTTGATCAACAAGGCCGAGGCGGAGATCACCGCTGAGCAGGTCCAAGCCGCCGGTGGAGAGCCAATCCTGGTGCAGGGCGATGTGCGCCACTCAGGGGACCTCAAGCGCCTGGCCGAGTCCCTGGACCGCATCGACGTGCTGGTCCACAACGCCGCGATGGGCGTGCTCAAGCCCATGGGCGAAATCCGCGAGAACCAGTGGGACCTGACCCTGGAGTCCAGCGCCCGCCCCTTTTGGTTGCTGACAAAGCTGTGCCTGGACCGCATGCCCCCGGGCAGCAGCATCATCGGAGTCTCTTCGCTGGGTTCCCGCAAATTCGTCCCCGGCTATGCGGCGATGGGCGCTGCCAAGGCCGCCCTCGAAGGCCTCACCCGCCAGCTTGCGGTGGAGCTCGCCCCCAAGGGCCTGCGCGTCAACACCATCACCGGCGGCCTGGTCGACACCGACGCCCTGAACCACTTCCCGGACAAGGAAGCCATGATGGCCACCGCGAAGAAGATCACCCCCATGGGCCGAGTCGGCACCGCCGACGACATCGCCGCAGCCGTGGAGCTGCTGACGATGCCCCAGGCCGCGTGGATCACCGGGCAGACGCTGGTGGCGGATGGGGGGTTGTCGTTGGTTTAGCGATCATCATCGCTGACACAATTCGCCTGCACCCACGTGGCAAAGTCAACCTCCGAGAGTTCCCCTGCTGCAAGGGCGAGGATGGTTTGCACCTCGTCGATCTCTTCAGGGTCGAACAGGCGGCCATTGAGGGAGAGGAAGACCGCGACAGCAAGCACTGCTACCCGCTTGTTTCCATCCACGAACGGGTGGTTCCGGGCCAATCCGAAGCCATAGGCGGCGGCGAGAACGGCAAGATCAACGCTCGGTTCGTATGCAAAGCGGTTCTGTGGACGGGCGAGGGCGCTCTCCAGGAGGCCCTTGTCTCGGACACCCCGCAGGCCACCGAACAACGCCAGCGACTCTTCATGAAGCGCGATCACCATGGCAGGCGTGAGCCAGCGAGGCGCCATCAGCGTGCGAGTTCGCGCAACGCATTCCGGTGGCGACGCATGTAGTCGCGCCCAGCCTCAACGGCTTCAATGAATTCAGGATCGAAAGCCGTCAACTGGATGCCATCAGGGGTCCGAACGACAAAAAGAGTGTCTCCCTCGGCCACACCAAGCTCCGCCAGCGTGTCCTTGCCCAGGATCACACCCACGGAGTTTCCGATCTTGCGAATGGTCAGGGTCTTCTTCATGTCTACGTTATAACATCGGGTAAACACCGACCGCAAGACACAACACGCCGACCAGGAAGGAGCAGGGGTTGTCGTTGGTTTAGTGCGAGCCTGCGACCGGTCTCAGATCTCAGTCCCCGCCTTCAGGCGGTCGACGTAGGGTTCGTAGACGTACCTGCGGTCGCGCTTCCTGCCGGTGGTCTCGACCAACACTCCGGCCCCAACCAGGGCGTCAATGGCGCGGCCTGCGGTGGGTTTGCTGGTGCCGAGGGTCTCGACCACCCAACCCGCCGAGATGATCGGCCGGCAGGGGAGGCGCTCGAAGAGCTGCACAGCGAGCAGGGTCACGCCGTCCTGTTGAATCAGGTGTTCCCGGTCGACAGCGACGAGCGCGACAAGGTCTTTCGCAGCATCCACCGCCTCATCCGCAATGGTCGCAATGCCATCCAGGAAGAAGTCGAGCCAACCCTCCCAGTCGCCATCGATGCGTACACCATTCAGGCGTCGGTAATACTCCCGTTGGTGCCGCTTGAAGAACAGACTCAGATAAAGCAGCGGCCGGGTCAGAAGCTGCCAGTGCTCCAACAGCAGGGTGACCAGCAGCCGCCCAATTCGCCCATTTCCGTCGAGATAGGGGTGGATCGTCTCGAACTGCACGTGCAGGAGACCGGCCCGCACAACCGCCGGCAGGGTGTCATCGGCATGAATGTAGTGCTCCAAATCGGAGAGGACACCGGCCACCAGGTGCGGCGGCGGTGGAACGTGAACTGCGTTGCCTGGTCGGCTGCCACCGATCCAGTTCTGGCTGCGGCGCACCTCGCCAGGCATCTTGTTGGCCCCACGGACACCGCGAAGCAGGACCCGGTGGGTCTCGTTGAGCAAGCGCATGCAAAGCGGCAGTCCCCCCGGGTCTGTGAACTGGCTGCGGGCGAAGGTGAGCGCGTCGAGGGTGTTGCAGACCTCTTCAATGTCGGCGTCCCCGGGCGGCGTCCCCGAGGCCTCAGCCTCGAGAAGGCCCATCAAGGTCGCCTGAGTGCCCTCGATCTGCGAGGAGAGCACGGCTTCCTTGCGCACGAAGGCATAGATGAACCAGTCAAGCGACGGCACCATTTCGGCTCCTTACTGGGTAAGGGCGTGCAACCACTCGCCATGGTTAGGAACATGTTCTTTACCAACAAGAACAGCAGATCAAGCGATCGTTACTTCTTTCTCATGGGGCTTGTGGGTAGGAGCGTGGGGTCTTTGAGTCAGGTGGGGACTTCCAGATTCAGTAGGGGGTGCCGGCGTAGAGGAATGCTCCGTAGTGGTCGCCGACCACAAAGTCCCCGTTGCACAACTCGTCGGCCCCCGGGTGAATCGTCGGGTCCTGGTCGTCGCAGTCGTTCTCGTTCTCGGTGTACCCGTCCCCGTCGAAATCATGCCCCGGGTTGTCGAACCCCTTGTACGGATCCATCCCCGGGATGCACGCTCCCAGCCCAAGCCCCCACACCAGCAATGGCAAGTACCGTCCCATGGGGGCCCATGGTAGCAGCGACAAGCGGCGGGCCTTACGTCAACAACCCCGCATCCTCCGCCCGCAGGACCCCCTTCCCCCCCTCGATGAACCGCTGAAGCACCGGGTGGCCGCTTGTGGCAGCGTCGTCCCGCTTGCCGACCCACGCGATCTTTCCGTCGAACAGGAAGGCGATCCGGTCCGTCACCGTGAAGCAGCTCTCCATGTCGTGGGTCACCACAATGCTCGTCACCTGCAGCTTCTCCTGCAGCTCAAGGATCAACCCGTTGATCCGCCGCACGTTGATTGGATCCAGCCCCGTCGTGGGCTCGTCGTAGAGAATCACGTCCGGCTCGATGGCGATGGCCCGGGCCAGCCCGACCCGCTTCTTCATGCCCCCCGACAGCTCCGGTGGCCTCAGGTCTTCAATGCCCGGCATGCCCACCATCTCCAGCACCTGGGCCACCCGGTCACGTCGCTCCGCCGCCGTCCCCCAGTCGTGCTCCACCAGGGGATAGGCGATGTTCTCCAGCACCGTCAGGGAGTCAAAGAGCGCAGCCCCCTGAAAGAGCATCCCGATGCGGCGCCGCAGGGCCAACATCGACCGGCTGTCCATGCCCCCCACATCCTCCCCAAAGGCCTCGACCGACCCAGAATCAAGCCCCATCAAGCGAATCAAGAGCTTGAGCGTCACCGACTTGCCGGTGCCCGACCCCCCGACGATGGTCAGGGTCTCGCCCCTGCGCACATCGAGATCCATGCCGGACAGCACCGACTTGGGCCCAAAGGACTTGGACACCTTCAAAAAGCGAATGATGACTTCTGAATCCATCAGCCGTACACCAGGAGAAAGAGCTTGGTCAGGAAGAAGTTTCCAATCAGCACCGCCAGGCTGATGGCCACCACCGAGTCCGTGGTGGACTTGCCCACGCCTTCCGTCCCCCCGGAGGTGCGCAGCCCCATGTAGCAGCCAATGATGGCGATGAAGTACCCGAAGAAGACACTCTTGAAGAGCCCGTGAAACAGGTCGACCATCTGTAGGGTGTCCATGATCTGGGACACGTAGAACCGGTGGGTCACCCCCACCTCGGACACCGTGGCCAACATGCCCCCGAAACACCCGACAAAGTCCGCCAGGAGCGTGAGCAGCGGCAACATGATCACACAGGCCAACACCCGCGGCACCACCAGCTTCTCCACGGGATCCGCCCCCAGCGCCTGGATGGCATCCACCTGCTCGGTCACGGTCATGGAGCCGATCTCCGCCGTGAATCCCGCCCCCACCCGGCCCCCCACCAGCACCGCCGTCAAGGTGGGTCCCAGCTCCCGCACAATCCCCAGGGCCACCAGCTTTCCGGTGTAGAGCGACCCTCCATAGGGCTGCAGGCCCGTGGCAAATTGCAGGGCCAGCACCGCTCCCGTGAAGAGCGCGGTCAAGGTCGCAATCGACCAGGATCCGACCCCAGCCCGGTCCATCTGGTCCCACAAGGTCTGAAATGAGAACCGCCTGCCGAAGATGCAGCGGAAGACCTGTGCGGTGAGCACGCCCACATCTCCGAGGGCATTGAGGAAGCGAGTGACGCGGGGCATCAATCCCCCGCCCGGAAGGTGGCCAGGGCCGCCTCGTAGTCCCGGAAAATGGCATCAAACTGGTTCGGGGGACCCAGGACCACGAAGTCGTAGACACAGTCGTCCTTCTTCAGGATGGTCAGGGCAACCCCGGCCTTCACTCCATCCAGGCGACCCTCCAGGCGCACGGTCAGGGCAGTGCGACCATCCACCTGGCCCCGGTCCTCCAGGATGCGGTTTTCCACGACGATGCCCGTCATCTGGTGCTGCAGCAGGCGCTCCAGGGGGAGGTCCTGGTAGCGGCTTCCGCAGTTGGAGTCGGCATAGAGCGTCGCCCCCAGCTGCTCGTTGCGCCAGGCGTAATCCGCACCCCCCCCGGGGACCTCCGACCACCCATCGGCGGGGATCTCCATTTCATACCGGCCCTCCATCCGCGCCGCCCGCCGGGCAGCCCGCCCCATGCAGGACAACAGGACCACCCCGCACAACCCCAGCAGGTAAAGGCGCCTCACGCACCCTCCCTGGGGGCGGAACCGGGCTGAACCTCCTCGTCGAGAATGCGGAGGAAGACCTCCTCCAGGTCCCGAGCCTGGGGATGGGCGCTCGATCGAATCTCGTCGTAGCTCCCCTGGCACACGATCTCGCCGTGGTTCAGGATCACCAGGCGATCACACACCTCCTGGGCCACGTCCAGGCTGTGGGTCGAGAGAAAAACCGTGCGCCCCTCGGCTGCAAGCTGTCGAAACACGTTCTTGATCTGGCGGGCGCCCCCCGGGTCCAACCCGACCATGGGCTCATCCACGATGATCAAGCGCGGCTCGTGGAGCAGGGCCACCGCCAGCGTCAGGCGCTGCTTCATGCCGTGGGAGAACCCCTCGATGAGCTGATCGCCCACCCCCCCGAGCCCGTATTCCTCCAGGAGGGGGTTGCCCTTGGCAAGGCACTCGGTCTGGCCCATGCCGTAGATGCCCCCAACAAAGACCAGAAACTCCCGGGCCGTGAGTTTTTCATACAGGTAGGGGCGGTCCGGAATGAACCCGGTGATGCGCTTGGCCTCGACCGCGTGGGTGCTCATGGGCAGGCCATCCACCCACACCTTCCCCGAGGTGGGAGGAAGCAATCCCGCAATCATGCGAATGAAGGTGGTTTTGCCCGCCCCATTTGGGCCCAGGAATCCAAAGACCTCGCCCTTGCGCACATGCAGGTCGAGGGGCTTGAGGGCCTGGAAAGCGCCATAGCGCTTCTCGATTCGCTCGGTCCTGAGCATCCCCGCAGGAATCTACCACGCCCCCCAACTTGACATCTCGCTCCTGGCCCGCAAAGTTCCGCCCCATGCCCGAAACAAAACTCTCCCAATGGCCCATCCGAATCGAAGTCCCCGTGCAATGGGGCGACATGGATGCCCTCGCCCACGTGAACCACACCTTCTACATCCGGTGGATGGAGAGTGCGCGAATGGTCTACTTCAACGCGTGTGGCCTGTCCGAACTGTATGAAAAGGAGCGCATCGGCCCGATTCTGGGCACCCTCGAGGTGAAGTACCTGCTCCCGGTCCACTTTCCGGATGTCATCACCATCGTGGCCACGGTGAGCCGCTTGGGGGGCGCCAGTTTCGACATGGATTACCGGCTCACCAGCCAGCAGCAGGACGGAGCATTGGTGGCCACGGGCCGCGCATCTTGCGTGATCTACGACTACAAGGAAGGCTGCGCCACGAGAATGGGCGACACGCTGCGGGCGGGCTTTCTGGCGCTGGAGGCCAGTGGCCCGGGGGATTGAACAGCCCGGGGGATTGAACAGCCAGCCCGCCGGGCTAGGTGGCGAAAACGTCGCTGACGATGGACTTGACCTCGCGGTCGCTCAAGGGCGAGGCGCCCTGCCCATCAAACTCCCAGGCGATGCGTGCCTTGCACCGGGCGAGGGCTGCGGTCTTCGTGTAGCCCAGCCGGTGAAGCAATCCGGCCCTTTGGCGCAGCTCCTGCTCGTGCACTGCCTTGTTCGCTGCAGCCCCGTCTCGGGCCGGTGCAGTGACTTCCATCCAATCAAAGGACATGCGAAACCTCCTCGCTGGACTTGACCTGTCCCGCCTGGGGATGCAAGAGATTCCCATGCAATCGTCAAAGTTCCTTCTTCTTTTCCTGCTCGGATGCTCTGGCAAGTCCGACCCTGTGGACACCAACCCCTCCGACGACACGGAGGTGGAGGACACCGCGGACGAGCCGGGCATCACCATCGAGCCGTTCACGATGGACTTCACGGGGGCCCTCGAGGACAGCCTGGCTTTCGACACCCCCAGCTGCACCTGGCAGACCACCACCCACTTTCGGTCCTTCTGGCGAAATGCGGAAGGAGCGCACACCTTTGTGCTGCTCGCGGAGGTTCTGGGGGGTTTCGATGGCATCGGCCACTATGACCATGAGACCGCCGGGGCCCGCATCAAGCTCCAGGAAGAAGCCGGCGGGGACGGAAACTTCTTCCAGAGCGACCCGGCCCAGGGCGACACGTTCGCCATCGACATGGACCTGCTGGACACGGACGTGGGGATCGGCAGCGGTTCGTTTTCCTTCAACTCCCTGCACGGCGATGGCGGCGCAACAAGCGGTACCCCCCTCCCCGTGCCCATCCGCTGCCCCTCGCTCTGACCTCACCGCCGCGCCTGGCTGGATAACGGCCTACGCCGCCGCCGCCTCGTACTGCCCGCCCCGCATGCGCTGGCGGTACTCGGCCATGTGCAGATCGAGGGCCTCGTCATGGCCGTACCGGTAGAGCAGCATCATGCCCACGAGATCCGCCATCTCCTCGGACTCGCTGCCCGTATGAATGTGGGCCACCTCGTGTGCCAGCACCACCAAGAGGTGCGCCTGGGTGAACCACTCCTGGTCGAGCAGGGTGGCATCCAGCACGATGAAGGGCCGCTTTACGTCTTCGCCAAACACAGCAAAGGCATGGGTGCCCCACTCCGTGAGCCCATCAATCTCGTCGGGCTTCACCACCAGCACATCAATGCCGGCATCCAGGGGACACTCAATCAACAACGGATTCCCTTCGGCCACGACAACTTCATGGATGACTTCTCCAGCCCAGGGATCGGCTTCCGGGTCGGGAAACCAAAGAGGGAAATGAGAAGTCCCGGGGAAAGCTTGGTTTTGGGGGGCCGGTTTGGGCCCGTGCCTGGTGGTTCAGACCTGCCCGGGCCTCGAAGCGCCGGTGCGGGCCATGGAGATTGCCATCGGGCGTGCCAGTGACCGCCAAGGTCGATTCCGAGAGATCCAACAGCCGTGTGAGCCCGTTCCCGGGCACCCGGACAAATGCCAGTTCATCGACCTTGGTCCGGGCCAATATACGGTCTGGCAAGGACCCTTTAGCGAGTACATCCCACTGGCAACCCCGGGGCAAACCCGTGTTTCACGAGACGGCGAGGTTGCACTCGACTGCAACGCGGATTGCAGCAGGAAGATTGTGGTCGAGACAAAGGACGGCTGTGCAGAAACAGGGGGGGTGACCCTCTGGAATTCCGTTCCCCTTCCTTTTGCGACAGCCATCGCTACGGGTCAATGGAGAGCGGGGGAGCCGCTGGAGTTTCCCGGGCTGCCTTGCAACAACGTGATCGCCGAAATCGAACTCGGACGCTGTACAAATATGGCTGCACACTTCCGAGAATCGGAGTGGCGATACACGCTTCGGAAGGAGAGCCTGCATCGGCTGACGGTTCTAAACGACGTGACCGATGAACCGATCCCGGATGCCATGGTGTTGGGAGTCTGGAGGGGAATCCACCCCCTTCGCACAGACCGATCGGGGCAGGTCGAATTCAACCACCTGGACTCCAACGCACTTCAGATTCAGGCCATCGGATTCTCAGCCCTAAGTCTGCCCACCTACAACCTGCCCGAGCCAACCGTTCCACTCCAGGTCCGACTAACGCCCGCTCGACCCTATGATGTCCGTTGTCGGCAAGGCGATGCGCCGTGCAGGGCGGATACATCGGTCAGCGTGACTTCCGCGTCCGACGGATACCTCCCCTGCTCCTGGAGAGACGTGGGCACGTGGGAGTGTTGGGGCGCATTCGACGAAACCGTGGCGGCCAATCTCGACTGGCACATGTCCCCCCCGGCCGTGCTTGTCGAAAACGGGTTCACAGACGTGTTCCTATCGGCCGGCGAATAGCAGACCCGCCCTACTCGCCCCCCTCTCTCGGAAAGCGCACCAGCGCCAGAAACCGGGCGCCCAACAGGGGCTCGGCCAGGCGAATGGGGAGCGGGGACTTTTCGACGATGTGCTCCAGGCGCTCGGGCGGCACAAACAGGATCGTCTTGTTCGGCTGAAGCTCCGTTCCGACCGGCTCGGGGAGGAAGCCCTCGGCGAGGAGCGCCGCAGCGTCCGCTTCGGTGATCCGGTAGGCGTCACTGGCATCCGCGAGCACGCGGCGGAGACGGAACCAGACGCCCTTTGCACGGTGGCGCTGCCGGTACTCCCACCCACGGGTGGTGGACCGCGACCGCACCCGCCGGGCGCGCTGCTCGAGATCACGCATCGCTCCCCTCCAATCGTTGCAGCAAACAGGAGACCCGTTCTCGCTGTGGCCGGGGATCGGGCATGGCATGCCGGGCATCCATCAGGGAGAGCACCGTCAGGTTGGATCTCATCGCGTGGCGAAGATCCGGCGGGAGAGCGCAGAATCCAGCCTCCATTTCGACGAGGTCGGCCTCTGAAGAGACGAGTAGCAGCCCGAGGGCGACCAGCAGGTCTCGCTCCCCCTTGTCACCCACTCGCTCTGTGAGCAGTTTCTCAAGCAACAGGCCCGCAATGCGTGGCAGCGGCACCCGCACCCCTTCGACGATGGCAGGCTCCCCTTCGCGGAGCAGCGACAGCGCACCAAAGACCATGAGCGGAAACTCGTCGTCCTCGAGCACGTGCGCATCACCCGGCTCACCCTCGGGGTCGATGCCGACGAAGTTCACCTCCAGGAGTTCATCCGACTCAGGCACCCAGACGGAGGGTTCCTCTGGATCTGGGGTGAGCCCTTCGAGATCGGCCAGGCGCTTCTTCACCCGAGCATGCGCCGCGATGGGAATGCCGATGTCGAGATCCTGCGACACGACCAGCGTGGACGCGGCGTTTGGCTCCAGCAGGTTGGGCACCTCTGACCCGATGACCATCACGCCGGGTTCATCGAGAACTGGAGTTGCTGCGCGAAGGGTCGCGACCAGCCGATCACGAAATGTCATGGAGGCATTATACCGCCGACCCCGGATCGCCCGGTCCAACTGGCCTCTTGGACGGAGGCATCAGTGGTGCGCATGTTCCTTGCTGGGGGACCCGGCTCCTCACTCGAAGCTCGCGGGGACGAACCCGGCCAGATCTTCGAGGGTCTTCAGGTTGCTGCGCGGGTACAACCCCTGGTCGATGATCTCACGGAAGGTGTCGAGGGAGATGGTCGCCTCGGTGTCCGCTGCATGCCGTTCGGCCACCGTGAGCAGCCCCTGCATGTACTTGGCCTCGTGCATCCCGGCCGAGACGAGGTTCGTGGGGTTCTCGCAGAAGTAGAACAGGTTCACCAGGTCCTCGATGAGGGCCGCCCAATAATCTGCCAGCTGCCTGGTGGAGATCGATGGCTTCGCCTTGAATTCCAGCTCGGTCTTGGCCACAGTGTTCCGGTAAGCGCCGACGTCGCCATTGCAGACCTCGAGCAGTTTCAGGTTGTTTCCCTGGACCTCCACAAAGAGGCTGGACCGGTCACCGTCGTGCTTGACTTGAATGTCGGGGACCCGGCCCTGAGACCACCCGAGGGAGAGCGAGTTGAAGGCCAGGTTCAGGTTGTTGGCGACCTCCTCGCCACGCCCCCCGATTCCGCCGTGTCCCCCGCAGGAGGCGCGAAGCGTCAGCAATGGGTAGTTTCCCTCCAGGCCGTCCACACCCCCGAACACGATCTGGACGTGCGGGTGATGCGACCCTTTCTCATGGATCTCCCGGTCTTTGAAGGTCTTTGGGGGGGCCTTGGAGGTGTCCCAGCAGCGGGCTTGTGTTGCGGCGGCGTCCTCGGTGCCGTCACCGGCAGGATCGGGGGCGGGTAGAGCCGGCTCGGCTTCCACCCGGGCGACGGGTGCAGGAGGGGCATCGTCCACCTGCCCACCGTTGCAGGCCAGGGCGACCAAAGACAAAGCTGTGGCAGCCAGAGTGGGGACAGTCGGCGCCACTCTCGGGAGCCTGGCGGCAACAACCCCGCGGTCATCAAAAATGTGCGAACTCCGGTCCCAGGGCCTGGAGTATCTCCGGCATGGAATTGGGAGTCAAGGTCGGTGGCGTGGATCGGGGTCACACCTGGATCAGCCCCGGATCCTCAGAAGGTGTACTCCACCGTCTGGCTCCCGATGTGGACCATGATCGTGGGGGTGCTGGTGGGGTAGCTGGTCTGGTACGCCACGCGCATAGCTGAGAGATCGAACGTGTGGCTCTCCGAAAAGTAGGCGCGGCAGGCCTCGCCCTGACCGTCATGATCCAGCTGGAGGTTGACCTGGACCGGCAGGGACTCCATCCACATCCCATTCCAGCAGATGTCCACGGGATGACCCGGGTCGCAGCCGCTGTAGCCCACCTCAAGCACGAGATCGTCTCCGGTCATGGAAGCGGAGATGACATCGATCGCGTCTGAGGGGAGGCCCGTGGGGCAGGAGAGGTCGGCGTCGGCGTCGGCGTCCGCGTCGGCGTCGGCGTCCGCGTCGGCGTCCGCGTCCGCGTCCGCGTCGGCGTCGGCGTCGGCGTCGGCATCGGCGTCGGCATCGGCGTCGGCATCGGCGTCGGCATCTGCGTCCGCGTCGCTGTCAGCGTCCGCGTCGGCATCGGCATCGGCATCCGCATCTGCGTCCGCGTCGGCCTGGGTGTCGCCCGTGTCCCCCGTGTCCTTGGGAACGGGGCAGCCGAGAAGCAGGAGAAAAAAGCCAGCGGTCCAACGAGTCATCGCGCCCTCCAGGGGTCTATTCTAGACGTCCATTCTAGTCGTCTATTCTAGACGTCTATTCTAAGCACTGCCCACCACAAGGCGCTACTCTCGGGGCATGTGGTTGGTACTTCTTCTTGCTCCCCTGTGGGCGGCTCCCCCAGCGGCGCCCGTGGCCAAGGTGGGCAGCTGCCCCTCCGGATACTCCACCAGCGGCGCCTTCTGCAACCCGAGCGGGAACGCCCGGCCCGCCCTGGCCAAGGTCGGCAGCTGTCCCTCTGGCTACAGCACCAGCGGCGCCTACTGCCTCGCCTCCAGCGACAGCGCCGGACACGCGGTCCAGAAGACCGGGTCCTGCCCCTCCGGATACTCCACCAGCGGAGCCTACTGCCTGAAGTCCGGTTCCGGAAACCACGTGCATGAAAGCGCCACTGCCCTGGAGAAGATCGGCTCCTGCCCCTCCGGATACTCCACCAGCGGCAGCTACTGCAACCCCGGCTCGAACGCCCGGCCGGCGGTGGCAAAGATAGGCAGCTGCCCCTCCGGCTATGCCACCAGCGGGGCGTATTGTGTGGCGAGTTCCGCAAGTGCAGGCACCGCCGTGCCCAAGTCAGGCAGCTGCCCCTCTGGAATGGTGACCAGCGGAGCCTACTGCCTCCAAAGGTGAGGCGAGCTGAAGAGGTGAAGCGTGCTCAAGAACTGAGGCGTGCTTCCACCGGCGTGAGGGACGCCACGATCGGCGTGATCACCGTGTCGAATGCCTGCCGCGCCAGGTCCTGGCGGGCCCGAGGACCGAGAATGCCAAAAGCCTCCAGCTCTTCCCAGCCTTTTCCGGGCACCCCGGACAGCAGCCGGGACCTCTCGGTCGCCAACACCCGGCGCACGGTTTCGAGCCGCGCCGGATCCTGGGCCACCAGCCAGCGGACAGTCTTCCAGGCGAGACCGGCGTGGCGGGCTTCATCCGAGGCAATGACCTCGAAGGTCTCCTTGAGCAGGGGATCCGTGACCTTCTGGCCCAACAGAGCCGCCTCCACCGCAGCCAGGGTCTCGTTCACGCAGCCTTCGCGCACCGTCTCCTCCAGGACCTCCTCGGGGGTGGATTCAGATGTCGCGCCGCCGGTGTCCAGGGGCCCCGGACCGGCCGGTTCCCCATAGGCCGCCGCGATGGAGAAGCACCGGCGGGCGTGGTCCAGCTCGTCGGCGATGGCCTGTTGCGTCGCCATCAGGAGATCCGGGGGGGCTCCAAGGTGCATCAACTGCATCAGGAACCGGCCAAAACTCGCCACCGAGGCGTGCTCGGCCAGGGCCTGCCGAGAAAAGTGCGCCGCCAAGACCGGCCGCAAGGACGCAGGGACCTCGCCGGGCATGCCCGCAGTGCACCAGTCGTCCCCGGGCTCCAGGGGCGCGGTCCGCGCTTGGCCCTGGATTCGCAAGGGGCGGCCTTCCACCCACTCGGCGAGGTTGACCAGGTGACAGCAAGCACCGTCCAGCCACATGGGGCCGCAGTTTCGCCACATCTCGAATCCACTCGCCTCGTAGACGTGTTCTGCACTCCACGCGGAAGCCACTTCCTGGAAGCAGGCATCATCACAGGCCATGCAGACCTCCATGTCCTCTACATCGTCCTGGCAGTAGACAACCTCGCTCCCGCTGATGGGGTAGCCCGCCTCGTTTTCCTCGTAGGGGGCTGCTGCATCCACTACCGTTGCGTCACACTCGCCGTAGTTATCGACAGGTCCGGTGTCCCCGGTGTCTCCCGTGTCGGCGGTGTCCGCCTTGTCCTTTCCATCGGTGACGATGCTGCCCCGTGCCACAGCCTGTGGCCAGAAGTGCACCCAGTCCCATGGCTGCAAGAATCTCCGCCCGCACGCGGTCCATCTGTCGTTCCATCTCTGCCTCCCATCTCCTGCCGTCGAGCCACCATACACCCGAACCACCAGCCCCTGGTAGGCTGCCGGCATGTGGGCTGGGCTGCTGCTTCTCGCGTGCCGGGGAAATCCGGTGCTACCTCCGCCAGACATCCTGGTGGTGGTGTTGGACACGGTCCGGGCGGATCGGCTCGCGACCTATGGCCACACCCGGGACAACAGCTATCAATTGAGCACCATCGCGGAAGCCGGCGTGCTCTATTCCGAGGCGTGGGCGCCGAGCCCCTGGACGTGGCCCTCCCATGCCAGCCTGTTCACCGGTGAGCCCCCGTGGATCCATGGTGCACACCGAAGCGCGGATCCAGAAGCGGGACTGGCCCTGCCCGGAATGCCGCGGATGCTCCCCCTGCGGGAAGACCTGCCCACCCTGGCCGAGCGGCTGGGAGGGGCCGGGTACAAATCGGCCTCCGTGTCGACCAATCTGCTGCTGCAACCCGCCCTCGGACTGACCCGGGGATTCGGCACATCCGAGACTCTTGATTCGGATCCCGAGACCGTCGCGCAGGCGCTCTCCATCCTGGAAAAGGACAAAGAGGCGCCGCTCTTTCTGCTCGTGAACCTCATGGCCGCCCACACCCCCCACCGGGTGCTGGATACGGTTCCCTGGTCCGCAGCGCACCGGAAGGACCTTGCGCCGGATGGCACGGCTTCGCGCCTGCGCCTGGAGCAACGCGGGCAGCTGGGCGCCTTCATGCACAACGAGGACGCCGCAGCGGGTCTGCCCATTGATGTGGCGCTTGCAGCCGGGACCACGGTCCTGTCCGCAGACGAGTTGGCGGTCTTGCGGGACCTCTATGACGGGGAGCTCGTGCGGTTGGACCACGCATTGAAGGCCCTGGTGGAGGCATGGAACGCCCGGGGGGAGAACGGGGTGATCGTGGTCACGTCGGATCACGGGGAGGCACTCGGGGAGCGAAATCTCCTGGGCCACGGCACAACCGTGTGGCCGGAAATGCTCCGCGTGCCCTTGGTGGTGGCGGCTCCGGGCCGGTGGGCGGGGGGACAGGCCGTGGAGCAACCGGTGGCGCTGGAGGAGGTGTTCGATGCGGTCCTGGCCTTTGCTGGTTTGGAACCGGAGAGCGCCTCCACCCTGCACCGGGCCCGGCTGGGCAAGCCCCGCCAGACTCCGATCCAGGCCGCTGTGCGACCGCCGCCCTACTGGGGGCGAAACGTGGGGCCTGCGTTTGCGGGACAGTGGACCCTCTACCGCGACGGAGAGTGGACGCTGTTGACGCAAGGGGATGGCACCCGGCTGCTGTTCCACGCGTCGGACAAAGCCATGGCCCAGGACCGATCAGCCTCCGACCCGGCCGTCCTGGAGCGACTCACCGAGTCCGCTGCGACCGCCTTCACGGAGTCTCCGACCACCGCTGCGGGGCCCATTCCCCTGGAGGAAGACGTGGTCGAATCCCTGCGGGCGCTTGGATACGTGTCTGACTGAACCTGGTGCCACCCCGTGCATTTTCTGTTTCTCATTGTCTTGGCGGCGGGTTGTGCCGGCGACGACCCGGAGGTCGCTGATTCCGACTGTGTAGAGGCGGACAACTTCCCTGAACTCACCGCCCATCCCGCCAACAGCGACTACCCGGATCCGGAGGTCCAGGTCACCTGCATCCACGGCGGGTTGCAGGTCCGATCCAATGGGATTCCGGACTACGAGTTCGTTGCCACCACCCCCAACGATCTCCAGGCCCAGGATTGGGACTGGGAGATTACCCGCGTCCCGGAGCTTACGGGAATGCAGGACGACATCCCGCTTCTGGGCACGGCGGGATTCACCGTCAACGGCATGCCCATCTACGGTCCCAACGAGGCCGAGTTCCCCGACCCCTTTGGCGACCCGATCTTCAACGAGGTGACCGACTCGTGCCAGGGCCACCCGGGTGGAAGGGGCGACTACCACTACCACGCGCTGCTGGCGGCGTGTGTCCTGGGGGCGGACAGCGGCTCCTCCGAGCCATCGCCCGTTCTCGGCTATGCCCTGGATGGCTTTCCCATCTACGGTCCCCGGGGCTGCGCGGATGCTGACTGCACCGACGTCGTGGAGTACCAGAGCAGCTGGGAGACCACCGGCGACCCCACCACCTACGCCTGGGAGGCCAACGAGTGCACCCGGGATTCCTGCGACGAGGCCGACGGCGAATACCTGGACCGCTGCAACGGCCGAACCGGCCCCGACGGCACCTACCGCTACCACACCACCTCCACCTTCCCCTACATCCTCGGGTGCTTTGCGGGAGAGCCCTCCGACGACGCAGGAGCCGGCGCCCCCCCTGCTCCCTGACGAATCGGACATTCCCTGGGGGGGATAGCCTATCTCCCCACCAAAATGTCCGGCCTGGGCCGCTGGGGCGGACATTCCCTGGGGGGGATGGCCTATCTCC
>CAZSZE010000052.1:0-30530 GCA_964610645.1 uncultured Enterobacterales bacterium | reverse complement strand
GCTCGCACCTCACGCACAACGCTGCGGACGCCCGCATCGACGCCGCGGACCCTTATGGTCCGGCCTACGGAGAGGAGATCGGCTTCACCGGCTTTGCCTGCAACGACGGCGAGGACAATGACAGCGATGGCCTGGTGGATCGCCAGGACTCCGACTGCACCCTGGCCTACTCCGTCACAGAGGGAGGGCTCCACGCCACCTGCACCAACGGTACCGATGATGATGGGGATGGCTGGACCGACGTCCTGGATGCGGACTGCCTGAACGGCAGTGTCGAGACCACAAACTCGTACGTCTACTCAGCGTGTAGCAATGGCACGGACGATGACTTGGACGGGGACACGGATGCAGACGATACGGACTGTTCCAGTGCTCTGGACAATGATGAGGCCCCCAGCACGTCCGGAAGCTGCTCGGATGGCCAGGACACGGACGGCGACGGGTGGGGAGATGCGGATGATCCCGAGTGCCTCTATGGATCCTCCGAAGCAGGGTTCTCCATCTTGGCCTGCAACAACGGCATGGACGATGATGCAGATGGCTTCACGGACGCTGCGGATCCAGGTTGTGCATCCGCGGAAGACGACCTTGAAAACGACCCGGTGGGAGTCTGCGCCGATGGCGTCGACAACGATGGCGACGGCTGGGTGGACCTGGACGACCCGGACTGCGTGAACGGCGGGGGCGAAGGAGGCCTGGGGGTAGCCGAGTGCAACGACGGCGCCGACAACGATGCGGATGGCCTCACCGATGCGGACGACAACGAATGTCTCGATGCCCTGGACAATGCCGAGGGCAGCGTGTCCAACCCGAACTGTGTGGATGGGTCCGACTCCGATGGAGATGGCTGGGTGGACAGCGAGGACCCGGATTGTGCCTGGGGCGGCCGGGAGCAAGGATTCGAGTCGGCGTTCACCTGCAACAACGGAATCGACGACGATGTGGATGCCCTCGTGGACAGCCTGGACCCGGGGTGCGACACCGCCTTTGATTCGGATGAGGCCCACGTGCCGGACTGCGCGGACGGCCTGGACAACGACGGGGACGGCTGGGTGGACTCCCTGGATCCGGACTGCATTGCAAACAACACGGAGCAGGACGGCCTGGACACCTCCTACGCCTGCAACGACGGCCTCGACAACGATGCGGATGGCTTCACCGATGCGGACGACATCGGGTGTGACGATGGGACCGACCAGGACGAGGTGGACCCCATCACCGAGTGCAACGACGGTGCCGACAATGACGGAGATGGCTGGATCGACCTCTCCGACCCGGACTGTCCGAACGCCTCCACGGCGGTCGAGGGCCCGGGCTTTGGCACCACCGAGTGCAACAACAACCTGGACGACGACCTGGATGGCCAGAAGGATGCCGGTGATTCCGACTGTGTCGACGGGTACGACGACTCCGAGTAGCCCCCTCGATCCGGGGGGCCGAACCGGATAGCAGGCCCCCCCTTGAGGAGGCGACCATGTTGGAGTCGGCGCGTCGAACCCACACCTGCGGAGAATTGCGGGATTCCCATGCCGGACAGCAGGTGCTGCTGCAGGGCTGGGTGCACAGCTACCGGGACCTGGGAGGTCTGACCTTTCTCGTCTTGCGGGATCGCCATGGCATGGTGCAGATCACCGTGGATGAACGCTGCTCGGAGGACCTCCGGCAGCACGCTTCCAAGGCCCGCCAGGAGTATGTCCTGGAGATCGAGGGCACAGTCCATGTGCGCCCGAACCCCAACAACGATTTGGCCACCGGCGCCATTGAGGTGGTGCCCTCCACCCTGACCACCTTGTCCACCACGCCGCCGATGCCGTTCACCATTGAAGGGGGCGATGCCCACGAGGACACCCGCCTGAAGTACAGGTACCTGGACCTTCGTCGGAAGGTCCTCCAGGACAAGCTCGTTGCACGGCACAAGGCCACCCTTGCTGCGCGGCACTTCCTCGATGCCGAGGGCTTCCTGGAGATCGAGACCCCGATTCTCACCCGTGCCACCCCGGAAGGCGCCCGGGACTACCTGGTCCCCAGCCGGGTACACCCCCAGCACTGGTATGCCCTTCCCCAGAGCCCCCAGATCTTCAAGCAGATCCTCATGGTGGCGGGCATGGACCGCTATTTCCAGATCGTGAAGTGCTTTCGGGACGAGGATCTCCGTGCGGATCGCCAACCGGAGTTCACCCAGGTGGACATCGAAATCTCCTTTGCCACCGCCGATCTGGTCATGGAGGCCACCCAGGGGGTGGTGGAGGCCATGTTCCAGGCGGTGCGGGGCCACGGGCTGGGGGAGGTTCCCCACCTGACCTATGCGGAGTCCATGGACCGGTTCGGGGTCGATGCCCCGGACATCCGTTTTGCCATGGAGCACATCGACCTGACCGCGATGCTGTCCGCCTCGGAGTCCACGGTGATCCAGGGAGGGCTTGCCGATGGCGGTCTGGCCAAGGGCATGAACGTCAAGGGAGCCGCCGGCGAGGTGTCCCGCAAGGGCATCGATGCCTGGACGGAGTTTGTTCGCCGCTATGGAATGGGCGGCCTGTTGTGGGGCAAGGTGAACCCGGACGGGTGGAGCGGCCCCATGGGCAAGATGCTCTCCGCCTCCGAGCAGGAGACCGTGGGAGCGGCACTCGGCGCGGAAGAAGGCGACCTGCTCCTGGTGGGCGTGGGGCCTGCATCCCGGGTCCATGCGGGGCTTGGCCGCCTGCGGGCGCGCATCGGCAAGGAGCGCGGGCTCACGGAAGCCAAGAAGTTCGCCTTCTGCTGGGTGACCGACTTCCCGGCCTTTGAGTACGACGAGGACGCTGGCCGCTGGGTGGCCATGCACCATCCGTTTACGTCTCCGAAACAGGAGCACGTGGACCTGCTGGGAACCGGCCGGGAAGGAGAAATCCTCTCCGATGCCTATGACTTCGTGTGCAACGGCAGCGAGATCAGCGGCGGATCCATCCGAATCCATGATCCGGAGGTACAGAGCCGGGTCTTCACCGCGCTGGGCCTTTCCCTGGAGGAAGCCCAGGACAAGTTTGGCTTCCTTCTGGATGCCCTGAAGCACGGTGCGCCTCCCCACGGGGGGATCGCCCTGGGGTTGGACCGCATCGTGATGTTGCTCTGCGAGACCGAGAACATCCGCGATGTGATCGCCTTTCCCAAGACCACCAGCGCCCAGTGCCTGATGTCCGGCGCACCCTCGAGGGTGGAGGAGGCCCAGCTCACGGAACTGAACGTTCAAAACACCTGACGCGCAACGGTTTTGGGTGGGCTGGCAGGGAAGAACCGTTAAGGCAATGGGCTCCGACACAATCGCTCGCCGGCTCTTTCCAACACGAGGCACCCGACCATGCGTCTTCGACTGACCGCACTCACACTTTCCCTTGCTGCTCTTCTCTCGGCGGGTTGCCCCGACCTCAAGCCCGACGTCCCCAATGACACAGGTGATGGCCCCGTGGATGCCGATGGCGATGGCTTCTCTGTCGATGAGGACTGCGACGACGACAACGCGGATGTGAACCCGGATGCAGAAGAGCTTTGCGACGGGATCGACAACAACTGCGACGAGGTCATCGACACGGACGCCACGGACCTTGGCACCTTCTACGCCGATGGCGATGGCGACACCTACGGCAACGCGGATGACTCGGTCAGCGCCTGCGCGGACGCTGTGCCCACCGGGTACGTGGCCGACAACACGGACTGTGACGATGCTGCCGCGGATGTGAACCCCTTGGCAGACGAGGTCTGCAACGACATCGATGACAACTGTGATGGCGCCATCGACGAAGACGCGGCGGTCGATGCATCGAGCTGGTTCGCCGACACGGATGCCGACACCTACGGGGATCCCGCCGTCGAGGTCGCTGCTTGCTCCCAGCCCTCCGGCTACGTGGCGGACAACACGGACTGCGATGACAACCTGGCCGATGTCAACACGGACGGCACCGAGATCTGCGACGGAATCGACAACGACTGTGATGACACGGTGGACGAGGACGACGCCACAGATGCGCTGACCTGGTATGCCGATGGGGACTCCGACTCCTATGGAGATGCCGCTGCAACGGCCGTCGCCTGCAACGCCCCCAGTGGGTACGTGGCCGATGACACGGACTGCGACGACACGGCCAATGCCGTGAACCCGGCTGCCACCGAATACTGCGACACCATCGACAACGACTGTGACGGCACCATTGACGAAGACGACGCCGCAGATGCCGGCACCTTCTACGTGGATGGCGACGGCGACGGCTTTGGGAATGCCAGCAGTGCGGTGACCGCTTGCTACGCCTCCTCCGGCGGCGGCTCCACGGACACGGGCACAAGCGCTCCGGCGGCTGCGATTGATGCAAGCAACACCAACCTCACAGATGCCATCACCCTGGCGGGTTGTGGCGCAATCTCCTCGGTCACGGTGACCACGGACATCAGCCATGCCTACCGAGGGGACCTGGAGATCTCCCTGACCAGCCCCGCGGGTACGAACGCCGTGCTGAACTACAGTAGCTTTGACGGCACCGAGGACTTCGTGGGCGTTTGGGCCGATGCAGGCGGTGACTTCACGCCCGCCCAGGCCCTGGCCACGTTCATAGGTGAAGACAGCACCGGCGACTGGACCCTGAACGTGACCGATACCTACGCCTCCCTCGACGATGGCACCTGGAACTCCTGGGACATCGATGTGTCTTGTGGACAGGTGACCGTGGCCGACAGCACGGACTGCGACGACACCACCGCCACGACCTACCCAGGCGCTGATGAGTACTGCAACAGCGTGGACGACGACTGCGACAGCACGATCGACGAGGCGGACGCCATCGATGCAAGCACCTGGTACGACGACTCGGACCAGGACGGCTACGGGGACCCGGCGCAAGCCGCCGTGGTCACTTGCTACGCCAGCGGGGACTACACCTCTGACAACGCGAATGACTGCAACGACTCGGTGGCCACGACCTACCCGGGGGCCGATGAGTACTGCAACGGTGTCGACGATGACTGCGACAGCACGACCGACGAGGATGATGCCCTGGATGCCACGGGCTGGACGCTGGACGGGGATGGAGACGGCTACGGAGCCGGAACCGCCACGACCCAGTGCAGTGCGCTGGCTGCAGTTCCTTCCTCTGATACGGGCAGCAGCGCCCCTGCGTTGTACATGGATGGCGCTGGAGACTACGTGAGCGAGATCACACTGGCAGGTTGTGGAGGGCTCTCGTCACTGACGGTGAGCACCGACATCGCCCATGACTGGCGTGGTGATCTGGACATCGACCTCACCAGCCCCTCAGGAACCACGGTACGCCTCAGGAACAACGACATCAATGATATGGCCAGCGGCTGGGTGGGCGTTTGGGCTGATGCCGGCGGGGACTATGTGCCAGACGAGGCTTTCTCTGGGCTTTCGGGTGAGGACACATCTGGTGTCTGGACCCTGACGGTGTCGGACTACTACCCAGCCTATGAGCATGGCACCTGGAACTCTTGGGACATCAACGTGAGCTGCCTGGCTTCCTACGTTGCTGATGATGGTGACTGCGATGATTCGGACTCCGGCATCAATCCCGGGGCCACTGACCTCTGCGACGGCATCGACAACGACTGCGATGGCTCCGAGCCCACGGACCAGGTCGACTGGTACGATTCAATCGGCACTTGGTCGGATGGAACGGCGGACTGGACGGGCGGCACCGCCGCCTCCCCTCTGGCGGTCACGGGCTCCGAGGGAACAGCCGTGTTCTGCGCAGGCACCTACTACGTGTCCATGACAGCAGGAAGTGACCTGGACCTGGTGGGCAGCACCGGTGATCCCGCGGATGTGGTGCTGGACGGTGGCGGAACCGACCGGGTGGTGGACGTCACCAGTGGCGCCGACCTGAACCTGGTGAACCTCACGGTTTCGAATGGGTACGCCAGCAAAGGAGCCAACGTGCGTTGTGACTCTTCGGGCTCCACGGTCTACACGGACAACGCGGTGATTTCAGGCGGGAGCCATGCCTCCGGGTACGGCGCCGGAATCTATGCCGACGAGTGCGATCTGGACCTGGAGAACACCGAGATCACCGGAAACTCTGGCGAGTTTGGTGGCGGTATCTACATCAAGAATGCGGATCTGGACATTGTCGACAGCAGCATCGACAGCAACACCGCCAGCGACAAGGGCGGCGGCATTCGGTACATCACCGACAGCAACGGCTCCACTGTGAACGGTGAGATTCACGACACCTGGGTAACCAACAACACCGCAGTCAAGGGGGGCGGGATTGCGTTCTACGCCGATGCCGACATTTTTGTGGATGCGGAGTGCACCAGTTGGGGGTCCGGCGGGTTTCTCTCGAACACCGCCACGGAGGGTGGCGCGGTCTACCTGGACACCCAGAGCGGAACAGGTGTTGCTGGCTTCGGTGTTTCTCCTGGCAGCGACTGCGATTTCGGTGAGGACGGTGCCGCAGACGACAACACCGCTGAGGATGTGTACATCGATGGCTTGAGCGAGAGCCATTGGTTTGGCAACTACACGAGCTTCTCCTGTGATGACAATGGAGCCAACGATGGCTGCGTACTCCACACCCCCAATGAAGGAAGCTGGGGAGACACGACCTACGACTCGACAACCAGTGGGTACATCCGGGGCAATGTCATCCTGTCAGACGGTTCGACCCTTGATGACTTCAGCATGTACTTGACCCCCTCGGGGGACTTGGACTTCTACGTGGCCAGCAGCTCCGATGGTTCCAACTGGACCACGGAGTTTGTGAACACAGTCAGCGGTGGAGGCGGAGAGGGCTGGTACAACAGTGGGTACATCGGGTTGGACACGACCTACGGTGACTACTACGCACTGCTTGTGGGATGGCAGAGCTCTGCGAAGTACTTCTACGCCGTCAGCGGCACCGCCTCCCCGGGAATGGGGACCATTTACGGACATGGCCAGCAGAACTCGGGCTACTCCGGACCGGTCAGCAGCGGTGGCTCCGGTTTGAGTGGTGCGAACATCTACACAGCGACCATGTACTACTACCAGAGCGTGTCCTACCGGTAGGCTGGGCACCGCATTGACGGAGGCGAAAGGAGCGCACTGTGGATAGGGGGCTCCCCGAGGAGTTCCCATTGTCGCGCTTTGTTCTCCACCTTGGCTTTGCCTTCCTGACGGCCTGCCCCTCTCCCACGGACAAGCCCGGACAGGATGACACCGGCGGCCCCCCGGATGCCGACGGCGACGGGTTTTCGGCGGAGGAGGACTGCAACGATGCGGAAGGGGCGATCCACCCGGACGCCGAAGAGCTTTGCGATGGGGTGGACAACGACTGCGACGGAGTTGTGGATGGGGCCGGTGCCACGGGGATCCAGACGTTCTACGCGGACTCAGATGGCGATGGCTACGGAGACCCTGCGGAGACGTTTCAGGACTGCGAGATTCCCTCTGGCCACGTGGCCGACAACACGGACTGCGACGATACCTCGGCGGACACCTACCCGGGGGCCGATGAGTTCTGCGACAACGTAGACACGAATTGCGATGGCACGGTGGATGACGACAGTGCCGTGTCCCACATGGACGGCGCGGGGCTGTGGACCGACGTGACCGCGGACATGAGCGGCACCCAAAGCGCAGTGGCCGAGGTCACCGTCGATGGCGGGACCTATTCTTTCTGCCCGGGGATCCACTTTCTTCAGATCGAGGTCCTGTCCTCCACGGTGCTGGTGGGAAGCAGCGGCAACGCGGCCGACGTGCAGATTAGTTCCCTTTGGGAGGGCCGTGTGATCGACGTGGGGGAAGGGATCGACCTGGAGGTGCGGGATCTCCATGTGAAGGATGGAGCCGAGAACGACAACGGTGGGAACATCCAGTGCATTGGAAGTGAGTCCAACCCGTCCACGTTGGTTCTGGACAGCGTGCTTGTCACGGATGGCACCGTGACCGGCAGCTCCCTTGGGGGCGGGTTGCTGCTTTATTTCTGTGACGCCACCCTGACCGACACCACGTTTTCTGGCAACTCTGCGGAAGGCGGAGCAGGAGTCGTTTCCTTTTTCTCGAATCTTGTGGTGCAGGACTGTGAGTTTATGTCCAACACGGCGGCCAATGATGTGGGAGGCATGGCGGTCGTGGGCGATTCGTTTTCTACGACGGTGACCATCACCGACACCCGCTTCGAGAACAACGAGGCCCTAAGCGGCGGGGGGGCAGGTCTCCTTCTCGCGGAAACCGCCGCGGTGATCTCTGGGACCGGGCCTGGGACCTGTGTGTTTCACGGAAACTCGGCCAGTGCTGATGAGGGGGGGGGCATCTACCTGGAGGAGGCGACCCTGGACGTCACGGGGTGCGACTTTGGAGACGCCGGAACCCCAGAGGACAACAGCGGGAAAGACATCTACATGGACGATGCGGACCGGACCTTTGACTACGGCGAAGGGGCGACCTTCTCCTGCGACGACACCAACAGCAACCTGGGCATCTGCACACCGGGTACCTACGACATCGAGGTGGGGGAGACCGACAGTAACTATGCAGCGCCGGGAAAACTCGAAGGCAACATTGTCGAGGTCACCTCAGAGTTCACGCTCGAGTCTTTTGGGGTATGGCTCGACCCGGACACGGGATGCAACAGCTTGGACTTTTACGTGATGACAAGTTCGGATGCTTCGAATTGGACGATGCAGTGGTCCGATACGGTCTCAACCACTACCTCCAGCGCGGGGTGGCAGCAGAGTGGTGCTGTGGGATTCACGGTGACGGCAGGTCAGTACGTGGCAACAATGGTGGGTTGGACCTGCGATGCAACCTATTTCTGGTCTGAGCCCGGCGACGAGTTGCTCCCGTTTGGCACCTCAGATGGGACGGTGTCCTCTATCGCCTATTTGGGATTTGACTCTGCTCCTTGGACGTCCCCCTATTGGTACAGGTCTATGACCACTGATGTTCGCTACCCCACCACCTACAACGTGACCCAGTAGCCCCATGATCTCCCCGGCGGTTTTTTTCCTTGTTCTGGCCTGCCTCGACAACAAGGATGGCGGCGAGGACACGGCACCCGTCGACGGCGATGGGGATGGCTTTGTCCTCTCGGAAGATTGTGACGATGAGGACGAGTTGATCCATCCGGATGCTCGGGAGGTTTGCGACGGCATCGACAACAACTGCGACGGGGTCATCGACGATGACGCCATGGATCGGCCGGAGTGGTACGCCGATTCGGATGGCGACGGGTACGGCGAGGCTGCCACATCGCTTGCGGAATGCGATGCCCCCAGCGGATTTGTGTCGGAACCGACTGACTGTGATGATGCAGATGCCGCTGTACACCCTGGCGCAGACGAGGTCTGCGATGACATCGACAACAACTGCGACAGCGCGGTGGATGAAGACACGGCGGTGGATGCCCCTTCCTGGTTCGTGGATGCGGACGGGGATGGCTACGGCGATGCCTCCCAGGAGGTGGTGGCCTGCCTGTCGCCGGGCAGTACCCACGTGGGAGACTCCGCGGATTGCGATGACGCGGATGCATTGAACTTCCCTGGGGCGGATGAGCGCTGCGACGGGGTGGACAACAACTGCGATGGCACGATTGACGAGGACTTCTCGGTCGATGCGGTGACCTACTACGCAGACACGGACGGCGACGGGTACGGGGATGCGGCCTCGACCGCAGCGGCTTGTGCAGCACCTTCGGGGTTTGTGGAGGATGCCACCGATTGCGACGATTCCAACGGCGCGATCTCCCCTGGGGCGGATGAGCTGTGTGCCACGACAGGGGTGGACGACGATTGTGACGGGGATTCCGATGAGGACTCCGCTACCGATGCGGCCAGCTGGTACGCGGACATGGACGGCGACGGATTCGGAGATGCGGGACAGGTGGCTGTGGCTTGTACTGACCCG
Organism: uncultured Enterobacterales bacterium; assembly: GCA_964610645.1. Taxonomy (GTDB): domain Bacteria; phylum Myxococcota_A; class UBA796; order UBA796; family CAJQPC01; genus JAYZDK01. The sequence goes on along the minus strand of CAZSZE010000052.1, from coordinate 20,662 downwards.
GGGTGGAGCCTGCAGCTGGGCACTGGCACCCTGACGCCAGGCACGGACTTTGGATCCAGCGACGCCTCCCTGACCCTCGACGAGTCCATTTCCGAGTCCTGCACATTGAGCGGGGTCACGGTGGATGTGGATGTGACCCACACCTGGTCCGGGGATGTGCGCATGGATCTCACCAGTCCGGGGGGAACGACCGTGCGCCTGCGCGAGGAGGATCTCTACGACAGCTCAGGCTCGATCCTGGGGACCTACACCGACGATGGAACTTCCCTGGACCCCGTGGATCCCTTGTCGACCCTGGCGGGCCAGAACACGCGGGGAGAGTGGACCTTTTTCCTGGAGGACACCGTTCCCGCTGCGGACGACGGCACGCTGAACTCCTGGGCCCTGCACCTTGTCTGCGCTGCAACCAGCGTCAGCGACAACACGGACTGTGACGATCTGGACGAGAATGCCTTTCCCGGCAGCGGGTGCTAGGCCGGATTTTGCGGGCTACGCCGGCGGCGGCGGTGGAGCCACGAGGCTCGAAACCTCCGGCACCTCATTCCAGTTCTTCCAGCCGTCCCAACCCGGTGACCACACATGGTGGCTTCCATCGGGGCTCGCCTGCACAGCCTCGGCGATCTGTGCCGGGGTCATCTGGGACTGGCCTGCGGGCCCACTGTAGTGCAGGGTCGAGGTCTGGGGGGGTGGAGGGGGTGGCGCAGCCGTCTGGGCGTTGAAGACCCCCGGGGCCCCGTGTGCCTGCGTCATCTGGCCCCCCACCACGTTGCCCATCGCCAGGCCGATTCCCGCGTTCATCAGGCCGGCGCCGATGCCGCCTCCGCCCTCGTTGGTGGCTGCTGCTTCCAGGGCCTGGGCCGCCTGAAACTGGGTAAAGGCGTTCATGTCGCCCACCAGGCCCATCGAGCTGCGCTTGTCGAGCATGGCCTCCACGTTTTCCGGAAGAGAGATGTTGGACACCGTGAAGTCTGTGAGTGTCAGGCCGTAGTTCTCCTCGAACCATGGACTCATCTGCCCGCGCAGGGCCTCACCGAGGTTCATGTACTGGGAAGCCAACTCCAGCACGGGCATCTTGCTCTGGGCAATGGCGCTCACCAGGCCGCTCACCAGCTTGTCCCGAAGCTGGCCGTTGATCTCGTCGGTGGTGAAGAGCCCGTCGGTTCCCACCAGCTCCGTGAGCATCCGCGCAGGGTCCGTGACCTTGTAGGAATACACACCAAATGCCCGCACCCGCACCGGTCCGATCTGTGGATCCATGGTGGTGAAGGGCTTCTGCGTGCCCCATTTCTGCTGGGTGAACTGGCGCGTGGAAACAAAGTAGATGTCGCCCTTGTAGGGATAGTCGAGGGCGTACTTGATGGAGTCGAAGAACGTGGAAATGGGGGCGTTTCGGGTGTCGAGTTCATAGGTCCCGGGCCCAAAGACGTCGGACAACTGGCCCTCGGACACAAAGACCGCGGCCTGTCCCTCTCGCACCACGAGGCGACTCTTGTCCGTGATGGCCTGGTTGAAGACCGGAAAGCGGTACACCAGGGTGTCGCGGCTGTCGTCCAGCCATTCGACCACGTCCAGAAACTGCGCTGTGATGTGGTTCCAGAAGCCCATGTTCTCTCCTCTACAACTGCTTTGACCGGCGGTGAATGTGCCGAGATTACTCAAGCTAATCACGAATTGGCCCAGGGGAAAGAGGCCGGTGTCCTCGCGCGACAGTTGGGAGCAGGCTAGATTCGCGTCGATATGACGGCAACCACCACCGCAGGACAGCTGGAACTCGCTTCTGTCATCGAGGTCTGGGGCATTGAGCACGTGGAAGATGTGCTGCCCCAACTCGAGGACGGTGTCCGGTACGTGGCGGTCCATGATGGGACCGGCCAGAGCCGTGTGCTCCCGGTACAGCGTGTGCGAGAGTGTGACCCCCAGCTCATTCTCGACATGCTTCCGGGGGGGCAGCCGGCCATGTATGTGGATGCGGCCACGCCTTCGGGGAGCCTCCCGGATCACCGGCCGCTGTTGATTCGCCGGGGCGCCCTGCTCATCGGCTTGTTGGAGTCCGATGACAAGACCATCACCCCCCCGGAGGAGGAGACCTTTTCCTTGGCGGGGGTCGGCGAGGGGGCCGATGCCCGGGTTGCGGCCATGAGCGCCATTGATGCGGCAAGGGAGTCCTTTCGACGACGCGGCATCAGCATGGTCCTGGACATCCAGGAGAGCCGGGTGGAAGGAGATGGCACCCTGGTTCGCGACCTGGTGGATCAGCTGTTGGAGGAAGCTCTGGGCATTATCGAACGCAGCGGGGGCGGGACAGGGGTCCATGTCACTGTCGGGCAGGGCCAGGCAGGTCTTTGGATCGGCGTCGAGGACTCGGGGACCATTCGAGCGGTCGTGGACACGGATGAGATTTTCTCGGAGCTGCCGACCGACGATCTCTCTGTCTTGGCGTTGCGGCGCATCCGATCGCGGGTGGTGGATGCTGGCGGGGACATGCGGGTCCATTCCACCCGCTCCGGCACCCGCTTCATGGTGCGCCTCCCCACGCCCTGAATGTTCCCCGCTAAGCGAGGGTTTCGAACCGCATGCGGGACTGCGGGGGAAACGGATGCGCAGCAATTCCCTGGTCCTGGAGTCGGTCCACCGTAGGGGCGAGCCACTCGGTGGGGAGCCCGACCTGCTTGCGTGCCTCGTTTACCAGGTCTGAAACCAGTACCTCCTTGGCTTCAAAACGATGCGTGTGGGCCAGGACAGCATCCGATTGTCCATGGTGCATGCCCACAATGAGCCAGTTGGCCCCCTTGAAGCGCTGCACTGCGTCTTCCAACCAGTCTTGCGGGGTGTCCTCGTGAAGGCTGCATCCCAGGTGAACCAGGCGCCCCCCCTCCCGAAAGGAAAGCTCGATCACCCGGGGAACCGGATTCCACGATCGATCGGAGCGCAGCTTTCTGGCAATCTGGCGGGGACCCGGCAAGCCCGTCTTTCGGGCCGGTACCGACTCCATGGAGTCGATGGACACCCCGGAGAGTTCGGCGGGCAGCATGTGCCCATCGATGGTTCCGTGGTGTTCCAACGCCTGAAGATCCAGGGGGGGGGCTGCCACGGTGGGGCAATCATCCGACTGGATGGACTGCACCAGTCCATGGACGGGTGCCTTTGGCGCTCCCGTGGGCAAGTGGATTGCAGTGGTGTCCCGGGTGATGGAATCGAATCGCAGCCACCGCTCCGGGCGCTCCACTCGAATGGAAGCGAATCCCTCGTGAAAGAGGCGCAGGTGCCAGTTCTCGGAGGCCATGGAGGGTGCCTATCGTAGAGTGGGTGGATGTGGTGGTTCGCAATGGGGGCAGTGCTGGCTCATGAAGCGCTGGCCCAGGATCTGTTCCGCGTGGATCAGCCCGATGTGGAAGGCGCCCTGGTCTCGTCGCATCGCGGGTCCCTCCTCTCCTCCCCCCCGGCGGATCTTCCGTGGAGGATGGAGCCCGTGCCCGTAACCGACGAGATCGTGGGTGACTATGCCCCGTTTTCTGCAGGCGATGTGCTGGGGGCGGAGCGGTGGCACTCGGCTGGATTCAAGGGACAGGGGGTCAAGGCGGCCGTCTTTGATGTGAAGTGGTTTGGCGTGGAGATCTCCGAGACAGAGCTTGGAGACGTGGAAACCCACGATTGTTTCTCCCACATCGGCTGCACCGAGCCCATGGACACCTTGCGGCCGAGGTTTTCGTTTGAGGTGGGCGTTCATGGCATGGCCTGTGCCGAGGTGATCCGGGATCTCGCTCCGGACGTGGATCTGCACCTGGTGCGGGTCAACGGGCTGACCACCTTTGAAAACGCGGTGGCCTGGGCGGTGCGGGAGGAAGTGGATGTGGTGTCACTCTCCATGTCCTTTTTCAACGACTCGTTCTATGGGGACGGCCAGGTGGCTGCTGCGGTGGAGGAGCTGGTGGAGGCGGGGATTCTCCTGGTGACATCGGCAGGCAACTACGCCACCGGCCACTTCCACGACACGTTTCTCGACACGGATGGAGACGGGTACCACGAGTTCCCGTGGGGATCTGAGAGTCTGCCCATTGACCTGCCGGCTGGGGAAGGTCGGGTTGCGACTTTGCAGTGGGACGATGATGCCGAATGTGGACGAAACGACCTGGACCTTGTGCTGTTGAACCGGGCGGGCAACCGGGTGGGGATCGCTGAACGAAAACAGGACCGGGAGGCAAAGTCCTGCAGTCCTGTGGAGCGGCTGGATGCCTTTCGCGCCGACTCCGACTGGTACTGGATGAAGATTCGGCGGGACCACGGGGTAGAGCCTGTGCGCCTGAATGTCTACAGCACCCGGGGCCGGGTGTACCGATCCATGGCGGAGGGTTCTGTGCCGGAGCCCGGCTCTCACCCCCGGGTACTTGCGGTGGGGGCCGTGCGGGCGGACGGGTACCTTTGGAACCAGGTGGAGTCGTTTTCTTCGCAGGGGCCCACCCTGGCGGGGTTGGCCAAGCCGGATCTGGTGGCGCCAGACGGTGTCAGCACCTCTGTGTATGGGCCGGATGGGTTCTTCGGCACTTCCGCGGCGGCACCCATGGTGGTGGGAGCGGTGGCTTTGTGGATGAGTCGGGACCCGGGTCTCTCTTCTTTCGAGGCCGGGGATGCCCTTCAGCGGATCGCAAGGCCCGAGGGGGCTCTGTGGGAGGCGTTGGATCCTGCCTTTGGCGCTGGACGTTTGATCCTTGGGCCACCGACGGATTCTGCGCGGGAAACGGGTTGTTGGGGGCGGGGAGTGTCGACAGGTTGGTTTGGACTCTGGCTGCCCTGGTTCATCAGGAGAAGACGCCAGGAAGCCATGCCCGGGTGGATGCGATAGCATCCCCATCTGAGGATTGAATGCGCTGCCTGGTTCCCCTGCTGTTGCTTGTGGGTTGCCACGTCCTGGACGATGGCACCATCGAGACTACCTGCGAAGATCTCGGGACCTGCGAGGAAGGAGGCGTGGCGTTTTCCGGCCTGGCCCTGGTGTTGGAAGAGGACTCGGGCCCGTCTGTTCTTCTCTTGGACGAGGACCTGAAGACCACGCTGGACCTGGACCTGGACACGTCGGCGCAGTCTGTGGCCTACAACCCGGTCAGCAAGCAGTTGACACTGGCCCAGCAGGATCGCTTGCGCAAATACACGTCCGATGGTGCGGAGGCCGCGAGCTTCCTCCTGGACTCCGGGGCTCCGATGCAGCTGTTGCAACAGGGCGGGAAGGTGTTTCTTCTCTTTGCAGAAGGGGGGCAGACCTGGGTGGAAAGTCTGGGGGTTGGCACTACGGCATCGTTACTGGAGCCGGGGGCCTTTTCCCAGATCATGGTGCTGGGCCGGGGCGGGGAGGATGAGATCTACCTGGTGGACTGGACCGTGTCAGGAGACTTGTGGAGTGTCGATATCAGCGACCTGGAAGCGCCTGGCTTGACCTCCCTCTTCGCCCAGTACGACATGGAAGAGACCCGGTCGTCCATCCTGTTTCCGGGTCCTGGAGGCGCACCCCATACCTGTTCTGCTGCGGGGGCCATGTACGCGGTGTCCGACCTGTTCGACAAGGTGGTGGCTCCGGTTCGGATTCCTGGCGACTCGCTCTCGGATGTGGTGGCGTGCGCCTATGAGCCATTGGGAGATCAGCTCGTTGTGGTTTCCGCCACCGAGGGAGTGATACTGGTGAATGCCGGAAATGGCTCGGAAGTGGCGGTTTCATTGCCTGAAGGGGCGCTGGTCCGGGTCGCTGCATCCTGGTAGTCCCCCGGGACGAACCGGCGCTGCTACACTGACGTCTTCAATGCACACTATGTGCGGAGGGTCGGATGCTGGCGGGAATTCATCTGGGTGTCTTCTTCCTTCTGGGTAGCAGTTGTGAACCGCTGCCGAATCCAGAAGTTCGTACCTTTCCGATCGAGGACTCCGAGGTGGTGGGGGTTCGCATCGGTTCCGGAGTGGGCCTGGGTGGTTTCCAGGTGGTTGTCGGTTCCATCAACGGGCATGGGGCCATCGTTCCCGGGCCGGACCTGAATGGAACTGCGGAAGGGACGGGGATTGGGGCCGTGGAGTTCAGCGTGGAGACCGACTCGCTCGGCGTAGGGTCCGTTGCCTTCAGCAGCGGCCAGCCGGAAGTGGTCACCCTGCAATCCGGGGAGGCCTCCGGGGCCGGGTGGATTCTGCAGCGAGACCCCATCGACTTTGGTCTGCTTCCAGGACACGCCTCTGAGACCCCGTCGGATCGGTGTTTGGCGTGGGGGGTAGATGGTCTTGCCTTGGCTGTGGGCGGAAGGGTGCTTTGGCAGCCGGATGTCTCCGGCGCTCCTCCGGTGCTGGTTGCCGAGCTGGATGCGGACGTGATCGGACTGGACCTGGGGGACATCGACATGGATGGACGTTCGGACCTGGCAGTCTGGACGGAAGACGAGGTCATTCTGCTGCGGGGACGCGGGGATTCTGGCCATGCCTGGGCCGGTGGATTCAGCGTGGAGGGAGGCTCCGTGGCGGATGTCGTCATGGGGGATGTGGACTTTGATGGCACCACGGATCTCGCCATTGCCTACTCTGCATCCGGCGGGGGTGGAATGCAGGTGCTTCGGGGGGATGGTGTCTGGGGCTTTGATGCCGTGGATCCCCTGGTTTTTGGAAGCGAACCCTTGTCGGTGACCTTTGGGCAGTTTTCTGGCAATGGGCAGGGAGAGATCGCGGTGCTCTTCCCGGGCACGATTGTGCGCTACGGGCATGATCCCAAGAGCGATGATCTCCCCTGGTCCCTCACAGGGCGAGACCTGGGTGTGTCGTTGTCTTCAGGTGGCTACCTGGGACCGACCGGAGACGTGAACGGGGATGGGGTGGATGACCTCTTTGTTTTTGGCCCCCCGACCGAGGATGGCAGCAGAGAATTGCTGTTCTACACGTTGACGGGCATTCCCACCGTCTACAACATGGGCTTCAACGCGTTTTACCACCACCTTGCGGACATCTCCGGGGACGGGGTGTTGGACCTTGTTCTGGTGGAACGGAACGATGCGGGGGAACCCGTCTTGCGAAGCGTCACCGCGGACACGGAGGACAACACCTTCCGCAACCGGGCCTTGGCGACCCTGCCTGCCTTTGGCCCCATTGCTGTGGATGATCGCAATGGGGATGGAGTGGCGGATGTGACCCTGGCGAATCTTGGCCTGCGCACCTACCCGGGCAGCTGGAGCGAGGTGGGAGATTGGCAGGTCATGGAGCACGACATGAATTCGTTTGCCATCGACTCGATGGGCGGTGTGTTCGTTCACAACCTGAACGCTGACCTGTGGGCGGATGCGGCGGTGGTGCGGTCTGTCGATGGCGAGGCTTGGTTCAAGCACTACCGATTCACCGGTGTGGCAGGAACAGCGGATGTTGAATTGCGACTCAAGAGCGGCGGTGAGATCAGCCTGGACACCTACGATGACACCTCTGCGGCGGAGTACGTGGACCTCGTCTACTGCTATGTTCCGGATGCGGATTCACACTACGCCTATGTCCTGATGCAGGATGGAACACGGGTACTTTGGGAAGTCACCAGCCGGCCAGGTTCCCATGGCGCCACGGGGATGGCCTCCCAGACCGAAATGGATGCCGATCACGTGGCCTGTGGAGATCTCGCTGACGGTGGGATTATTTCGACGGCAACTCGCGCCGGTCGGGTCACTACCTGGAAGCAAGATGGCTTCCGGGTGCCGCTGGTAGAGGTCGCATCCTCGGACCTCGGCGTGGAAATCGGCGACCTGGGCATCTGGGACCCGGACGGTGCGGGCGGGGTGACCGTGACCTGCGAGGGGGACTGCAGCCTCGCTGTGGGAGACCTGGATCGCGATGGGCTCGATGAGCTCGTGGTGCAAGATGCCGCAGGAATCACCTTGACTGGATGGGGGGAATCCGTCTTGCTGGGCGAAGGGCCGGGCCTCCTGTCCTTGGCAGACATCGACGGGGATGACCTGCTGGACGTGGTCGCAACGGATCCGGGCTCCGGTTCCATCCGCGCCTGGCGGACTGTCGGTTTGGGTGTTGCGCCTGCTATTTCCTGGCACACGCGACAGTCGGTTGGCTCCGCAGCCATGATCGGCGACGTGAATGGGGATGGCATCGATGAGTTGATTTTTCAGGGCCAGAACGGCAGCTTGCTGTACTCAAAGCCCTCCGGAAACTGACCTCATCCCGGCCGCCGCACACGTGCTTTACACGTCCCTCGCTTGACCCCCCCGGTTGCCCCCGTTTATAGGGTTCAACTCGCGGATTAAACTCGCGGGCTGGCCGAGGTGTGTCCCATGGGATTGATTCTCTCTCTTCTGCTCTCCTGTACCCCCCAGGACGCGACCCTGACCAAGGCGAGCTACCACGCCTGGCTTGCGTCTGGATCGTCCGCCACCCTGGACGAAGTGCGGCGTTCCTGCAATGACGGCCGGGACAACGATGGGGACGGAAAGACGGACGACGATGATCCCGATTGCCAGGGACCGTACCCCACGGTGACCGACCTCCACGCCTGCAACGACGGGGTGGACAACGACAACGATGAGGGCAACTCCGGGGGGGGCACCGACGAAGACGATGTGGACTGCGCCAGGGGGCTGGGAGAACTCGGCTTCCTGAAGCTCGGCGGAGAGGACGACTCGCCGACCCGGGTGCTCAACTGCACCGTGGATGATGAGCTTGCTGGGGATTGTCCCGAGGCTTGGGAGGACGAAGAACCGACCTACTTCTCGTGGCTCGGCGATGATGTCTACGTGGTGAGCCAGGGCGACCTCAACAACCCCTGGCGCACGGAAGCGATCCTGACCGCCGAGGGAGATCTCCAGGTCACGGTCCACCAGGACCTGGGAGACGGCTACGACTTTCGATTTGCCTTTGTGGTCGACCCGGACTTTCACCCCAGCGTCTGCATTCAGGAAGGACAGACTTGCTACTCCGGGCAGGATGATGACGGGGATGGCTGGGTGGACCAGGAAGATCCGGACTGTCTTTATGGAAGCTGGGAGATCGGGTACTCCAGCGCCCAGTGCAACAACGGTTTTGATGACGATGGCGACGGGCTCGCAGACGGACTCGACGACGATTGCAAGCATGCCCATGCAAACGCGGAGAGAGCCCTGGATCCCGAGTGCGCGGATGATGAGGACAACGACGAGGATGGGTGGATCGATTCGGATGACCCCGACTGTGCTGTGCCAGGCGACCCCGAGGGCGGTGCCACCAACGACCTCTACGAGTGCTCCGACGGAATCGACAATGACGGCGACGGGGACATTGATGCCGACGATCCCGCTTGTGCAAACGCTCGGGACAACACCGAAGATGGACCCAACGGCAAGTACCGCTGCAACGATGACTACGACAACGACGGTGACGGCTGGGTGGACGACGACGATCCCGACTGCGGCATCTACGATGCGGAAGGAGGGCTTGGGACCACGGCCTGCAACGACGGTTTGGACAACGATGCGGATGGTGCCGTGGATGCAGAGGACCTTGACTGCCTGACCGGTGCCGATGCCAGTGAAGACACGGCCGACAGCACCTGCGGGGACGAGCTGGACAACGACGAGGACGGCTGGGTCGACATCGAGGATCCAGACTGCCTGTTCGGCGGGTCGGAAGATGGCGCCTTCGGGGGACTGTTCCTCTGCAACGACGGACAGGACAACGTGGACGAAGACGGCCAACTCGACGGAAAGATCGACGAGGACGATCGTGACTGCAAGTCTGCCCTGGACAACGTGGAGCACCGTATCGCCAGCGGAAGCTGCCTGGACGGCTCCGACAACGACGGCGATGGCTACATCGACGATGCCGATCCGGACTGCTCCTATGGCAACTCCGAAGAGGGTTTCCGGACTTATCCTTGCAACGATGGCCAGGACAACGACTCCGATGGTCTGGCGGATGCGGACGACCCGGAGTGTGGTACCGCATGGAACGCGACAGAAGCCACCCTGGGCGCGGACTGTTCCGATGGCCTGGACAACGATGGGGATGGCTGGACGGACCTGGGCGACTCCGGCTGTCTCATGGGGGAATCAGAATCCGGCGGTGTCGACACCGAGTGCAGCAATTTGGACGACGAAGACCTGGACGGCGTCGCAAATGCAGACGACCCGGAGTGCCTCTCGAGCATGGACCTCGTGGAAGCCAGCCTGGACAACTGCGCCGATGGCCTGGACAACGACGGCGACGGCTGGCTCGATGCGGAGGATCCGGACTGCCAGAACGGCATTGTGGCCCATGAGCGCGGCTTTACAGAAGCAGCCTGCAATGATGGCCTGAACAACGATGGGGACGAGGACTCCCTCGTGGATAGTGAGGATCTTGTGGCCTGTGACCTTGCCTCAAACACCACGGAATTCGATGTAGACCAGTGCACCGATGGTGTAGACAACGACGACGACGGCTGGGAGGACAACAAGGACCCGGACTGTTCTCTCGGGGTTTCCGAGTCCGGCGCCTTGACGACAGCCCAGTGCAACGATGGTGTGGACAACGACGGCGATGGCCTCGCGGACATCATGGATCCAGACTGCAAGAGCGGTTGGGACAACATCGAGGAGGCCAACGACACGTCCGGTCAGCCGGTTCCCCACGAAGTGGATGATGCCTCGGCGTTGGAGCAGTGGTCTGCGGACGAGGACGATCAGACCATCTACTACCTCAATGCCGGGTCCTACCAGACCAACCCCTCGGATGAGAATGAGTTCTGGAGCCTGCCCAGAGAGTGGCTGTCCGGCTACGGCATCGCGAAGTTCGGGGCAGAGGAGTTTGATGTTCTGAACAACGACTTCTCGTACGTCGGCGTTGAGGCGACCAATCCCAGCGAGTCCCAATACGCCGCAGCAGTGAGCGGTGAAGTGGCTGTAGCGGATGCCCAGGAGCACGAACTCTACAACTACGGGCTCATGGACAAGGACGACTTCGAGTTCAAGGTGGAAGGCAACGAGTGGCGGCCCATCGACCTGGCCACCGCTGGGCTGGACAATTGGATCGAGCGTCACCACTCGTGGGTGCGCCTGGACAACGGCTCCAAGGTGGAAGTGGACGGCAAGGTGTCAGGAGATTTCCAGATCTTCCTGGCTGGATTCGAGTCTGCTTCCTACCTCGTGGTGCGCGGCAACTTCAACGTGGCCAGCCTCCAGGAAGACAAGTGGGGCTACCCGGTCCTGGAAGACGAGATTCGCGAGCGAAACAAGACCGAGGCTTGCGAATATTAGCCAGGATCCACCTGGCGCATGAATTCCTGGTTCATCAGGTTGAATCTGGCTTGACAGCGAGCGGTAAGCTGGCTTAGCTTTGAAGAGAGGCACCTGCTTCCCTTGTGGTCGGGCCATCCTCTACGACGAATTGGGTACGTCCCCCCCCCATACCCGGTTCTCGAGGAGGCCCGGCCAACCCTTTTAAGGTCTCGATCTAAGGTTGGGGGGTCGAAACAGAGTTAGAAGCAGGGCATGTCACCCCTGGTACTTGATGGGGAGAGCCTGTCTCTTCATGACCTGGTCGCGGTGGCGAGGGCGCATCGAGAGGTGCAGCTGTCTCCGACCGCTCGGACGGCCATGTGCCAGTCGCTGGATTGGGTCTTGGAGGCGGCTGATGGGCGGTTGCGTGACGCCAGCGGGAATCCCCGGAGCGTCTACGGCATCAACACTGGATTTGGCTCCCTGGCGCGGGTTCGGATTCCAAAAGAGAAGTCCAGCGAGCTCTCTCGGAATCTCGTTCGGTCCCATGCAGCCGGCGTGGGACCCCCCGCTCCACGAGATGTGGCGCGGGCCATGGTGGTCCTCAGGGCAAACGCATTGGCGAAGGGTGCCTCTGGCTGTCGTCCGCTCCTGGTGGAGCGGCTGCTGGACCTGTTGAATGCTGGAATCGATCCGGCTGTGCCCTCCCAGGGGAGCTGTGGTTCTTCCGGTGACCTGGCTCCCTTGGCGTTTCTCGGGTTGATCCTGGCGCACCAGCCGGAAGATCCGGAGGAGGAGACGGGAACGGCCTGGGTGGGGGAGGACCTGGTCTCCGGGCGAGAGGCCTTGTCCCGCGGCGGAATCGAGGCCATCACCCTCGGCCCCAAGGAGGGGCTCGCCCTGACCAACGGCGCCCAACTCTCCACGGCCTTTGCGGCCCTGGCGCTGAAGGATGCCCAGGAACTCGTGGCATTGGCGGAGGTGGCAGCGGCCCTGTCGATTGAGGTGCTTCGAGGTGTCACACGGGCCTTTCGCCCGGAAGTGCACGTCCTCAGACCCTATGCAGGGGCAAGAGCCACAGCAGCCAACCTGATGCAGCTCCTGGCCGGTTCTGGGCTGGTCGATACCATCGATGGCAAGGTGCAGGACGCCTACTCCCTTCGGTGCACTCCACAGGTGCTGGGGGCGGTGCGGGATGCCCTGTCACATGTGGAGAGCCAGCTGCTGGTGGAGTTGAACGCTGCCACGGACAACCCCTTGATCTGCCTGCAGGTCGAGGATGACGACAAGGCCTTTTCCGCGGGGATGTTCCATGGAGAGCCGGTGGGGCTTGTGTCGGATTATCTCAAGATTGCCGTGGGGGAGCTGGCCAGTTTGTCGGAGCGCCGGCTCTATCGGTTGTTGACCGCCCCGCTCTCCGCAGACCTGCCCGCGTCACTCGCCCACCACGACCGACCGGGATTGGGGCTCTTCGGAATTCAAACGACCGCTGCAGCGCTGGTCAGCGAGTGCAAGGCCTTGGGTTGGCCGGCCAGCCTGGATTCCATTCCCACCTGTGAGGATCAGGAGGATCACGTGGCAATGTCCACGACAGCTGCCCGCCGGGCGGCGGATGTGGTGGCCCTCGCCCAGCACGTGGTGGACATTGAGCTGCTGGCGGCCCACCGGGCCATGCAATGGCGCCTGGCGGAGGAGCCGGGGGTCGGTGTGAGCCTGGCAGCACGGGCAGTGGAGGAGACCCTCTCGCAGGTGCTTCACCCAAGCCAGGTCCCCTCGGAAAGTGTCGCTGCCATCGGGGGCGCGAGACACCGCATACTGGAAGCCGTCCGCAGCGAGTGCCCGGACCTGGATGGATGGGTGTCATGAGCGTCCACGTGGATGGCAGAAGCCTGACCTGCGCCGATGTGGTGGCTGTGGCCCATGGTGGGCAGACGTTTTTTCCGGAGGAAGGGCGTGCCCGCATGGCTGAGAACCATGGGCAGTGGTTGGCCCTCGACGCTCCGGACATTCTTGCGGGGAAGGAAGCCTGGCTGGTGGGCAGCAAGAACGTGGAGACGGAGCCAAAGGAGCGCGTGCGTGCCTTTGTGGAGAGTCACTGCGCGGGGGTGGGGCCCGAGCTGGGGGATGTGGCTGTTCGCGCCCTGATGTTGTGCCGGGCCAATGTGCTGGCCAATGGAAAGTCCGGATGCCGGCCCGAGGCTGTCGACCTGCTCCTCTCCATGTTGGAGAAGGGCGTGCACCCTGTGGTGCCGGCCCTTGGCAGCGTGGGGGCAGCCGGTGACCTGGCGCCGTTGGCCCACATGGCTCGTGTGGCGTTTCGGCTGGGGGGGAGAGCCCGGGCAGGCGGTGCGGTCCAGGAGGCAGCCGAGGCAATGGCCGACGTGGTGCCGTTTTTGCCAACCTCCAAGGAAGCGCTCTCCTTTATCAACGGAGCCACCTTGGCCGCTGCTCTGGGTGCCATCGCCTGCCACCGGGCTGAGCGGCTCCTCTTTGCAGCCGAGCTGGCCTTGGGTCTCACTATGGAGGTGGTGCTGGCCTCCCCCGGTTGCCTGGATGCAGCCGCGCTGGAAGCCCGTGGACAGCCCGGGGCACTGGGGGTCGCACAGCGTCTTCGGGCTCTGTTGGACGGTTCGCAGTTGGCGGTGCCCGAACGGGGCCCTGATGCCTTTTCGGTGCGATGCGCCCCGGCAGTGCTGGGGGCTGCGTGGGATGCTCTGGCCCATGTGAAGCAGGTGGTAGAGCGGGAGCTGAATGGTGCGTGTGACAACCCCCTGGTGGTGGAGGGCCGCCTGGTGGAGGCGGGGAACTTCCATGGAGCGCCGGTGGGGCTGGCACTGGACACGTTGAAGATCGCCCTGACCCAGGTGGGCACCCTTTCCGAGCGCCGGGTGTTTCGCTTGACCCACGGCGAACTCAGCGGAAACCTGCCGAGTTTTCTGTTGGAGTCCACCGGACTCAACTCGGGTTTCATGCTGGCCCAATACACCGCAGCCTCTCTGGCCAGTGAGAACAAGGGCCTGGCCCATCCAGCCAGTGTGGACAGCATTCCCACGGGCCAACACCACGAGGACCATGTCTCCATGGCCCCCATCGCAGCCCGGGGTTGTCTGGCCATTCTGGAGAATCTATCGGAGATTGTGGGAATCGAAGCGCTGGCTGCAGCCCAGGGCCTGGAGTTCCGCAGGGAAGGTGCCCGGTTCAGCCAGGACGGAGAGCGCGTTCCCGGGGAGCCGGTGCCGTTGGCTTCGGGCGTATCCACCGTTCTTGCACGAATCCGTGCAGTTTCTCCCCGTTGGACGGAGGACCGGGTCCTGCACCTGGACCTGGAGAAGATGGGCGCACTCGTCCGGGCGGGTGGCCTGCAAGGCAAAGAAGAGGCTTGGTAGCCCGAAATGGCACATTTGTTGCTATTCCCGCCCCTAACAGTGGTGCTCCCCCTTGAGTTTTGCTTTCAAGGGGAATTCCGGTGCATAAGTCCTTTCGCACCTGCCACGGTCCCTATGCGCCCAAGGAAGGGAGCAGGCACATGGAAAATTCAATGATTCTCGTGGTTCTTCCGTCGGAATGCGCCGATTTGGCAGCCGAGGTGCTCCGCGTGGGGGCGACCCCCGTGGTGGATCTCACCGCAAACGGTTCTGTGGAGATTCCAGCCGGGGCCTGGGTGCGGGTTCGGCCCGGCCAGGAAGTGCCTGGGGAAGGTCCCGTTGTGTTGGCAGGCGAAGGGCCCGCGGTGGCGGATCGTCCCACCTGGGTGGAGCGTGTAGAGGTGGGGCCCATTCCCAAGGGGTTCGCTGGCGTCATCCTCCGGGGAAGAGAAGCAGGGGGCCCCTGTGGTGATGCGCCCGGGCTCCAGATGTTGGCGCAGCAGGACGGGCCTGCAATGCTCGATGCTGGGTTGAGTCCGGAAACGGCGGCTGCAGCGATGCAATTGGGCGCTGCGGGCGTCGTGGTGTCTGATCAGCTGTATGGGCTGCCTGAGTTGGGGTTGGGGGAGAATCTCCGCGGCCGGGCGCTTGCAGCGACCTCGGATTCCAGCCGCGTGGTGGAGGGGTTTCGATTGACTGCCTCGCCGCTTTCGCCGGTGGTGCGCCAGCTCTCCGCTGGGGAAGACCCCTGGGAGCTTTCCGAGGGTTGGCATGCCCAGGACGATTCCCTGGTCCGGGCCTGGCCGGCGGGACAGGGGCTGGCCCTTGCTGCGGGGCTGTTGGAGCAGTTTGGGGGTCTTGCGGACGTGCTGGCTCGCTACCGGGAGGCCATGGAGCCACAGTCGAGACAGTTGCAGGTGGCAGCGGCGGCAACCCCCGTGGTCCATGCACCATCGGATGTGGCCATCATCGGGCTCGGTTGCGTGCTGCCCAATGCCCACTCGGTGGAGGAATTCTGGGCCAACGTTGTGGCGGGGCGGGACTGCCTGTCGAATGTGCCCCCCGAGCGATGGGACCCGGCCCGGTACGTGGATCCCGACCGAACGGTTCCAGACAAGAGCTACACCCAGGTGGGGGGCTGGGTCCGTGATTTCACCTTCCAGTCCAAGCGCTTTCGCATTCCTCCCAAGGTCGCAAAGCAGCTCGATGTGGTGCAGCAGTGGGGGCTGACAGCCGTGTCCGAGGCCCTGGAAGATGCAGGGCTTACGGAAGAGGGGAGCGTGGATCGGTCCCGGGTGGCCGTCATTCTCGGCAACACCATGGGGGGCTCGGATCGGAGAGAGGAAAACACCTACCGGGTGTGGTTCCCGGAGTCCGCAGCGGCCCTTGCGCGCAGCCCCGGGTTCGCATCGCTGCCCGATGGGACCCGCCAGGAGGTGCTTGCGGAGTTCGAGCTCGAATTCAAGAGGGACCTGCTGGAGATCAACGAGGACACCATGCCGGGGGAGCTGTCCAACGTGATCTCCGGCCGCGTGGCAAATGCCTTTGATTTCGGGGGCCCCAACTTCACCGCGGATGCTGCCTGTGCCAGCTCCATGGCGGCCATCCAGGCGGCGGCGAAGGGCCTGCAGGACGGTGACTACGATGTGGCGGTCACAGGGGGTGTGGACAGCTCCATGGGTCCCCCGACCTTTACGAAGTTCTGCAAGATCGGGGCGCTGTCCCCGGATCACTCCTCCCCGTTCGATGCCTCGGCCGATGGCTTTGTCATGGGAGAGGGCGCAGCCATTCTGATCCTGAAGCGGGTGGCGGATGCCGAACGCGACGGGGATCGAATCTACGCGGTGCTTCGAGGAGTCGGGGCATCTTCAGACGGGAAGGGCAAGGCGATCACGGCTCCGAACATACAGGGCCAGCTCCGGGCGCTGCGTCGGGCCTATGCCGATGCGGGGATCGACCCGGTGGAAGTGGATCTCATGGAGTGCCATGGCACCTCCACCGTGGTGGGAGACAAGGTGGAGACCGAGGCACTTTCCGAGGTCATCGGCGGGGGACGCCGGGGGGCCCGGGGACCGATTCGCATTGGATCCGTGAAGTCCCAGATCGGTCACCTCAAGAGCGCGGCAGGCGCTGCCAGTACGATGAAGGCGGCCCTGGCCATTCACCACAAGGTGCTCCCCCCAAGCATCAACTTCAAGGAAGCCCGGCCGGAGGCTCGCCTGGACCGGGTGCCTCTGCAGGTGCAGACCCATGCGGAGCCATGGAAGACGGCAGGTTGGGACCGGGTCGCCGGTGTGAGTGCCTTTGGGTTTGGAGGGACCAACTTCCACATGGTCCTCGGAGAACACCGTGGGACCTCGCAGAAGATGGCCCGGCCGACGGTGCAGCCCACGACAGCACAAGCCCCCGCAGCTGGATGTGCGGTGCCCCCTGGGGTTTGGGCCGTAAGCGGCCAGAACGCAGCGGAGCTTCTAAACCGCATGGACCAGCTGGAGCGTGGCCAGACCCCGGTGTTCCAGCCGTCGGACCGCATGCGACTTTCGGCGGCCTACGACAACCGGGAGGAGATGCTGGAGCAGCTGCAGCGGGCCAGGAAGCCGGTGCAGAAGGGCCGCGGCTATGACTTGATCCGGGTCAAGGGCATCCACTTCGAGGACACGCCCTGCGAAGGCAAGCTGGCCTTTCTCTTCACCGGCCAGGGCAGCCAGTACATCGGAATGGGCTTGGACCTGGCCCAGGAATTCGAGGTGGTGCGAAAGACCTTTGAGGAAGCCAGTGCCGTGATGGAAGGGGAGCTGGAACATCCGCTGATGGACTACATCGCGGGCCGGGTCCATGACGATGAAGATGCATCCTTTGAGGCGCTGCGGGCCACAGAGATCTCCCAGCCGGCCACCTTGACCGTGGATGTGGCGATACTTCGCCTGTTGGCCAGCTATGGCGTGATGCCAGACGTGGTCGCGGGACACTCCCTGGGCGAGTACGGCGCGGTGGTGGCGGCGGGCATGATGGAGTTTCCGGATGCGCTGCGGGCCGTGAGCGCTCGGGGTCGCGAAATGGCGTCTGTGGACATCCCGGACGTCGGGAAGATGGCGGGGATTGCTGCCAGTACCCGTGTCGTGGAGGAAGTCCTCGCTGAGATTCCCGGCTACGTGGTCGCAGCCAACAAGAACTGCCCCACCCAGACCGTGATTGCCGGGGCAACCGATGCGGTGGAGGCTGCCAGCGAGGCCTTTCGCTCCCGCGGGATCACCGTGTACCCGTTGCCGGTTTCCCATGCCTTTCATTCGGAGATTGTGGCCCCCGCCAGTGGGCCCTTGAAGCAGGTGTTGGAGCGCTTGGACGTCAAGGAGCCCCGGCGCCCCATCACCACCAATGTCACCTCTGAGTGGTACCCGACGGGGGAGGGAGCAGCGCAGCTTGCCATCGACAACCTGGCCCGCCAGGTGGCTGCCCCGGTGGAATGGACAGCCCAGATGGAGCGCCTCTATGCAGAGGGTGCCCGGGTCTTTGTGGAATGTGGGCCGAAGCGGGCCTTGACCGGCTTTGCGGTGGCCATCTTGAAGGATCGGCCGCACCGGGCCTTGTACACAAACCAGCCCAAGTTCGGGGGGGTTCGGTCTTTCAGAGATGCCCTGGCGGGATTGCTGACCCTCGGGTTTCCCGTGCGGGAGGCACCGACCGCCGGAATGCCAGACATCTTTGCGACCCCAGAGCCTCGGATCTGCGCGGCTTCCCCGGTGGAGGCAGACTCAGAGCTTCGGGCCCGTCCCCGGGTGGTTTCCGTGGTGCAGCGTTTTCTTGCCGAGCGCTCCGATCTCCCGCCGGAGGGAATCGAGATGGACTGGGACCTGCAGGCAGATCTCGGCATCGACACGGTTCGCCAGGCGGAGATTGTCGCAGGACTCCGGGACCACTTCCGGCTGGAACGAGAGGCGGGGTTTCTGCTTTCAGACCACCGAACCGTACGGCAGATCTGCAACTACTTTGCCTCCCGCCTGGGAGAGATGGAGGCCGCTTGGGATCGGTCCCAGCCAGCGCTTGCAATGCAGCCTCGACCAGCGCCTGGCGTTGCTGGGCCTCCCGCGACGCCCGATCCCGTGGCAGGGGGCAAGGTCGCGGTTCCCGGCCTCGACCTCTCCCAATTCGCAGCCTCCGTGGCGGAGGCGGGCATCAAGGGATTGGATGCAGGGAGCTTTGCCCAGGCCCTCTTCCCGGCCATTGAGTCCCTGGTGCACCAGAGCATGCAGGCCTTTCAGGCGACCTATGAGCCAGCAGCGCCCCAGCAGGTGACCGGGCCGGTGGCTCGCCAACCGGACGCTTCCATCCACGACATCCGGGTGGTCTGTACCGGTGCATCCGTCGGGCTTCCCGGCGGCAAGCGCGTCTTTGACGATGGCAATTTCCAGTCCATCCTCGACGGCGAAAACCGCATCACCGTGATTCCCGTGGAAATCCAGGACCGCATGATTGCCAAGGGAATGGTGCGCCTGGTGAAGGACGAGCGGGGCCAGGGGTCCTTTGAGCCCGTCCAGGAGCGGGAGGAGGTGATCAAGCTGGCGGGTCGCGCTGCCGAGTTTGACCTGGTGGAGGAGTATGGGGTTGATGCAGGCTGGAACAAGGCCCTGGATCGCGCCACCCAATTGGCCTTTGGAGCAGGAATAGAGGCCCTTCGAGATGCGGGGATTCCCCTGGTGCGCACCTACAAGGTCACCACGACCGGGGCGAAGGTCGGGACAGGTTGGGCACTGCCAGAGTCCATGCGGGAGAACACCGGGGTGCTGTTTGCATCGGCCTTTCCCGGGCTCGACCGGTTTGCGGAGCGGCTGACCAACAACGGCCATGATGAGGACGGCCACTTTGATCGCAGGTTCTTGTTTCAGGTCCTCTCCATGGGCCACTCGCAGTTTGCGCAGTTCATTCAGGCCAGGGGCCCCAACACGCAGGTCAACGCCGCCTGTGCCTCCACCACCCAGGGCATTGGCATTGCGGAAGATTGGATCCGCCTGGGGCGCTGCGACCGGGTGATTGTCCTGGGGGCGGATGATGTCACCTCAGACAACCTCCTGGAGTGGATGGGGTCCGGCTTTCTGACCTCCGGTGCGGCCACCACGGCGGGCAAGGTAGAGGATGCAGCTCTGCCCTTCGACCGCCGTCGCCACGGGATGATCATGGGCATGGGCGCGGTCGGGATGATCCTGGAGCGGTCCGACATGGCTGAGGAGCGGGGCATTGTCCCCATCGGGGAGCTGCTCTCCAGCCGGTTTGCCAACTCTGCTTTTCATGGCACCCGCTTGGACGTGGAACACATCAAGGCGGTCTTCACCGACCTGGTTGCAGAAGCGGCTCGCAAGGATGGAACCACCCCGGAAGCCATGGCCGCCAAGGCCTTGTTCATGTCCCATGAGACCTACACCCCTGCTCGGGGCGGCTCCGCTGCGGCGGAAATCAGCGCCTTGCGCAGTGCCTTCGGAGCGGGGGCCGATGAGGTCATCGTCACCAACACCAAGGGCTTTACCGGTCACTCCATGGGAGCGGGCCTGGAGGATGCGGTCTGTCTGAAAGCACTCCAGTACGGCCGCGTGCCGCCGATTCCAAACCTCAAGGAGCCGGACCCGGATCTTGGCAACCTGCGGCTGTCTCCTGGTGGGGAATTCCCCGTGGAGTATGCGATCCGCCTGGCGGCCGGCTTTGGTTCCCAACTCAGCCTGTTGGCGTGGAAGGGAATCGCCAAGGGAGACAACCGCATTTCGGATGTTGCCCGACGGGATGCCTGGCTAAGAGAGGTCACGGGCTACTCTCAAGTCGACCTGGTCGTGGAAAAGCGGAGCCTCCGAGCAATGGAAGGGCAGGCACCCGAATTCGCCCCGACCGCTCCGGAACCTGTTTCAGCTCCTGCTCCCACACCCACCCCTGCTCCCGTTGCTGCGCCTGCTCCCGTTGCTGCGCCTGCTCCCGTCGCTGCGCCTGCGACCACCGCCGCCGACATCGAGTCCCACCTCCTCACAGTCATTGCCGAGAAGACCGGGTACGACCTGGAGGACATCGAGCTGGACATGGAGCTCGAGGCGGACCTGGGCATCGACACGGTGAAGCAGGCTGAGATCTTCGGCGAGG
>CAZSZE010000051.1:0-30711 GCA_964610645.1 uncultured Enterobacterales bacterium | reverse complement strand
CATGTCCCTGGGCGGCATCGCGATCGCCATTGGCGTCATGGTGGATGCCTCGGTGGTGATGGTGGAGAACATGCACAAACACAGGGAGCGGAGCCCCCATTTGGGCCAGCTGGAGCTTGTGCTGGCCGCCTCAAAGGAGGTCGGATCCGCGCTGTTCTTCTCCCTGCTCATCGTGACTGTGTCCTTTCTGCCGGTCTTCACCCTGGAGCAGCAGGAGGGGCGACTGTTCGGCCCGCTGGCCTACACCAAGACGTTCGCGATGGGCTTCTCTGCCATCCTCGCGATCACGGTGATCCCGGTCTTGATGTACTACTTTGTCCGGGGGAGCATTCGGTCCGAGGCCACCAATCCGCTGTCCCGGTTCTTCATCGCGATCTACCGGCCGATCATCCAAGGCGTGCTGCGGCACCCCTGGGTCGTGCTTGGAATGGGCCTGGTCGTGGCCGGGGCGACCGCCTTTCCCATGTCGAAGATCGGAAGCGAGTTCATGCCGCCGCTCAATGAGGGTGACCTGCTCTACATGCCGACCACGCCCCCCGGGATCTCGATCACCGAGGCGCGGAGCTTGCTGCAACAGACCGATCGCATCATCATTCAGCACCCGCAGGTAGAGCACGTGCTCGGCAAGATTGGGCGGGCCGACACCGCCACCGATCCCGCCCCGCTCACGATGATTGAGACCACCATCATCCTGACCGACCAGGACACGTGGCCGGAGGGAATGACCATCGAGGACATCGCTGATGACCTGAACTCCATGGTTCAGTTCCCCGGCCTCACGAACGCCTGGACGATGCCGATCAAGACGCGGATCGACATGCTCGCGACGGGAATCAAGACGCCCGTGGGGATCAAGCTGCTTGGGGACGACCTCCAGGTGCTGGCAGAGGTGGGGGAGGAGATTGAGGGGGTGCTCGCAGGCCTGGAGGGGACCGCTTCGGTGTTTTCAGAGCGCGTGGTGGGGGGGAACTTTGTGGACATTCGGGTGCGGCGGGCCCACGCTGCCCGGTACGGGCTCAACGTGGCCGACGTGCAGGAGGTGATCACCTCTGCGATCGGCGGCATGAACGTCACCGAGACGGTCGAGGGGCTGGAGCGGTACCCGGTGAACATTCGTTTTCCCCGGGAACTTCGCGGCGACCTCGAGACCCTTCGGCAGGTGGCGGTGCCGACCCCCATGGGCCACACGGTGCCCCTGGGGCAGGTGGCCGACATCGTCATCAGCAAGGGACCGCCCGCCATCAAGAGCGAGAACGCGCGCCGGACTGCGTGGATCTACGTGGACCTGACCACGAGCGACATCGGCGGCTACGTGCGATCCGCCCAGGACCTGGTGCGAGAGCAGGTGCGGCTGCCCGAGGGCGTATCCATCGTCTGGAGTGGTCAATACGAGTACATGGAGCGGGCCAACGAGCGTCTGAGCATCGTGCTTCCCATCACCCTCTCCTTGATCTTCCTGCTCTTGTACGCCCACTTCCGACAGATCGGCGAGACCTTGATGGTGATGGCGGGGACCCTCGTTTTCGCGCCCATCGGTGGCATCTGGCTGCTGTACTTCTTTGGCTTCAACATGTCGGTGGCTGCGGGGGTGGGGTTCATCGCCCTGGCAGGGCTCGCTGCGGAGACCGGCGTGGTGATGATCGTGTACCTGGATGAGACGTACGAACGCTTCAAGGCCGAGGGGCGACTGAACAGCATCGAGGACCTCAAGGATGCCATTCTCGAGGGCGCGGTGGGGCGTGTCCGGCCGAAACTCATGACCGTCGCCACCACGATGATCGGCTTGCTGCCCGTCATGGTCGGCACGGAGACCGGTACCCGCGTCATGAAGCGCATCGCCGCCCCAATGGTGGGTGGGCTTGCCTCCTCGACCGTGCTGACACTGGTCCTGATTCCCGCGATCTATCTGCTTTGGAAGGGGTTCTTGCTGAATCGACAGCTCGCCCTTGTCGCTCTACCCAACCCGGGCTTGTTGCCCACACAGGAGAAATCCCCATGATTCGAACCCTCTTGATCGTCCTTGCCAGCGGTGTCGCCGTCGGCTGCGGTTCAGATTCCACCCAGAGCGCCGCCACGCCGGCTGCCACGCCGCCCGCTCCGCCCGCCCCCGCGGCTCCCGAGGTGGCACCGCCATCGGTGACGTACAGCTGCCCGATGCATCCGGAGATCACCGCCGACTCGGCGCTCGACTGCTCCGAGTGCGGAATGAAGCTGGTTCCACCGGCACAAGATGGCCCCGTTGATCCGGGCGAGGATGAATCCGCCGGGTCCCATGCGGGGGAACACCACGAGGGTGATGGGCATTGAACCATTCGGGGTGGGTTGGCCAGAAACACTGAATCTGTGGCAACCTTGGGGTCCTGGAGGTGCGCATGAGGCTGCAGAGGATTTGGGGTATGGGGGGAGTTTTGCTCCTGTGGAGTGGATCGGCCTGGGCGGGAACCTCGGGACAGATCAAGGTGGAAGTGCAGAACATGCCCGGGGAGATCGTGTTGGATGGCTTCCTGACGGGCCAAAAGGCACCGGCCCTGTTGGAAGCCGTAGAGCCGGGGGTGCACGACGTGCAGATCGAGTACGGCTGCCTTCTTGGCAAGACCCAGGTGACCGTGCAGGCGGGGGCCACCACCCGGGCGAAAATCCGGGTGAAAAACCGGGGTGGGGTAGGAACGATTCGGGTCCGGGACGTGCCCCCGTGGGCTGAAGCATTCGTGGATGGGCGTCCCATGAAGAGCGCCCGGGACGGGGAGGAGGTG
Organism: uncultured Enterobacterales bacterium; assembly: GCA_964610645.1. GTDB lineage: Bacteria > Myxococcota_A > UBA796 > UBA796 > CAJQPC01 > JAYZDK01. The sequence continues at coordinate 27,958 of CAZSZE010000051.1, read as the reverse complement.
TCTTGCGGAGGGCACCGCGTGACCGTGGAGGCGAGCGGAATGTCCCCGTGGCAGGACCAGGTCGTGATCACGACGGGCCAGTGGACCACGGTGACTGTGCCCTCCACGTGGGAAGGCATGGAGGGAGACCTGAACCTGGTGGTGCGGGCCGATGAAGACCGGGGTGGCCGGAGTGAGTTCGACGACATGGCGGACGCGGACGTCGGGGACAGCTTTGATGACTGGGAGGAGGCGGATCCTCGCCAGCGAGAACGAGAACAGGCGGCACAGGCGGCGCGGCAAAAAGAGGCGCGGGCGGACCAGGAGAGGCGGGAGCGGGAAGAGGCTGCCCGCGTTGCCCAGGAAATCGGTGTCCAGGCAAACAAGCTTGCTGCGCTGAAGTTGGACCGGGAAGAGGCCGTGGATGCCGTGCGGGATGCCAAGGGCCGCGTGGCCGAGATCGATGTGCAGATCGATGCCGTGCGGGAGGCGTTGGCTGAATTGGGTGCAGCACCCACTGATGATCGGCCGGAGGAGGACAGCACCGTGGCCATGGGTGCCCCCCTGGAGGACGGCGGCGATCTGGATGAACTGGATGGCAGACGCGCTGAAGTCGACCTGCAGCCGGCGGTTGCCAAGGTGGACCGGGGGCAGGCTCGCTTGGAGCGACAGCGACGGCGTCAGGAGGAGGCGGAAGCCACGCGCCGGGCCGAGGAGGAGCGCAAGCGACTTCAGAACCGTCTCTCAGCGGAACGTGATCCCCGCGGTTCAGACGATGGGGACTTTACCCCGTTGGACTACGAGTCCAGCCTGGATGGCTTGGACCCGCCCCAGGCCAGCCGAGAAAAAAAGGGGGGGCGGTCGTCTTCTCTTTCGGCCAGCCGGAACCTGCGGTTGGGGACTGCAGGAGCAAGCGCTGCAGTGGCGGGCACGGGCCTCGACCTGGCCACCATGGGCTTTCTCCAGTGGAACCAGGCCCAGAGCCAGTGGGACCAGGCAGAAAAAATGTGTGATAGCAATCCCAACACCGACTGGGACGGGGATGGCGCCTCGGACTGCCCCTACACGGACGATGTGACCGTCATTCCGTCGGATCACGCCATCAACTTTCAGATGAGCAAGCTGGCTCCAGCCAGAAACAAGGCCATCATTGGCGTGACCCTGACCATTGCGGGGGCTGCGGGTGCTGGTGCAGCCTGGACCTTGTTGGATGTCGGCCCGAATGGGGCGGCGATTCGAGTCGGGGGCCGCTGGTAGCGGCTACTGCACGTTGACCGTGTCGTCCGAGGTGTAGAGCGCGTCCAGCAGGCCGTCGTCCGCCACGACGGAGCAGGTCCAGTTTTCGCCGGCAGAGGTGTTGCTTCCCGTCACGGTATCGTCGGTGTAGGTCGTGGAGGAGGCGCCGGTAAACCCTGCGCCGTCCACAGTCCAGCTGAAGGTGTAGCTGACCGAGTCACCATCCGGATCGGTGCTTGGGAGGGTGATCTGGCAGTACAGGTCATCCAGTCCGCCGGTCGGGGAGGTGGGGCCAATGGACAGGGAGGGGGCGCTGGGGCGTTCATTGCCCACCTGGGAGAAGTCGGAGAGGGCCGTGCCGTTTTCCTGGCCGTCATTGGGCGTAACCGTACAGGTCACGATGTCGTCTTCCACCGTGTCGGTGTAGTACAGGATCCGGCCGCCGGTCCCGGGATCAAAGCCCTCGCCATAGGAAGATGTGCCAGTGGAGTCGGAGATGGTCCACTCGTAGGAGGTCTGGTCCAGGTCGCCATCCGAGTCGCTCCAGCCGCTGGCAATACAAAGGAGGTTCTCTGACTCGGCCACTGGACTTGGGTTCACGGTCACTGCGCTGATGCTTGGCTTGGAGTTCTTGACCGTAATCACTGGCGTGGAGAGAACCGTGTTGCTGGAGTCCGTGCCATCGCTGGCTGTGAGGGCACACTGCAGGTCATCTCCCTTGTCGAAGTAGATGCCCGTCAGGGTGCTGGAGGTCACGTTCAGGTTGGCTGTGTCCCTGTACCAGGCGTAGGTGTAGTTGAAGGACGTGGTTCCATCTGCATCGCTTATCTGTTGGGCCAGGCAGGAGACGGTGGTGGCCTCGAAGATCGTGGAAGGGTTCAGGCGCACCACGACCAGGGTCGGGGCGGAGTTGAGGATGGTCACCGACTCGGAGATGCTGTTGCCCTGGGCCTGTCCATCGTAGGCGGTCACGGTACAGATCACGTTGTTGTTGTGCACGAACACCCCGGAGAGGGTGCTGGTGACCGGCGTGGTGCTGGACAGAGCCCCTGAGCCCTGGCTGACTCCATCCACCGTCCAGTCATAGGTCGACTGGTCCGTGTCTCCATCTGCATCGTCGTAGCCACCGTAGCTGCAGTTGAGGGTGGTGGTGGCATAGGCTGTTGAGGGGGTCAGGGTGACCGCGCCGATGCTGGGCGTCGTGTTGTTCACCAGGACGACATTCGAGGCTGCCACTGTTGTCCCTGAATCCAAGCCATCGGAGGGGGTGGCGGAGCAGGTGTAGTTACCGCCCTTGGACGTGTTGGCTGCCGGAAAGACCTGGGCGGTGATGGGGGAGGCGTTTCCGTCGGCCACCCAGTCATAGCTGTAGGTCAGGTTGCCGTTGTCCCCGGGGTCTGCATCCGTGGCCGGGGAGTGGGCGCAGGTCAGGTCGTCTTCGCTGGAGGGGGGATCCGGAGACACGCTGACGCTTCCCGGTGCCAGGATCGGGGCGGTGTTCAACACGAAGACGGTGTTGGAGGCCACCTCCAAGCTGTCGTCGAATCCGTCGAATACGGTGATGTAGCAGGTGACCGAATCAGATCGGTTGAAGTTGTTCGATCGCAGGGTGTCCGTGGAGTTGCTGACCCCGGGGTCCACCCCTGTGACATCCCATCGATAGGAGGTCGTGAATGTGGTGGTGTTGTCCGCATCGGAGATGGTGCCGGCTGCGCACGTGAATTCGTCCCCTTCGTGGGCGGTCAGTGGCGTCAAGGAGGCGCTTGCCACCACCGGTGCACTGTTGGTGACGTCCAAGTCCACACTGACGGTGTTGCCATAGGTCTCGCCGTCGTAGGGCGCTACCGTGCAGCGAACCTGCTGGGGATGGGAAAAGGCACCTGCGAGGGTGGTTCCGGTGCCCACGGAAGTGCCGCCGACATACCAGGTGACCTCCGATTGATCCGTGTCCCCCGCATCTGCATCTGTGAAGTCCGTCCAGGAGCAGGTGACGGTGCTGTCGGCATAGGCCACGGTGGGGTCGGTTTCATCGCTTGTGATCGAGACCCCGGACACGGTGGGGGCCGAGTTGCCCACGGTGACCGTGTTGGAGTCCACGCCGGTGCCGGAATCTTCTCCATCGCTTGGGGTGACCGTACAGTAAACATCCTGGCCCTTGGCGAAATCCGCGGAGGTCAGGGTGTCCGTGGTTGCTGTGCTGACCGCGGTGCTGTCGACGGTCCAGGCATAGGAAAAGACCACCGAGTCGCCGGGGTCCGCATCGGTTCCCGAGCCGGCAGTACAGGTCAGGTCGTCTTCCGCCGAGGGAACGAGGGGCAGGAGGGAGACCGATGCCACCCCCGGTGCGGAATTGGACACGGTGACCGTGTTCGAGACCACCGGATCCCCCGAGTCGGTGCCATCCCGCGGGGTGACGGTGCAGGTGACTTCCTCGTGCTTGTCCCAGTGGTTGGAACCCAGAGAGTTGGTGGCGGTGCTCACGCTGACTGCGCTGCCGGCCGCCTCCCAAGCGTACAGGTAGGAAAAGCTGGTGGTTCCATCCGCGTCGGTGGTGCTGCCTGGGGAACAGAGCAGGGTGTCTCCCTCGTAAGCCGGGTCGGGACCCAAGCTGGCATCCGCAACGATCGGGGCCGTGTTGGCAATCGCGATCTGTGTGCTGAGGGTCGTTCCGCTGTCGGTGCCGTCATCGGGGGTCACCTCGCAGCGAACGATGTCACTGTATACGAACCCGCCGGAGAGCGTGGCTTCGGTTCCCACCTGTGTCCCGTTGATCTTCCAGACCACTGTGGACTCGTCTGAATCATCGTCGGTATCTGCGAATCCGCTCCAGCCGCAGGAAAGGACGTCCGCTGAATAGGCGGTGGCGGGGGTGATGTTCACTGCGCTGATGGACGGGGGGGTGTTTGCCACAGTGACGGAAGTTGAGGTCACGCCGCTCCCATCGTCGGTCCCGTCGTTCGGGGTGCCCAGGCAGGCGACCACGTCGTTCTTGGAGAATGAGGTGCCATCCAGGGAGTTGGTGGTGACGCCAGGATCTGTGCCCGAGACGGACCAGGAGAGGGAGGTGGTGACGGTGTCGCCGTCGGCATCGGAGGTGGTGCCCGTGAGGCAGGTAAAGGTCGTGGCTTCCGTGGCGTTGGCGGTGGGGGTCATGGCCATGGCGGACAAGACCGGTGGGGAGTTGGCGATGGTGAGGCTGGCCGTGCCAGGGGGGCCGTCAAAGGTGCCGTCATTGGGGGTGACCGTCACCTCCCAGACCTCGTCCTTTGTCGTCTCGGCTGCAGCCAGCAGGTTGGTGGCGTGGGCGGTGGCAGTGCCGTCGACGGTCCATGCATAGGTGTAGGTGAGGGTGTTTCCCTCGGCGTCATAGCTGGGGGTGTCGATGTTCACGACCATGGCATCCGTGGTCAGCGCGGGATCCGGGCTGATGGAGATGGTGGGCGGAGTGGGCCGCGTGTTCACCTCAAACACCACGGAGCGTTGGTCGTAGAAGCCAAGATCGCTGGTGGCGGTCACGGTCAGGATGTGGTCTCCCGCCACAAGGTCGGACCGTGCAAAGGAGGACAGGCCGGTGGTGGCGTCTGGGGGATCCGTGTGCAGCTGGCCCGAGAGGTCTGATGTCCAGTCCATGGTCATGTTGGCCAGGGTTCCCTCTCCGGGATCCACTGCGGCGGAGAAGGCGATCTCGTCGCCGTGGGCAAAGAGATCACCGTCCAGAGGGCTCACCATGGTGATCTGGGGGGGGCTGCCGATGGTGTAGATGATGCTGTCGGTGCAGGCTGCGCCCACCTCGTCATGCACAAGAATGGCGATGGCGTGGGTGGAGACCGTGAGGTCCGAGTAGGGGAACGTCAGGCTTGCTTCCGCGGCTGGAAACGGAATGCTGCTGCCCAGGGTCCCATCCACATCGCTCATCCACTCCACGGAGAGTTTGTCCGTGAGGACATCGGGATCTGAAATCAAGGCCCGGAACTGGATCAGCTCGGCCTCTTCACTGGCACTGCCGGTGTCCGGGGCGGTGATGGAGCAAGAGGGCGCCGTGTTCTCAGGCCGCACGGTGATCTCCACCTCGGCGGTAGCGGACTTGCCCACCAGGTCCTCCACCCAGAGAGAAATGAGGTGTGTTCCTTCCGTGAGGTAGAGCTGCCCTTCCATGACGCCGCTGGCATCCGGGACGGCTCCCAGGTCCAACTCCCCATCCAGGTCGCTGGTCCAGGTGTAGACCAGGTCTTCTACGGCATCCTCGCTGTCGCTGATCTGGCCTGAAACCCAGACCTCGTGGTCAATGTAGTAGGCGACATCCGACACGGGAGATTCAATGAGGGGCACCGGCGCATCGGTCTCCATCACGGTCAAGACCACAAGGGCGCTGCCCTTGGCACCCCCTGCATCCGTGACCTCACCGGAAATCTCCGTGTCCCCGACCTCCAGCACGATCTCACAGGTGGAGAGACCCTCAAGATCGGGTTGTGCAGCGGGACAGGCGATCTCCGTGCCCACATACCAGGTGACCACCAGGTCGCTGACGGTGTGATCCACGTCCGAGGCGGTGCCCTGAAAGGTCACCGGGTAGCCCTCGTAAAGGGAGTCTCCATCCACGTGGGAGGTGATCTCCAGCTCCGGCTTGGAATTCGAGGGGGGGACCTTGATTCCATCGTCTGGAGGCGGCTCGATACAGGACAGCAGCAAAATGCTGGAAACCGCGCTGAACACAGGCAAAAAGGCCCTTCTCATCGCATCTCTCCGAGGAGAGAAAGATACCATGACCGGGCTGGGGCTGGCGAACATGGACGTCGGGAACAGGGTAGGATTCACTCTTGGATGGAGAGAGCATGCGTACAACTTTGTTGGCCATCGCGTTGTCGGGGCTTGTGGGATGTGGGTTCTTCGGGCCCGGAGTGTCCAAGGACACCGGAGGTGACACCCAGGGAGAAGCGGATGCGGATACCGATGCGGACGCCGATGCGGACGCGGATGCGGACGCGGACGCCGACGCGGACGCCGACGCGGATGCGGACGCGGATGCGGACGCGGACGCTGACGCGGACGCTGACGCGGATGCTGACGCGGACGCTGACGCGGACGCTGACTGCGACGAAACCAACCTGTTCCAGCAGCTGGAGATTCGTGATCCGGGAGGCCCCTGCAGTACCGACTGCGAGGAGAACGAGGCCCTGGACTTCGTGGTGATGCTCACGAACTACTGCGACGACCCCATCTCGTTTACAACGCCGAGCACCTGCATCGTGACCTCCTGGAGTCTCGAGGCACATGGGAACCCCCATGGTGGGGAGGAGTATGAAGTGGCCTGCGGAGATGCGATCTCCTCCTTCCAGGTCGCATCAGGCATCACCACGGAAGTGCATCGCGGCGAGACGACTGCCCTGGGACCGGGCGGCTACACCATCACGGCCCACCTGAATCAGCCCTTCTCAAGTGTGCTGACCACCGACATCACGGTCGTGAACTAGCCTCTATTGCTCGAAGATCTCGATGCGCCACTGGGCGGTGGCCACAGCAACCACGTCGCCGGAGGCATCGCGCAGCGTGCCGGTTGCCGTCACGTCGTGGACCCCCGGAGTTTCCGGGACGTCGGCATCACACCGGCCGGTGATCGTTCCCCGGGCCTTCTTGGTGTACTCCATGGAGAGCTGGGAGACGATTCCCCGTCCTCGCCCGTCCACCAGGGACATGACGGCCAGTCCCGTGCACAGCTCTCCAAGGTTCATCAAGGCGATGGCGTGCACGCTGTGGAGGTGGTTGCGCACCTTGGGGCGATCCCGCATTTCCACTTGGGCCATGCCGTCGCCGAATTCCAGCACCCGAGCACCGATGGTGCCGGTGTATCGGGCTGAACGGCCGACGAAAAAGGAAAACACGGAGCTTCCCCCCGGCAGGCCGGAGAGTCGGTCCCAGGCGTTGACGAGCCCGAGGGATGGTTTCTTGGCGAGTGAGGTCATGAGAACGAGGCTAACCTCGCGCCGGGTGTTGGGGCCAGATCAGCGGCGCCTTCGAACCAGCCCGAGCAGGGCCAGGAGCCACGGAGCGCTTTGGGCGGGGCCTGGCGTCTGGGCGCAGCCACAGCCGAGCCCCTCGCCATCGCCTTCTTCCACGCCCGTGTCCTCGATGCAGTCCGGATCCACGTCCTCGCAGAAGTCGTCACACGCACCGTCGCCGTAGAGCCCCGATGCATCGCACCAGTCCCGGGTGCCGTGGGTTTCCTCAATCTGGTCGAAGATCCACTCCTCCACCTTGTCGACGCGGGTGCTGCCGGAGAGGATCTCGCAGTCCGTATCCCCCCAGGAATGGACTGCTACCTGGACCCATTGATCCTCAATCCACTGGAATTGGGGCCCGCCGGAGTCCCCGCTGCAGATCTGGGCATTGTCCGGGTTGGTGTCCGAGTTGCTGTACAGGAACATGCGGTCCAGGTCATCCACCGTCAGCTCCGCGGAGCGCTTCTTTCCCGAGCCCCGGCCCGAGGCGCCGTCGGTGGTGCCAAAGCCCACGCTCACGATGTCCGCCGGCAGCTCCTGCCGGCTCCACAGGTCCCGGCGAATCGGGGTGGGCCGAAAGGGGGCGTCCTCTGCGAGCACGAGGATGCCAAGGTCGTACTCCCCTGTGTTCGAGGTCCCGGATTGGAGGGGCACGTAGTCCGGATGAACGGTGACCGATTCCAACTCCATGACATGCTCGGCATCCTCCACGTCATCCCCAAAAAACGCGCGGCCCATGTCCAGGAGCAGGCTTGTGGGAAGGTCAGCGCTGCAGTGGGCAGCGGAGAGAACGATGCGCGAGGTGATCAGGTTGCCGGTGCAGGCCGAAAAGGCCGAACCATTGAACTCCACGCCCAGAGCCACAGTGGATTCAAAGCCGTCCTCCCGTTCCCCATTGACGATGGGGTTGGCGAGAACCATGGAGGACAAGAGATATGGCAGAAGGATCACGGCGGGAACCGTAGTCGGCCCTATTGGACCACGTGTCCAGACCGTGTGAGGTCTCCTCCTGGGCTACTCTGGGGGTGGGAGGCGCCCATGGGGTGGAGGCTGTTGACTTTGGCGCTGGTGGCGGCTGTGGCCTGTAAGGCTCCGACAGATTCCAGGTACCAGGTGGAAGGGGATGATCCGGGGGAGTGTGGCAACCGTATTGATGACGATGGGGACTGGCTCATGGACTGTGACGATCCGGATTGTATGTACGTTGCGCCTTGTGGTGAGCCACCGGATACCGGGGACAGTGGGGATAGCGGCGATTCCGGCGATAGCGGTGATACGGGCGATTCCGGCGATTCCGGCGATTCCGGCGATTCCGGCAACGCTGGGGGCTCGACATTCGACAGACTCGAGACTCGGCTAGCTCGATAAGCTCGAGACTCGACAAGCTCGACAAGCTCGACAAGCTCGACAAATCGAGACTCGACAAATCGAGACTCGACAAATCGAGGTTCGAGACTCGACAAATCGAGATCCGAGACTCGACAAATCCGCCAGAATCAGCCCCTTGGTGAAAATACCCAGGGTCTGCTCCCCCAGGCCGCACCCCATGTCACACAGGGCATCGTTCAAGCGAAGCAGGCGCCTGTTTCTCTTTCTTGCGATCCCCAGCTCCAGCGCCATGAGCAGAAAGAAGAACGGAACCGCAATGGCGATGGGGTTGAGGGCCATGCACCGGATCTAACGGGTCGGGTTGGGTCCCTCTATGGATTCGTACAGACCGGGTAGGCGATGATGGCACCGGCCCCATGATTTCCCAGAACGCTTGCGTCCTGGTAGTAGACGGTCACATTGACGCCACGATTGGACACGTTGATGGTGGGGTTCCCTGGGCAGGCGAATCCGTGTTCCGGTAGAGCTGTGGTTGCGGTCCAGGATGTGGCCGTGGAGTTGGGGTTGTCGGTTTTCAGCTTGCAGAAGATGTCTGCATCCGCCTGGTCGCAGCTGGATCCCCCCGCCCACGTACAGCCTCCGTTGCAATAGAGTTGGTTGATGCCACTGAAGTCCCACCGACAGGTCTGGCTGTCTAGGGAGATCTGACTGTAGGGGCCCGGCGGCGGGTCGAACTCCTCGCCTGAATCCAGGACGCTGTCCCCACAGCTTGAACAATCAGCAAAACCATCGCAGTCGTGGTCGATGCCGTCGTTGCAGTCTTCCGGGGCACTGGGACTTACCGTGGCGTCCGTGTCGTCACAGTCGTCGCCGCTGCTCACGTACCCGGTGGGTTGGGAGCAGGCGACCACGGTGCTGGCAGCATTTCCATGCCCGTCGACATCCCCATCCTCGTAGAACGTGGTTCCGTCTACGGTTCCGTTCTCGTCCACCACGCCGTCACAGTCGTTGTCGATGCTGTCACAGATCTCTGAGCCCGACGGTGAGGTCGCAGCGTCCGTGTCGTCACAGTCGTCTGAATCGGACACGGTGCCAGAGGGCTGGGTGCAAGCGTTTTCGGCGGTGGTGATGTCCCCGTACCCGTCTCCATCGCCATCGGTGTACCAGGTGGATGCATCGGTGGCGCTCGGCTCATCGGTGGTGCCGTCACAGTCATTGTCGATGCTGTCGCACAACTCGCTGGCCGCCGGATGGATGCTGGCATCGGCATCATCGCAATCGCTGGCGTTGCCGGCATAGCCCGTGGGGGGATCGCATCCTTGTGCGGTGGCTGTGACCACGCCATATCCATCCCCGTCCGCATCCAGGTACCAGGTGGATGTGCCGATGGCGTCGGCCTCGTCCGTGTCCCCATCGCAGTCGTTGTCGCTGCCATCACAGGTCTCCAGGGCAGCGGGGCTTGTGGTCGCCTCCGAGTCGTCGCAGTCGTCCCCGTTGGAGGAGTACCCGGGCGGTTGGGAGCAGCCTGCAGTTGTCTGGGCTGAATCGCCGTATCCATCGCCATCGGCATCCGCATAGAAGGTCAGTTGCACGCCCTCGTCGACGGTTCCATCGCAGTCGTTGTCTGCCTCGTCGCACACCTCCGAGGCGCCCGGGTAGGTCGCGGAATCAAGGTCGTCGCAGTCCGATGCATTGGACACAAAGTTCGGCGGGGAGGTACAGGCGTTCTGCTGGAATTGCTGCCCTCCGTACCCATCCCCGTCCGCATCGCCGTACCAGGTGGTGGCGTCTGTTGCATCGGGCTCATCCACCGTGCCGTCGCAGTCGTTGTCGGCACCGTCACAGACCTCCGTGCCAGCGTCGTTGGCGGCTGCGTTGTTGTCGTCGCAGTCCTCGCAGGCGGCGTAGCCATCGGCATCTGCATCGGCGTACCCCACGGATCCGTCGCAGTTGTAGTCATTTGCATCGGTGCAGTCGGCTTCAAGCGCACCCGGGTGGAAGCTCGGATCGGCGTCATCGCAGTCGCCGCCGTGAAGGACGAATCCTGCGGGGGGATCGCAGGCGACTTCCGATCTCGTGTCGTCCCCCCAGCCATCTCCATCGCTGTCCTCGTACCAGGTCCGGACATCGGTGGCATCGGTCTCGTCCACCGTGCCATCGCAGTCGTTGTCCGCCCCATCGCAGATCTCCTCTGCATCCGGATGAATGGCAGCCAAGAGGTCGTTGCAGTCGTCGCTGTTGTCGGTGTAGCCCTGGCTCACTTCACAGTCCTCTGAGGTCACGTCCGGACTTCCAAACCCATCCCCGTCCGCGTCCTGGTACCAGGTGGACGTGACGTTCTCGTCGATGGCCCCATCGCAGTCGTTGTCGATGCCATCGCAGATCTCAGGCGCTCCCGGATAGGTCGCCCCGTCCAGGTCATCGCAGTCGCTGTCTGCATCGAAACCATCTTGGTCCTCGTCCACACCGGGGGAGGTGTCCAAGACTGTGGAGTCGCCGCTGTCAGTCTTTTCCAGCAGGTCCTTGGCCCCGTCGGGGACGTCGCAGCCGGTGGAGAGGGCGACCACTATTCCGGCCATTGCAAATCGAATCCTCATGGGACCTCCGTGGAGTCATTCATCGTAGTGCACCAGCCCCTGTGCTGAAAGTGGCGGCGCGGATTCGCGCAGGCCATGCACCCACAAGCAAGAACGGCAGAGCCCATAGATCCGTGGGGTCCATCGTGTGCTGAACCAGGGCAGGGGCGGGCAGGTTGGCGCCCTGGGCGAGGGCCCACAGCCCCCGGAAGGGCCACTGGGCAAGCCCCAGTCCCGTGCGCCAGGCTTCTGCGGCCCCCGGATGGAGCTGGATTGCGGCAAACACCAGGGCGGTGAGGCCTGCGCAAGCTCCCCAGGCCCGAAAGCTGGGAGGCGTCTGCCGCCGAGCCACGTGCAACGCAGCTTCCCAGAACCCCTGGAGAAGCAGGGGAAAGAAGATGAGCCCGGCCACATCTGAGATCTTTCCTGTCCAAAGGCCCGGATAGAGGGCTTTCAGCAGGTGATCATTCAAGGCAAAGACCCCCATGGCGACAAGGGGCACCGGGTGCAGGAGCCCGTCGCCGGGGATGCTGTTCCGCATGGAATCTCCGAGGGGTTTCGCATGGTACTCCAGGCAACACCGGGTCCAGGTTTCCACGAGCACACACGGTGTATACTCCGCCCTGGGAGTCTTCATGGGACAGACAGGCGGGACCGCAGAAACCCGGGAGCGCATCCTCCAGGGGGGCCAGCAGGCGCTGGGGTCCCTGGGATTACAGGCCACCACCGTCGAGGACATTCTCCAGGCGGCAGGCGTCTCGCGTCGCACCTTCTACCAGTACTTTCAAAGCAAGGAAGGGCTGCTCCAGGCGCTCTATGTGGACGCCATGGATCGCCTGATCTTTGCGGTGCAGGGGGCGGTGTCCGAGGTGGAGGACGGGGCCGGCAAGATCCGGGCCTCCATCCAGGCGTACCTGGACTTCCAGCTGGCGGGTGGAGCGCTCCTGATCCAGATGCAAGCCGATGCGATCCGCCATGACTCGCTGGTGGCAGAAAAGCGGGAGCAGACCCTGGATGGGCTGGTGCAGATCGTAGGAGAAAACGTCCAAATCGTGCTGCAGCAGGACCTGGATCCGTTGATCTACCGGGCCTTGCTGATCGGCATCGAGGGACTTGTCATCCACTGCCAGGCCGATGGCTCTTTCGACGAGGAGGACAGCGACCGGATCGGGTCGATCGCCATCCCGATGCTCTTCAGCGTCTTGGCCTCGTTTGAGTACCTGCCGAAGCAGAAGACGCCTGATCCTCGAGGGCCAAAAGGGCGATCTTGAGGGGGACCCCTCCGCCGTAACTGCCCACGGAGCCGCCTGCGGGAACCACCCGGTGGCAGGGGACAAAGGGCGCAAATCGGTTCTGGGCCATGGCGGTGCCCACCGCACGGGCCGCCCCGGGAGAACCCGCCCGCGCAGCGATTTCCCCGTAAGAGCGGGTTTCGCCCAGGGGGATGGCTGCCACGGCCTCGTACACCCGCGCTCGAAAGGCACTGCCCCCCTGGTGAAGAAAGAGCCGGGGGCAGATCAAAAGGTGGCCATCCTGGAAGAAGGCTTCCAGTTCCCTTGTCCACGGCGTCAGCCAGTCCGGCACCTGGGAGGTGACTTCCGCTTGCGCTAGCCGCGAGAGGCCGGGAAGCACAGTCTCGGTGATCTGTTGGTCCTCAAACCCGATCCAACCCCGGCCAAAGGGGGAGTCATAGGCCACCTGGTATTCCATGGGTCCAACCTAACGGCTACTGGATGGTATGGTTCCGCCGTGGAGGTCCCATGTCTCGCCTGCTGTCCCTGGTCTTTCTGGGTGTGTTGGTTCCCGGTGTTGCACAGGCGGCTTGTCCGTCGGATGTCAGTGTCCTGGGGTCCCTGACCTGTTCATCCAACCTCCAGAGCGTCGTGAATCACACGGCCGAGAGCTACCTGGGGGGTTCTTGCGACGATGGCGAGTGCTACACCTGTGGTGATCCCCAGGTGGATGAGCCCCAGTGGGCGCCGGAGCATGTCTACTCCTTCCGCTGTCAGCTGGCCGGGACGGTTCGCATGCTGATCACCGACCTCCCCTGTGACCTGGACATCTACATCCTGGACGACACCTGCGACCCGAACAGCGGCTGTTTGTTCGGCTCCACGGCGGCCTACAACGTGGACGACGAGGTCACCTTCGACTGCCTGCCGGGCCAGGACTATTTCGTGGTGATCGAGGCCTATGGCGCGGGCGAAGAGCACCTGCCGGATGCATCGGACCCTTGCCTCGACACCGACGGCCTCATGTACAGCCCGAACTACACGCTTTCCTTTGATGTGAGCACCAGCACTGGCTGTGCGGAGGACTGTGACGACGGATCGGACAATGATCTCGATGGAGACATGGACTGCGACGACTCCGACTGCTGGAACGATGCCATCTGCTGTGACCTGGACGGGGACGGCTGGTTCTCAGAGGCCTGCCTGGGCGCAGACTGTGATGATGCGGATGCAGCGATCCACCCCGGCGCGGAGGATCTGCCGGGCAATGGCGTGGACGAGGACTGCAGTGGGGAAGATGCCCAGCCCGAGGACACCGGCGTGGACTCCGGTGACACCGAAAAGGGCAAATGCGGCTGTGCAAGTGCCCCGCCCATGACCTGGGGCTGGTTGGGACTGGTTGGGCTGGCCTCGGTGCTCAGGCGCCGCCGGTAGTCACCTCGATCAGGGTCCGCAGACCCACTGGCCGAGCAGAATGGGTTCCCCGTCCCGAAAGCCGACCAGGTGGCTGCCCATTCCCTCCGTCCAGAAGCTCTGCAGGAGCAGCAGGGCCGAGCCTCTTCCCGGATCCCAGGCGCCTGCAAGCTCCACCCGGCCCCTTGTCTCCAGGCCTTCCGCTGTGAGCAGGGAAGTGGAGCCTTCGACCCGGAAGAGCGCCGTCGGCCGAGGCTTCGTGGGGTCTTTTGTGGGCAGGGAGGCCTCCGCCAGGAGATCCTCCTGGCCGTCATGATCCAGATCCCCCCGGCTGACCCGGAAGATCTCCAGGTCCTGCCAGACCGCGTCGGTGTGCCCGAGGGCATGGAAGTGTTCCAGGGCGGCCTTCCGGACCTCTGGGACGCGATCGGATCGCAGATCGGAACGGGCGCCTGCCAGCCAGAAGGGAGCGGGCCGGGGGGGCCACCAGGCCACCGGCGGCGGCGCTGTTCCGGGAACCGGGCCCAGGCCGGTGACGGTGTCCTCGGTGGTGGGACAATGCAGGGGCAGGGCCTCCGTCAGCTGCAACGTGCCTCCGTCTGCAACAGCCACAAGGGGCCGCTTGGGCAGACGCGCGCGACAGGCCGTGGCCTCTTCCGCCCTCGCAGCGAGATCCAGGCACCCAAGCACCAACCACCCATCCTGCGCTGGCACAAGAAAGACGGTGTCCGAGCCGTCCCCCGGGGGCGCCGCATCCGGCACCGGAGCGCTTTGCTTCACCACAGAGTCCAGAGGGGCTGAGACCGGAACGGGCTCTGGCGGGGGCTGGACGGGCACAGGGGCATCCGCACAACCAAGAGCCAGGAGCAGGAATAACGACATGGGACAAGGAGCGTACCACCAGCGGTTAAGACTGCTCCATGACTGATTCCCAGACTCGCATTGTCTTTGTCTGCCTCGGGAACATCTGCCGTTCGCCCCTCGCGGAGGGCGTCTTTCGGGCGCTTCTTCAGGAGCGGGGCCTGGAGGGAGACTTCCAGGTGGATTCGGCAGGGACGGGGAGTTGGCACAACGGAGAGCCGCCCCACCCGGGATCGGTGGATGTTGCGCAGCGCCACGGCATCGATATTTCCGCCCAGCGGTCCCGGCAGGTGCAGGGATCGGAGCGGGGCAACTTCGACTGGTGGGTGGCGATGGATCGATCCAACGCCCAGGACCTGCAGCACCTGGGTCTGCCGGAGGAGGCCGTGCTGCTCCTGTTGGACTTTGCAGGACCCGGCACCCCGGATGACGTCCCGGACCCCTACTATGAAGGGGGCTTTGATCGGACCTTTGGGTTGGTGCAGGCGGGCTGCCAGGGGTTCCTGGATCACCTGTTGAAATGAACCTGTCAGCGTTGGAACAACTCCTGGGACAGCCCGTCCTCCTGGGGGATGCCGTGGGTGGCGGGGACATTGCCCAGCCACGCCATGCGTGTACAGAGGATGGAACGCAGCTGTTTGTGAAGAGTGCGAAGGGCCTGCCCCGGGGTTGGGTGGCGGCGGAGGCCGACGGGTTGGAAGCCCTCTCTACTGCGAACAGTGGCTTGCGGGTGCCAAGGGTGGTGGCCAGGTCGGACATTCCACCCTTGTTGGTGTTGGAGTGGGTGGAGCCCGGACAAGCCACGCCAGCGTACTGGGAAGAACTGGGGAGGGGACTGGCCGCGCAACACCGGGTGCAGGGGCAGGCACATGGATTCGACACCGACGGATTTGTCGGCCGAACCCCCCAGGCCAATGCCTGGAAGAACCAATGGCCGGTGTTCTTTCGGGACCAGCGCCTGCACTGGCTGCATGGCCTGTTGCGAGGGGCGGGGAGGATCTCCGATGCCCTGTCACGGGATCTGGACGCCATCTGTGGGCGCATGGAGGATCTGCTACCGGAGCCGGAGGCGGGACCCGCGCTACTGCATGGGGACCTGTGGGGTGGAAACGCGATGCCGGATCAGCAGGGCCGCCCGGTGATTTATGACCCCGCGGCGTACTTTGGCAGCCGAGAGGCAGACCTTGCCATGACGCAGCTTTTTGGCGGTTTCGAGGCCGGATTCTACGGGGCCTACCAGGAGGACTTTCCCCTGGAGGAGGGTGCAGCCGAACGGGTGGACCTGTTGAACCTATACCACCTGCTCAACCACGCCCTGATGTTCGGGGGAGGGTACCTCGCGCGGTGCGAGGCCGTTGCGCGGCGCTACGCCTGACCCCTACCAGGTGCCGGAGAACACCAGACCCTGGCCATCCGTGCTGATGCCTTTAATGGCCACAAACGCCCCGGTGGCACCCAAGGTCACCAGGCCCGCCGTGCCCTTGATCAACGTGCCGACAAGTGCGGACTTGTAGGCGGCCTCTGCGCTGGCCATGGTCGTGGGATCCGTGGCGTCTTCGTACTGCTCCTTGAAGGCTTTCATCTCCTTGAAGCTGCTCAGCGCCCGGCTCTCCAGGTAGAGCCCGACGAGACCGCCGGCGGCAACGCCCCCGATGCGCCCGATCTTGCCCGCGTCCAGGTCCAGGTCCAGGTTTAGTTCCGGGGCCTCGATTGCAGCGATCTCCGGTATGGAGGGCTTGTCCATGGCGGGCTTCGCAGCCAACGCGACCTTTTCGTGATCATCCCGTCGCTCTTCCTTGCGGCTGTGCCCATCGTCGTGGCTCTTGACAGCCCCTTTCTTGCCGTCGTTGTCACAACAGAGGATCAAGGTGTCCGGGCGGTTCCGCATGCGCGGGCGCTTCCACAGGCCCTCGCCCCAGGGAGCGTGGGAGTCCGGGGCAGCCTTGGATGGACTGTCCGGTTGGACCTTGCGAAGTGAGCCGGCCAGGGCGCCGGGAACGGTGTCCGTCACCACGTCCTGTACCAGGCCAGACCAGATCACGGTGCCGTAGCGGGAGTCGACCAGGCGCAGCACCAGCACCACGTTGGCGTGGCGAAAGACATCATCGTCTCGGGGTTCTTCCCGAATCGAAATATCGATAATCCGGAACTGCAGGAGCTTGGTGGCGGACAGGATCTCATTTACGAGGGTGGGTTCGCGGGGAAGGGGAACCCGGGTGATCCGGTCGTCGCCGGGGTCAGGGCCCAGCTCCATGAGGTCGGTTCCGGGCGGAAGCTCGATGTAGTTTTCTCCATCCAGCAGGTACCGGGAGCCGGGCACATAGCGTCGAGCGCCCATGAGTTCGGCATCGATCACCATCTGGTGGTCGGCGTCCTTGGAGTACCCGGTGGCGCCATAGGTGATCCGGTCACCAGATCCCTCCTGGGCCAGCCAGCGCAGCGCGTCGGAGTCCCGTTCCACCACGGCGATGCCCGAGTCCACCACCGCGCTTACCAGGGCGTCTTCCACCAGGGCGGGAATGGTCTCGTCCTCGGCTAGAACCGTGTCCAGGTTGACGATGGCCACCCGATCGTCCTTGGTCCAGCCGCGAACGTCCCGCACGGAACGGCGCAGAATCTTCTCCGCCGAGGTCGAGAGATGGGTGTGGTGGGAAGGGAAATTCCCATAGGATGAGCAAGCGCTCAGGGTGAGTCCAAAGGTGGCGAAAATGCCAAGGGATAGTCCGCGCTCGTCTTCCTCCAGAGAAGCAAGCGCCGACGCTACCACACATCCGTGGCCGGTGGGATTTGGCGTGGGTCACGAGAGAGCAGGACCGGCTATGAATGCCCATGATGATCTCCTGGATGTTGTTGGGCTTTCTGGGTTGCCAGGACGGTCCTGCCTCGAAACCGCTGCCCACCTGTGCCCTCGAGGCGCCTGATCCCGGGGTGCTCCGGGTGGAGGGAACCCAGGTTCTCGATGAAATGGATCGCCTGGTCACGTGGCGCGGCATCAACACGGGAGGGCGCAGCAAGTACGCACCCTACAGCCCGTTTTCATGGGAGGAGGGGGGCTTTCAGGAGGCTCTGGACGCCTACCTGGATCGCACGCTTGACTGGGGCTTCGACCTGTTGCGCGTGCCGTTTTCCTGGGCTGCTGCCGAGCCGGAGCAGGGAACCTGGGATCCGGAGTGGCTGGCCCGCTACGATGCACTGCTGGACGGAGCCTGGGACCGGGGAATGTGGACCATCGTGGACTTTCACCAGGATGTCTACGCCGAGGCTTTCTGTGGCGACGGCTTTCCCCACTGGACGCTGCCCGCCGATCCCGGTGAGGCACGCCACGACTGTCCGGGCTGGTTCACCAACTACGTGCTGAATGACGATGTTCGACAGGCCTTTGACTGGTTCTGGCAGGACACCTACGGAGCCCGGACCGCCTTTGGGGAAATGTGGGACATGATGGTGGCCCGGCACGGGGACCGGCCGGGCGTGGTGGGGTTTGAGATCATGAACGAGCCCTCCGGCGGAACCATGCCCAGCGCGGACTGGGAGGTGGAGGTGCTGTCTCCTTTCTATACGGAGATGGCAGCCCGCATCCAGGGGGCGGACCCGGATGCCCTGGTCTTTTTTGACTCCACGGGTCTCCAGTCGGCGATCGCCCATGTGAGCCTGCCCCAGCCGGAGGGAGACAACCTGGTTTTTGCTCCCCATTTTTATGACTTTGGCGCTCTCTTTGGCGGTGAGTTGAGCACGGACATCGCCGTGGGATTGGGAGACTGGGCAGCACAAGGGGAGGAGTGGAACATGCCTGTGCTGATCGGTGAGTTTGGCATTCGGGCCGACCACTATGAGGTTGAGAGCCATGCCCGCGTGCACTACGACGCCTTTGATGACCTGGGGCTGCATGGCACCTGGTGGGAGTACAGCGATTCGGTGGACCTCTGGAACGAGGAGGACCTGTCGGTGCTGGGCCCGGATGGAGAGGAGCGGGAGGCGATGCTGAACGGGCTGGTTCGGCCCTATGCCCGGGCGCTGGCCGGGAGGGCGCCGGAGCTTGTCTACAATGCTGAAACCCAGGTGTTCACGTTGTCTTTCGATGCGGAGCTGGAGGGAATCACGGAGGTGGTTCTGCCGGCCAGGATCTACGATGGAGAGGTGACCGTGACCGGGGAGGGGGCTTGCGTGGACCTGGTGGAGGGTCGGCTCCTGGTGCAAGCCGAGGCAGAACGCGTCTTTCTTCGCGTCAGACCGTAGTCTCCCACTCCACCCTTCCGTCTTGCCGCACATTTCCCGGCAACTCCACTCCCTCGGCCAGCTCCAGGAGAGCCTCGCACAAGACCCCCCTTTCAACGCGAAGCCGCGCGAGAGAACGAATGCGGACGCGCCGGGTGACGCGCACCCGGAGAGACCGCAGGGTTTCCTGGGCGACCCGGGCGTAGCGCACTGAGAGCCCGCCCCCCAACAGGCACATGGCAAGCATCGTGGCGGCTGCGAGTCCCGGTGCCCGGGGCAGACCTGGAAACGCGTTGTAGGCCTCCAGTTGGCCCCAGGCTGCGAGGCCCGCCCAGAGGGCCCAGGTCAAGGGAAAGAACACCACTCCCGCCACGATCTTGATGCTGGCCTCGTCCTTGCGCTCTTTCGCGTTGACCTTGGCAAAGGCACCGATGGCGGCAGCCGTCGGGATGTTGAGCACGTACCCGGCGAGGACCACGGGAGGCAGCAGCAGAAACACCCCGATTACCTGGACCGCCAGGAGGAAGGGCAACCAGGGAGACCCCAAGCGGGGATCGCTGTCCAACTCGTGATCTTCGATGCCCAGGTTCTCCAGGTCGGCGTCATATTCCCGGATGCGGTGAATCAACGCCTCTACATCTGTGGGGTGGGTCTCCAGGCGGGCTCGGTATCCGGTCCAGATGCGCGCCATGCCCACCACCTTCTCCTTCATCTGCGCCCGGCCTGGATTCGCGCCTGCCTGGTGGGCACGCTCGGCCCGGACCAGTTTGCGCGCCCGGTGCATCAAGGTGTGGAGTTCCCAGTTTTCAGTGGCGAGGCTTGCGGCTTCAAGGGCCTCCTCAATGCGGTCCGTCAGGTTTTGGCAGCGGGCCCGCGCTGCCTGTTCCGGTTCTGATTCCACCGGGTCCACGTCCAGGGCAGCCTCCAGGGCAATGGGCGCGTGGAAGGCTACCAGGGCGTTGGACCGGTAGACCCGCTTCCGATCATAGTGAAGCCCCACGGGAACGATGACCGGCGGGGAGGTGCCGGGAGTGCGGTGGGCCCGGGCCCGGTAGTAAAGCCGCGCCGCGCCGGTCTTGATCGCCAGGGGATGGGGGGAATCGTGGGAGACCCCTTCTGGGAACAGTGCAGAACAGGCGCCGCCGGCGATTGCCCGGGCGAGGGCATCCAGGCTCGCAGCGTTTCGGGCCCGGATGTCCTCGGGGTTCGACTTCCCCATGTCCTTGGGGCGGAAAATGGGCACACATCCCAGTGCCCGCATCAGGGTGCCCAGGACGGGCCATCGGAAGAGCCCGTGCCGGGCACCGAACACGACTGGCACCGGGCTGCGGGCCAGGATCAGGGCGGGATCCACGATGCCGTTGGGGTGCCATGCCACCAGGAGGGCGCCGCCTGTTTCTGGCACATGCTCGGTGCCGATCACCTGGACCCGTCGAAAAAAGACGCGGGTCACCACCTGCACCACGAGGTGGGCCGCGGAAGCTGAGTTTCGTCTCATCGGATCCCTGGGGGTAGGCCCAAGTCTATGCCGTCAGGGGAGGGCGGCGTCAGCGAAGGTGGCGCTGGAAGGGCCGTACCAGGCGAAAGCTGACCTCGGCCGAGCGGCCGGAACTCACCAGGGCTTGTCGGTTGGCAGATCGGGACAACAAGCCGATTCCCCGCCAACCTCCCCCCCGCACGGCTCGGAGGGGATGGGCTGCATCTACCTCGGGGGCCTGGACCACCAGGGCGTTCTCTGAAAGGGGGGGGCCGGCCGGGTCAAAAGCCTCCAGGCACCAGTCACTGGCATTTCCACCCATGTGGCGGACCCCAAAGGGGCTTTCATCCACGGGAAAGCTGTGAACGACCGCCAGCTGGGGCTGGCCAGCGTGGGAGTCGCGGGTGCAGGTCCAGGTGGGCTCGAATTGATCGCCCCAGGGGTGGAACCGACCATCGGCGCCCCGGGCAGCCTTTTCCCACTCCAACTCGCTGGGCAGTCTCCACTGGTGAGCGCTGCGGTCGGACTCCCAGAGGGCATAGGCCATGGCGTCTTCCCAGCTGACCTTCAGTACCGGCCAGTCCGGTCGCAGCGTGTTGCCTGTCTTGTCCTGGCGCAAGCTGTATCGACCGGACGGTTCCTTGCCGTAGAAGCTGTGTTCCCCGCCCTCCTCCCGGGGGCAATGCCAAGCGGCTTCCTCGTCCCGGCGATAGTTCACCAGTCCGTTCAGGTACAACAGGTACTCGCGGTTGGTGACGGGGAAACGCCGCATCACAAAGCCATCGACCCATATCTGCCGTCGGGGCAGGGACTCCAGGGCGCGGGAGTCGCCGCCACTCCAGAACATGCCTCCAGGCACATAGAGGTCGTCCTGCCCCAACTCTTCGAGAAACGGCAGGGCCAACGTCACCGGGGCAGCATTTGGTGTGGCCCGGTTCGACCACTCTTCTGAGCGAGCCATGTGGATCGGCATGCGCACCGGGACACAGCGGGGGTGGCTGATTTCCAGCAGGTAGCTTCCGCTTTGGAGGGGGATGGATTGTAGTGGGGTCTTCCCCAGGTTTCGCAGCTTGAAGGGAACAAGGCGCCGGTTTTCCTCCCGGTACTCATACAGCACCGCCTCGGCACCGGTGGGATCGGTGTGCAGGGTAAGCGTGCCCTCGCCGGAAAGGTAGGAAGCGTGGGATCCATCGTCGTGGACCCGGAGAAGCTGCTCCGCTAGCAAGGCGGTGGTGTCGTCGCGGCTCGCTTCTGCTGCTTCGTGTTGCTTGCGGTAACGATCGGCCAGGGCGTCGTGGGCCGCCTTGAGGTCCGGCGCGTGGGCGAGAGCGGCCTGGAGGCTGCTAACGATTTTGGCTTCCTTGAGACTCGCCTGGTGTTCCAGGCTGGCGGCGTTGTCCTCCATTTCCCAGGGCTCGTGCTTGCGATCTGTGGGGGAATGGGGGCCGACCTGATCCAACAGGGAGGTGGCTTCGGCCCGCAGGCGTCCGGCGTCTCTTCGCAGCGCATGAATCTGGGGCACCAGCGCTTCCGCTCGGTGCACGAGTACCAGGGCCTGGGTGCGCTTGGAGGATCCATCCAGCCAGGCGCCGATGTGTTCTCCGAGGGCTCCTGCATCCGGGTACCGGTCTGCCAGGTCCCGGGACATGGCCCGGTTGCAGATTTCCAGGAGATCCTCCGGTACTGGTGGAGGGCGATACCCGGAGGGGCCGCCCAGGGCCTCTTGCTGCAAGAGGAAGAACTGGGTGTTCTGGACATCCAGGGGGCGGGGACCGGGAGGGTTTCGGGGGGGGCCTGCCAAGACCTTGTTGAGGATGGTCTGCCCGTCATCTCCCTCAAAAGGCGGGTGTCCCGAGATGATTTCATACAGGACAGCGCCGAGGGAGTAGACATCCGAGTGGGTGTTGATGCGATCGATTTCGCCCCGGGCTTGTTCCGGAGACATGTAGGAGGGGGTTCCCGCCACCATGCCCATGCGGGTGGCCATGGCGGAGTTTGCACTCCGGTTTGTTTCAATCAGGCCTTCCTCGGGATCCATCCGCTCGGCTCGCCCCAGTACCTTCGCCAGCCCCCAATCCACCACCAGCACCTCTCCATGAGGGCCGCAAACCACGTTTTCCGGCTTGATATCCCGGTGAAGCACGGAGCGGCTGTGGGCATACCCCACGGCCTCGCAGACTTTTCGAAAGACCTCGATCAGTCGTCGAAAGTTCCAGCCTTCTTCGGTGGGCAGCCACTGTCCCTGGGTGGATTTCTTGTGCAGGGCCAGAATGGCCTCGTTGAGCGGGTGGGCCTTGACCTCCTTCATGGTGTAGTACCAGCGCCCATCCGCCAGGCGTCCGATCTCGTGAATCGGGCAGATTCCAGCGTGGTCCAACTGGGCCGTGACTTGGGCTTCCTCGATGAACCGGGCCACGAGGCCTCTGGATCGCAGCAACTCTTTCCGCATGACCTTCATGGCCAGGTAGCAGTTCAACTGTCGGTCCCTGACCCGCAGCACCTCCCCCATGGCACCTGAAGCGATCCATGCCACCTGCTCGTAGCGCTCATCCTCAAGCACCGGGGCCAACACGAGCCGCTGGTGCTCGGGTGTCGAATCCAAAATCTCGTCGTGCCCGGACAGCTGAATGCCGTAGTCATCCGAGAGCATGGAGTCCCCTACCTCCGAGTCCTTTTTCGGGGTCTCAGGCTCCAGCGGTGGTGTGGTGCTTATGTCAGATGGATTGGGCATGAAGCGTGAAGGAGGGATGAAGTGGTGAGTATATGCCTGGGGGTTCCGTTAGGGGCGAGTTTGGAGGACTCTTGCTGACCTTGGTGACCGGTGCCACGGGGCTCGTTGGAAACAACGTGGTTCGACTGCTTCTGGATCGGGGAGAAGCGGTGCGCGTTTTTGTGCGGGACAACCCGGATCGGCGGGGACTGGAAGGGCTGCCCGTGGAGCGATTTCTGGGGGATATCCGGGATGTAGCCTCGGTGGAAGCGGCCATGGAGGGTGTGACGGGTGTGGTGCATGCAGCTGCGGCTGTGCAGATCGGGTGGACGGGTCTGGAAGAAATGCAGGCGGTGAATGTGGAGGGGACCCGCAACGTGGCTCGCGCGGCGCGCCTCGCAGGCGCCCGCCTCTGCCATGTGTCCTCTGTGGATGCGCTGGGAATCTCCCTTGACGGACCCGCCCACGAGGACACGCCCATCCAGGGGTGTGTGGAGTGCCCCTACGTGGTCACAAAGCGGGCTGCGGAACGGGTGGTGGAAGAGGAAATCGCTGCGGGCCTGGATGCGGTGATGGTGAATCCAACCTTTATGCTGGGTGCCTGGGACTGGAAGCCCAGCTCCGGGCGCATGCTCCTGGCAGTGGCTTCGGGGCAGGGACTCTTTGCGCCTCCGGGTGCAAATGACTTCTGCCACGTGGAGGATGTGGCGGGGGGAATCCTGTCAGCCCTGGAGCGGGGGCAAACCGGGCGGCGGTACATTCTTGGGGGGGAAGGGCTTTCGTACCGGGAGGCATGGACCCGCATGGCAAGGGTCACCGGCGCCAGGGCGCCCCTGGCCAATTCGCCAAGGTTCTTGCTGCATGCAGCCGGATTGGCAGGGGACTTGTGGGGGCGCTTGTCCGGCAGGGAACCGGAAGTGAATTCCGCGGCCACGGCGATCTCCTGTCTGCCGCACCTGTTCAGCCACGAGCGGGCTTCCCGGGAACTTGGCTACGCTCCCCGGCCCATGGAGCAGGGCATCGAGGATGCCTGGAAGTTCTTTGTGGACCAGGGCTTCCACGCGGGTCGGTAAGGGGGTGCTATGCTGCGGTCTCGACGACGGGGTGCCTTGGTGATTCGAATTGTTGGAACGAGCGTGATCTGGGTGTCTCTTTTGGGGTGTCCGAGTGGAATATCGACCGAGGGTGCAGAGATCGGAGAAGGTGGCCTCGAATGGGGCTGCCGCGATGTCACCGACAACGACGGGAACGGCCTCCTGGATTGCGAGGATTCGGCCTGTGCTGGGCATGCCGACTGTTCGAATGCCGCGCTCTCCGACTCGGAGCGCCAGGGAGATGCTGCAGATGACACGGCTGAATCGCCGACGGTCGCCATGGGGGTGGAGATCCGTCCCGAACACCCGCTTCCCTCCGATGACCTGGAATGTGTGATCACCACGCCAGCAATGGGACCTTCGGCCGTGGGGATTGCTCACAAGCTGGTCTGGACCCGCAATGGAGTTCAACTGGGCGCCGAGCCTGTCCTGCCCGCTGCCCAGACCTCTGATGGGGAGACGTGGTCCTGCGAGGTGACAGCAACAAATGCGGAAGGCGAGGTGGTGGACGAGGTCAACGTCCTGGTGGAAGTGAAGATCAACCACCCCCCTTCCCAGCCGGATGTGGCTTTGGAACAGATTGGAAACTCGGAACTCGTCTGCTACCTGGCGAGGCCGGCGCTGGATCCGGAGGAGGACACCGTGCGGTACCGGTATGCCTGGAAGGTCGACGGCGCGGATGATCCGGACCACACCTGCAGTGTGCTGTCGCTGAGCGGATCGTACGCGTCGGGGCGTACTTTCACCTGCACCGTGACGCCGTCGGATTTGTATGGTGATGGAGAAGCGGGCTCCGCATCACACGTGGTGGAAACCGACGAATAGACTGCTGTCAACCGCTGACGGAAAGGGCTTTCAACGATGAGCGGTCTTGGTCTCCTGTTGCCGTTGTTGTGTCTTGCGGGATGTCCCGCGGACGAGCAAGAGGTGGGACCTCCACACATCATCCTGGTCAGCCTGGACACCATGCGGGCGGATCGGCTGGGGGCCTATGGTCATGAAGGCGGACTGACGCCCAACCTGGATCGGTTCGCCTCGGAGGCAGTGCTGTTTGAGTCCGCCTGGGCCCAGGCCACCGAGACGCTCTTTTCCCACGCCAGCCTGTTCACCTCCCGGTACCCGACGGAGCTGGGGCCCATGGACTACCACTTCACCCTGCCGGAAACAGCCCACACCCTGGCCGGGGTCCTGGGTACCTATGGCTATGAAACCGCAGCCTTCACCGGAGGCGGCCACTTGCACCGGGATTTTGGCTTCGCCAACGGGTTCCAGACTTATCGGGATGACGTCTCCTGGGGGGTGTTGTTTCACTCCGTGCAGAACCTGTCGGCCCATCTGGACACCGCTCCACTCACTGGGCCCCGCTTTTTCTTTGTCCATGGGTACGATGCCCACCCGCGCTACCTCAAACCGGCTCCCTTTGGATTTCTGCACGTGAAGGCGGGCATCGGAGAGACAGCAAAGGAGGTGCTGGTGGCACCGGGGGGCACCACGCGTCTTGTGGACGGGATTTATTTTCCCGACGCGGAGCCCTCGCTCCTGGTGGACCAGGGTGCGCTTCGACGAAGGCGTCCGGGCCCCCCCCTCCACTTCAATCATGTGCGCCTGACCCAGGAGGACCTGGCCCAGGTGGAGGGGGCCTACAACGGCGCTGTGTCCTATGCAGACGCATGGTTTGGATTGATGCTGGCTGACCTTCAGCAGCGAGGCATGCTCGAGAACACGGTCGTGGCGGTGTTTTCGGACCACGGGGAGGAGCTGGGGGAGAGCGGCGTCTACAACCACCGGTACTCCTTGAGCGACCCGGTCCTGCATGTGCCCCTCATGATTCGCCTTCCCGGGGGGGAAGGGGGCGGTCGACGGGTCCGGGAGACGGTGTCACTGGTGGATCTCATGCCCACCCTCTTGAAGTTGGCCGGTGCGGTGGTGCCGGCGGATGCGCGGGGAACCGACCTGCTTGGGTCTCGCGCTGAGTCCCTCGCATTTTCGGAAGGACCCCTGAGGGAGATCACCGCCCGGGGATCTGCAGGCCGCTTGACCTTCAGCGGGGTGGGGGCGGATTCGCCGTTTCTTGTGGATTTGCTCGGGGTGGCAGACCTGGATGGGCCGGCCTTTTGGTGGAGCGAGACCGTCTTGCAGGACGACGTGCCCGGGATGCGAGATCAATTGCTTGCATGGCGGAAGGGAATCTCACCTTCCCGCGCTGCCACTTCCACCCTCTCCGCGGAGCAGCGCTTGAAGCTCCAGGAGAAGGGCTACTGGGACCCGCGATGACTGGGCTGGCCTTGGGGTTGATGGGTTGCTTGACAGGGCAGGCTCCGGAGCAGTCGTGGACGGAAGAAGAGGCGATTCTCCCGACGTTTGTGCGGCTGGACACGGATCGGAGCGGTGGAATTGGACCCTTGGAGTGGACGCCTGTGTCCTATGGGGCTGCACCGTTTCAAGAATTGGATTTAGACGCCTCGGGAGAGTTGGAGGTCCTGGAGCTCGTTGCATGGGTGCGCCGGGCCGATCCCGAAGGATTCGATGGAAAGCGTGTGACTCTCACGCCGAGCGATGGAACACCGGCGGGTCTCGCCCCGGTTCCGCGAGAGGTTCGCGAGGTGGGGGATGCGATCTTGTTCCTGATCGAGGAAATCAAGGGCTCGCCGGAGAATTGGTTGCCGGCAAAGGAGGAGGTGCGAGATGCATCCTGGACCATGAGCCTGGGCAGCCCCGAGAGCCGGGCGGTGTTGGATAAACTGCGGATTGCCTGGAATGTCGCGGGGAGGGAGTTTCCAACCGGAGAGAATTGGGAGAAACCAGCACCCGAAGGCCCGACGGACTCCAGTCCATAGACCGGCGCTGAAGACAGGCTTTGACGAGGCCACGGGACAGTGGGTGCAGGACACAGAGGCTGTGTTGTCGACGGATGGGTCAGCATTCATCGGCGAGATCGATCGCTTTGACCACTGGAACTCTGATTCACCAACGCTGCGGGGGATGCATACATGCTGGTGCGCCGAGATTCTACGCTGTCTTTTACAGTCTATGATGCCAACGGCACGGAACTGGCTACATTGAATGCCACCACCCCCAACACCATCGGCGACTGCCAGTCGCTTCTGGATGCGGGGCAGCTGCAAGAGGTGGCATCCTTCACCTTGTGAGACGGGAGGAAATCGATTTGGGCAGGCGCCCATGAGAATCCCCGAGTCCCTGGCACCCCTAGTGGAAGCCGGCACGATTGAGGAGGTCCTGCGTCCGCTCATGAGCGGCAAGGAGGCAGCGGTGTTCCTGGTGCGGTCCGAGGGGGAGCTTCGGGTGGCCAAGGTCTACAAGGATGCCCACCACCGGAGTTTTCGCCAGCGGTCTCAGTATTCCGAGGGCCGCACGGTCAGAAACTCCCGGCAGCGAAGGGCCATGGCCAAGGGCAGCCGGTACGGAAAGGCCCTCCTGGAGCAGGCCTGGCAGAACGCGGAAGTGGATGCCCTCTACCGGCTGCACCACGCGGGGGTGCGGGTGCCCACACCCTATGAGTTCACCGACGACGTGTTGGTCATGGAGTTGATCACGGGACTGGATGGGGAGCCGGCCCCCCGGCTGTTCGACATCGTGCCCACGCGCACGGAGGCCCTGTCCATTCACAAGCACCTGGTCCGCCAGGTGGTGCGCATGCTCTGTGCGGGCATGGTGCATGGGGACCTGTCCGAGTACAACATCCTGATGGCGGCAGAGGGGCCGGTCATCATTGACCTTCCCCAGGCGACCGATGCGGCACACAACCGCAACAGCGAGCGGATCCTCCTGCGGGATGTGCGGCACCTGGGGCAGTACCTTGGGCGGTTCGCGCCGGCGCTT
>CAZSZE010000050.1:31158-31565 GCA_964610645.1 uncultured Enterobacterales bacterium | reverse complement strand
GGCGGCCGCATCAGCCGGCTGTATTTCGTCCAGTTTGTGGTGCAGTAGATCCCATGAGCGACAACACCACCCCCGCCCTGCTGGCCCATCCCGATCGGGAAGCAGCCCTCGCGCTGCCGGCCCTCGAAGATCTGTTTCAGGCGGTCGCACGGCAGGTCCGCACGCGCCTGGTGAACCGCGCCGGCGCGGACATTCCAGTGCGCCTGGGCGTGGCACAGGTCACCACCGTGGGCCACATCCTGGATGACTCGGAGACCCGCGATGGCGGGGTGTTCTCCGTGTTCATGTTTGAACCCCTCGGGCTCCCGGGCCTGGTGGTGGTCCAGGGCCGACTTCTCGCCCGCATTGTGGGCGTGATGCTGGGGGAAGACCCCAGCGAAGAGGCGCCCCCCTACCGGGTCCGCCAG
>CAZSZE010000050.1:10206-31148 GCA_964610645.1 uncultured Enterobacterales bacterium | reverse complement strand
ATGAACGGCCTGCAGGAGGCGTGGCCTGCTTCCAAGCCCGTGACCATCAACATCGACTCCATCGGGACGAATCCACGCGCAGCCTCCGGACTGGCCCAGACCACACCCGTGGTGGCGGCCTCCCTGGACTTTGGCCGGCCCGACGACCCCTATGGCCTGATGATCGTCGGCATTCCAGCCCAGACCACGCGGGATCTCCGGGTCCCCACGGTGCGGAGCCTGAAGCGAGCGCCCCGCCACATTCACGTGGACCTCAAGCCCTGCATGCCCCTTGAAGTCGAGGTCATTGCCGAGTTGGCACGGGTCAAGATTCCCTTCTCCGAAATACAATCCCTGAAGCTGGGCAGCCTGGTCGACCTGGGGCCCGCACAGCCCGTGGAAATGAAAATCAATGATCACGTGGCCCTGCGCGGGGAGGCGGGAGAGAGCCGGGGTTGCCACTCCGTGCGCATCCAGGAGCAGGTGAGCCATGCGCCACTGCTGGAGCTGCTGGAGAGCGTTGAAGAGGAAGCAGTGCCTGAATTTGTCCCGCCACCGCCTCCCGAGCCGGTTGCAGCTGCGGCTCCTGTTGTGGAAGAGACCGAGGAACCCCCTCCTTCCACTTGACGACACAAGCGTCTCCGGGCTCAAATCGGCCCAGGGGAGGCCCCGTTGCCCATCGTCGTGATCCGCGAGAAGAACCAGCCCGATCGAAGTTTTCGCACCTCCGACCACGAGGTGCTCATCGGCCGCAGCCCAAAGTGCGACCTGGTGCTTGCCAACGTCTCGGTAAGCCGCCACCACGTGAGCTTTGCCCAGGGCCTGAACGGCTGGGAGATCCAGGACTTGCGATCCGGCAACGGAACCCGCCTGAACGGTGAACCGGTCGAACAGGCCACGATCAAATCCGGGGACGTGATCGGGATCGGGAAGTTCACCCTTTGGTTCTTTGAGACCGAGGAAGCGGCGCTCATGGCCGGAGTCGATGTGGAAGAGCTCACCCGGCACCATGCATCCCCCTCCGCAGCACAACACACAGCCACTTTTCAGATTCCAAGGGGGGTGCTTGCCAAGATGCGGGCAACCGAGGCCCTGGTCCTGGGCGCTCAAATCGTGCAGGAAGACCGTCCAGACCAGTCCTGGCGGCCGGGAGAGGAGCCACTTGCCTTTGGGGGGAAGGGCGGCCCTTCCGTCAAGCGCCTGCTGGGGGTTGGCACCGCCGCAATTGTCCACTGGAACGGCTCACAACACGCGGTGAAGCGAACCTCTCGCATTTCGGGCGTGTGGGTCAACGGGGAGGAGGTTGCTGACCAACAGGCTCTTAAACATGGAGATACGCTGGAAATCGGCGGGAGTGCCTTCCGATACCTGGTGGACGATTGAGCCCTCGAACCAGACTTTTTCACATTTCGGCAACTTTCTCCTAAAATAGCCGGAATCATGTCCGACAATGGGTTTGCCCGATCTCCTTGAGGTGGCCCATGTCCGACACTCCTGATGTGACCTTCCTGCATGAAATCCCGGTCGACCTGGTCGTCGAACTGGGGCGTGCCCGCGTGACCATTCGTGAGCTGGCGCAGCTGGGCAAAGACGAAGTGGTCGAGTTGGACCGCCCTGCCGACCGCCCCCTGGATGTGATGGTCGGCGGCCGCGTCTTTGCGCGGGGCGAGGTGGTGATGGTCGGTGAGCGCCTGGCGCTTCGCATCACCGAACTCCTTGGCAAGTCCGCTGAGGCGGACGAGTCCGAGGAAGGCGAGGTGACCGCATGAGTCCCCTGCTGCTCCTCATCATTGCCGCCCAAGCCCAGGAAGTGGAATTCCCCACTTCCGATGTGGCCGAGGAAAACGGCATGGAGACCTCGGTGGCTGCGCTTCCCGAGGCTGCGCCCGAGGTGTTCCTGTCCTGGGAGGACATGGCCCCTTCCCAATCCGATGCCCCCGCCATTCGTCAGACCACAAACCCGGTTCTTCCCCCCTGGCTGCTCGCAACCCTCGGGCTCGGGCTCGTGGGCGCGGCTTGGGCCCTGCGCCGTCGACTGCTCTCCTCCCTGGACGGCGAGTCGTCGTCCGTTCCCATGACCGTCGTTTCCCGCCAATCCCTGGGAAACCACAGCAGCTTGATTGTGGTCGACGTCATGGACCTGGACGGTTCTCCTCGACGCCTCGTCGTGGGCACCGGGCAAGGCACCCCCTCCCTGGTGGCCGACATCAGCGCCCCCACCATGATTTTCGACGACACGTCGATGCCTGAGTC
Organism: uncultured Enterobacterales bacterium; assembly: GCA_964610645.1. Taxonomy (GTDB): domain Bacteria; phylum Myxococcota_A; class UBA796; order UBA796; family CAJQPC01; genus JAYZDK01. Next base: position 28,916 of record CAZSZE010000050.1, on the reverse strand, counting down.
CGATGTGGAGTCCATTTCGATCGCTCCCGTCGCCATGGACCCGGCACCTATCGCCACCGACATCGACATCGACATCGACATCCTCCCCGACCAACGCCAGGCCGCCCAGGACCTGGTGGATGAGCTTCTTGCCCAGCGCGAAGGCTACGGCCGAACGATGCGCGGCTCAAGGATCAACGTCACCGCCTGATGCTCCGCCTCTCCTCCCTTCAGCGGCTAGCCCCGGTGCTGGCAGCCGCCTCGCTGCTCCTCTGCCCGGAAGTTGCCTTCGCACAGGAAGCCCCGGCACTGGACCAGGCCTTCAATGACTTCGCTGGCACTGTGACCGGCGACGAGGTCTCCACCGCTGTCCGCATGGTGATGGTCCTCACGGCCCTCTCCTTTGTGCCGGCCCTGATTCTGGTGATGACCCCCTTTACCCGGTTCATCATCGTCTTTTCCCTGCTGCGCCAGGCGCTGGGACTGCAGCAGTCCCCTCCCAGCCAGGTGTTGATCGGCCTGTCCCTCTTCCTCTCAGCCCTGGTGATGCAACCCACCATCGAGCTGGTGAAGTCCCAGGCGGTTGACCCCTACGTCGCCGGGGAGATGCAGACCGGGGAAGCCATCCAGGAAGCCCTCCAGCCCATGCGGGCCTTCATGGTGAAGAACATCCGAAAGGAAGACCTGGGCACAATCTTGCGCATCGCCCGCATGCCGCGTCCCCACGACCTGAACGAGGTCTCCACCTCCGCAATCACCAGCGCGTTTCTGCTTTCCGAGCTGAAAACCGCCTTCATCATCGCGGTCAAGGTCTACCTTCCCTTCCTCATGCTCGACATTGTCGTGGCCTCGATCCTGCTTGGAATGGGAATGATGGTGCTGCCCCCTGTGGTGATCTCCCTTCCATTCAAGCTCTTGATGTTTGTGCTCATGGATGGCTGGAGCCTTTTGGTCACCTCCATGGTGGAGAGCATACGATGAACCTTGAGCTCGCCATTCACATGGGCCAACAGACCCTGATCACCGTGCTGGTGCTCTCCGGACCCGTGCTGGCGGTCGCCCTGGTGGTCGGTACGCTTGTGTCGGTCATGCAGGCGGTCACCCAGATCCAGGAAATCACCCTGGTGTTTGTGCCGAAGATCATCGCCGTATTCATTGTGCTGGCAATCGCCGGAGGCTGGATGCTGAACCAGGCCGTGTCATTCGGGGTTGAGACCTACAAGACCATCGGCGACCTGGAACCCTAGAAATGCTGGTCTGGATCACCACCGGCATGTTCGTCTTTGCCCGCCTCGCCGGGCTCTTGTTGACCCTGCCCGTGGTCTCCACCCACGGTATCCCCCGCCACGTGAACATCCTCGGCGCCATGGCCCTGACCCTGGTGTTGGTGCCCGTCGTACCAGCGTCTGCCGGTGCACCCACCCTGGCCCTGCTTGCCCTGGGAATGATCGGCGACGTGGCGCTGGGCCTTCTCCTGGGGCTCATCGTCAACGCGGTCTTCATTTCCTTCACCATCGCATCCGAGGTCATGGCCATGCAGATGGGCTTCGCCATGGCCACCCTGTTCGACCCGGTCTTGAAGTCCATGGACGGCCCCATTGGCGTGTTGGGAAACTGGCTGGCCGGCATGGTGTTCCTTGGCATGGGACTGCACTTGACGTGCATCGGAATCCTCGCGGAGTCCTTTGCACTGCTGCCCCCGGGCCACGTCCCCGGCATCTTCGGAGGCATTGACCTCCTGCTGGAGGCCATGGCAACCACCATCATGCTGGGCATGCAACTCTCCGGACCCGTGCTGGCCCTGGTGTGGCTGGTGCAGGTCTTCGTGATGGTGCTCACCAAGATCGCTCCCCGTATGAACATCTACTTCTCGGTGGGAATGATGCTGATCAACGGCGCCGGCCTGATGCTCCTCGGCCTGTCCTACCCCTTCCTGCTCACGTCCCATGGCAAGGCGATGCAAGACGCCACGAACCTCATGACCCAAGCACTGCAAGCGATTCTCTGATGGCTGAAAACGAAAACGGACAAGACAAAACCCACGACCCGTCCCAGAAAAAGCTGGACGAGGCGGCCGAAGAGGGGAACATCCCCAAGTCCCAGGAGCTCTCCTCCTTTGCGGTGCTCGCATCGGGAACGGCTGCGCTGGTGTTCATGAACGGACCCCTGGGGGACTCCTTCCGGCAGGTGTGCTCCATGTCCTTTGTGATCCCGAAGAACATTCGGATGACCGTGGATGATGCCCAGGTTCTGACTGAGGTGATGCTGAACCTGATCGCCACCGCCTGCATCGTGCCCCTCGCAGCCGTGTTCATGGCCACCGTGCTCGTGGGTCTCATTCAAACCCAGGGGAAAATGGCCACCAAGGGCCTGGAATGGAAAGCAGACAAGCTTGACCTCGTGGCTGGCTTCAAGAAGATGTACCTCTCGTCCATGCCCCTCATGGAGCTGGTAAAGGGCATGGGCAAGCTCGTCTCCCTGGGCGCTGTCATGTGGGTCGCCATCAGCTCCCGACTCCGCGGATTGCCGGCCATGGCCACCTACGATACCGCCCAGCTCCTCGCGGAAATGTTGGATCTCGCCTTCATCCTGATCGTCTACTCCATGCCCCTGCTCATGATCATTGCCGCCGGCGACTTTGCCTACCAGTGGTGGAAGACCAACGAAGATCTCAAGATGACCAACCAGGAAGTGCGGGACGAGCGCAAGGAGATGGAAGGAGACCCGATCGTGCGGGCGACTCGGCGTGCGCGCTACCGGCAGTACGCCATGGGCAACATGCTGGCCCGAATCCGGGATGCAGATGTCCTGATCACAAACCCCACACACTATGCTGTGGCCTTGCGCTACAACAAGGCAGAAGCCCCTGCCCCGGTGATTCTGGCCATGGGAATCGACCACGTGGCGCTGAAGATGCGGCACGAAGCACGCCAGCACGACGTGATGCAGATTGAAAACCGTCCCCTGGCCCGGGCACTCTACGCCACCGGCAAGCTGGGACAGTTGATTCCCGACGAACTCTACGGTGCCGTCGCCCAGGTGCTGTCTATTGTGTACAAGCGCCGCATGAGACGTCGGGTGCGCATGGGCCTGCCCCCGCGGCCGCCAGGCTCATAACAACCCCCGCAGAAATCCGAACAGATCGATGCGGTTCCGGTAGAACTCCCGGGCGAGCTCCGGGTCGATCTCCTGGCGCCTCAGGGTGCCATCCTCGCTCTGGAGGCTCACCTGGAGACGCAAGACCTCCAGCCCGTAGAATTGCGCGTACTTTCCGACCACGAGGCCCACAGCACCCAGCTCCCACTCCAGCTCCCCCTTGCTTTGCAGAAGCACGTGGATTTCCGCTGCCTCGGGCATATCGTTCTTGGCCCCCCCCCATGCCAGCACATCCGCCTGCACCTTGACCGGCCCCAACTTCATACGGGACAACTCCACCAACAAGGCCGTGGAGAGATCATCCGGGCGGCCCATCATGTCGATCACCCCTGGCGACATGGTGTCTCGCAGGGCCTCAGCCGCATCCCGCAGGGCGCTTGGCGCTTCGGCGACCTCCACGGGTTCCGTCACCTCCGGTGCAACGATCTGTTCTTCCTGCTCCACCCCGGTGCGCGGCAGATCTTCTTCTGCCACCGCCGGCCGCCGGGGCGAAACCCACATGGCCGTGGTCCGCACATGGCTCTGAATGGCCAACACGGTGAGAATGCCCACGGTCGCAAGGCCCGCGAAAACCCAGGGGAACAACCGGCGGGGCCTGGGCCCTGTGTCCCGGGGCTCCGGCGGGGCCATGATCTCCAACCGAAGCGCGGCAGCAGCGGCTCCATCGGATCTGGGCCCCGTCGGAAAGGCGATGATCTCCCCAGGTACAAGCGTCGGGTGGGACTCCTGGGCGTGGGATGGCACCAGGGTCGGGTGGGTCTCTTGGGGGTGTTTCGGCGGCGGTGGGCCCTCGGGCACTGCTGGTAGAGACGGCTCGCTGACAACGGGAGGTGGCGGCAAGGGCCGAGACGCGGTGTCTCCAGTGGGGGCCACTGGGTCCGCAAATCCCTGTACTGCCTCAGAAGGGGCGGGCGGCGCAGCCGGGGCCTCCACGGGCTCCGGAGCCATCACGGATTCCTCTTGTTTCGGCACGTCTGCCCTTTGGATGAGCTGGGCACACCTGTCCCAGAGTTCCTGCGGCTTTCTTCCCCCCAAGGTGTCCCAGGCAGCCCAGGGATCCTCGGCATACACCGCGTCCAGCTCCTTCAGGTCCCGGGCCTTCTTCCAGCGCTTCCGGCCTTCCCTCCGAACCTCATCTCCCCCCCGGATCTGCCCAATGGATGCCATGCGCACCAGGTCTTCTGGATCTGCAAGGAGATAGACATCTCCTCCCCTTCTGACTTCCCAGCCCGGCATTGGACGCCCTCGACCCCAAAGGTCCAACTCCATGATCCCATTCCACGCGAGGCACGTCAACGCCCGCGGATCCGCTTTGACCAGGGGTCTGCAGGTGGATAGATGGGCATTCCCATCGCACCTGGAGGGATCTTGTCGCGCATTGCGGTGATCCCGGGCGACGGCATCGGAAAAGAGGTACTCGACGAGGGCCTCAAGGTGCTCCGTCACCTGGACGAAACCGAGGGTCTCAGCCTCGAATTCGATGTCTTGGACTACGGCGCCGATCGCTATCTTCGTGATGGTATCGCCATCACCGAGGTTGAGATGGCCGCCCTGGGTTCGAACTACGACGCCATTTACCTGGGCGCCCTGGGAGATCCCCGGGTCCCATCCAATGCCCACGCGGGACAGATTCTCCTGGGAATGCGCTTTTCCCTGGACCTCTACATCAACCTGCGGCCCATAAAATTGCTGGACGCCCGGTATTGTCCCCTGAAGGACAAGAACCCGGAAGATGTCCGGTTTGTCGTGTTCCGCGAGAACACCGAGGGCCTCTACACGGGCATCGGCGGGCAGTTCAAGGTGGGCACCCCGGATGAGGTGAGCATCCAGGCGGAGCTCAACACCCGCAAGGGCGTGGAGCGAATCATCCGGGCCGCGTACGAGCACGCCGACGCCCACGGACTGAAGCGCGTCTGCATGTCCGACAAGTCCAATGCCATGCGCCTGGGCCACGACATCTGGCAGCGGGTCTGGAAGGAAGTCGCCGCGGAGTATCCCCAGATCGAGTCCCGCCACCTCTACGTGGATGTGCTGACCATGGAGATGGTTCGCGCTCCCGAGCAGTTCGACGTCATCGTGACCAACAACCTGTTTGGGGACATCGTGACCGACCTCGGGGCCCAGATCCAGGGGGGAATCGGCCTGGCAGCGTCGGGCAACATCCACCCGGGCAAGGCAGCGATGTTCGAGCCGGTCCATGGCTCCGCACCCACCATCGCAGGCCAGGGCATCGCCAATCCGCTGGCAGCGGTGATCACCGCAGGCATGATGTTGTCCTGGCTCGGCCGGACCGACCTGGAAGAACGCATCGAGCAAGCCGTGACCGCCTGCCTCCAAGAAGCGCAGGTCACCCCCGAGCTGGGGGGCACCCTCTCTACTTCCGACGTCGGCGATGCCGTCGTCCAACACCTGGAGTCCCCATGACCACGGACATCGTCTTCCTCTCTGGAAAGCGCACCGCCTTTGGAACCTTCAACGGCGTCTTCAGCGGCCTCTCCGCAACAGATCTGGGGGTGGAGGCCTCCCGGGCAGCGATTCTCCAGGCAGGCGTGAACCCCACCGACATCGACCACGTGGTCTTTGGGAACGTGATGCAGACCAGCGCCGATGCCATCTACTGCGCCCGGCACATCGGCCTGCGCTGCGAGATTCCCGTGGAAACCCCAGCTGTCACCGTCAACCGGCTCTGCGGTTCCGGTTTCGAGTCCCTGATCCAAGCGGCCCAGCGCCTGTTGACCCGGGACAGCACCCTGGTACTCGCCGGCGGCACCGAGAACATGACCCAGTCCCCCCACACCATTCGCGGGGCACGGACCGGTTTCAAGCTCGGCGGCACAAAGATGAATGACTACCTGCAAGAGGTCCTCTTCGACCCGCAGGCTGGCTGCGCCATGGCCATCACCGCGGAGAACCTCGCGGAGAAATTCGACATCAGCCGCGAGGATGCCGACGACTACGGCTACCGGTCCCAGACCGCCTGGGCAGCAGCCCACGAGGCCGGTCGGTACACCGAAGAGATCACCCCGGTCACCCTGAAAACACGCAAGGGCGAGCACGTGGTCGAGGTGGATGAGCATCCCCAGCTCTCCCCCCTGGCACCGGAGCGCTTTCGCGCCCGCTTTTCCCGGGAGGCCATGGCCGGCTTGCGCCCCATTTTCAAGGAAGGGGGCACGGTCACAGCCGCCAACGCGTCGGGCATCAACGACGGGGCTGGCGCCATGGTCATGACCACTGCGGCTCTCGCCAGCGAGCGCAACCTTCAACCGATTGGGCGACTGGTGGGTTGGGGCGTGGCCGGCGTGGATCCCAAGTACATGGGCATCGGCCCGGTATACGCCATTCGAAAGGCCCTGGCCCACGCCAACATGTCCCTGGGGGAAATGGACCTGGTGGAAGTCAACGAGGCCTTTTCCAGCCAGTACCTTGCCTGCGAGAAGGAGCTGGAGCTCAACCGGGACATCACCAACGTGAACTCCGGGGGCGTGGCGGTCGGCCATCCCCTCGCTGCGTCTGGCACCCGAATCACCACCCACCTGATCTACGAGCTCAAGCGCCGGGGCAAGAAGTACGGCGTGGGTTCTGCCTGCATCGGCGGCGGCCAGGGCATCGCGGTTGTGGTCGAAGCACTGTAGCCAAGGAAGCACTGTAGCCAAGGAAGCGCTGTCGGAGCACACCATGTCCGAACATCCCACCGAACAAGAAATCATCTACGACTGGAACACCATGGGCGACAAGGTGTCCCCTCCCCTGCGCAAGGTGGAGTACGTGGACGAGACGCTCCGCGACGGCATCCAGTGCCCGTCGGTGACCGACCCGCCGATTGAAGCCAAGCTGCGAATTGTGCGCCTGCTCTCGGGGTTGGGGGTCCACAACCTGGACCTGGGCCTGCCGGGTGCCGGCCAGCGGGCTGTGGAGGACGTCACGATTCTAGTGGAGCTGATCCGGGACGAAAAGCTGGCCATCAAGCCCCAATGTGCAGCCCGAACCCACCCCAACGACATCCAGCCGATCATCGACATCTCCGAAAAGACCGGTGTACCCATCGAGGTCATGACCTTCCTGGGCGCCTCCCCCGTCCGGCTCTACGCCGAAGGCTGGGACGAGAACCTCCTGGAAGAACGCACCCGCACCGCAGTCTCCATGGCAAAGGCCGCGGGTCTGCCCTGTACGTTCGTGACCGAGGACACGATCCGCTCCCAACCGCAGCTGCTCTCTCGCCTCTTCAACGCAGCCATCGAGGAGGGAGCGGACGGTCTTTGTCTGTGCGATACGGTGGGCCACGCAACTCCCGACGGGGTCTACAACCTCATCCATTTCACAAAGAACCTGATTCGAGCAATGGGTACCGAGACCCGCGTCGACTGGCACGGCCATGACGACCGGGCCCACTCCCTGCCCAACGCCATCTGCGCCATCGAAGCCGGTGCCGACCGTGTACACGGAACGGTGCTCGGCATGGGCGAGCGCGTCGGGAACACCCCCCTCGACCTGCTGATGGTGAACCTCAAGCTGCTTGGCGTGGAAACCAACGACCTGTCCCAGCTGGCGGATCTGGTGCACCTTGCCAGCGAGGCCTGCGAGGTCCCCATTCCCCCGAGCTACCCCGTGTTTGGTAGAGATGCCTTTCGCACGGGAACCGGCGTGCATGCGGCAGCGATCATCAAGGCCAAGGACCGGGGAGACGACTGGCTCGCCGACCTGATCTACTCAGGCGTCCCCGCGGGATGGTTCGGACTGAAGCAGCAGATCGAGGTCGGTCACTACTCCGGCGAATCCAATGTCCGCGCATGGCTCGCCAGCCGGGACATCGAGGCAACCCCGGATCTCGTGACCGCCATCTTTCAGACCGCAAAGAGTGGGAATCGGCTGCTGGAGGACGAGGAGATCATGGACCTGGTGCACCGACACGGCGCGTAGGCTCCTTAGAAATACGCCCGCATCTGGGCGAAGAACATGCTGGGAAGCAGGCCGAACTCGCTCTCGATTCCCTGGTCTCCCGACAGCCACTCCTCCATTTCCAACTCGTGTGGCCGCTCGCCCACGCCCAGGTACCCACCGAGGACCGCATCCGTGTTCTCCGCCACGGACACGGAGACCGACGGCATCACCAGGGCGCTCTGATCGGCGAGGTTGGCGAGACCAGCCACGCTCACCATCACCAACGGCGTGATCTCCTGCAGCACCGAGAGCCCTCCATAGACACGCCCAAGGGTCCACAGCTCGCCTCGCGCAACCCGATCGCTCGCCCCAAACTCTCCGTAGTCGCTTGGGCTCGAAGCCCCCAGTGACTGGTAGTAGATCTCCAAGCCCACCGAGGTAGTGGCCGTGGCGCGGTGGTCCGCCCCCAGCACCACCCGCACAAAGGGATCTTCCTCCGAGTCCCCTGGGAGGGTCGCAGCCACATCTCCGTAGACACCCACCGGGCCAATGCTCCCGACACCCGAGAGCCCCGCCACCCGATCACCTCGAACCTCTCCCAGGAACACCCCCAAATCCGTCACCCCAACGGTCAACTGTCCGTGCCCGGCAAAAACCATCTCTTCTCGGGTCCAATCCCCCGCGTAGGCAGCCACCAGTGTCACCTCCGTCGACGCGCTGGGGTAGGCATCCAACCGGGCGGCATCCACCCCCGGCTTGTACTCGCTGTCCACGGTGGCCGGGTGAAAAGGATTCACCAGGTCCAGGGGCGTGAAGAACCGACCCTGCCCAAAGGTGATGGGCTGCCGCCCGAGGGACCACTCCGTCGGGCCCAGGGTGGACTCGATCTTCAGCCGATCCGTCCGCCCCACAAGCCACATCCCATCGCTGCCCACCCCTTCCCAGTCCAGATCCACAGCCTGGGGCGCCTCCATCCCCACCCCGAAGCCGCTCCCGCCCCCAGGTGAGATGGCACCCGTGGTCGCGGTCACCGCGTGGTGGACCTCCAGGCGAAAGAGGTCATCCAGGTCCAGCTTCCAGCGAATTCGCCCATCCAGAGCACCGCTCGCCACAGGATCCTCCGGCATGGCGATGTGCTCGTAGGGAAAGGTCGCCAGGAAGAACGACTTCAGGTCCGCGTTCAGCTCCGAGGCCTCCGAGAAGCTCTGCCCAAAGGCCATCCCCACCAGCGCCAGGATCACTTGCGAACATCCTCTCTGATCTCTCCGTCCTCCATGCTGACAACCCGCCGGGCAGCCGACATGACCTTGGGATCATGGGTAGCAAACACAAATGTGATGCCCTGTTCTTCGTTCAGGCGGGCCATCAATGAAATCAGCTCGTTGCCACTCTTGGAGTCAAGATTCGCAGTGGGCTCATCCGCGAGCACCAGGGCCGGCTCTCCTGCGATGGCTCGGGCAACGGCAACCCGCTGCTGTTGCCCCCCCGAAAGCTCGTTGGGAAACCGGTTTTCCAGCCCTTCCAGGCCCACGGACGCCAGCGTCTTCATGACCTTCGCACGGCGCTCTCCCGCAGGCACCCCACGAAGCAGAAGTACCATCTCGGCATTCTCAAGGGCGGTCAGCACAGGCACCAGGTTGTAGGCCTGGAACACGAATCCAATTCGATCACGCCTCAGATCGGAGCGTTCTCCAGAGGAAATGCCGCCAATGTCCGTGCCTTCGATCTGGACACTCCCAGCCGTCGGCTCATCCAAACCTCCAATCAGGTTCAGCAGCGTGGTCTTGCCTGAACCAGAGGCCCCCATGAGCGCCAGGAACTCCCCTGACTCCACCGCAAGATCGACACCCCGCAGCGCATGCACTGTGTGCTCGCCCTGGGAATACTCCCGCTTCAGACCCTGTACCGAAACTATCGCCATCTTCTTCCCCTAATGGTGCCGCATGGCATCCACTGGTGTCAGCCGACTGACCCGCCACGCGGGCCAGACCGAGGCCAACACTGTCAACAAGAACCCACCCACCGCAAAGGCACCCATGCGCGGCCAATTGAATGCTGAGTGCATCTTGGCCGAGATCACCACGCCCCCGGTGGACATGGCCTCCCCCATCATCTCTGAGAAGTCCATCCCATACACCATGGCCGGCCAGGTCAAGCCCAGGCCCAATACGGTGCCAAGCCCAATGAACAGCGCCCCCAGCACTACCCCCTCCAGGAGGACAAGGCCTGCGATCTGTCCGGGGCGCACCCCAATGGACAGCAGCACACCGAATTCCCGGGTCCGCTCCAGCACCGACATCAAGAAGGTATTGAAGACCCCCATCGCCACGATAATGCCCAGGATCGACAACATTCCCTGGCCTGCATTCCGATCCATCTTGATGAACGCATCCATGTCCGGCAGGGCCCCCTTCCAGGACAGCACCTCCACCTCTTCCCCAGCCAGAGCTTCCCGGGCCTCTTCCAGGGCGGTGGGCCACCGATTGAAGTCCTCCAGGATCATCACCACCTGAGTTGCAGCGTCCGCGCCCCCTCGAAGCTCCTGGGAAGCTTCCAGGGTAATGGCAGCCATGATGCCATCCTGATCTGCGGCACCCGTTCGGAGGATGCCCTTGACCCGAAACAATTTGCTGGTCATCTCCTCGTCGACCTGCATCATGTAGACGATCTTGTCGCCCAACTCGACGTCCAGCGTCTCGGCCAGGCCGCTGCCCAGCAGGATGTCCTTGTTGCCCGAGAGCCACTCCCCCTCGTGGAGGTAGTCATGGAACTTTCCTACTTTCCGGTCCTTCTCAGGCTCAATTGCGCTGACCACGGCAGCCGATGAACCATCGGCCGAAGTCAGCAGCCCCCCCAGAAACGCGCGGCGCAGCACAATGCCATCGTCGCTGATGGCCTCTTCGAGCAGGGCCGCCACCCGCTCGGAATCCCGAACCAGGATGCTGGCGTCACCGCTCTCCTCGTAGCCCTCGCCCTGGACCACCACGTGTCCAGCCATGCTGGCGACCCCGGTTCGAATCATCGCGGTGTAGGAGCCGTGCTGCATGCCAATGGTGAAGTGCATCAGCGCCATCCCAAAGGTGATCGCCGCCCCCGTGATCAGTGTGCGGCGTCGATTCCTCATCAGGTTGCGGAATGCCAGTCTGAGCAAGAGCATGTTTCAGTCCTGCCTCATGGCTTCCACCGGCCGAAGACGAGAGGCCCGCCAGGAGGGCCAGACCGCCGCCATGACTGAAAACAGCACCCCCGCCCCAATGGTCATCCCCACGGCACTCCACTCCACCGCGCCCTTGATCGTGCCCGGCATGCGCACACCCATGAAGTCCAGGTTGCCTTCCATCATGCGAATTCCATGGGTGACGAGGTACCAGTCCAGCAAACCTCCCAGGGTCAAGCCAATCGCAAGCGACAAGAAGGACAGGACCACCGCCTCGGTCAGCACCAGCCCCACGATCCTGCGAGGTCGCATGCCGAGGGACATCAAGACCCCCAGCTCCCGGGTGCGCTCGAAAACCGCCATCATCATCGTGTTCAGCACCACAAATGCCGCAGCGCCCAGCACGAAGAACAGGATGATTCCCGCAGCAATCGACTGCATCTTCATCATCTCGGCCACCTGGGGATCCACCTCCTGCCAGGTGCGAACCAGCGAGTCGCTGTCCCCCCGCTCTTTGAGCACCGTGGCCAGGGCGTCCGCATCGGCACCATCGCCCGAGGCCGTCGTCAGGGTGATCTCGTGCAAGCTGTCTTCCAGGACCAGCAAGGCCTGCAGATCCTCGAGGTGCAGGTAGCCACCATACCGGTCAATGGCCATGGACCCCGTCGTGACCAGTCCGACAAGGGTGTACAGGTCGTTGCCCATCGAGCCGTCAGCCGATTGGGTCAAGAGTACGATCTCGTCTCCAACCTCCACCTCAATGGTGTCCGCCAACCCTCCCCCAAGAACGATCTCCCGGGCCGCCTCTGTTCCCAGAAAGCGACCTTCGGAGACCATGCCACTGACTCCGCTGAACGCTTCCTCCAGGATCGGATCGATCCCGAGTACTTCTCCCCCCTCCGACTTCCGCGTGCCCCCGATTAGCATCTGGCCGCGCAGGCGACCGGTGACCTGACCCACCCCCTCCAGCGCTTGCAGTGCCTGGAGTCGCTCCGTCGCGCCGTTCAAGGTGTCGTGCATTGCACGCCGCCCAGGGTAGTCCTCGTGGTGGATCTGCACGTGCCCCAGGCGCTGCTGCACCATGACGCGGTTCATGACGTTGTAGAAGCCGTCCTGGAAACAGATGCTCGCCATGGAGAGCGCCACGCCGAGCGCAAGCGCGAGGCTGGTGACCAGCGAGCGGCGCTTCTGGCGCCAGAGATTCCTCCAGGCAATGGTCAGCAACATCGAGCGCTAGCGCTTCAGGGCTTGGAGAGAGAAGGCCTGCGCGTCGAACTTCACGTCGAAGTCCAGCTCCAGGTAGACAATGCGCGTGAACTCCTCTGGCTTGTCCGCCGGTATCAAGGTCATCACGGAGGGAATTTTCTCCCCACCAAAGTCCTTGACCTCCTCGAATCGCATCGTGCGCTTCAGGGAGCCATCTTCATCGTAGTAGGTGATGTCCACGGGCAGCAGCTCCGGAGTCACCCGAAGCACAACCTTGCCCCACACCACCGGCGCATCCGGCTTGGGAACCAGGGTGACCTCGTAGGCATTCTGGTCATTGTCCCCCGGGCGCTGGGTGATCTCCCCCTCGAATTCGTCTGCCAGGCGGTTGGCCTTGACCAGGTCATCGTTGGAGAAGTGGCTGCCCATCCAGCTGCCCGACATCATGGCTCCGGGCACTTTCATGGTGCGGTCCACCTTGGGCAGGTAGTTCCAGATGTTGTCATCGACCATGAGAGTCGAGATCCCCGCATCCTTCGCAGGAGCCAGGATGCGCACCAGGCTCTTGTCAGTGCCCATGGAGAAGGCCTCCATCTGCATGGTGCGCTCGTAGCGCCTCGTCTTGACCTGCATTTCGATTTTCGCGCGGCTCGACTCCCCTCGGGTCACGTCATCGGCCGCATTGAGCAACTCGACCAAGGTGGGTTCTGCAGCCTGAGCGAGCCCACTGCCCAATATCAACGCCAGAAGCAGTGTCTTTTGCATCGATGGACCCCCTCGGCCTGCACACCAGGAGTAACTCGCTATCCGAGCCCGATCCCACTCCCACCAACAGCCTCCCACTACTCCTCTGCCTCCTCCACACTGTCCACCAACTTGGAGAGCACCCTCCGTCGCAACCGCTCCCGCTCCTCGTCGGAGGGGGCATCCCCTCGCCACTTCTTCACGTAGGCGCTGTTGTTCTGGACCACGTGGTACATCACCAGCGCCATGAGCACCCAGTTTACGACCCGCATGCCCTTGTCGTTGAACCCCGGCGCTCCCCAACCGGCCAGGAAACAAGCCGCCGCGAAATTCACGAACTGCAGCCCGTAAAAGGCCGTCCGCTTTCGGTGCCAGTCCGGCAGCATCACCAGCACGTGGTTCAGGATGAACAGAAAAGCAACGCCGAGCACGATGGTGGTGTCGATGTCCATGGGCGGAGGTTGTCCTTCAAAGAGCGACGTTGTCGATCAGTCGCGTGCCCCCCACATAGGCTGCCACGAGCGCCCGCGCTTCTCCTTCCACCCGGTGCAGCACCTCCAGGGAATTCGCATCGACCACGGCAAGGTAGTCCAATCGATCCACGTCAAGAAGCGACTCGCCCAACGCCAGGAGCGCCGGCACTTCCTTCTCCCCCGACTCCGCCATGGCGAACAGAGCCCGGTGCAGCGATGTGGCCCGCACCCTGTCCGGCGGCTGAAGGTGCGCGTTGCGGGAGGAAAGCGCCAGCCCGTCCGCGTCGCGCACCAGCGCCCCCCCCACCACCTCGATGGGAAGCGCGAGGTCCTGCACCATGCGGCGAATCACGCAGAGCTGCTGGTAGTCCTTCTCCCCGAACACCGCGACATCCGGCTGCACAATCCCAAACAGCCGCGCCACCACCGTGGTGACCCCATCGAAGTGCCCCGGACGGGCAGCCCCGCACAGTCCCTCCGTGAGCCCTCCGACCTGCACCGTGGAGGCAAATCCCGGTGGGTAGAGCGTGGCCGGGGTGAACAACAGGTCTGTGCCGTGATCTGCACAGGTTGCAGCATCGGCATCGGGTGTACTGGGGTACCGGGCGAGGTCCCCGGCATCCTCAAACTGGAGGGGGTTCACGAAAATCGACACCACCCGCTTGTCACACCGGCTTGCGGAGACATCCATCAAGGAGGCGTGGCCCGCATGGAGAAAACCCATGGTGGGCACGAATCCCACGGTCAATCCCTGGCGCTTCCAGGCGATCACCTGCGCCTGCACACGAGACGCCTCCTTGAAAACCTCCACGCTCACCCTCGCTCAGTAGAGCTTGGCGACCTTGCGGGGTCCCTTCTTTCGGTGAAACGAATGTTCCTCCGTGGGAAAGACCCCGGCCCGGACCTCTTCGCCAAAGGCACGGAAGGCCTCCACGATGGGGTTCTCCAGCTCGGCGTACCGCTTTAGAAAGCGAGGGGTAAAGCGCGAGTCGAATCCAAGAAGGTCGTTGCACACCAGCACCTGGCCATCGCAGTTGGGTCCGGCCCCGATACCGATCGTGGGAACCGAGAGGGCAGCGGTCACCTCGGCCGCCAACTCCGCGGGCACCATTTCCAGCACCACGGCGAATGCGCCCGCGTCCTGCACCGCAAACGCATCCGACATCAGCTGCTCAGCGCCGTGGTCTCCCCGCCCCTGCACCTTGAATCCACCCAACTGGTGCACCGACTGCGGCGTCAGCCCGATGTGGGCCACCACAGGGATGCCCGCCTCGACAATCTTCGCGATGGCTGGGGCGGTTCTCTCCCCCCCCTCCAACTTCACGGACTGGGCCCCGCCTTCCTGCACAAGCCTCCCGGCAGAGGTCAGGGCCTGTTCCGCGCTGACCTGGTACGACATGAACGGAAGATCCACCGTCAGGTGGGCCCGTTTCAAGCCCCGGGCCACGCAGCGGCCGTGGTAGGCCATGTCGTCCAGGGTCACCCCCAGGGTGTCTTCCCGCCCCTGGATGACCATGCCAAGGGAGTCCCCCACCAGGACCATGTCCACTTCCGCTGCCTCTGCGAGGCGAGCCATCGAGTAGTCATAGGCGGTCACCATGACGATCTTCTTGCTGTCGGCCTTCTGCTGAAGAAGGTCCAACGCCGTGATGCGTTTCATTTTCAATGCTCCCTAGGGCGAATGCTCCAATGGGGTTCCGGGACCGAAAAGACTCGGCTGGACCTCCCGCTCACTTTGCAGTGATGCAGGGGCACCCGGAACGGGCTGACCTTCGAGCCATCCCCGAATCATTCGGAGAATCATCATCTGGTCTTGATCCGAATTTACGTAGTTGATCTCCTGGGTGTCCACTACATAAACCGGTGCTTCTGTATAACCCGACCAAAGCCGGTGATAGGCATCGCGCAGCCCGTCCAGGTACGCGGCCTCGATGACCTGCTCTGCGGAAATGGCTCGCCGTGCAATCCGGTCGACCACCACATCCGTAGGAGAATCAAGGAAAACCACGAAGTCAGGGCGCACCACAGTCGCCCCGAGATGCCCCGCAAATCTGTCGTACAAATCCAGTTCGTGACCGCTCAGGGTCTGCTCGGCAAAGAGGCGATCCTTGGCAAAAAGGTAGTCCGCCACCACCAGCTCATCGAAAAGCCCCCCCTGCCGCAAATCCGCCTGCTGGGCATAGCGGGTGGCCAGGTAGAACATCTGGGCGGGAAAGGCAAAGCGCTCCCTGTCCGCGTAGAATGCGGCAAGAAACGGGTTGTCTGCTGCGGGCTCCAGCACCAGGCGTGCATTCCACTTGTCCCGAAGAAGCCGGCACAACGTGGTCTTGCCCACCCCGATCAGCCCTTCGATCACAATGTAGTTGGACATTCTTGAAAGCCAGCGAAACGCGTTGTGCCGGGCCCATGTTAACGCGCGGGCCAGATGTTCCTGGTATCCTGGGTCGAGAGCCAGCACAGCCTTGGCCCGGCTCCCGGTACCTGGAGACGAATGCGAACCACCACTGCTCTGTGGATTCTTGCGATTGGGGCGGGGTGTTCCTCGTCCAAAGAGGCACAATACGCCCCCTATGCAGATGCCGGATCGGACCTGACGGTCGGCCCCGGCGTCGAGGTGCAACTGGACGGTTCCGAGTCAGGTGACTCGGATGGCCAGGTCAAGAGTTGGATCTGGAGCGTTGTCAGCCAGCCCGAAAGAAGCACCTCCTCCCTGTCCGATGCAGGGGTCGCCGACCCGGTCTTCACGCCAGACAGGGATGGCATGTACACCTTCTCCCTTTCCGTCACGGACAACGACGGGATCGCAAGCATCCCCGACGTGGTGAATGTCCTGGTGGTGACTGGGGGGACCCGCCCGACTGCAGTGCTGACCCTGGAAGGTTCGCCGATCCTCCAGTCGCCATTGGTCCTGGATGGCACGGATTCCACGGATGTCAATGGCGACCCGCTGGACTACCTCTTCACCGTCGTCATGGCCCCCCAGGCAAGCACTGCTGTTCTGGAAGACGGCGCCGAGGAAGGCGAGGCCATTCTCACCCCAGACCAGCCTGGAATCTGGGTGGTGGGGTTGTCGGTCCACAACGGGTCCCTGGAATCGGTGCGGGTCGACATTCCCTTTGAAATCCTCCAGTCCGAGCCGGGACAACCCATTGCGGTGTGCGGCGAGACGATCTCCGTGCCCAACGGGATTGCGGTCCAGTTGGATGGAACTAGTTCCTATGACCTGGAGGGAGATCCCCTCACCTACGAGTGGACCCTCACAGAGCTTCCCGCAGGTAGTTCGGCGGCCCTGGACAACCCGGCCTCCAGCACGCCTGGTTTCACAACGGACGTAGAGGGCGGGTACATCGCCCAGCTCACCGTGGACGATGGGGTCATGCAGAGCGAGCCCTGCGAGCAGCAGGTGTTTGCCACGCCGGCCAGCGGAAACGACCGCCCCAACGCCAACGCAGGCCCCGACCAGACCACCACCCTGGGCGAGGTCGTGCAACTGGATGGGTCGGACAGCTCTGACAACGATGGCCACACCCTCACTTTTTCCTGGGCGTTTGTGTCCGTGCCGGCCGGAAGCGGTGCCATCCTGCAGGATGCCACCAGCGACGAGCCGTCTTTCACCCCCGATGAGCTCGGGGAATACGTGGTCCGACTCACCGTCGATGATGCGCTCCTGACCGACACGGACGACGTGGTGATCACCGTCGATCTGGGAACCACCAACAGCGCCCCTGTGGCAGATGCCGGACCTGACGCCACGGGCCTGATCGCGCAGCAGGTCTTTCTCGATGGCAGTGGATCTTCGGACCCGGATGGGGATCCGATCTTCCTGCAGTGGTCCTTTGACAGCGTTCCCGCCGGTTCCAGCGTCATCGATGCAAGCCTGGTCGGTGCAAACACAGCTCTTCCGAGTTTCGTCCCGGATCTTGCGGGCGCCTATGTCGTGACGCTCGGGGTCACAGACGGTGTGCTCTTTGACTCGGACTCGGTCCGTGTCGTGATCAGCGATCCCACGTCCAACTCTGCCCCCGTGGCCGATGCCGGCACGGATGTCTTTGTGCAGCCTGGGGATACGGCCACCCTGGATGGAACCCGCTCCTTTGATCCGGACAACGATCCCCTCCTCGTCCAGTGGGCCTTTGTGTCGGTGCCATTCAACTCCGTGCTCACCGATGCGGACATCAGCGGCATAAACACTCTGACCCCCTCTTTCACCCCCGACGTGGAAGGCACCTACGTGGTCGGCCTGGGGGTCACAGATGGTTCCCTTCAGGACACGGACCTGGTGGATGTCTTTGCCACCACGGGCAGTGGGAACAATCCCCCTGAAGCGGATGCAGGCCCCGACCAGGCGGTGACGCTCGGGGACACCGTGCAGTTGGATGGAACAGGCTCCTCCGACCCGGATGGGGACCCGATCTTCCAGCAGTGGGCATTTGTGTCGGTTCCCTCGGGCTCCGGGCTCACCGATGCCGACATCTCAGGCGTCACCACGTTGACCCCCAGCTTTGTGCCTGATGTCGAGGGCATCTACGTGGTGGGTCTGGGCATCACGGACGGGTTGTTCCAGGCCACCGACACGGTGACCATCTCCGTGACCACGGGGGGAAGCAGCAACAATGCACCGGTAGCCGATGCGGGGCCCGACCAGGCAGCGACACTCGGGGACACCGTGCAGTTGGATGGAACAGGCTCCTCCGACCCAGACGGGGATCCGCTCCTCCAGCAATGGGCGTTTGTATCGGTGCCCGCAGGGTCTGGGCTCACCGATTCCGACATCTCCGGCGTCTTCTCACCGACGGCCTCCTTTGTGCCAGACGTGGAAGGCACCTACGTGGTGGGGCTCGGCGTCACCGACGGCTTGCTCCAGGACACGGACACGGTGAACATCGCGGTGACCACGGGGGGAAGCAGCAACAACGCGCCAGTGGCCGATGCGGGGTCAGATCAGAACCTTGTTCTTGGTGACACGGTGCAACTCGACGGGTCTGCCTCCAGCGACCCAGACGGCGACCCGCTTCTGTTCCAATGGGCGTTTGTCAGCGTGCCCGCCGGGTCCGGTTTGACGGATGCGGACATTGTTTTCGTCAACGCCCCGGATGCCGAATTCACTCCGGACATCG
>CAZSZE010000050.1:0-10106 GCA_964610645.1 uncultured Enterobacterales bacterium | reverse complement strand
CGTCACGATAGACCTCGTCAACATCACCGTCACGGCCCCTCCCAACACCGCCCCCGTCGCGGATGCCGGACCGGACCAGGCTGTGATCCTTGGCGACACGGTCCAACTGGACGGCACGGGATCCTCGGATGCGGATGGGGATCCCCTGTCCCCCAGTTGGGGATTCTCCTCTTCGCCTGCCACCTCGGGCCTGGGTTCCTCTGACATCAGCCCCAACAACAGCGCCACACCCACTCTGGTCCCCGATGTCGTGGGCACCTACATCCTGCAGTTGACGGTCTCCGATGGAACGGACACCGACCAGGACGAGGTCGTCGTCACGGTCAGCGCTCCCCCGAACAATGCCCCCACCGCCGATGCCGGGCCGGACCAGTCCGTCACTGTCGGAGACAATGTACAGCTGGACGGGTCGGGCTCATCCGACCCAGAGGGAGATTCTCTTTCGTTCTCCTGGTCTCTCGTATCCCCCATCGGATCGTCCGCAAGCCTCACGGGTGCAAGCACCGACTCTCCGACCTTTGTCGCCGACGTCACAGGCACCTTCTTCTTGATCCTCACTGTAGATGACGGCAGTCTCACGGCGTCCGACTCGGTCTCGGTCATCGCGTCCGGTGGAAACCAGGCGCCCGTCGCAGATGCCGGCCAGAACCAGTCCGTGGCGTTTCCCGGCACCGTCTCGCTCGACGCCTCTTCGTCGTCCGACCCGGACAATGATCCACTTTCGTTCAGCTGGTCCTTCCTGAACATCCCCCCTGGCAGTGCCCTGGTGTCCAGCGACATCGTAGACGGAGGGGGGGGTGCGGCCAGTTTCATCCCGGACACACTTGGATTCTATGTCTTGGAGGTCACGGTCGATGACGGCAGCCTCTCAGACACCAGCCGGGTGGTCGTGACCGTTTTCAACCCGGGCGAGAATTCACCCCCCGTGGCTGATGCAGGTGCAGACCAGGTTGCCAGCACTGGGGACACTGTCATCCTCGACGGAACCGGTAGTTTCGACGCCGATGGGGACCCCTTCACCTATGATTGGATCTTCGTCTCCAAGCCTTCCTCCAGCACCTTGGGCAATGGAGACATCAGCGACTTCTTTACTGCGACGCCCAGCTTTGTACCGGATGTGGAGGGCACCTTCACGTTGATGCTCTCGGTTTCAGACGGCACCACGACCAACAGGGACCAGGTGGACGTGGTGGTGTCCTTTGCCAACTCCACACCCGTCGCCGATGCCGGGCCGGACCAGGTCGTGAGTCCCGGGGATACCGTGCAACTGGATGGGTCCGGCTCCTCCGACGCAGATGGAGACGCCCTGGTCTATACCTGGGCCCTGGTTCCCCCAAGCGGCTCGTCAGCAACTTTGAGTGACGACACGGCCGAGTCTCCGACCTTCGTGGCGGATGTCGCGGGAAGCTTCCTCCTTGTGCTCCAAGTCTCCGATGGCATCGAGAGCGTGCTGGACTCGATGAACGTCACCGCACAGTAGGAAGGAATGCCCGCCCTGCTCCTGGCTCTTGTTTCTGGCACCTCGGCTGCCACGCTGGTGATCAACGCTGGTGGTGCCGGCGACCACACCGACATTCAACAAGCCATCCAAGCTGCCAGCGACGGGGACACCCTGCTCGTCACGAGCAGCCCCTGGACCGTGAACCTGGACTTCCTGGACAAATCCCTGCACTTGTCGGCCTGGGAAATGGTGGAGCTGCAAGCAGCCGCTACGAGCCTGCCCCTCATCTCCCTCTCCTCCTCGGACAACGACGGCTCCAGTATCGAGGGTTTTCCGCTACAGGATGGGTTCGCCGAGGCGTTGGCGAGGCTAAGGGCGCCGCCGCCAGTACCAGCATGGATTGAACACTGAGAGGTCCTTCGGACACTGAAATGGGACACAACTGGGGGTTCGCAGTCTGCGACAGGGGACTTACGTCGCGTGGGGGTGCCGGTGGTCAGGGCTTAGGAGTCTGGTGATGGATGCGGGATAGCATGGATCTCACCAGAATCAGGCGGGTTTCTCGCCCGCGCTCCTCTCCAGCCTATCTCGCCGAAGGCAGATTCAAGAAGGCTGCTGGATGGTGCTCCACGAGGTAGATGATAATGTCGCGAATGGTGACGATTCCCACCGCGCAACCTGCGGAATCCACGACGGGAATGTGTCGGAAACGCCCCACGTTCATCTGTTGCACCGCCTGCCCGATGGTGGTTTCCCTTGCAATGGTCGTGGGTGCCGGCGTCATGCAGTCCCCCAACAGCCAACCTCGCCAGGTGAGGTCATCGCCGCAGAGCTTGACCACCACGTCCCGCTCGGTGAACACACCGAAGAGCCTGCCCTTGCCATTCACCACCAACAGACAGCCTCGGCCATTGGCCCGCATGGACTCCACCGCCTCCTGAAGCGTGGCGGACGGCGGCATCGTGAGGGGTTCGGTCTTGATCAACTCCTGGACAGAATGAGAAAACAGGCCGGCCAGCGAAGCAGGAGTGGGTCCCGCCAGGCTCATCCGGTCACCCCAAGGTCCAACCAGAGGCCCGCCTGCTCGTTTGCATCCTCCTCCTCTGACTCAAATATCTCCGCCAGGTGATCCACCACATCTCGCACCGACAGCAGCCCCAGGGGCCGGCCGTGCTCGTCCACGATGGGCACATTGCGAAATCCACCGATGGCCATGCGGTTGATGGCCAGGGCAACGGAATGATCTGGCCCCAAGACCTCGGGGGACGGCGTCATGACCTCCCCGACCCGGGTCTCGCCCGGCAGGAGTTCTGCTGCCACGACGCGGTTCAAGAAGTCCTTTTCAGTAAAAATTCCCACCAGAACCCCTGCATCCACCACCAACACACCAGGTGTTCGCATGGCCCGCATTGTCTGGATTGCGTCCTGGACGGGTGTGGCCGGTGACACGTTCGGAGCGTCTCGCCCCGAAATGAACTCACCGATGGTGCGAGTTCCAATTGCCATTCATGCTCCCGGGATACGTGAGCGCATCCCTACTTTCAACCTACCCTATCTGCCAGACAGATGCCCCGACCAGAAGAGGGAATCACGACAACACCCGGTCATTTCCCGGTGCCCATCTGCCGAAAACCCGGCACCCCCTGTCGAAAACCGGAACACCCGATCGGCCTCTCCGGCCAACACGGCCCCATTCCGATTGGCCTGACTCTTGCGGTACTCCTGGCTGCGCATGTCCAACAAGGGAGGTCTCATGCACACTGTCAATCAAGTGGTTCTCTATGGTCGTTTGGGTGCAGATCCGGAACGCCGGGTCGCAACCAGCGGCACCGAAGTCGCCCGGTTCTCCGTAGCGACCCATCGAAACATCCGGGACGGGGATTCCTGGCGAGAGGAAACCGACTGGCACCGGGTTGTGGCTTTCGACCGAACCGCCCGAGTCGCCATGGATCGGCTCCGGAAAGGAGATCCCGTGGCTGTTGTCGGTCAACTCCGCCAGCAATCCTGGACGGACAAGGAGGGCAACCACAGGAAGCAGACAGAGGTGCAGGCTTCCCGCATCTGCTTTGCCCCTTCCCCCCGCGGCGACCTCGAATCCGCTGGTGAAAACAAGGATTCCGTGCCCCAGGAAACCAACGCCAGGGAGGCGGCGCCTGCAGACGTGGGCTAAATGGTTGCCCGGAGGAACCCGGATGTCGACTCGCGGCGGAATCGTCTGGATCACGGGATTGCCAGCCTCTGGTAAGAACACATTGGCGGCTGCAATTGGCCAGGAGTTGGCCTCCAGGTCGGTGCCCTTCGAGATCATCGACTCCGGGAAACTCCGGGAGACCCTCTTGGGAAACACCCTGGGCTTCACCCGGGAGGAGCGGGATACCAATTGCCGCCGGAACGCGTTTGTCGCCAGCCTGTTGGCAAGAAACGGCGTGGTCGCCATTGTCAGCTCCGTGTCCCCCTTCCGTTCCACCCGCGACTCCCTGAGGGAGGAAATGGACGGGTTTGTGGAGGTCTGGGTCAGCACCCCCAAAGAGGTCTGTGTCGACTGGGATCCAAAGGGGTTGTGGGCCAAGGCCTTGGCGGGAGAAATCCGCCAGTTTACCGGCGTGGACGACCCCTACGAGCCACCTCTGTCCCCCGAAGTCGAGGCGGATCTGTCCCAGGAGAAGCCTGCGGAGGCTGCAGCGAGGGTGCTGAGGGTCTTGGAAGAGCGGGGATCCATCAAGCTTCACCCTCCGGAAGCAGAACCGGTCCCCGAGGGATTCGTCACCTCCAGTTGATCCGTTCCCCCCCAGTTCAGTACAACCGACGGACCTTCACGGTTCGGGTGACAGCCCCTCCGATGCGCTCTCGGATGCCCGGTCCCAGGTCGATTCGACCGGTGCCGGTTTCTTCAATCCGGGCCACCCGTACGTGGCCGGATTTCAGTCCCCCCAGCCACCAGCGTGGATCGGTGACATAGACCAGGTCGCCAACCTCCGCTTGAATTTGCTCCGCCAACCCCCGGGAAAGGGTCGCCTGGGAGAGCTGGGTGTGGGAATCATACGAATCGGACTCCACCGAACCTACGGCCGTGTCCACCCAGTCGCTCTCGGATTCCGTCCCCTCCTTGCCCTTGAAGTGGCGAATTGCATCGCCCACCGTGCCCCAGACAAGTCCCTTCAGAGAATCCGGGTCCGGGGCCCGGGTGAAAGGGACCGCCACAATGCCAATGACCGAGCACACGGAGAGACCAAAGAAGGCCCGCATGAACTTGAATTGATCCTTGCCCGCCAGGAATCCATCCCCCACTTCCTGCATGGGCACCCCATGGGCGAAGGGCCGGACAAGCTCGGGCCAGACCACGCTGGCCGCAATGGCCACGGTGCCTCCCACCATGGTCAAGAAGGCAGCCTGGGTCGTATACCGCTTCCAGAACACCCCCAGCAAGAGCGCCACCACCAGCGGCGGTGTGACAGCCGCCGTGAAGGCCCCGTGGGCCGAGTAGATCGAGTCGAACTGCATGAAGAGCGGCACCAGGAACACGCCGATCAACGTGACCCCGATGGAGGATTTGCGGGCCACCAGGAGCATTTCCTTGTCTGTGGCGTGAGGGTTCTTCGGTCCGTAGATGTCGTTGACAAAGATGGCGGCCACCGCGGTGATCAAGGTGTCGACCGTAGACATGAGCGCTGCCGTCAACGCCGCCATGATCAGACCAAAGAGGCCCGGCTGGCTCAGGAAGTCCGAAGCGATGAAAAATGCCGCCTTCGCCGAGATGTCTGGGGGCAAGGCGCCGGCATGCACCAGGGCCTTCGCCACCCAGCCGCCAGATGCCACCACCAGGGCTGCGATCGGCATAAGCACCACCGCCGTGATCACCAGGGCCCGACGCCCGTCCTTTACAGATCGGGCCGACAAGAGCCGCATGGCGAGTCCCTGGTTCAGGAACACGAACATGGCGGTGTTGGCCATGCCGTCCTGCCAGAAGAGCCCCACGCTGTTGTAGCTGGGATCCACGTTGAAATTCGTAAAAGCCCTGCGGTGGGACCGGGGAAGGTGGGACCAGAACGAGTCAAAACCCCCCAGGTAGTCGACGCCCAGCCAGAGGATGACCAGCCCCGTGACCAGGAGCATCACCCCCTGAAACAGGTCGGTCATGATGACGCTGGTCTGCCCCCCCGCCGTGACATACACGGCGGAGATTGCGGCAACACCCGCAGCAGCAAGCCAGATGTCCACGCCCAGGAGAATGTTCAGGGCCTGGCCCATGGTGAACAGGTTGATGCCGACATAGCCCACCAGGTACAGGAGCAGCAGCCACGTGGCGATGCGGCGTTCCCGGCTACCAAAACGCCGCTCGAAGTACTCGGGAATCGAGACCAGGCGCTGGAAATACAGAATCGGCAGCCACCCAAAGAGCGCCAGGGGCATCCAGAACCAGTCATTCAGGTAGGTCTGGCTGGAGGCGATTCCATAGCCGTAGGCAATCTTTGAGTACTTGACGAAACTATAGGACCCGATGGTGGTGGCGATCAGGCTGAAGGAAATCAACCACCAGGCGAACCGCTGGCCTCCGAAAAAGAAGTCCTTGGTTCCCTTTTGATGTCGACCAAACCAGGTCCCAATGGACAGCATTGCCACGAAATACAGGACCATGATCCCGTAGTCCAGGCCCGTTCCCATGGGGCCTGTATCGAGACCCGCGCCACTGTAGGGAACCGCTGCCGCCTCGGTCATGGGGGCATATTCCAGGTAGGCCTGCAGTCCCATGAAGAAGGCGAAGCCAAGGACCATCCCCGCAAGATTGCGCAGGGCGGACCCCTGGAACCCCAGGTACCCCTGCCGCCAGGCGTAGATCATGCCGACGAGAAAAACGACGCCACCAATGCTGTACTGGTAGACAAATGGATCCACAGGCACCTCGGGGTTCCGACTTATGCCGGCTGCACCAAAAGTGCATCGTGGGCCAAGGCCCCGCCGCAGTGATATCCTGGGTTGGAATCCCCCCTGTCCTGCGAGCCCCATGAACGCGCTTCTCGCATTGACCCTGTGGATCGGCTGCAGCGGTCCAGATTCAGAGTACGAACCCCCTGAGGGGACAAGGGCTTTGCCGGAGGAGAACATCGCGGGTGCCGCCGGGGAACCAAGCACCACCGCTCCCCCTGATGCGACCCCGGAAAACACCCCCGACCTGCCCGATGAGGATGGCGACGGCTTTGGCCCCCTGGAAGACTGCGATGATGCCAACGCCACCGTCAACGTGGCCATGGATGAGCGCTGTGATGGACTCGACAACAACTGCAACGGGGAAATCGACGAGGAGGCGGACTGTCCCTGCGAAATCGCGCACCAGGGAGGCCACGCCTACCAATTCTGTGGGCACCTCGCGACGGACTGGAATTCCGCCCGTCTGCACTGTGAACAGAGCGGCTACACCCTGGTGCAGATCGACAACGCAGAAGAAGACGCCTGGCTGGTCACCCAGGCCGCGCACTTCCGCACCCCCTACGTCTGGATCGGCCTCAACGACAAGAAAACAGAGGGAACCTGGGCTTGGGCCAATGGCGATCCCGCCCCCTTCCAGACCTGGAACAAGGGGGAGCCCAACAACTGGTCCGGGAGAGAGGACTGCGGCATTCTCTACGTGTCCACGGAAAAGACCGGCAAGTGGAACGACCGCAACTGTGCCGATGCCCGCCCCCAGTTTATTTGTGAGGCCGGCTGACGGGGATTGAATCGCGGGGGGTTTTCCCCTACCGTCGGAACTTCCCCCGTCCGGGAGTTCCCCATGCGTACCCTGTCACTGACATCCTTCCTGCTGCTGCTCTCCTGCTCCGGCAAGCCCCCGAAAGACGCCGACACGCCTCTCGACGACAGCGCCGCAGACACCCAGATTGAAACCGGAACCGGTGAGACCGGACAGGAGGACACGGACACCGGCACACTCGATCCGGACCTTGACGGAGACGGATCCCCTGCCAGCGAGGACTGCGACGACTCGGATCCCGCCGTACATCCAGGTGCCATTGAAGTCTGCGATGGCCTGGACAACAACTGCAACTCGGAAACCGACGAGGGCGTGCTCTTGACGTGGTACGCCGATGACGATGGAGACGGGTACGGCTTGGAAGCCTCGGCCCGAGAGAGCTGCACCGCGCCCGATGGCCATGCAGAGAGCGCCGGCGACTGTGATGATGCCAATCCCGCAATCCACCCGGGTGCCGAGGAAACCGACTGCGAGGACCCCGTGGACTACAACTGTGACGGCTCCACGGGGTATGACGATGCAGACGGCGACGGTGTTGCCGCATGCGCCGATTGCGACGACTCGGATGCAGCCCTTCACACCGCCACCGCCGAGGTCTGCGATGGTGCTGACAACGACTGCGATGGGTCTGTGGACAACAACGCCTCGGATGCCACCACCTGGTACGGGGATGCAGATGGGGATGGCTACGGAGGCAGCCAGTTCGAGGCCGATGCCTGCGACCAACCCCCCGGCTACGTCAGCAGCTCAGATGACTGTGACGATGTCGACGCCAGCAGCCATCCAGGGGCGGCAGAAGTCTGCGACAACCAGGACAACGACTGCGATGGGGACACCGACGAGGGCACCCTCTCGACCTGGTACCAGGACAACGATGCCGACGGCTACGGAAACGGATCGGTCTCCAGCGATGCCTGCACCCCCCCTTCCGGGTACGTGGGCAACTCCCTGGACTGTGACGACTTCAACGCCTCGACCAATCCCACGGCGTACGAGATCTGCGACAGCACCGACAACGACTGCGACGGCACCGTGGATGAAGACGATGCGGTCAACACCTCGACGTTCTACGCCGACACCGATGGAGACGGCTACGGCGACGCCGGAAGCACCGCGACCGCCTGCAGTGCCCCCTCCGGCCACGTGGCCGACGACACGGACTGTGACGACAACGCAGCCGGTGTGAACCCGGGGGCCGCGGAGATCTGCGACACCTTGGACAACGACTGTGATGGCGACACCGATGAAGACGACGCCACGGATGCCACCACCTGGTACGGGGACATGGACGGCGATGGCTACGGCGGCACCTGGACCACCGCCACCGCGTGTACCCAGCCCACCGGCTACACGGCGAACTCAGACGACTGCGACGACCTGGAGTCCCTGTCCTTTCCCGGCGCTTCCGAGCTCTGCGACGGCAAGGACAACGACTGTGACGGCACGATCGACGAGGAAGCGGACCTGCAGTCCGGCAGCGGAAACACCTGGTACGCCGATGCCGATGGGGATGGCTACGGAGACACCAGCGTATCCACTGTCAGCTGTGCACAGCCCTCCGGCCACGTGGCCAACTCCTCAGACTGCAACGATGGGGACGGAAACATCCACCCCGCCGCCACGGAGATCTGCGACACCGTCGACAACGACTGCGATGAAGACATCGACGACGACGACGCAAACCTGGACACCTCCACCCAGTCCACCTGGTACCAGGATGCCGACACCGACACCTATGGGGATGCAAACACCACTACCGGTGCCTGCAGCCAGCCCACTGGGTACGTGGCGGATGCCACGGACTGCAACGACGCCCTGGCAGCCACCAACCCCGGGGCCACAGAGACCTGCAATGCGGTGGATGACGACTGTGACGGCACCGTGGATGAGGACGATGCATCGGATGCATCGACCTGGTACGAGGACAGCGACACAGACACCTACGGCAACCCGACTTCCACCACCACTGCCTGCAGCCAACCCACCGGCTACGTGACCGACGCCACGGACTGCGACGACACAGCAATCGGCATCAATACCGCTGCCACCGAGACTTGCGATAGCGTCGACAACAACTGCAGCGGCACGATCGATGATGCTGCCGAGGTGCTGGGCGATGCAGCAAGCTGCGCCGCCCTCTCCTGCCAGGACCTTTTGACCCGGCGGACCACCGCCGGAGACGGCGCCTGGTGGGTCGATCCTGACAGCTCCGGTGCCTTCCAGGTCGACTGTGACATGACCACGGACAGCGGCGGCTGGATCAAGCTGTCGGTGGACAACAGTCAAAACTTGTTCGTAGCGGAGGCCGGTGCAACAAACGGTTGGACCAAGTGTAGCGGCGACCAGGCCCAGTACTACAGTTGGATCTCCGAGGGTTCCGCCAGTATTGACCACAGTGGCAGCAGCCTGAACTTCGACACCGTCCTCTCCTATCTACAGCCCTCCACCAACACGGCCTACACCGCCACCCAACTCACTGCACTGCGATCCGTCGTCACCGAACTCTCCTCCAACACTCGCATGGTGGCGACGACCTCAGATGATGACAGCCAGAGCTACCAGGATGGAGGCAGCGGGGGCATGGAGGTCTGGGTTCGTACCGAAACCGGCAGCTTTACCGTGATTACACCTGGAACCAATGGCGAGTGTGGTGGCGGCAATCCCCCGTGGAACCAAAGTGACGCCGCCTACTACTTGTGGTCCACCATCGCCAGCGACTGTGCGGTCAGCGGGAATACCGGCGGCTACAGCGCTTCCTCGATGGGGGGCCTCTCCCCAGACCTGGTCATTCCCTACGAAGTTCGTCTCTCGGTCTGGACCGGCGGTGGGGTCTCCTTTGGCTGGGAGGAGCAGGCCTTCCTGGTGCGATGATCCGCGGTCGGAGTCAGTTGCAGACCGCGCTGGACCAGGCCTCTCCGT
>CAZSZE010000049.1:0-32133 GCA_964610645.1 uncultured Enterobacterales bacterium | reverse complement strand
ACAGGGCCGTCTACGGAGGGCATTTCTACCCGCTCTACATCCACGAGGGCACGGGGGCTGGCTACGGGGGCGACATGGAGGATCTGGAGGAGGATCTGCTCCCCACCCTCTCGCCATACCAGGAGATGGGCGTGCCAATCTGGGTGGGGGAGTACGGTGGCCTGACCGGACATGAAGGCTTTGCCGATTACGTGCAAGACCTGCACAGCTTGTTTTTGCGACACGGGGTGTCCAGCGCGCTCTGGGACTACTACGCCAGCGATGGAGGCATGGCATTTCTGGATGGGACAGGGGAGCGAAAGCAAGTCTTTGATGCGGTGTTTTCCACCCCTGCCCTGGTCTTGAGCCCCTCGGCGACTCGCGAGCACTCGGCCGACTTCGAGGCCAGCACAATGCAGGCCAGTTTTAAGTGTCGTCCGGGTCACAGGCTGCGGGTCATGCTGCCTGGAGAGTCCTGTACTTGCAGCGCTTCTCCCCCTGGATTGCTGGAATCACTGGCTGGCCCGGGCCTGGTGCAGACCGCCTGCATGGCCGGCGGCGACGCCTTGTTGGAGTGTGACTGTCGGCCATAGGCGATGACCACCCTGGCCCATCCTCCCCTCCCCTCTACCCCGAGATGTCGTGCTCCAGGGCGAAACGAATCAGCTCCGCGGTCGAGTTGACCTTGAGCTTCTCCATGAGCCGGGTGCGATAGGTCGAAGCCGTCGAGGTGCTGATATTCAGTTCCTGGGCGGCGTCCTTGAGCCGATGGCCTGAGGCGAGCAATCCCAGCAATTCAAACTCCCGAGAAGAAAGGGATTGAAGGCCGACATGTGGGTTCTTGCCGTCTCGTAGATGCCTGAGCACGGGGCCTACGAGCGAGGGGGTGATGTAGAACTCACCTGCGAAAACCGCTCGGATTGCATCCACAAGCTCACTGACTGCGGAGGACTTGACGAGGTAGCCATCGGCCCCTGCTTCCATGACGCGGATTGCGTAGTGGAGCCTCTCATGCACGGTAAGCACCAGAATCCGCGGCTTGTCGCTTTTTGCGCGCAGGGCCTCGATAAGAGGTAGCGCCCCTCCACCCGGGAAGCCGTAGTCAAGGACGACGATATCGGGACTCTGGTCGTCGATCAGCCGTGCCGCCTCGTGACGCTCTCCAGCCTGCCCAAGCACGCGGATACCCTCTTCTTCCAGGAGCTGGGAGAGGGCCTCTCTCACCATCGCGTGGTCATCGACCAGGACAATCGTTGGGGAAGTTCCAGATGTAGTCATGACAAAGGAACCCAAGCTTCTATCTCGGTACCCTGGTTGGGGGCTGTCTTCAACGAGAAGTAGCCGCCCAGCAACTCCAGGCGTTCCTGCATCCCCAGGAGCCCCAGTCGCTCCTGGTCCACGACCTCCAAATCAAAACCGCTGCCTGGGTCCCGCACCAGCAGAAAGAGGCCGCCGGGGGCCGCCATCAACTGGATCAAGACCGTCTTGCAGTTGGCGTGAACGGCTACGTTCTGGAGGGCTTCCTGGAGGATGCGGAAGACGTTCTCGCTCACCACTGGAGGCAGATCTGTGTTCTGGATCGAAATCTCGAGCGTGGGTGTAATCCCGGTTCTCTGCTCGTAATCATGAACGAAGCTCTCGACGGCTTGCTCCAGTCCCAGGTCGTCAAGCAGGGTTGGACGCAATTGCGTGACCCAGTCATGCGTGGTTTCCAGCAGTGACTCGGCACTCTTCACTCCCCACTGGATCAGGTCGTTCTTCTTGGTGTTGTCACTGGTTCGAGCGGCGCGTTGGAGCTGCACGAGGATGGTGGTGAGGTGTTGGCCGAACTCATCATGCAGGTCTCGAGAGATCCTCCGACGCTCCTCTTCCTGGGCACTTAGCAGCTTGGAGGACAGCAGACGGAGGCGGTCCTCAGAGGCCGCCAGTTGTTCTGCATCCATGCGCCGCCGCTCGAAGAGAATGGCGAGCCAGAAGACCAGCAGTAGCAGCACGATGTTGACGAGCAGTACGCCCCCCCCAAGCTGCCACAGCAATTGCCGTGAGTGCTGGCTCAGTACCTCTTTGGGCACCATGGATACAACCGTCAGACCCGCCCGGGAATCTTCGGAACTCGGCAGATCCACCCTGCGCATCCTGTGAAAGGTGAACAGACCTTCCTCGAGCAGCACCTGTCCCGATGGAGCGTTGGCAAGTACTCTCGCGGCCTCCGGGAAGTCGTTCTGCAGGTTTCTTTCCTCGTCGAACATGAATCCCCAGGCATCTTCGTTGCCGGGTCCTCTCAAGTAGTTTCCTGCCCCATCAAGAAGCAGTGTCATTCCGGGCGCGTGGACCGAGGTCTCCGCGAGATCGGAGAGCAGCTGGTTGCCGCCATAGTTGATGAGGAGAAGTCCCAAGACCTGGTCCAGCGGATTGAAAATGGGAGTCGCAATTCGGATGACGGGTCTCCAGGGCAACTCCACTGTCCCGTGCTCGACGTTCAGATCAAAAGGAGAGATGAAGACCTCACCTCGCGAGAGCGAGCTGGCCTCCCGGAAATAGTACCGGCCAGACTTGTTCTGGAGCTCCTCTTCGGGGACCCTCTGCGGGCCCTCCTGTGAGGCGTTGATCCGCAGCAACTCCCTGCCCTGTGTGTTGAGAACACGGACCTGGTTGAAACGCCTGTATTCACGGCAAAGGCGCAGGTATTCACCAGCCAAAGCGGCACTGGTCGAGCCATCTTGCAAGAACCGCAACAGTGCGGGTTGCTCCGAGAGATAGCGGAGGGTCGACTCGGCAGTCGTCAGTTGCTGGTCGATGATGTTGGCGTGGAGATTGACGATGTCACGAGTGCTGTTTTGAAAGCTCTCCAGTGCTCTCGCTGACTCCTGCTTGAAGAGGACGAACAACAGCAGAAGAAGCGTGCCAGACAGCGGCATGGACCACTGGACAACCCGGCGGATAATGGTTTTCAGGCTTGGTGTCGTGTGCGGCCTGTTCATTACGGGCACCTAGTAACCACCGGCTGTGTAGTAATTTTACGACACCACGATAGTGGTTTATCCGACATGCGTGGCCACATATTTTCTGTAATGATCAATCGCGAGGTCAGAAGCACACCTGGCACGGATTCCACGTGTAGCGAGTTCATTATTTCACAGCGCTGCAGATGTCGTTTTTCTCCAGAATGCCGCAGATGCGACCACTTTGCCCACCCCGCCGGTTCCTGATGTGCTGGGGCTCCATGATGGCTGCCGTGGGGGGATGTAGCTCGGGAGCCGAAACCGGTGATTCGATGGACACCGCTGAAGGGCGGCACTTCTCCCTGATTGCGGACCACATCCCCCAGGGAGTTTTGCTGTCGGCCTGGACCGATGGTGGTGAAGCCTTGATGGTGGGTGGACAGCTTGGAAGTAGCGGAATTCTGGCTCGCTACGACGGTGAGCGTCTGTGCATCGAGGATGAAGTCGCCGATGGCGCCCTTTGGTGGATCCACGGACCACGGGACGGTGAATGGTACGCCGTTGGTGATGGCGGGCGCATCGTGCATGAAACCGACGGGGTGCGGGTGCGGGAAGATGTCGACACCTCGGCCACGCTCTTTGGTGTTTATGCGGTCGGTGAGCAGGTGTGGGCTGTGGGTGGAAATGTGGCCACCAACACAGGAGAGATCTGGCTGCGGGAGAACGGAACATGGACCCTCTTTGCAGGTGATCTGCCGGGCCTTCTGTTCAAGACTTGGGAGGGATGGTTTGTCGGTGACAACCAGGCCTATTTCCTGGAGGGTGAGCAGTTGGTCCCCTACGACATCGGGGGCGAGCGCCTGGTGACCGTGCGGGGCCGTGATGCAGCAAGTGACGCGTGGGCTGTCGGAAGCCGCAATTCGGCCGTGGTGTTGCACTTTGAGGGGGAGGCCTGGGAACCCGTCGAGCAGAACCTGGGACAACCCCTCAACGGGGTTTGGACCGCTCCCGGCGAGGGACTCTATGTTGCTGGAAACAACGGTATTGCCGCCATCTATGAGGAAGAGCAGTGGTTGCAGCCTGCGTTCCCGGTCACCGCTGAGGTTCTTCATGCGGTCTGGCCCTATGGGGACGAGGCGCTCTGGGTCGGGGGCAATCTGCTCACCACCAGCGGTGCCTACCACGGCACGCTGGTTCGCTATGGAGAGGGGCAGAACGCATTGACTCCCGAGCCCTGTCCATGAGAAAGAACCCTCGAGGTCAAGCCGTACTTCGAGCCGCATGGCTCTGCTCGTTGATTTGCATGCCCGTTGCCGTGGGGGCAGAGGGCGACCACGCCACCCTTGGCCTGGGGAAGACAGCGCCGGTTCGGGCTCTTCCGAGTACAGGCGATACAACGCTTGACCTGGCCTCTTTCCGTGGGCAGGTGGTGCTCGTGAATTTCTGGGCGAGCTGGTGCGCCCCTTGTCTGGAGGAAATGCCGCTGCTCCAGGATTTGCACCTCCGGACCAGTGGGAAAGGACTCTCGGTCATGGCGGTCAACCTCGACCGGCACCGTATGCCTGCCCAGGGCGTAATCGATCACCTGGGACTTTCATTGCCTGTCGTATTTGATGCGAACGGGGACTACGCGAGCCTCTACAACCCTCAATCCCTTCCAGCGAGCTTTCTGGTGGGTCCGGCGGGTAAGATCCACGCCGTGTACGACGGCGTGATCGGCCCCAAAGATGTCGCAGAAATAGAGGCCCTTGCAAAAGCCTTGTTGCAGTAGCAAGAGCCTATGTCACTTGTTCTTGCGCTCCTTGTGACAGGCTGTGGTGGGGCGCTCTCGCCACGCGCTGTGTTCGAGGCTGAGGTGATTCCGGTGCTGGAGCGTTCCTGCGCTGCATCGACATGCCACGGGGTCCTTGCTGCCGCTGAGGAAGATGGCGGTGTATTTGACTGGAACACGTTCCTGTTTCATGTGGATGAAGAGTACCGGATAGTAGACCTGGGCCAGGCCTACGAGGCCTCCTTGCGAGCGTCAAACACGAAGGAGGATCCCTCCTTCTCTACCCTGCTCCGGAAGCCGCTTGCACAGACCTATGGTGGAACGCCCCACTACGGTGGAGAGAACTTCCTGTCGCCCAGGAGTGAGGACTACCTGGCCGTCTACGACTGGTTGGTGCAGGAGTCAGGAGGTGGTGAGCAGGCCGAGCCACTGAATGAACCCGAGCAGCTCTTTGCCGATGTGGTTCAGCCGCTCCTCTTTGGGATGGGGTGCGCCAGCAGCAATTGTCATGGCTTGGGCGCCGCCATCCCCTTTCGCCTGGACCCGGGCATTGGTGGAGAGGTGTCTATCGAGGGAACCCGGACCAACTACGGGAGCGTGACCAAGATGCTCAGCCTGGATGGTGAGCCGGCACTGTCGCGGATTCTGCGCAAAGCACTGCCGTTGCACGATGGGGGCATGACCCACAAGGGCGGCAACTCCAGCTTCCTCCTGGGTCGCGATGATTATCGCTACGAGTCCCTCCTGGCCTGGGCCTGTGAAGAGCAAGAGCGCCGGGTCGGCTTGATCTGTGATGCAGGGCCGCTCCTCGCGGGCATCGTTTTTGTGCGTGGTGAGGTTGAAGCGTCTCACCCCTTTGACCTGGATGTCTATTCGCCGGGAACGGACATCTACTTGGCGCGGGTGGGCGATGAAGGCCTGGAGCCGACCGAGATCCTCAACTTGACCGGAGCACTCCATGACGGGCTTGGGGACGCCCGTGATCCCGCCATCGATGCTTCCGGCACCCGGATGGTCTTTTCCATGCGCCTGGGCGAAGACGTGGGGCATGAGATCTACGAAATGGACCTGGGCAGTGGCGAGGTTCAGGCATTGACAGCCGACAGTGGTCTGTTGGCTGGCGGGGGAATTGCCACCCACCGGGATCCAACCTGGGGGCCCGAGAATCACATCTGGTATGTCTCTACCCGTGCAGGCGTTCTTGCTGACGGGGGAGGGCTCCTTGACGCCGACCTCTACGAATTCAACCGAGACACCCAAGAGAACCTCCGACGCTCTTGGACCCCCCATATTGAACGCAAGCCCTTCTTTCTCGTTGGGGGGGCTTTTGGGGGGGAGGTTGCCTTCTCGGTGTTGCGAGACGTCATCCCTGGCCAGGCCCGTGCCCATCCCTTTCGCTTTCCTCCGGACTTGAGCGCCGAGTACCACCAGCACTTCGGGATCACACCCATCGAGGATCTCTTCTTTGATATGCGCGAGATGACAGATGGGCGCGATGTGGTCATGGTCGGGAACCTGGAGTCCGCTTGGGTGGGCGGCAACCTGGGCTTGGTGGACCGAAATTTCGGCCCGGAGATGAACAGCCAGTCGGAGAGCCAGGAGTCGGGCCTGCCCTTCTACGCCCCGCCCTATACAAATCTCGACCCTGATGGGGCCACTTTGGCGAGTCCAGGGACCCTCTACCGGGATCCGGTTGGCCTGCCCGATGGACGGATCCTGGCCGCGACGTCTCCAGACGTGGATCTCACTGATCCGACGGCTGAGGTGGACCTGGGGATTGTGGTGCTGACGCTGAAGGAGCGACTGGACGGGAGGGGGGCCACCCTGGTGAATACGATCACGCTGATCGATGAGTTGGGCATCTCCGACTTTGACCCCGAGCCAGTCTACGTTCGCCGGGCGCCCC
Source organism: uncultured Enterobacterales bacterium (assembly GCA_964610645.1). Taxonomy (GTDB): domain Bacteria; phylum Myxococcota_A; class UBA796; order UBA796; family CAJQPC01; genus JAYZDK01. Next base: position 25,535 of record CAZSZE010000049.1, on the reverse strand, counting down.
CAAGTGCCAATGATCTGCATTGGGACCCGTCGGGCTCTACGGGCCTGCTGCATCACCAGGGGCTGCCGATGATCGACGCCCTACTCGACAACCTCTCGCCCTCAGGGGCCAAGACCCCCCGGAATGACATACGCTACGCTCGCCTGGTCGAGGCGCTGCCACTCACTCCCGCCGAACGCGCTCCTGTGCCTGCCGAGCAGACCCGCGATGGAGTCGAAGGGGCCACTACGGTTTCACTGGGCAGCCACGCTCCAGCCCGGGTGCTCGGAGAGATTCCCCTCGCCGCGGATGGCACCTTCCAAGCCGAAATCCCCGCGAGGATTCCCTTCCGGATTCAGGCCCTGAACGAGGACCGGATGGCCGTGGGAACCATGCACAACCGCTGGTTTGACCTGCACCCGGGCCAGGTCTTGCCCCAGGGCATATCTGGCGACAGGCCTACCCTCTACGCCAGCATGTGCGCTACCTGTCACGGTGGAATCGATGGGTCGCCGGACAACGTATTTGTCAAGCCGGATGTAATGACCACAGCCTCGCTGACCTTGAGTCGATACGCAGATCAAAACCCCCATCGCCCCCTTGCGCCGGCGCAGGTGGGCCATGAGCGAATCGAGGTGGGCTTCCTACAGGATGTGCAGCCAATACTCGACCTCGCTTGTACCGAGGGATGCCACGAGGGGGAAGACCCCGATGCCGGGCTGAGTTTAAGCGACACGCCGACCGACTGGTACAACGATGCGTACGAGAGCCTGTTGGCTCGTGGGTCGCGCTCGGGAAGTGACATGGCCTGGGTGAATGAACCGGATGGCAGCTCCTCCACCAGCTACCTGGTGGAGTTGCTCACGGGTCGAGAATATGAGGCGCCTGGAGTCCTGGTGAACCCAGGAATGAGCCATCCAGAGGAATTGGGTGCGACACCGCTAAGCGACGAGGACTTGCTCACCCTAATCCGTTGGATCGACCTGGGAGCCACCTGGGTTGGGACAAGAGGCCAGTGATGGTCTGGGTACTGATCCTGCTTGGTTGTGTAGAAGGGCCCGGCGGTACGCTGGCGGTGAGCACCCCTGACTTCGAGGCCTATGTCAGCGAGGTACAGCCAATCTTCGCGGCTTTGTGTTCCAATGGCTCGTGCCACGGTGACCCAGGCCGCCCGCTCGAAGTCTATGCGGTTCACTACCATCGCCTGGACCCGGACGATGTCTACCTGGATGGCGAGCTCACCCAAGAAGAGCTCTGGCTCAACTACCTGGGCGCTTGGGCCTTCATTGACGAGGTGGCCGCCATTGAAGATGCCAGTGCCGGTGACAGTGCCCTGTTGACCAAGCCTCTGGCTCCCGGACAGGGCGGCGCAATGCACACGGGAGGCATCCAGTTCTTTGACACCGAGGACAGGGCCTACCAGGCCATTCTCGACTGGATCGCAGATGCCATCTCGAGGGCGCCATGAACTTCAAGCTGTTGCTTTTATTCGCTCTGTTTCTGGCGGCACTTCCCCTGTCCTTCCTTGGATGCGCCACCGTACTTCCCTACGAGCGGGCTGAGTTGATGACTGCTGTGATGGAGCAGCCCGCTGACGTGATGGAGTCGGCCTTTGAAGTACACATTCATCGGACGCGCGAGGCCATGTCCGGTACCGAAATGGTGGAGGGTGCCGCTTGCGGGTGCAACTGACGAGAATCCTCCCCGTTGCTTGTGCAGGGATGGTGTGGAGCGTGGGTGCAGGCCCTCTTGCCGAGGAGCATGTGGGCGCACGTGTCGACTTCTATGTGGACGAGTCGATTCAGGTGGTCAGTCCCACTGTGGAGGGGCAACTGGACTTGAGCCCCAAGGTGGGAGTGACGGGTCGCTACAGTGTCGATGTGCTCTCTGGTGCCACTCGCACCCAGGCTGTGGACATGATCTCCTCGGCCACTACCTTCAACGAGCGACGGCACCAGGGCAATCTCTCTTCCACGATCCAACACCCGAATGACCGCACGACCAGACTTGCCTACACCCTGAGCTACGAGCCCGACTACCTCTCCAACCTGGTCAGCGTTGGCTTCTCCAAGGAGTTGTTCGAGCGAATGTCCACGATGCGAGGGGCCTATCGACTCGGCTACGACAGTTTTGGCACAACAGCGGAGGAGGCCATCAATGGCTGGGCCTTCAACCAGGGTGCCGACCTGTCCTGGTCACAAATACTGAGCCGAAGGAACCAGGGCACGATCAGCCTGACAGGTGACTACATCCGCTGTGCGGAGAGTCTGGGTTGTCAGTCCAGTGCGTACCGCTACGTTCCTGTGGTCGACATGGGGGAGACAATGGCGGTGATGAGCCTGCGAGAGCGCCACCCGGCCATGCGCCTTCGTGGGGCAGGAGCACTGCGCTTTTCCCAAGCCTTGGCGCCTGATCTCGCGCTGCACGCAAGCTACCGATACTACGCAGACACCTGGATGGTTCACGGTCATACCGGCAACCTGGCGGTGGCCAAGAGCCTGCTGGAGGAACAGGTTGTGCTGCGTGCCAGCACCCGCGGCGGTTGGCAGAGCCGCGCCTCCTTCTACCGGGACGACTACGTGGAAAACGCGCGGCTGCCGGAGTACCGAAGTGCGGATTCCGAACTGGCTGGAGTGACCAGTGCAATGGTTCGGGGACAATTAGAGCGAAATTGGTCTGCAGTGGGCCCACTGCTGAACTTTGGCCTTTCGCTGCGCGTTGCCCGGTTTTGGTACCGCTACCACGAACTCGCCGAGCTGCCCGAGCGCAGGGCCTGGCTGGTTGGGGGGGGAGCCAATGGCAGCTTCTAGGATAGCCCCTGGCCTTCTCGGACTCGTCCTCGCCGGGTGTGGCGCACAGACCGTCGAGACGGGTGCGGACACCAGCGTCCCGGATGGGGAATTCGCCTGTGAGATTGGCTTCGGGGATGAAGATGGGAGCTATGTTGTCGCTTCTGACTACGGAGATGCGGAGCTGATCCTGGGCTTCCAGGGGTTCCTTTTTGTGGAATTGAGGGTTCGTGCCGAAGAGGATTCTCCCTCACCGGTCCAAGTTCGAATGAGCATGGAGGTCGAAGGCGAGCCCCCATTCGATGGCTCTCAACCCGATGTGGAGCTGGAAGACCAGGTGGACGGTACCCGGGTGAGTGAGGAGATCGTCCTTTTTCTTCCCAGCAATGACGTTGGCCTGTTCAAAGGCAAGACGGCCCGAGTCGTCATGCGGCTGGATGCTCCTGTCTCCCACAGCCGCTGCACGACCGAGCGCTATGTCACTCTGGCGGATGATGACCCCTGCATTCACACGGGGGGCGAGCCCATCTGCCCTGAGGACACCGGGGAGCCCGAATGAGGAGTCCGCTTCCACTGGTGATGGTTGTTGCGCTCGCATCGGGCTGCCGAGAAGAGCCCTGCGCGGGTCCCGACTGGGCGCCACACACATTGACTCCCTACGAGAACCCTTTCACTGCGAGCGACCCGCTGTGGTCACCCCAGCCTCATCGCGACAATCCACTGGAGGTGGCGGTGGTGCCATCTCGCGGCAAGGCCTATGTTTCGCTTCAAGCGAGTGTGGACGAGCCGGGCCACGAAATCGCCGTGGTAGACCTGCAGAGCCACAAACTGTTGGGTCGGATTGACATCGAAGGGGCTGGCCCGACGGGGTTGGCGGTGCACCCAGATGAGCATGTACTGGTGGTCTTGAACCGTTTCAGCAATTTCGCCACTCTGATTGACACCGACACCGACAAGGTGCTGGATCTGCTGCCCACGGACTACTACGCGATCGAGGCGGAGTTTACGCCCGATGGGAAGGAACTCTGGGTCAGCAATCGCTGGCGGGATGCCGTATCGGTCTGGCCGATGGACGGAACACCCGATTCCTGCCACGACGAGTCGGTGCCAGTGGGCTCCAACCCCCGGGACCTGGCGATGTCTCCGGACGGGGAGACCATCGCGGTTGCGGCATTGACCGGCATGACCGTGTCTTTGGTCGATCGGGCAAGCCGGACGGAGCGCCAGCGCATCGCGGTGGGGGCGCCGGTCAATGGGCTGGCTTTTGCGGGGGAGTACCTGGTGGTGGCCACTCTCTCGGCGTCGACTCACCACCGGCCCCTGGCGGGACCGGACACAAACAATGATGGCGTGCCTGGTGACGGAACGCCAAACGTCAACTTCCAGGACCTGCAGAACGAGCTGGCCATCTACAATAGCGCGACGGGTGAAGAGACCTGGCGCTACACCTCGGACAGCATTTGTTGCATGGACTACCGAGATGTGGATCCGGATGACAACGAACGCGAAGGCGGGCTGCTTCCACCGTCGGACACCTGGATTGTCGAGGGTGCTCTTCCCGAACAGGTCGCTGTGGTTCCCGACGGGGGCGAATACATGGTTTTTGTGACCTTTTCCGGGTCAAACCAGCTCCAGAGATTTCGGCTGGACGCTGAAACGGGTGCGCTTTCACCCCAGGGTACCTGGTCAACGGCGGGCCACAATCCCCACGGGGTCGCAGTCAGTGGGGACTCGGTTCTGGTGACCCATCGACTCAGCGAGACCCTGGGCTTCTATGACGCAGAGACCGGGGCTCTCCAGGACGAGGTTGTGGTCGGGGATCTCTCAGGGGGAGAATTCCCTGCCACCGACGCGGAGCTGGGCGAGCTGTTCAATTTTGTGACTGCCCCATTCAGTGTGGATGGCGACCAGGTCTGTGCCCAGTGTCACCGGGAAGGGGGGAATATTGACAAGGCTTTCTCCATGCCGCTCACCCGCTACGAGGGCCTGGGAATGCGGATGACCATGGCCTACCGCGGTGCTGCCGATACCCGCCCGTGGTTCTTCGAGACCGCGATGGACGAGTCCAACTTCAAGCCCGTTATCAACGAGTTCGCCCGAATCGAGAACTTTTGCTGTACCGACTACACGCTCTTTCCCCAGGGGTCACCCGAGGGCTGCGCGGACAATCCCCCGCCGGAGTGTACTGATGCTCCCAATACCGGGTCTGGCGACGGCTTTGCGGCGGATCGCGAGAGGGGCTTTCTCCATCCACGGCCCACGGACTATCCCACCCGGGAAGAATTCTACAGGGGGGTAGCGGAGTCGATGACCGGGCGCACGGAGTCGTTTGGGGATGGCTTGTTCTACGAGGACCTGCTCACCGGAGAGCAGCAACCAATCGACTTGGATTTCGATGGCTTGACCCGCGCACTGGGCTTGTTCCTACTCGTGGAGCCGAGGCTTTTGCCGAACCCCAACAACCCAGACCTGGAAAGTGTTCGCCGAGGCCAGGCCTTGTTTGAGAGCATGGAGAGCGGTTGCTCCACGTGTCACCCCAGCCCCTCGTTTTCCATTTCTACGGCCAAGAACCCCTTTTCTTTGCCTGTGCGCCTGGGGGCCGTCGTCAGTCCCAACCGCAACGAGGAGGGGCTCAACCTGGACTTGTTTGCGGATGGGTTCATGGACACCTTCCCGTTGGCCGAGCAGGAAAGCTGCGTGGACGTGTGTGGGGAGATTGTCTGTGAAGAGGACGCGAGTGCCTGTGATGACCTGCGGAATGTGAGACTGGGCGTGCCGCCCCTGCGGGGAATCTGGGATCGGGCGCCATCGATGCTGCATGATGGGCGGGCTCGCGGCCTTCGGGAGGTGCTGGCCACCCCGGGCCATCCCGTGCTGGAGGACGGCGAGCAAGGCTTCAATGAGAGTGGTGGAATCCCGGACACCCACGGCGGAACCAGTCATCTCTCCCCTGCAGACATCGGTGACTTGATCGCCTACTTGGAGTCTCTATGAGCCACTGGCTGCTGTTGCTTCTCGCTTGTGGGTCGCCCCAGCCGGACCCCGGCGGCTCCGTGTCCGAGCCGGTGGATGGCTACCGCTACACGACGTTGAGCAAAGACATCATGGGTACACAGATCGAGGTGAGGGTCCCCGAGGGTGCCTCGATCGCTCCCAAAGAGGCTGCGGACGCAGTGTTCGAGGTCTTCCACGATGTGGACCACTGGGCGAGCGAGTGGAAGGATGACTCGGCCCTGACGGCGGTCAACCAGGCGGCTGGGGGTGACCCGGTGAAAGTTCCTCCGGAGCTGGTGGGCCTGGTTCAGAAGGGGATTGCCCTGGGGGCGCGCAGCGATGGCGCATTCGACATCAGCTGGGCAGCGCTCTGGGGGGTGTGGGACTTCACGGCCGAGACGCCCAGGTTGCCCGCTGAGGAGCTGCTCAAAGCGCGGCTTGAGTTGGTGGATTTCCGCCGGATCGAAGTCGACGAGGCGGCGAGTACCATCCGGCTCCCCCAAAGGGGCATGGTTCTGGGGCTGGGCGGGATTGCAAAGGGATACGCGCTGGCCCAAGCAGGGGATGCCCTGCGCGCTCGGGGGCTCGATAGCTTCAGCTTGTCTGCGGGGGGGCAGGTGCTGGTGGCGGGCCGGGTGAAGCTCGAGAATGAGGCTCCCCGGCCGTGGAGGGTTGGAATCCGTGATCCACGGGGCACCCCCGACGACTTCTTCGCATCGCTCGAGGCGAGCGACATGTCGATCTCCACCAGCGGCGACTACGAGCGCTTCTTCGACTTGGACGGGGTGCGCTACCACCATGTCCTGGACTTGCGCACGGGAATGCCAGCCCGCGAGTCGCGGTCCGCCACCGTGATTTCTTCCGATGCCACACTGGCGGATGCACTCTCCACGGTCCTGATGGTGATGGGCCCCCCTGGGCTGGCGCTCATCGAGGAGCGTGAGGGGGTCGAGGGAATTGTCGTGGACCAGGCTGGCGCTATCCACAGGAGCAGCGGATTGGCTGAAAGGTTGATTCTCCACCACCGTCCGCTGCCCTAGCGTATTGCAATGACCTTCTTCATGAGCGTGTTGTTCGCCGTTGCGTTGGGCCCGGTTGCGCTCGTGTACCTGGAGGGGGAACAGGCCGAGGGGTGGCTGTTGAGCCACTGTGTGCTCGGGCTTGTCATGTTGCTGCTTCTGCCATGGCTTGCAACACACCTGCGGAAGAGGGAGGCGGGACCCGTCTCCTCTCTGCTTGACCCTGGGGTTCTCTCGACGGCGGTGCTGATGGGGGCCCTCCTGAGTGGGGGGCTGCTCGCAGGGGCCTACTGCCAAAACCGCTATGGAATGAGTGGGTTGGCGCCAGTCCACCTTGGCCTTGGCTACCTGCTCCTTGTTCTCCTTCCCGTACATCTCTTTGGCCATGCCAAGGACCCCCTCGCAGCGGCGAGGCGGTTGTTTTGGATCATGCTCGGGGCCGGGGCCCTGTCCATTGGCGTAACGGCGGGCCTTCGTGCCACTGGGGGCTGGTCAAGTCGCGTGATTGAGGGGGGCCCCCAAGCGTCCGTAGAGACCGGGGAATCCCCTTTCTTCCCCTCCCAGCTCGAAACTCCCCACGGCCAGCGGTACTCCGTTGAATCCCTCACCGGGGACCGGGACTGTGCCCCCTGTCACCAGCAGATTGTGGAGGAATCGAGCCAGGGCACGCACCGGTTTACCGGAATCGACAATGAAATCGTACTCACCGGATATCTGCCCGCCCAGGAGGCTCGAGGGCTCCTCGCAGCGCGCTTTTGTGCTTCCTGCCACGAGCCCGTGGCCCTCTTGTCCGGGAAGGTGACCTCGGACCTCCCTTCTCTGGACTCCGCGCTCACCGGGCATGGGACGACTTGCCAGGTGTGCCATGGCATTCGGAGCGTCAATGGCGCCGGCGGCCAGGTCATTGAACCTCCCGACAAGTTTGGATTCTCAGGGAGCGAGAGCCGGTTGGGCCAATGGGCGAATCGGCTCCTCGTGCGTTCCTTTGTGGAGCGTCATCGCCAGGAGATGTCTCCGCCGCTCTTGCGAGAGTCTCTGCATTGTTCCGGGTGCCACAACGTGAACGCCAATGAGGGTTTCAATGGCTGGGGCTTCTTCCCGCTCCACAACGAGTTTGGGAATTGGGCCAACTCGATGTTTGCGCGGGGCCTGGGGACGGAGGGCCGACAGATTGCCTGTCAGGATTGCCACATGTTCCAGGTGAGTGGATCCACGGACCCGGTGGCCGCTCGCAAGGGCGGTACCCACAGCAGTCATCGCTTCTTGGGTGCCAATACTTTTGTTGCCCTGCACTACAGCACACCCGAGCAGCTTGCTCTGACGAACGCCTACCTCACGGGCGACCTGGTTCGGGAAGAGATCGCCGACCTGGTGGAGCCCGGTCCGGTCATCAGCGTCTTCATCGAGGCCCCGGACCAGGTGAGTCCCGGCCAGGTGCTCCAACTGGCCATTGGGCTGTACAATCGGGCTGTAGGCCACGCCTTTCCCGAGGGTGCCATCGAGGTTCATGACACCTGGCTCGAGGTGACAGCCTCCGAGTTGGGCGGCGAGCCCTTCTATACCAGCGGAGGGCTCGATGCGTTGGAGCGTCGTGACCCCGACGCCTATGTCCTGAACGCCACGCCGGTGAATCGGGCAGGAGAGGAGATCTTCCTCACTGGGGGCTTGGCCGTCGCCTTCTCCGAAAGGACCAGCATCCCGTCTGGTCATGCCCGCTCGGTCCGCTACAGCATCCCGGTTCCCCGCGACATCGAGGGGCCAATCCAAGTGCGTGCACGGCTCCGATACCGGCGGGTTGACGATGCCTTTCGGGCAAGGATGAAGAGCAAAATGAGCGCGGGGGACGTGCCCATTACGGATGTCGCCGACTCCTCTGTGCTCGTCCCTACCGGGCTTGAGGGATGACCCCCCCGGCTTCCTGGAGTTGGGTGCTCCCCGGCCTGGCCTTGCTGGGCCTGCGCATGGTGAGTCACGTGGATCCACCCGCCCTCCTGCCCGGGGAGGCCGCGGGTGTGGGTCACCCGGCGCTGGGTTGGGAGGCCGTCATCGACGAAGGCTGGAAGCTGAATCCCGAGTTGATGCTTGACCAGTACCGGGCGGAATCCAGGGCCCGCAGGGCAGAGCGCCTGATCACGGTGGGAGCCATTGCAGAAGCTCGTTCCGAGATCGAAGGCGATCGCGACGACCCCTACGAGCGTCGAGCGACACAACGCAACGAGGAGCGCCTTGCGGAGGTTCGGGTGCTCGCGGCCATGAAGGCAGATGAGTACGAGCTGGCCTTGAGTCTCTATGAGCACTTCTCACTCGGGCAGGCCCCCGTGACTCTCCAGGCCACCATGCGACCACTATTGGCCGCTGCAGCCCGCCAGCAGGAGGCCACTGCCATGAGTTTCTTGGATGTGACCTCTGCCGCAGGGGTAGAATTCGAGCACCGGCAGCGGACCGGAGAGGTCATCTTGTCCCTCCCGGAGGTCTATGGGGGTGGTCTGGCCCTCGTGGATCTCGATGCCGATGGACTGCTCGATCTCTTCCTTCCCGGAGGAGCACCCAGCGAGGAGGGGGTGCCCAATCGGCTCTACCGGAACCTGGGGGGATTTCGATTTGAAGATGTGACCGGCCCATCGGGGATCGCTGACACTGGCCACAGCGTTGGGGTGAGCGCGGGGGATCTGAATGGCGACGGCTTGGCGGAGCTCTATGTCAGCAACCTCGGAGCGGATCGCTTGTACCTAAACGAGGGGGAGATGCGCTTTAGCGAGCTGCCCCTGCCCCCGGATGAAGGCGGACCCGGCGCATTGAGCGGAGGGAGTGCGTTTGGCGATCTAAGCGGGGATGGCTTGCTGGACATCTATGTTGCCCACCACACAATCGCGGCACCCGCTCGCAAGAGCAACCAGGCAGAGGAGACCTACCGGGCGATGAGTCGCCGCTCTTTGTTCAGTCCCCACTACCACCGGCCTGGTGGAAACCAGCTCTTTGTGAACCAGGGGGGGGGGGTGTTTCGGGAGCAGGCATCTGAATTCGGGGTGTTCGATTCAAAGGGACGGGGACTTGGGGTAGCGGTCTTTGACTTTGACGGCGATGGCTTCACCGATCTCTTTGTGGCCAACGATGCCTCGCCGAATGCTTTCTTCCAGGGGTCCAAGGAGAGGGTTCTGATGAACCGATCTGCGGCAAGCCGGATGTTCGACTACCGCTCGGGCATGGGGGTGGCCGTGTCGGACTTTGACGGAGATGGCATCTTCGACCTCTTCTACACAAACTACCGCACCGAATACAACGCGCTGCTCCTCAACCGCCTGGACGAAGAAGGGGCCTTCAGCGAGCAGACCGACGCCTTTGGATTGCGCAACGGCTCCCTTGGAGTCACCGGATGGGGCGTGGCTGTCATCGACTTCGACCTGGATGGAGATGAAGACATGGCGATTGCAAACGGCCTTCCGGACCCCTTTGGGCGCACCGAGATCCTGGAAGAGACCGATCCAGGTCGTTGTGTCCCTGAACCACAGCTGCTCTATGAGCGGAGTGGCGATCGATTTGAGGAAGTGACCGGTCAGAGTGGAGATCTTGCAGATCTCGTGACTTCGGCGCGGGGGCTTGCAGCGGGGGACATCGATCGGGATGGCCGGCCCGACCTGGTGTTCAGTGCGAACCATGGGCGGGCCGTGGTGATGCGCAATACTTCCGAGCGGCAGGGGCACTGGCTTGTGCTTCGCCCGCGCTGGAGACCAGAGAACCGCCTGGCCATCGGGACAGTGGTTCGGCTGGAAGCGGGCGGAAGGACGCAGCAGAGGGTTCTGCTCTCAGGCACGGGCTACCTCTCACAGGCCCCCTTTGAGCTCTATTTTGGGTTGGGTGGCGCGGAAGTGGTTGATCGCCTCCAGGTTGAATGGCCGGACGGCCAGGTCACGGAAATGACGGGTGTGGCAGTGGACCGGGTTCTCCAGGTCGAGCCTCCTGGCAACCCACCCGGTCAGTCGCCGGAATAGAGAGTCTGTGGGTGTCCTATGAGGTTGCCTGTCCCCTCTTCCATGGGGGGGCGGCCACATCGCTCCCCTTCACTCGCCGGGGTGCGTGGGGTGAGGCATCCTGGCTCTCGAAAGCTCACCGCCTCCCGCAGGTTACAACGCCGCCAAGCACGCGGTTTGGAGTCAGTCTGGTGAAGTGTGGGACGAACATTGCGGAGGGTGCAGCTTCGTGGCGCGTTTCCACCGACGGCGAGGCCTGAGTTGTTGACCTGGCGGCGCGGACTGTTGGCTTTGGCCGCATTGGGGGCCGTGGTCCTGGTGGAGAGGGCACCGCCTCAGAAGCCCTGGCTCGACCCCATCCCCGCCTACGCCCACAGCCAGGGGTACGATAAGTTCTACCGGTCCCAGGGGGGATGGGGCCTGCCTCGCGTACAGAGGTCCTGGATCCAATGGGCCCCCCCGCGTCCTGAGGGTCCCGTGCTCATCGATCAGCGGCACGCCCACAAGCAGCCATTCGACAGCCGCCTCGCCCTGGAGGCCTATCGATATTCGGACATGCACGGCCTCGCGCGAGCCTTTGAGCCACTGCGGCGGGCGGGTGTGCCACTGCTTCCCACCACGAGTCGCCTGACCGGCCCTCGCCTCGCAGGTGCCAGCGCCATCTTCATGAACCTCCCCAGCGGCAATGGCCCCGGCCTCACCCACGGAGAAGTTGTTGCCATTGAGGCCTTTGTGGCCGCCGGGGGGGGGTTGGTGATCGTGACCGATCACTCGAACTGCTACTTTCACGCGGAGCTGCTCCAGCCATTGGCGGACGCCTTTGGCTTTCGGTTGCCCACTGTGACCGCCACGGATCAGGGCACGGGAAACACGCTCTCCCCGAATTCCAAGACTTGGATCGCGGTCCGCCCCGTTGCCGAACACCCGGTGACCGAAGGCGTGGAGGTGGTGGGGATGACCACCGCGGGCGAGATCCAGATCGAACCTGGAACGGCGGGACAGGAGCTGGTGGCCACCTCGGGCCAGGGGTGGGCCGACGCCTGGACCCCCTATCGCCGGGATGACTCGGTGGGCTTTACGGGTAATCTCAAGAAGGACGACGACGAACCGAGTCGGTCGGTCTCGGTGGTCGCGGCGCTGACCCATGAACAGGGTCGGGTGGTGGTGATCGCGGATCAGAACGCCCTGGGCGCCACGATGATCGGCTTTGAGGACAACGCCCGCCTCTTTGCCAATGCCATGGCCTGGGCCACGGACCGAGAAGTACCGGTGGAGACCCGAGGGCGGGATTCAGTGGTCACCCTGGCGGGGAAAGCCTATGCGTGCGGCACTGCGAGTCCGTCCGGCTTTCGCACCCTGCAGGTCCAAATGGCACGGTTGTCGGCCCACCTGGATGTGCCGGAATTCTGCAGTGCGGATCGCCTGGGCAAGGCGCGAGGCGTGGTGCTCCTTCCCACCGCGGATCCCTCCAGCGTGGAGGAAGTGCTGGTGCCCGGTCGGCGGGTGCTGTTGCCACTGCAAACCCACAGCGAGGCCCACCGCAAGCTGATCGAGCGCTTGGGCCTCACCCTGGGCAACCAGGTAGAAGCGCCTGGTTCGACCTTTGGTTGGGTGGTCGAGCCGCCGCCTGCACCGGACCACCGCATCTTCCGTACCGATGAGGTGGTTGACCGGACCTCCCAGCCCCTGCGGAGTGAACCCATCGCGGTGTCGGGAGAGTTCTCGACCTGGGCGGTTGATGACCTGGGGCGCCCACTGGTGATCCGCTGCGAGGTGGGGGGTGCGGAGGTGCTGTTGATGCTCGATGGCGACTTGCTCAGCAACGAGGCCATGGGACAGGAGCGAACAAAACCCTGGAAGGGCGCACCGGAACAGGCCACGGCGCATAGGCTGGCCCTCCGGTTGTTGAGTTGGGTGTTTTCCATGGACCTGTCCGATACTCCCGACGCTGCAGCTTCGGATTGACGAGTCTTGGCAGGAGGCCGCATCGAGAGAGCGGGCTGTCCCCTGGTTAGCGACGCTTCTGTTGACTTGGGCGATATACTCGCCAAGTAGAAGCCTCCGTCCTCAGACAGTCCCTGGATCCCAAGATGAAGATGCGTCACCTCCCGCTGGCTGCCCTTTTTCTGTCGCTCTCTGCCTGCCCCACAAGTGGAAAGCTCTCCGTGGATGACACAGGGACTTCGGACACAGGAGAGAATCGTGACGACACTTCTACCCCTGTCGACATGGACGGCGACGGCTGGGCGGAGGAGGAAGACTGCAACGATCAGGATGCGACAGTCAGCCCGGGGGCCCAGGAGGAGTGCAATGGCGTGGACGACGACTGCAACGGGGAGATTGACGACGGCGCTGGCGAGGACTGGTATGTAGACGCGGATGGGGATTCCTACGGTGGCGCGCTTGGGGGCCAGTCTTGCGATCCTCCGGAGGGGGCTGCCTCCACCGGCGGGGACTGTGCCGACGACGACCCGAACATCCACCCCGGAAGTACGGTCCTGACCGATGGGCAGGACAGTGACTGTGATGGCCGAAAAGACTGGAATGTCACCATCTATGTGGCCGTGGACGACGAAGGAGAGATCTGCCTGAACGACTCAACCGTCGGCCCCACTGGAGGCTGGTCAACCGGCACGGTCTACGAGGTCTGGCTCCGCAGCGGCACCAACACCGTGGGAATCCACGGCTGGGACCTCGGCCGGGTCATTACCGCCGCCATCGCCCACCTGGAGATCTCCGATGGCAGCATCTGGGTCACAGACAGCACTTGGCGCTACGATCCCGAGCCCAACCAACAGGGGGTCGGAAAGCAGGGCTGGTGCGGCACCGGCTTCGACGACTCAGGCTGGGATCTCGCCCTGGACATCGGCCCCATCGGTGACAGCTCCAACCCCTGGGGCAATGCACCGAGCGTCTTCCCCGCGGGCAGCCCAGCCCACTGGATCTGGGACCACTTCCCCGTCAATCTCAACAGCCAGTATCTCCGCATGGAATTCGATCTGCCCTGATTTGCTCGTCTCAGGCACCTGGTCCCCCGAGGCCGTCTAGACCGGGTGCGCCGCCAAGCAGGCATCGATCCGGGCCAGGCTCTCTTCCTGGCCCAACATCTGCAGCACAACGAAGATCGGCGGGCTCACGGGCCCCCCGCTCAAGGCAATGCGAATGGGCTGGGCGATCTTGCCCATGCGTCCCTCGCAGTCCCGCTCGGCCAGCTCGGTGAGGGCGGCTTCAAGGACTCCTTCTTCCCACGTCTCCAGGTCGGACAGCGCAGCCCGGCTGGCGGCAAGACGCTCCAGCCCCTCACCCAGCAAGTGCTTGCGCAGGGCCTTTTCCGGCCCCCAGGTGGTCGGCGCCTCAAAGAGAAACCGGGCCTGCGACTCAAGATCCGCAAGGGTCGGGGAGCGTTCCCGGTACAAGGCGAGGATGCGGGCCAGGGCTGCATCGTCCAGGCCGTCCATCGGGCCGCCGGCAAAGGAGAGGTAGTCCCGCATGGCCAACAGCAGCCGCTCGGGCGTGGCCTCCCGGATGTACATGCCGTTCATCCAGCGCAGCTTGTCCCGATCGAACTTCGCTGCCGTGTGCCCCATCCGGTCCAGGGTGAACGCCTGGGACAGATCATCGAGACTCATGATCTCCCTCTCGTCCCCGGGGTTCCATCCCAGGAGTGCCAGGAAGTTCACCAGCGCCTCGGGCAGGTACCCCCCCCGTCGAAAGTCGATGACATCAATCTCGGGCAGCTCCGCCCCTACAGCATCCCCAATCCGCTGCGCCAACTCCGCGTCGTCGTTCTTCTTCTTCAGAAAGAGGCGGGCCTCCTCTTCGGTCAGTCCCACGCGCTCCGCGAGCCCTGCGGCATCCAGGCCTACCTCCCGCACCTTGGCCCGGGCGGCCTTGGCCTTGTCCCGCTTGGACATCTTTCCGCCGCTCATGGAAAAGACCAGGGGCATGTGGCCGTGGGTCGGCGGCTCCCAACCGAAAGCCCGGTAGAGGAGCGCATGGCGCGCCGTGTTCATCAGGTGCTCCTGCGCCCGCAGCACATGGGTGATCTCCATGTGGTGGTCATCCACCACCACCGCGAGGTGGTACGTGGGAAACCCGTCGGTCTTCTGCACCACGAAGTCGTCCAAGTCCTCCTTCGGGACCGTCACCTCTCCCAAGATGGCATCCACGAAAGAGACATCCTCCCCCGGACTCTTCAGTCGAATCACCGGGGTCCTTCCTTCCAGTCGATGTGCAGCAGCCGCTGCCTCGGTCACGGGCCCCCCGTGGTAGCGAAAGGCCTTCTTTTCCGCCTGAGCCGCCTGGCGCTGGACCTGCAGCTCCTCCGCCGTCTCCCACGCCTCGTAGGCGTGCCCTGAATCAAGGAGCTGCTGCACATGAGTTCGATACAACTCCAGGCGCTCCGACTGTCGATAGGGCGCCCCGGGCCCCCCACAATCCGGGCCCTCATCCCACGCAAGCCCCAACCACTTCAGGTCTTCCGCAATCCCCTTTTCGGACTCCTCAGACGACCGAATCCGGTCGGTGTCCTCACTTCTCATCACCATGCGCCCACCCGTGTTTCGGGCAAAAAGCAGGTTGAACAGGGCAGTTCGCGCCCCACCCACGTGGAGCCGGCCGGTGGGGGAAGGTGCGAAGCGGCAGCGGGTGGTCATCTGACCCTCCAGGGCCCCCATGGGTAACGCAACCGTTTCCTCACCGCCCCTGCTATAGTCCACGCGCGGGAGAAAGCCGTGGCATCCACAACGCGTACTGTCGTCTTCACAGATCTGGCGGGCTACACCGACACGGTGTCCCGGTCGGATCGGGAGAGCCTGCGCGAGCTGCTGTCGGAGCACGAACGGGTCGTAATCGGGCTCATCGAGCGGCACGGTGGCCAGGTGGTGAAGAACCTGGGCGACTCGTACATGGCACTCTTCTCCTGCGCGACAGACGCCATCCGCATGTCCCTGGAGGCCGTGGAGCAAGGCCTGCGCGGCGGGGGCATGAAGATCCGGGTGAGCTGCGCCACGGGTGACATCGAGGAAATCGATGGGGACGCCTTTGGCGACATGGTGAACCTGTCGGCGCGAATCAACTCCAAGACCCCCGCCGGCCAGGTGTGGTTCTCGGAAAGCACCAAGCTGTGCATGAACAACTCGGAGATTCCCTGGGAGGTGGTGGGGAGCTTCCAGCTCAAGGGCATTCCAGGGGACGTTCCCCTCTTCCGGGCCATTCCCGTCTCGGGCTGTTGGTTGCCAGCACCCGTCTCAAGCGCCGCCAAAAAGGGCACCCTCTCGATTCTGAAGGCAGGTGAGGCCTCCCCGGCACTCCCCCCGGATCCCTGCGTGCTCTTCCTGGGATTCGAGGCGGGTTCGGTGGAGTTGTCCCGCGCCGTGGATTCGTTGCCGGTGCTCGACCCCGGAAAGCTCTGGCTGGCAGCCTACGCCCTGCCCCCCGTGGACCGCCATGCATGGGTGGGCTACGGCCGCGGCATGGTCATTGGCAAGACCGATTCCATCAAGAAGGCCATCGAGTCCACCCGGGCCGAAATCAAGAAGCCGGTCGGCACCCACACCATCATCCTGGACACTGCGGAAGCCGCGGACATGGACCTCGTCATGGCCGGGCTGGCATTGCCCTCGGTTCCCATGGCCAACGTGGTGGGGGGCTATACCTACGACCTTCTCTCCGATGGTCGCTGGGTCAATGGCTCGCCACAGGCCGTCATGCGAATCGACATCTCCCCCCAGGGAGTCCAGGTGCAGTCCCTGGCCAATGGCATTGAAGTAGGTGGAAAGGTCATGACCAGCGGCGCCTCGGAATTGCTGCGAAACGGCGCCACCATTCTCACCCCCAGCGGACCGATCCAGTTCCGGGCTCTGACCGGGGCCTATGCGGGAGTCATGCTTTCAGACACTCCCCTGCGTCTGGGGGTGAATGAAGGCGAAAGGACCGAGTTGGGCCGAGAGCCCAACCACCCGGGGATTGCCCTCCCGGACCGGCGAGGCCAGGACAACATCCGCTGGTGCACCGGCAGCCGCGCAGCCCGCGCCCGGGAGAGCGGCTTTACGTTGGACCGAGCCCTTGCAGGTCGTCGACAGGCCAGCATCGAAGTGGGGAACGGTGGGGCCTGCATTGTGAGAGCGTTGCACGACCGCTGTCCCACCTGGCTCCTCGAGGAGACCGGAGGATTTCGGCGGGTGGAGGGCAGCTGCGATGCCAACGTGGGTGATCTGATTGTGACCGGCACCAGCGTTGTGGCCCTCCGGCAGCCCGAAGTCTTCGATTAGCGCAGGGCGGCAGCCGCCAACCCGTCGCTGATCTGCAGGGGCCACGCGTCTGGTGCTTCGAGGCGTCGCACCCCTTCTGGCAACCGCGAAAGCTGCGTCACGCACCGAGAGGCTGCCACGGTCGGGTCCTCCGCCGCCACCAGGCGCTCCCCCTGGAGGACCATGGGCTCCAACAAGGAGGTCCCCCCCTGCTCCTGCAGGCCATCTGCTTCATCCGCGAGGCACAAGACATCCCCACTTGGCCCCCGCACAATCTGCTTTCTGCAGGGGTACATCGAAGCGCCCGGGCGTGTGACGCCCTCTTGTGAGACGCCACGAAAGATCTCTGCGAGCCGATAGGCCAGGGAAATTCCAGACCCCGCACCTCCCACGGAGACCTCCCTGCCCACGGCAAAGAAATCCACCGGAGCGCCGCGGGAGACCACGTGCGCCATCTTTGATTCGTTCAGGGATCCACTCCCGAGAATCTTCACGTGCTCCATGCCCTCCCGGTCGAGAGCCTCTCGCACCATGGTGGCGGCTTGAACCAGGTCCCAGTGATCCACCCGCACAATTCGGATTGCATCCTTGAAGGGGGTCAGCCGGGTGACCCCATGAAGGGGGTCCCCATCGGGCAGCGCCACGAACCCTACCGACGGGAAATGGAGTCGAAAAGCCTCCAGGGCTGCAGGATCATCGTCGTAGACCGCCATGTAGGTCTCTGAGAGGGTGCCCATCACCGGAATGCCGTAGACCGCTCCCGCCAGGGTGCAGGAAGTCCCCGCACAGCCCCCCACATAGGCCGCGCGAGCGGAACGCAGTGCTGCTTCAGCGCCCGGCTGTCGTCGGGAACCAAACTCGTAGATCCGCCGCCCCTCTGCCGCCTGGGCGAGGCGAGCCGACCGCGTAGCCACCCCGGTGCAATGGGTCACCGCTTGCACCAGGCGCGTCTCCAACAAGCTTGCCTGCACGAGGGGCGCCGTAATTCGCATCAAGGGCTCGTTCCCAAAGACCACGGTGCCCTCTCGCACCGCGTGGATGTCGCCGGTAAACCGCAAGTGGCGCAACGACTCCCACCAGCCCCGTGACATCTGGGCGAAGGCCTTTTCCCCCTGAAGCCACTCCACATCCTCGTCGGAAAAGGAGAGATCCAGCGCTGCATCCACCGCCTCGACAATGCCCCCCGCCACGAGAAATCCGTAGTTCGCGGGCATGTCCCGGGCGTACAGATCAAAGGTGGCCTCCCCCCAAAGACCGTCCGCGTGATAGACCGCCGACAACACGAGCTGGTAGAAGTCCGTGTGCAGTCCCGCATGGAATGAGTCGAAGCGAGGGCGGTCCATGGCGCGAGAATATCCCGGTCGCTCAAAGGATTCCCGGAGCCGCTCCACCTCGCAGGAAACCCACGTGGTGGTGAACGGGTATTCCAGCCGCTGGTTGGAGCAGGGATTCGACTGGGTCTACCCCAAGGAATTGGTTGCAAAGCCCCCCAAGGTGCGCTCCGGCGACATGGTTCGCATCCGGAGCGAAAAGGGTGCGGAACACGGCACGGGAATCTGGGACGAGGGCTGGATCGCCGTCCGGAGATTTCGGGGCGACCACGGGCCCATCGACGCGGCGCTGCTGGGAGAACGCCTGGATCGCGCCTTCTCCCTGCGCCGCCGCTTGATCGGCGCCGACACCAGCGCCTTTCGATGGGTCAACGCTGAGAACGACAGCCTGCCCGGCATTCGGGTGGATGCCTACGGACACTTCCTGGTGGTCTCCCTGGATGCCCCCTCTCTTCGGCGCCTGCTGGACCCCTTGTGTGACCTCCTGGAGGAGCGTCTCTCCCCCCGGGGGATCTTCCTGGCCTGGCGACCGGATCCCAGGGACTCCTGGAAGGGTGGCGGGGAAGCAGGCCTTGTTCGCGGCCATGTCCCCGCCGGCGATGTGCGGGTCACCGAGCGGGGCATTGCCTGCCTCGTCCGGCCGGGATCGGGCAAGGACATTGGAATCTTCTGCGACATGCGGGACAACCGGGCGTGGCTGGAGCCCTACTGGGAAGGGACACGGGTGCTCAATCTCTTTGGCCACACGGGGTTCTTCTCCGTGGCTGCTGCTTTTCATGGGGCCACGGAGACCTTCACAGTCGACCTCTCGGCCTCCTTCCTGGATCGCGCAGAAGAGAACTTCAAAGCCAACGACCTGGATCCGGGCCTCCACACCTTTGAAAGCGGCGATGTGCGCAAGGTGCTTGACCGACTGCGGAGGAAGGGCGAGCGATTCGACCGGGTGATCCTGGATCCGCCCAGCTTTTCCCACGGACCCGAAGGCCCCCTGTCCATCAAGCAGGCGCTGCCCACACTTGTGGCGGGCTCGATCCGGGTGCTGGAGGATGGGGGCTGGCTCATTGCCTCCACCAACCAGGGCGAGATGAGTCCTCGGGACTTTCACAACCTGGTGCGCACCGGCGCCCGCAAGACGGGCTGCTCCCTGCAGCTTCTTCGAGAAGGGGGCCAGGCTGCCGACTTTCCCGCCGACACCCGCTTTCCCGAGGGGCGGTACCTCAAACTGGGCGTCTGGCGGGTCACCCGCCCCTGACGCAGGTTAGTCACCGCCATGCCCCAGAGCCTGGACACCCTGAAGATCCCCTCCTCGGTGGAGGGCCCCTCTCGGGAAATCCCCGTGATCACTGTGGAGGCCACCCGTCCAGGGCCGACCGCCCTGGTGACAGCCAATGTCCACGGAGACGAGATCACCGGCGTGGGGGCCGTGCATGCCCTGGCGGAGGTATTGGAAGGCACACTCAAGGCGGGGCGGGTGCACCTGTACCCCTCCTTGAATCCAGATGGACTGGCAGCACGGACCCGCAAGGTCCCTCCCGACGGCCCAGACCTGAACCGCCTCTTTCCAGGTCGGGCGGACGGCCCTCCCGCCCAGCGCCTGGCGCGGGTCATCTGGGAGGAGCTCCGGGGACGCAGGCCCGACCTGGTCGTGGACCTCCACGCGGATGCACCCGCAGCCATTCCCTACGCCATCGTGGACCGGGCGGTCTCCTTGGGGGGAACCCGGCGACTTCGCCTGGAGCACGAGTGTGAGAACCTCGCCCGCGCCTCAGGACTCACCGTGCTGCGGGAGTACCCAGATCAGCAGTACCTCCACTACGGACTGCAACACTCCCTGGCAGGGGCCACAACCAATGAGATGGCTATTCCAGCGGTCACCATCGAGGCCGGGCCTCGCCTGATGCTTGATCCGGTGGCAGTGGAAACCACCGTGACCGCTGTACTGGGGATTCTCACGGAAGCGGGCATTGCCAAGGCGCCCGCCCCGCAGCACGCCTCCCGGGTAGACGGCGGTCCGTGGCGACGGGCAGCGGGGCCCCGGGCTTCCACGGCTGGCGTCTTGCACATCCTCGTGAAACCCGGGGATGTCCTGGAGACGGGACAGGTGCTTGCCGAGGTACGCGCCCTCTCGGGCCAGCGCCTGGAGACCCTGGAGGCGGCTGCCGACTCGGTGGTGATTTCCCTGTGCGAGAGAGCCTGGGTTGCCCCGGGGGTTTCCTGCTGCACCCTGGCCACAATGGACCCCTCCTAGGACCCGCCGTGCAGTCACCCACGGTCCTCATCACCGGCTGCAGCCGGGGCATCGGCAAGGCCGCAGCGCTGGACCTTGCCTCCCGGGGATGGACGGTCATCGGCACCTTGCGATCTGAGGCGGGGCGCAAGGATCTGGAAGACGCCGGCGTGGAGGTGATGCAGCTGGATGTCCGGGACAGCGTGGAGGTGGACCGGGTCGTGGCGGAGGTGGTGTCGCAGCACGGTCACTTGAATGGCATCGTGGCCAGTGCTGGCCTGGGCCTGTTCGGATGCTTTGAGGATCTGGACGAGGACCAGATGCGTGACCTGTTCGACGTGAATTTCTTCGGCGTCCTCTCCTGCGCCCGGGCTGCGCTTCCCCACCTGCGGGCCAGCGGCGGAAGACTCGTCGTGATCTCCTCCCTGGCTGGACGCCGTGCCGCGCCGGGTTCCTCGCTGTACAACGCCACCAAGTTCGCCCTGGAAGGATGGACGGAGGGGTTGTCCCTGGAGGTGGAGCCCCTGGGGGTGCGGGTGGTCCTGGTGGAGCCGGGGGCCACGGAGAGCGGATTTGCCACTTCCAGCGCGCGGGGACCCCGGGTGGGAACTGGTCCCTACGCGGACCTGACCCGCCGCTTGGAGGCTCTGCGGGACACCGCCTTTTCCTCACCCGAGCCGGTAGAGACCGTGGTCCGGGCGATCCGCCGTGGGCTGGAGGAAAAGAACCCGCCGCTTCGCATTCCGACCGGCCGCTTGACCCGCCCGCAGATCCTGGCCCATGACGCGCTCCCCTGGCCAGCCTGGAAGGCGCTTGTGGGACGCAAGCTGAAGTCCGCTGGCCGGGACTTGGAGTAGGCATGCCCACCCTGGCGATCCTGGTTTCTGTGCTGGCCCTGGTGGCTGGCACGGGGTTGGCGACCCTGGCCAGCCAGAGCCCCCGCGGAACCGCTGCACTCTCAGGGTTGTCCCGGGGGGTCGTGGCCGTCCTGATTCTGGGGCATGTCCTTCCGGTGCTTCTGCGCGAGGGAGATGCGCTGATGGTGGGCCTGGTGCTGGTTGGGGCCGGGGCGCCATTGATCACCTCGGAGTTGTCGAACCGGGCGGGTGCAGCCACCCTCGTGGTGGGTGCCCTGTCCCTGCATGCGTTGTTGGACGGGGCAGCCCTGGGGATTGTCCAGGGGGGGGGCGATGCCATCCCCATGAGTGTTGCGGTGACCGCCCACCGACTGCCGTTGGCCCTGTTTCTCTATGGATGGCTCACGGGTGTATGGGGAAAGAAGGGTCCCTGGTGGGCCGTCCTGTGCTTGTCGGTGGCCACCGTGGCGGGGGGGTGGGCCGGGGTCCATCTCGCGGGGTTCGAACGCGCCAGTGACCTGGTGTTGGCCGGGGTGGCCGGCATGCTGCTGCACGTGCTGTTTCACAGCCGCGAAAACGCCGCTCAGCAGCGACTGGAGCAGGTGTGCCTGGTCCTGGGGCTCGGGCTCGGCATGATCGGCATGGGGCTGTTGCCCCACGGTTGAAGCCTACTCGACGGTGCACTCATCTTCGTCGACATCGCCATCACAGTTGTTGTCGATTCCGTCGTCGCACAGCTCTTCCGCATCGGGATTCACGTCGGGATCGCCATCATCGCAGTCCTCGTCGGAAAGGTGCCCGTCGCCGTCAATGTCCTGGGGCGTGAGGGAGGTGTCCAGGTCCTCGTACAGTGAGTCGGAGTACGGCTGGCCATAGCAAGCGCCGAGCACCACCGGAAAAAAGGCCACCGTCAGGGCCGTGCCCAGCTTGCCCAGGGAGCGGTTCTTTCCGCAGAAGGGACACGCCGTGTCCAGGGTCCGGTGGTGGCGTCCACAATCGGTGCAAGCATGCATGGTTGGCTCCTTGATCTGCCCTGCTGCACATCATGGGCCCTGGAGGCCGTATCGACAAGGGCTGCCCAGCAGTCAGCGGGAATTGGACAGGCGGCGGGCAAGAAGCAGCGCCACCTCAAGACTCTGTGCGTAGTTCAGGCGCGGGTCGCAGAAGGTCTCGTAGTTCCGGGAGAGGTCGCTGGCCTCCAGGCCCTGGGCCCCGCCGGTGCACTCGGTGACATCCTCCCCCGTCAGCTCCAGGTGGACGCCCCCCACGGGATTGGAGGCCGCGGCGTGGATCTCAAAGGCCTGCCGAATCTCGGAGAGGATGTGGGAGAAGTGGCGGGTCTTGAATCCCTCCTCAGTGGGGGTGGTGTTTCCATGCATCGGATCCGTCGACCACACGGGCGACCGACCCGCGGCCTGCACCGCTTCCACGAGGGGCGGCAGACAGTCGGCGATGGCCTCATGACCAAACCGGGTGATGAGGGTGATCCGTCCCGGCTCCTGGTGGGGGTCCAGGACGGACAGAAGGTCCACCAACTCCGCGGGCTCCATGGTCGGGCCAACCTTGATGCCGATGGGGTTGGCAATCCCCCGGAAGTACTCCACGTGGGCTCCATCGAGCTGGCGGGTGCGGTCCCCAATCCAGAGCATGTGGGCGCCCAGGTTGTAGTGCCTGCCATTGACGGCCGTGGTGTGGGCAGCCTCGTAGGGAAGGAAGAGCCCCTCGTGGGAGGTGTAGAGATCCACGGTCCGCAGGGCATGTTCCCGACCCGCATCCGCTGCCCGCATGAACTCCAGGGCATCCAGGAGCCGCTCCACCAGGTCCTGGTATTCGGCACGGTGCCTGTCGCTGCGGACAAAGCCAAGGTCCCAGTGCTCCGGGTGCCGCAGGTCAGCAAAACCTCCATCCACCAGGGACCGCACGAAATTGAGGGTGGCGGCCGCGTGGAAGGTGGCCTGGACGAGGCGCTTTGGATCCGGCTCCCGATCCGCCGGGTCGTGGCCATTGACGATGTCCCCCCGGTAGCTGGGAATTTCCTCTCCGTTCACAACCTCGGTAGGGCGGGAGCGGGGCTTGGCGTACTGGCCGGCCATACGGGCCACGCGAATGACGCCAGTGCGGGCCCCCCAGGTCAGCACCAGGCTCATCTGCAGCAGGATGCGCAGCTTGTTTTGAATGGGCTCCCGGGCGCAGTCGACAAATCGCTCTGCACAATCCCCGGCCTGCAAGAGGAAGCGTTCTCCCCTCGCTGCCTGGGCAAGCTGGCCTCTCAAAGCGTCTACCTCCCCGGGATGAACCAGGGGCGGAAGCGCAGCCACGACGGCAATCGCTTCACGCAGCGCTGCCGGGTCTGCGTAGACCGGCTGCTGCACGATGGGCTTGGTCTGCCAGGAGTCGATGTCCCAGGCCATGGGGCCTCCGTGGGGCCTCACCCTAACCAGATCCCCCTGGACGAGATAGCTTGGCGGCGGACAAACCGCGGAATCACGGATTCCCATCGCCCGGAGCGCCCCCATGGCCCAAGAGAAGCAGTACCTGACAGCGCCGGTCCCTTCCACGGAAATGCCCAAGGGCATTCCGTACATCGTGACCAACGAGGCCGCCGAGCGGTTCTCGTTCTACGGCATGAAGGGAATCCTGATCATCTTCATGACCAAGCACCTCTTGGACGCGGGGGGCGCAGCGGACTTCATGGGTCCCGACGAGGCCAAGGGCTACTACCACATGTTCACCTCGGCGGTGTACTTCACGCCGCTCTTGGGCGCGATCATCGCCGATGCGTTCCTGGGCAAGTACAAGACCATCCTGCTGCTGTCGATGGTGTACTGCGCCGGGCACTTGACCCTGGCGCTGGATGAGACCCGCATGGGGTTGGCCCTGGGCTTGGGGCTGATCTCCCTGGGATCCGGCGGCATCAAGCCCTGCGTGTCGGCCCACGTGGGGGACCAGTTTGGCAAGAGCAACGCCAAGCTGCTCGAGAAGGTCTTTGGCTGGTTCTATTTCGCCATCAACCTGGGGGCCTTTGTCTCCACCATGCTCACCCCCTGGCTGCTTGCCAAATACGGCCCCCACGTGGCCTTTGGCGTGCCGGGCGTTCTCATGGCGCTGGCGACCATCTTCTTCTGGATGGGTCGAAACGTCTTCATCCACATTCCGCCGGGTGGCATGGAGTTCATCAAGCAGACCTTCTCCAAGGAAGGCATCGGCTCCATGGGCAAGCTCTTCCTGATCTATGCCTTTGTGGCGATGTTCTGGGCGCTGTTCGATCAGACCGGTTCTGCCTGGGTTCTCCAGGCCGAGCAGATGGACCGCCAGTTCCTGGGATTTGAGTGGCTGCCTTCCCAGATTCAGTCCATCAACCCGATCATGATCATGATCCTGATTCCCGTGTTCAACGGGGTCAAGGCCATCCGATGGCCCGGCGTCTACCCCCTGATGAACAAGCTCTGGCCCCTGACCCCCCTGCGCAAGATCGGAATCGGGTTCTTCCTGACGGTGCCGGCCTTTCTGATTCCGGCGTGGATCGAGACCCGCCTTGCTTCAGGCGCCTCGGTGAACATCGCGTGGCAGCTCTTCGCCTACGCCATCATGACCACGGCCGAGGTCTTCGTTTCGATCACCTGCCTTGAGTTCTCCTACACGCAGGCCCCCAAGAAGATGAAGTCCCTCGTCATGGCCTTCTTCCTGATGAGCGTGTCCCTGGGCAACGTCTTTGTTTCGGCGGTGAACTTCTTCATCCAGAACGAGGACGGATCGTCCAAACTGGCCGGTGCCGACTACTACCTCTTCTTCAGCGTGTGCATGCTGGCGACAGCGCTGCTCTTCATCCCGGTAGCGATGCGCTACACAGGGAAGACCTACATCCAGGATGAGGTTGCGGGGTAGGCACGGGGCTTCGACGCCAAAGCAATCGGTACCGGGTTGTTTCCACGGGGACATCCACCGGGGGGGATGCGGTATCCCCTCTCCATGTCCTCTTCGGCGACGGTGGGGAGACACCCAGCAGGGGGGATGCGGTATCCCCTCTCCATGTCCCCTTCGGCGACGGTGGGGAGACACCCAGCAGGGGGGATGCGGTATCCCCTCTCCATGTCCCCTTCGGCGACGGTGGGGAGACACC